>JAFYZW010000100.1 GCA_017548545.1 Bacteroidales bacterium | reverse complement strand
TCGGGGATTTGCGTCATGCTTACGAAGAGAGCGCCTGCCAGAAGTGTATATTTTCCTATCTCCTTGAGATCATAGGGGATAGGATTTTTCTTTTGTCCCACGAAATAGGAGAGGAGCATGCAGGTGGCATAGCCGCAGAAGCCAGCCCATGCACAGGCGATGTAGCCGTAGCGGGGCACGAAGAGGACGTTGACCGTGAGCAGCACCAGACATCCGATGACCGAGAACAGGGCACCCCAAAGTGTCTGGTCGATGAGTTTGTACCAGAAAGAGAGGTTGAAGTAGATGCCCATCATGATTTCGGCAGCCATCACGATGGGAACCACAGTGAGGCCTTCCCAATAGTCCTGGTTGCGGATGAGCAGTACCTTGAAGATGTCGAGCCAGGCAATGACACAGAGGAAGCCGAGCAGCGTGAAGATGATGAAGTACTTCATGCCGAGGATGTTGGTCTTCACGACGTCGTCCTTATCCTTTGACTTGTTGAAGATGATGGGCTCGTAGGCATAACGGAAGGCCTGCGTGAACATCGCCATGATCATGGCAATCTTGGCGGCAGCACCATAGATGCCGAGCTGGCGTACGCCTTCGGCGCCGGGGACAAGGAAGGGGTAGATAATCTTGTCCATCGTCTGGTTGAGGATGCCGGCCACACCGAGGATCAATACGGGATAACTATATTGGAACATGCGGCTGAAGAGCTGACGATCCCAGATGTACTTGAAGGGCATGGCCTGGCCATTGGAGGCGTGGAACTGACCGAAGGGCATCCATTCCTTGAAGAGCATCAGCAGGGTGATGACCGAAGTGACGAGGTTGATGGCAAAGACGTAGCCTGCGAGGTATTCGGAGTTGTAGAACCACGAAATGAGCTCGGGATGCGACTGGTTGATCTTCGGGCAAGCGAGGAAGACGAAGAGGTTGAGGCCGATGTTGACGAGGATGTTGATCATCTTGAGCGCACAGAACTTCTTGGCCTTCTGCTGATAGCGCAGGTAGCTGAAGGGAATGCAGGCAAAGGCATCGATGGCCACGATGATGGCCATGATGGCGATGTATTCGGGATGGGCACCGTAGCCCAACGATTGTGAGAGCGGGGTGAGGAAGGTCAGTACAAGCGCCAGGAAGAGGAGAGAAAGGCCGCCTACAGTAAGCAGAGCAGTGGAATAGACATCGCGCGGATTCTCTTCGGACTTGTTGGCAAAGCGGAAGAAGGTGGTCTCCATACCGAAGGTCAGCAGGACGAGAATGAGCGCCGTGTAGGCGTACATGTTGGTCACAATGCCATATTCGCCCGACACTGCGGGCATTACCTTGGTATAGACCGGAACCAGCAGATAGTTCAGGAAGCGTCCGACGATGGAGGTGAGACCGTAGAGCGCAGTATCTTTGAGGAGGGATTTCAGGAAGGACATGGGGGGGAGGGTTAAAACAGGGTACCTTGCAGGCTGTCGCTGCCGCGAGTTTTGCCGAGGTGCTTGTAGGCAAGAGGGGTGGCTTCGCGGCCACGGGGAGTGCGCTTGATGAAGCCTTCCTTGATGAGGTAAGGCTCATAGACATCCTCGATGGTTCCTGCATCTTCGCCTAAGGCAGTGGCGATATTGGTGAGGCCCACGGGTCCACCATTAAACTTCTCGATGATGGTGGTGAGCAGTTTGTTGTCGATCTGGTCTAGACCGTACTTATCGACGCCGAGTGCCTCAAGGGCATATTTTGCAATCTTGATGTCGATGATGTTCTGGCCCATCACCATTGCAAAGTCACGCACACGGCGCAACAGGGAGTTGGCGACACGCGGTGTGCCACGGCTGCGGAAGGCGATCTCGATGGCGGCCTCTTCCTTGCAGGCCATGCCCAAGATGCGTGCCGAACGGGCTACGATGCCGGCAAGGACTTCGGTGTCGTAGTATTCGAGGTGCATGTTGATGCCGAAACGAGCACGGAGGGGTGCAGTGAGCAAGCCAGAGCGTGTAGTGGCACCAATCAAGGTGAACGGGTTGAGGTCGATCTGGATGCTGCGGGCAGCAGGACCCTTGTCAATCATGATGTCGATGCGATAGTCCTCCATGGCCGAATAGAGATACTCCTCGACGATGGGCGAGAGACGATGTATCTCGTCGATGAAGAGCACGTCGTTCTTGTCGAGCGATGTGAGCAGACCGGCCAGATCGCCGGGTTTGTCCAATACGGGGCCCGACGTGACCTTGAAGCCCACGCCCAGCTCGTTGGCGATGATGTTCGAAAGGGTGGTCTTGCCGAGGCCGGGAGGGCCATGGAAGAGCGTGTGATCGAGGGATTCGCCACGCATCTTGGCGGCTTTTACGAAGATGCGCAGATTCTCCTTGACCTTATCTTGTCCCTGGAAGTCGTCGAAGGTGAGGGGACGGAGAGCTTTCTCGAACTCCTTCTCACGGGCTGACTTTGAGGGTTCGGAGGCTTCTCTTATGTCGAAATCGTCTGTCATATTCTAATGTGTAGGTGCCAAAGGGAAAATTTAGGTTGCAAAAATAGGAATTATTGTCGGTATATGCAAATATTGGGCAGAAATATTACGAAATATTTTTGTTTTTTCGATTTATTTTGTAACTTTGCCGCGCAAAATTGGGTAATATATGCACGAAACGCATAGTAAACCCATGGTATTGCCTGGATAGTTCAACGGATAGAACGGAGGTTTCCTAAACCTTTGATCTGGGTTCGATTCCCAGTCTGGGTACATTTTTTATCGATCAATAGCACGTTACATGAGTGAGTACATCATCAATGAGCAGGAGGAGGACGAGCTGCAATCGGGCAGTGGTCTGAGTCTGCGTGCCATCCTTGAATTGACTTGGGCGCTTCGCTATTGGATCATCCTCTCCATCTTCATTTGTCTCTGCTGTGCGGCTGTGTATCTTTATGTCAAGCCGAAGACTTATCACAGCGCTGCCCTTGTCATGGTTACCACTGACAAGAATGCCGGCATGAGCTCCAGTGCACAGATGTCGTTCATTGCCGACATGACGGGCATGCAGTCGTACAACAGTCTGACCAACGAGAAGATCATCATCAAATCGACTCCGGTGTTGCAGGCTGTGGTCGATGAGCTGGGCCTGAATGTGCGGTACTTCGTTCGCAACCACTGGGTGAATCGCGAGACTTTGCCCCAGGAGGTGCGTATGACGTATATTCCCAACGACAGCCTCAACCTGAATAATCTCCCGACGTTCCGCATCGACTACGATGTGGTGGATACCACTTCGCTCAAAGTCTCGGTGCGCCGTCTGTTTGGAAGTGATGGCGAGAGCCTCTATGCCGACCAGGTGGTGCGTTTCGGCGAAGAACTGCCCCTCCGGAATTGGGGAGCCGTGAGATTCGGCTTTTGGGATGAAGCCAAGTCGCGATTCAAGGGCAATTCCTACGACTATTTCATGTCGGGTTCGCACTACATCATGCTTTATTCGCCACAGGCCCGTGCTCGCGAGCTTGCCCGTCAGATTGGCGTGGAGGTGATGGAGGACCAAAGTTCGCGCATGAGTACTAGTTCGATCCTGCAGCTCGTGATGCGGGATATTCACCCTGAGCGTGCTGAGAAGGTTCTGGCCAAGGCCATCGAGAAATACAACGAGCTGACCAAGACCTACTACATGACGTCGAACGCCAAGACGATGGAGTTTATCGACGGTCGTCTGGAGGACCTCAGTGGCCAGTTGTCGGCAGTGGAGGGCAACATCCAGCAGTTCAGTTCGAAGAACCGCATGGTCGATCTGGATTCACAGGCCAAGTTGTCGCTCAATACCGATGCGACTGCCCAGCAGCAGTTGCAGGAGGTGGATGTGCAGCTGACCCTCCTTGAGATGATTGCCAACGAGCTCAAGTCGAATCAGCCTTATACGGTGCTGCCCAGCAACGTGGGACTGAGCGACCCCTCGATTGTCGGCTTCATCACCAACTACAATACGGCATGTATCGAACGAGCACGACTGCTGGCAGGTTCGTCGGAGAACAGCCCAGTGGTGCAGCGTTTGAGCAAGCAGATCACAGACTTGAGAGCTGTGATTGAGAAGTCGATAGCCAACCAGAAGACCAGCCTGACGCTGCAGCGTTCGGAACTGGCACGTCAGCAAGGGCGTTCGAAGGGATACCTGTCGAGTGTGCCCGGTCAGAAGATCAACCTGGCACAGATCGAACGCGAACGCTCGGTGATCGAGCCGCTCTATGTGCTGTTGCAGAAGAAACGTGAAGAGACGATGCTCACCATCGTGGCTGAGCCGGATATCGCCCGTGTAGTGGAATATCCTGAGAACAATACCGTGCTGGTGGGTCCCAATAAACGTCAGGTGATTCTTGTGGCCTTCGTCATCGGTTTCCTCCTGCCTCTGCTTATCGTCTATCTCCTGATGCTGATGAAGACCAAGGTGCAGAATCCTGATGACATCGTGTCGCGTACACGTGTGCCGTTGCTGGGCGTCGTGCCGCGTCGAGAAGGTCGCGTCTTCAAGGCATCGGATATGGCCGAGGAAGGCTCATCGGGTTCGTCGTCGGTATTGTCGGAAGCCATGCGAACGATTCGCACCAATATCGGCTTCATGACGGGTAAGGTGCTGCAGTTCACTTCCAGCATTCCCGGTGAAGGCAAGTCGTTCGTTTCGGCCAATGTGGCTATCAGTCTCTGCTCGATAGGCAAGAAGGTGATACTGGTGGAGACCGACCTTCGCAAGGGACGTCAGCGCCGACTGTTCGACCTACCGCGTAACCAAACGGTCGGATTGTCGAATTACCTGAGCGGCGAACTGGACGACTGGCATCAGACGATTGTGCCGATCAAGGAATTCCCTGGGCTGGATCTGTTGCTCAAGGGTGGCGTACCACCCAATCCAAACGAGTTGTTGTCGAGCGAGCGATTCGGTGTCCTTATCACCAATCTGCGTGAGGTTTACGATTATATCATACTTGATTCACCTCCTTATCTGGTGATTGCCGATCCGATGACGCTCAACAAGCACGTCGATCGCAACATCTACGTGGTGCGTTCGGGCAAATCGGACCTGCGCTTCATCAATGAGATTGAGGCAGCCGTGAAGGCCGAGAAGCTGAAAAATGTTTCGATCATCCTGAACGATGTCCAGATGTCGAGTCGCAAGGCGAAGTATGGTTATAGCTATGGCTACAGCTATGGATATGGCTACGGTTATGGCTATCGGTATGGTTATGGCTACGGCTATAACGAGGAAGAGCAGAAAAAGACTGGTCTGTTCGGTCGTCTGCGTGACTTGATAAGCAAGAAAAAGTAAACGTGTCGAATGAATAAGTTGGACTTCTTTATAGAGAATCTGCAGGTCCTTTGGGAATATACAGGTTTTGGCAATGTGGAGGTCGGCAATGTGGTGATGACCATTGTCGGCTGCCTTTTCATCTATCTTGCCATTGCCCGACATTTCGAGCCGATGCTCCTTGTTCCCATTGGCTTCGGCATTCTGGTAGGTAACATTCCTTTCCCTCTTGATGCGGGTTTGCGTATCGGCATTTACGAGGAGGGGTCGGTGCTCAATATCCTCTATAGTGGCGTGAAGCAGGGCTGGTATCCTCCGCTCATCTTTTTGGGCATTGGGGCGATGACCGACTTCTCGGCACTAATCGCCAATCCGAAGATGGTGCTGGTGGGTGCTGCGGCACAGTTTGGCATCTTTGGTGCTTACATGCTATCGCTTGCCCTTGGATTCTCGCCTCAAGAGGCGGGTGCCATCGGCATTATCGGTGGAGCTGACGGACCTACGGCCATCTTCCTTTCGAGCAAACTTGCTCCCGACCTGATGGGTGCCATTGCGGTGGCCGCCTATTCCTACATGGCGCTGATACCCGTGTTCCAGCCGCCTGTAATGAAACTGCTCACCACCGACAAGGAACGTCGCATCCGTATGAAGGCACCTGGTTCGGTGAGCCAGCGTCAGAAGATCATCTTCCCGATATTGGGTCTGCTCCTCACCACGTGGATCATCCCTTCGGGCCTCCCATTGCTCGGTATGCTCTTCTTCGGCAATCTGCTGAAGGAGTCGGGTGTCACCCGTCGTCTGGCTGATACAGCCAAGGGACCGCTCATTGATATTGTCACCATTCTGCTGGGCTTCACCGTGGGTTGTTCGACCCAGGCATCGACCTTCCTCAAAGCCGAGTCGCTCGAAATCTTTGGTCTCGGTGCGCTCTCTTTCATCGTTGCCACAGCTTCGGGCGTGCTCTTCGTCAAGTTCTTCAATCTGTTCCTGCCCGAAGGCAAGAAGATCAACCCACTCATCGGCAATGCCGGCGTATCAGCTGTGCCCGATTCGGCACGCATCAGCCAGGAGGTGGGCCTCAAGTACGATCCTACCAACTACCTGCTTATGCACGCCATGGGTCCCAATGTGGCCGGTGTCATCGGTTCCGCAGTGGCAGCAGGTGTGCTTCTCGCATTCCTTGGCTAACGTCATCGTTTTTCTGTAGTTTTCCATGTCTTCTTCTTCGAACCCTCTTCCCGAGGATACTTGTGATGCTGTTCCTGCTACGGCACAGCAGCAGTTTGAACGTGGTATTCAATACTTCGATGGGGACGGTGTGCCCGAGGATAACACAGAGGCCGTAAAGTGGTTCCGCAAGGCTGCGGAGCAAGGACATGCCGATGCCCAGCATTACTTGGGCTTTTGCTATGATGATGGCTTGGGTGTGGATCAGGATTATAAACTTGCCGTGGAATGGTATACCAAGGCGGCTGTTCAGGAACATCCCATTGCCCAGAACAACCTGGGCCTTTGTTATCTTGAAGGCAGGGGTGTAGCTCGTGATTGCGAGAAGGCGGTGGAATGGTTCACCAAGGCAGCCTGTCAAGGACAGGTGAATGCGATCAACAGTCTGGGCAACTGCTGTTACAATGGAGATGGCGTACCTCGGAACCTCAAGAAAGCTGTGGAATATTATACCAAGGCTGCAGAACAGGGCCATGTCCAGGCGCAGAAGAATCTCGCCGAATGCTACTATCGCGGCGAAGGTGTGGAACAGGATTACAAGAAGGCGGTGGAGTGGTTCACCAAGGCGGCTGAGCAGGGCAATGCCGTCGCACAAGCTTATCTGGGCAACTGTTATTACTTCGGCGAAGGGGTTGATATTAACTATGTGGAGGCCGTGTCGTGGTTTGCCAGGGCAGCCATACAAGGACATGCCACAGCACAGAATAATCTGGGCGACTGCTATTACACGGGCAAGGGCCTCATCCAAAGTTATAGTAAGGCTGCTGAATGGTATGGGCTGGCTGCCGAGCAGGGCAATGCCGCAGCACAAAACAACTACGGTAACTGTTATTATTATGGCGACGGAGTTCCTTATGACCCTGAGAAGGCCTTCGAGTGGTACACCAAGGCCGCAGCGCAGGGATATGTGCGTTCGCAGCTTAATCTAGGACATTTATACTTCAATGGCGAAGGCGTTGACAAGGATTACAAGAAAGCCGTGGAATGGTATGTCAAGACGGCTGAGAAAGGCGAAGTCGAAGCGATAGCCCAGCTTGGATTATGCTATTACAAGGGTTTTGGGGTAAAGCAGGACTTTGAGAAGGCCATAGAGTATTTCCGCAAGGCTGCGGAACTTGGAGATAGGCGTTCGATGGCTTTCCTGACGGAGATCTATGAAGAAGGAAAAGGCGTGAAGGTCGATCTGGAAAAGTCCCGATATTGGAGGAAAAGGTTCGACGAAGCCAATGAAAGCGTGCCAAAGTCTGAATGATGACTTTGGCACGCTTTCATTGGTTAATGGTTATCGGTTATGGGTTATAGATAACTATTGACCACCGAATTCCATCAGATAGGCCTTGATGAAGCCGTCGATCTTGCCATCCATCACGGCATTGACATCTGAGGTCTGATAGCCGGTGCGATGGTCCTTGACGCGACGGTCGTCGAAGACGTACGAACGGATCTGCGATCCCCATTCGATCTTTTTCTTGCCTGCTTCGATTGAAGCCTGCTTCTCGCGCTTGTGCTCCAGTTCGATGTTGTAGATCTGCGACTTGAGGAGTTCGAGCGCCATCTCACGGTTCTTGGGTTGGTCACGCGTCACGGTGCAGGCCTGCAGGAGTTCCTTCTCTTCGCCGGTATAGGGGTCGGTGTACATATAGCGGGCACGTACACCCGACTCCACCTTGTTGACATTCTGACCACCAGCGCCACCCGAACGGAAGGTGTCCCACGTCAGCTTGCCGGGATCGATCTTGATGTCGATGGTGTCGTCGATCATCGGGAATGCGAAGACCGAAGCAAACGATGTCATTCGCTTGCCCTGAGCGTTATAGGGGCTCACACGCACCAGGCGATGCACGCCATTCTCGGACTTCAGGTAACCGAAAGCATAGTCGCCATCGATTTCGATGGTCACCGACTTGATGCCGGCATCGTCACCCTCCACAAGGTCCTGGACAGTGGCTTTGTAGCCATGGTCCTCGGCATAGCGCATATAGAGGCGCTGCAGTTGCTCGGCCCAATCCTGTGCCTCGGTGCCACCTGCACCTGCATTGATCTTGAGAATGCAGTTCATGTGGTCTTCTTCACCCTGAAGCATATTTTTCAGCTCGACGTCCTCAAAGAGGTCCATCGTCTTCTTATACTGCTCGTCAACCTCCTCTTCGCTCACCAGATCCTCCTTGTAGAAGTCGAAGGCTGTGGCAAGTTCATCGACATTCGCCTTGACATTGTTATAGGCCTCGATCCACGAACGGATACCCTTGACCACCTTCATCTGTTTCTCGGCTTCCTTCTGGTTGTCCCAGAATCCAGGCACCTGGGTGCGAAGCTCCTCCTCTTCGAGTTGGATCTTCTTGTCTTCGATGTTGAGATAGCGGTGCAGGTCGGTCAAACGGTCCTGTGCGGCCTTCAGTTGTTCTATCGTAATCATAGCAAAATCAGCATCTGCTGGTATAATAATTCAAAAAATGTGGCGCAAAGATAGATATTTTTGCGAATTTTTCAAAATTTTTGGATGAAAGATTATCTTCGTTTCATAAAAATCATTATCTTTGCGCCGCATTTCTAACCTGTACTCGTCAATTAATTGTGAATTATTAACTGATCATTGCTAATTACTATATGTCCTCGGATCTTCAAACAGCGTTTCTTCGGTCCATCAACTTACTCGAAAAGATGATCGCGATTCCTTCTGTGAGTCGGGAAGAGAAGGCTGTGTCGGATATGCTTCAGGATTATATGGAAAGTACAGGACGGGAGGTGCATCGCTCGGGGAATAACCTTTGGCTTCTTGATCCCTGTTTTGATGCGGGTCGCCCAACGCTGCTTCTCAATGCACATGTCGATACGGTAAAGCCCGTATCAACTTGGCAGCACGATCCATTCTGTGCCAGTCGTGAGGAGGTTGCTTTGCCCGATGGCAGCCTTGAGGAGCGCATCTACGGATTAGGATCCAACGACGATGGGGCATCGCTGGTTACGTTGCTCCATATCTTCCTTATGCTGACAGAGGAGGAGCAGAGCGAGCGTCGCAACCACAATCTCGTCTTTCTGGCTTCGGCTGAAGAGGAGGTGGGCGGAAAGAACGGTATCGAGAGTGTGCTGTCGCAGTTGCCGAAGATCGATGTGGGCCTTGTCGGTGAACCTACAGGAATGCAGCCGGCTGTAGCCGAGAAGGGCCTTGTCGTGATCGATGGTATCGCTCATGGCAAGTCGGGCCATGCTGCACGCAATGAAGGCGTGAATGCGCTTTATCTGGCATTGGAAGCCATCGAACGTTTGCGCAACTTCCACTTCGAGCGGGAATCGGCGTTGCTGGGGCCTGTCAAGGTGACGGTGACGGGTATTCAGGCTGGCACAGCGCACAATGTCGTTCCCGACATCTGCAGCTTCGTGGTCGATTGTCGCACTACCGACGCCTACAGCAACGACGAAGTGGTAGAGATTCTTCGTCAGGAGGTCGGCAAGGTGAAGTCTCCACTTGCCACTGAAGGGCCAGCAGTGGAACTAATTCCCCGCAGTACACGTCTCCAGCCTTCGGGCATTTCGGCCGATCATCCCCTTTTGAAGTGTATCATGGCCATGGGCCGCCAGCCTTTCGGCTCACCAACCCTCAGCGACCAGGCTTTGATGCGATTCCCCAGCCTGAAGATGGGACCTGGACAGTCTTCGCGCAGCCATACGGCTGATGAATATATCCGACCGGACGAGATTCGCGAAGCCCTCCAGTTATATTACAAGATCCTCACCCAATTTTTATTTATTAATTGTTAATCGTTAATTGAACCCCATGGGTGCCAAGAAAAAAATAAAGGAATATTTGTCAAAGGGTGTGCGCAAGCTGAAGCACCGCAAGGGTTTCGGTGTGCATTCTCCTTTCGCATACGCCATCATTACGGAAGTGATTGAAGAGAAGCTTCCATATTATGCCTATCGGCGTATGCAGAGCACATACAACAAGCAGGCTCCTATCTCACACAAGGTGGCCTGCCTCTTGCTGCGTCTGGCCAATCGTTTCCATTGCCGCAATGCTGCCGAAATCACTTGCGATGGCGGATATACATTGCTCCCGTTGATTATGACCGACAGTCGCCTACGGGTTACTACGTTGGCCACATCCGAGACAAAGACGCGAGCCCAAGTCAACCTGTCGTGGCTGTCAAAGCGCCTGCCGCAGATTACGTTTGCCGAGCAATTTGAGCAGCTGGACGAAAGTGCACCCTATGACTTCATTGTCGTCAATGTCAATCCATACGAGGACCAGGATGAGGTCGGGCGAAAGGGTTTCAAGCCTTCGGGAGTCTATGCGCAGCAGTTGGTGGAATGGGTGATGGCCCATTCGAAGGAGGATACGGTGATTTTTGTTCGTGGCATTCAATCCGGGCACATCAACGAACTATTCTGGGACCAGATTTGTGACCGCGATGACGTATCAATCACCATGGATCTTTTCGACTATGGACTGGCAATCCTCAAACCACGTTTCTTCAAGCAGCATTACATAGTGGCATTTTAGTTAAATTTCCCTAAATCTTTGCCCCATTTTGAACAACATATTGATAAAACCACTATCTTCGCGCGCAAATTCAGCGGAATATATGTATTTTCGCCTGAGAAAAAAGACTAAAAACTAACAATTTAAATAATTAAGAAACGTATGTATTGGACACTTGAACTGGCCTCTAAACTTGAAGATGCACCATGGCCTGCTACCCGCGAGGAATTGCTTGACTATGCCAATCGTTCTGGCGCTCCTCTTGAAGTAATCGAGAACCTTCAGGAGATGGAGGATGAAGGCGACATTTATGAATCCATCGAGGATCTTTGGCCTGATTATCCACAGAAGGACGACTTCTTCTTCAACGAAGAGGAGTATTAAGAGATTCGTATTATACTATTAATGTATAAAAAAGCACTTGGGGAGTATGAACACTTTCCCAAGTGCTTTTTTTGTATCCGTAACTATTTGATGAACATCTTCCTTCGGGATGAAGGGGGCGTTCTTTTTGAAAAAGTTATAGAATTATATCCAATTATTTTGTAGTTTGGTTTTTTATCTATATCTTTGCATTCGAAAATACAATAGACTATGAAATATCTGCATCATTACCTCTTTCTGTGTTTGCTTTTTTTGTGCGAAATGGTAACGGCACAGGGTTTTAAGAATCCTGTACTTCCGGGTTTCCACTCCGATCCAAGCGTGTGCCGTGCTGGAGATGATTTCTATCTGGTAAACTCGACGTTCCAGTACTTTCCCGGGGTGCCGGTTTTTCATAGCAAGGATCTTGTGAACTGGGAACAGATAGGCAATTGTCTGACACGTCCTTCGCAGTTGGACCTGTCGGGGCTGGACAGTCAGGCAAATCCACAGCTGGGGTGGACCAATGGTGGCGTTTATGCCACAACCATACGTTATCATGAAGGCCGCTTCTATATGGTTACTACCGTTTTCCCGTCACGTCGGCATTTCTATGTCTGGACTGATGATCCTGCGGGAGAGTGGTCAGACCCAATTGTCATTGACTTTGCGATAGGCAGTTGTGATCCTACCTTGTATTTCGAAGGTGACAAGTGTTATTTTCTTTGGAAACAGGGTGATATCAAGATATGTGAAATCGACGTTGAGACAGGTAAGCAGATAGGTGAGATTCACCATTTGGGAACAGGCTTGGGTGGCCGATATCCCGAGGGACCGCATATCTATAAGAAGGATGGCTGGTACTACATGCTGCTGGCTGAGGGAGGTACGGAACACGGACATCAAGTAAACATACTACGTAGCCGTTCATTGTTTGGACCTTATGAGTCTAACCGAGCCAACCCGATACTCTCTCATTTCAGCATGGAGATGCAGGATAATCCTATTCAGGGGCTGGGGCATGCCGATCTGGTACAGGCTACCGATTCTTCGTGGTGGATGATCTGTCTGGGTTACCGCACCAGTGGCTACCTGCTGCATGTGATGGGACGTGAGACGATGCTGGCTCCAGTCCGCTGGGACGAGAACGCCTGGCCTGTAGTGAATGGCAATGGCACGTTGAGCATCGATATGAAGTGCAAGACGTTGCCGCAAGTGCCGATGCCGAACGACCCTGAGCGAGAGGAATTCAACTACGTGCGTCGCGATGTGCCTGCCGACAGCTATCAGTCTTTAGGCATGCCTTTGGGCTGGCACAGTATTGGCAATGTGCAGCTTAGCAATTATTCATTGACCGAGCGCAAGGGGTGGCTGCGACTCAAGCCCTCTACACTGACGCTCGATGCGGCGTCGTCTCCTACTTTTGTGGCAAGACGACAGACGGAATTGAGGTTCGAGGCTACGGCCCTGCTTGATGTAAAGCACATGACAGAAGGAATGCAGGCAGGTATCACAGCTTATGCCGCTCCCTTGAATCATTATGATGTAGTAATTGAAAGAAGGGAAGGAAAGCTCTATGTCAAGTCAAATATACGTTTGGGAGAACTGTCTTATAGCGAGAAAGAGATAGCATTGGCGGGCAACAGAACCTATCTGCGAATCTCTTCGGATAAAGAATATTATTACCTTCAGGTTTCGACTGACGGGCATGACTTCATGACATTGGCCAAGATGGATTTCCGCTATCTGTCAACCGAAGTGATTGGCGGATTTACAGGAGTGATGTTGGGCGCTTTTGCACAGTGCCAGCAAACGGATAATGAAGGTGTGGTGGATATCGATTGGTTTGAGTATAAAACCTTTTGATTGATATCTATGCTTTTTCTGCTATATCAACCACAGCTGCATGGACGATTCCATGCAGCTGTGGTTGTAATACATGATAAGGGTTGATCCTATTTCACATCAAGATAGCTCTTCAAGGCTTTTACGTAGTCCTCGAAGGCCTTGAGGCCGGTGGGGGTGATGCGGCAGATGGTACATGGTTTCTTTCCCTTGAACGATTTCTCCACTTTGATATAATCTGCCGCCGACAGCTTATCTATCTGCACACTCAGGTTGCCTGCCGTAGCGCCCGTCTGTTCCTTGATGTAGGGGAACTCGGCTTCTACGTCACTGATGAGCAGCGACATGATGGCCAGTCGCAGCTCGGAGTGCAGCAATGGGTCTAACGTCGGGAACATCATAAGCTCTGTTTTTTAAGCATCATTCCCGGGAGCATTATCCCAATGAAGGCGAGGAGTGCGATGATGATGCCAGGTATTAAACCATTAACAATTCCACAGTAGTTTTCGCTGATGTAAGAACTGAAGAACCTGCCCACGATGGTCTGCGTCACATAGAACGACTCCCAAATGAAGCCACCGAGACCACCGATAATGCCGCACCACACCATCCAGCGATTCTTGAGTGTATAGCCATTGATGGTGATGGCCATGCCGAAGAGCAGAAGTATGATACGGAAAGGGTGGATCATCAGACGCATATAAACATCAGGGCTTTCCGTATGTCCCATTAATAGGTTGTAAAGAGTGACAAACACAAAGAACAGGACTGCGAAGATGCCGAATGTCTGCCATGTCTTATCTACCATCGTCCCAACAAAACTGGCTGGTACTTTTGGCTTGTTCCTTTTGGCATAGCGGTCGGCAAAGTAGATTGGTATTGGCGAAGCTATATATAAAAGGTAGAAAGCCATATTGTTTGTGAAAAAGATACATAATCCAATGAGGAGGGACATAGCCATCAGGCAAAGACCTGCTACATAAAGCGATATTCCAGTGTCCTTGGCCACAGCTTGGCGGCTTTGCTCGATCTGTTTCGTGATGATTTCCAGACTGCGCTCGGCAGTCATATTGTTCTTTTCTTCCATTGTAATCCTTTTTTATTTAAATGTTGAACATCTGTTATTGTTCTCTAGTCTCCACCAAACTCCTGCAGAAAGCCTGATCTTGACCATTTGGATTCGAATCACGCTGCAAAGATAAAGAAGTTTATTTTATAAACCAAATTATTTTCCAAATTATGTCAAATATTTGAGTTTTTTTAACAAATCACTCTTCCCCGATGACTACTCCCCACGGCTCGATGGTGACTGGTGCATTGGTTTTGAGTGATTGGTTGTCGAGCAGGGAATGGCTGTTGGGGTAGGGATATGCGATGGTCTTTGTTTCGTATGAATAGTTGAAAAGGTAGTGAATTCTCTTGCCGAAACGATTGGTGGCGGAACGAAGGATGACGGGGAACTGGTATTGTCGTTCTTTCGTCAGTATCTGCTTGCGATCGGCAGCGCGAGCGAGGAGCTTCTGCAGCAGTTCGGTGCTGGGGAGGGTACCGATGTAGATGAGGTGCCCTTTACCGTAGCTGTTCTCGGTGATGCATGGCCACTTGCCGAAGAAGGGATGTTCGACGGTTGCGAGAGGCTGAGCTGTGGTGAGTTGCAGGAATTCCATCCAGGTGCTGACCGTGTTATCGTCAGCACCAAGGTCATTGGGGCGAAGTGGCAGCCGGTTGATGGAGGAGTATTCCTGATAGGTGAATCCACAGGCTTCGGCCAATGGCCCTGGAGCAACACTGGTTCGCACGGCGTTGTCGAAGTCGGTGTATCCGCTCTTGTAGAGCATTACCACCTCGCCGCCTTCATGTACGAAGTCGCTGATCTTCTGCAGCAGTTCGTCAGTGGCCACATAGAGCGAGGGGATAACCAGCATATCGTATTGCGAGAAGTCCTGCATCGAGGGCTTGTCCACGGGCAGGATGTCGCATTCGATGTTTTGGCGATAGAGGGCATCGTAGAGGAGGAAGTCCTTGTACTGGTCGCGGTTGGTGTATGGCATGAAGTCGAGGGCATGTTTCGAGTCGTGGCTGAACAGTAGGGCCACACGATTCTGCTTTTGTGCGTTCACCAGATGGTCGCCCACCTTGTCGAGCTCTGCAGCTCCCCGCCGGAATTCGGCATATACGCGATTGGGTGTGCCTTCATGTCCGAGGATTCCGCGCCAGTAGGTTTCCTGTCCATAGTGGAGCGTTGCCCAATGCCAGTATTCCACCATATTGGCGCCTCCCGAAAGGAAGGCATACATGTTTTGACGCAATTGACCATCGTAGGGAGGCCATTGGTCGCGGCTCGACCATCCTGTGCCTTGCGCATTGGTCTCGGTGATAAGGAAATTATGATGACGCGAAATGGGTCGCATATAGTCGCATGCATAGCCAATCCAAGCGCCATCCTGCTGGTCCTGCATGTTGTAATAGACGTTGATGGCAGGGTATTCCATCTGGCGGAAGGCTTCCACCTGGTCGATGTTGGCGAAGCTGGGCATGAAACAATGGGTGACGAACTGGTCGGGTCGCCGGAATTCGTTTACGATATCAATCTGCCAGTTGAGGAAGTCGGCGGTAACTTTTCGGTTCCAACGCTCCCACCATACCTTGTACGAGGGGTTGGTCACGCCCTTGCGGTCGTAGAAGTCCTCCCACTTGTTGATGTTCATGCCCCAGTAGTTGAGGCCCCAGCGGCGATTCAGCTCCTTAAGGTCGCCCTTGAACTCTTGTTTGATGTAGTCACGGAAGCCTTCGAAATAGTCGAGATTGTCGATATTACGTGCCTCCACCTCATTATCCACTTGATAGCCGATGATGGCGGGATGTTGCGCGAAGTGTTCCATCATCTCACGGATGATGCGTTCGCAATAGCGCCGGTAGGTGGGGTTCAGGAGATCCATGTTCTGACGTATGCCGTAGTAGCTCTGCCTGTCATCGATGGTGTGCGACAACACTTCGGGATGCTCTGCTGCCAGCCATGACGGGATGGAGTAGGTCGGTGTGCCGAGGATGACTTTGATGCCGGCTTCGTGCATTTTGTCGAGGATGCGATCCATCCACGCGAATTCGAACTGTCCGTCCTGTGGCTCGAAGAGCGACCACGTCGATTCGCCGACACGCACCACGGTGAGGCCAGCCTCCTTCATCAGGCGGATGTCCTCGTCAAGGCGGTCGGTCGGGGTGTACTCGCTGTAATAGGCAGCGCCATAGAGAGGTTTGTCGAACGTTTTCTTTTGGGCAATTGCAGATGCAGTGACTGCCAGCAGAAATGATAGGGCGATGGTTTTGGTTCTCATAAATAAAACCGGACTATACCGGTGATTAAAGGGTTAGAATTCGTTTTTTTGCACTGCAAAGATAATTGAAAAATCGATATGTCGGAAAATTATTCGACCATTTTGTCATAATTTGGATACAAAAGTCCAAACTGTTCGTCCAAAATTTGGAGATACCGACAAAAAACCTTATCTTTGCCGCATCGAACACTTATCATTATGCCTATAACAATTATGAATAGAGTAAGAAAAATTGTCTTTTATGCTTGGGTTGTGAGCCTTGTCGGTGTTGCCTCCTTGCGTGCTCAGGATACCGACGAATTCCAACGCATTGCCAAACGCATCATGGATGCCTACGACGTGGGTGAGGAACTGGAGCATAAGCCCGATTCGGCACATGTCTATGGCGGTGCCTACCTTGGTGCCAGCAGCAATGGTCGTGCCATGCCTTCGGGCTACGTTACCTATTTGAAGGAAAACTTGCTCCTGACGAGCCAGCTGTCGGTCGATTTCAGTGAACTGAACACCGAGAAGGACGTCAGCACCGACTTCGTGAATGGTGCCGACCGTCTCACAAGTTCGAACATCCTGACCAAATATGAGAAGCAGGACTTTTCGACCCGTTTGGATTATGCGCCCACCAAGGGACAGATCTTCACCATTGGCTTCCTTGAAAGTTTCGACCACAACCGCGTGTCAGAGAGTACCATCAAGAACGGACACGAGGCCAACGGAACGGAGCAGGAGTCGTTCTACGAAGAGCAGCGTCGTTCCAATCGTGACCTCAAGTTGGGCGGCCTCCTGCAGTATATCCGCGACTTCGACGATGTGGGCCGACTGACGACACGCTTGAACTTGAAATACAACTACAAGCCTACCGATGTGGAGTCGGACACCTGGGCTGCACATTCCGAGTCGTCGTTGCGAGAGCAAAACCAGACGCTCCGCAACTTCGATCCCTACGCCATGATTCGTTTCCAGTCCAAGTCGTGGAATGGATTTAAGTTTGGCGTGGAGGAGAAATACACTATCGAGGACATGCGCATCACCGATACGGCAACCGAGTTTGACTTCAACACCTACTCCTCGTTGACATCTTTCTCGGCCAACTATTCCCATGGCTGGCTCACCCTCGATGCGACGCTTCGATACGAGAACTTCATCAACGACATCGATGACCACCAGACAGCCAGTCATGACAAGACCTATAATGACTGGATGCTCTCAGCCAAGGCGACCATGAAGATGAATGCGAAGAACAAGTTCGTGCTGAGTTTCGACCGCAACATCTCACGTCCCACCTATACGCAGCTCTATCCTTTCGTACACATCGGCAGCAGCATCGGCGTGATGGTAGTCGGTAACTCAAACCTCGGCCCATCGAAGAACAGCCAAGTGAAGGGTAGCTACACTTATTCGGGCGAGCATTGGACACTCACCCACAGCCTTGCCTATAAGCGCATCACCGACGACATTTCACAGATCTCGTCCTACGATGAGGCTACACAACGCTCGGTCAAGACGTGGATCAACGATCCGCGCTACAGCTACCTGCGCTATGCCACCGAGGGAGAAGTGCGTTATGGACTTTTCTCGATGACAATGGGCTTCCATTGCCAGTATCTCGACTATGAGGGCGAAAGCGTTTCGTCGGACAATGCCTGGTCATACAGTTTCAAGGCTCGTCCCCAATTCCAGCTGCCCAAAGATTGGACATTGGCCACCGTGCTGCTCTATACGGGGCGCGAGACGCATCGTTACTACTATAACCAGTCGAACTTCTATTGGTCGTTCCGTGCCGTGAAGCAGATCGGCCAGTGGGCTATGTATGCTTTCGTGCAGGACATTCTGCAACCCGACAGGAAACAGATCCTAACCAATACCGATTACAATATGACAACGGTGACCAAACCCAATTCCCGTTGCTTGATTGTCGGCTGCTCTTATACGTTCTAAGGGATATGGATTTTTATAGTTCCTATAGTCACTATAGTTACTATAATCTTAAATAGATAAATACTATGAAAGAATTTGATGCAAAAAGAGTGACCGCAGAGGTCATCCAGTGGATTAGAGATTGGTTTGAGCAGAATGGCCCAGGCTGTAATGCTGTGCTGGGCATGTCGGGTGGCAAAGATTCGACGGTAGCTGCTGCTCTTTGTGCCGAGGCTCTCGGCAAGGATCGCGTCATCGGCGTAGCCATGCCTGACAACGGCCAGGCCATCAATGATGCCGATCGCATCTCACGTCACATCGGCATACGTTATTGCGTGGCTCCCATTGGTGCTATCACCAGCGCTGTCAACAGCCTCAAGCTGGAAGAGAATGAGTCGGTGGCCGATACGTGGACCGTACAGACTACACAGAATGTTCCGCCACGTGTCCGCATGGTGACGCTCTACGCCATCGCGCAGACCAACAACGGACGTGTGGTCAATACTTGTAATCTGTCGGAGGATTGGATTGGTTACGCTACGCGTTATGGTGACAATGCAGGAGACTTCAGCCCGCTGTCGTTCCTTACAGTGACTGAGATTCTGCAGATAGGCCGTGTGCTGGGTCTTCCATTGGAGTGGGTCGATAAGGTTCCCGATGATGGACTGCCGCACAGTTCGCCCGATGAAGTGAAATTGGGCTTCACCTATGCCACCCTCGACAAGTATATTCGTGAGGGCATTGAGCCAGATCCTGCCACCAAGGCGAAGATCGATCGTCTGCACCGTATCAATCTGTTCAAGGTGAAGTATATGGATCGTTTCGATCCCGAAATCCCCATCGTGATTTAGGTTCGTGATAGAAAAATAGATTGTTTTCCTGTCGAGAGCGTTTCTATCGGGCCAAAGGTGATCTCATGTGGCATTTCGGCCCTCGTGATTCGAGGTCTGAGCCATTCGACGATGTCATAGGACGTCAGAGAAGCATCCTTGCGAAGTTCAATCCGGGCATTCAGCACATTCCCGAATTCGTGGTCAGGCACTGCATAAACGTGCGAAGCCACCACGGCGGGATGTAGGCTGAGTGCCCGCATTACGTTGTCGGGATAGGCATTTTCTCCACCACAGACTACCAACTGATCTGCCCGTCCGCGATGGAAGTAATAATCTTCGACATCGCACCATACGCGATCGCCAGTATCTTGCCATCGGTTGCAGAGGCCTGTCATTGCCCAACGGGAACGAATCCATAGGGTGCCAATTCCGTCCTTATCTTTGTCCCTGACGGCACATCTCACACCACGAATTGGTTTGCCCAAGGTCGTCTCTTCATGTCTTGACAGATCTTCGGGTGTGGCCAGCATCACGAAGCCGGCTTCCGAAGTGCCATACAGGTTATAGAGCACGTTGCCCAACTGTCGTTGCGTTTCCTCGATCAGTTTCCGATCGAGACGGTCTCCCCCGCTGATGATGCATCGCAGGCTCTTCAGGTTCTCCCGTGCATTGTCTTGTTGCCAGATTCTGGCCAATAACACAGGAACGATGGGGAAGACTTCCACCTTTTCGTCATGAATGATATTCAATGCCTGTTTGGCCTCAAAATGCCGCATCAGGCATATTTTCTTTCCCATCAGCAGCGACACAATCAGTGAGGTCAGGCCAAAGCCGTGATAGAAAGGCAAGGCGAGACAGACACTCGAATATTCCCCGATGCCGATATCCTTCAACAGGGCGAAGAAGGGACATAGAAACTGTGTTACTGAGGGACGTCGGGATGCTCCGGTATATTTCCCGCTTGTGCCACCAGTCATTACCGTGATTTCGGGTCCTTGGATGATTCGGGGAAGGTCATTGTCGGTATCCTTATGCTCTACAAATATCTGGTTGAACAAAGTCTCGGAGCTGATGGTCTGGCAAGGATGACATGCGGGCACGCATTTCTCCTGTATCTCTTCGTCAAAGACGAGCAATTTGTATTGGCCATCTTGGACAAGTCCTTCGATCTGCTGTTCGCCCAGGTCGGTGTTAAGCAAGCGCACATGCACATCCAGTCGTGACAAGGCTGGCAGGAGGAGCAGCGATATTGCATGATTCCTGCACAACACGCCCACAACATCCCCTTTGCGCAAACCGTAGTCATTAGATAATAAATGAGCCAACTGCCTTGCATATTGATAGAGCTGGCAGTAATTGAGGCGTAACGTGTCGGAGACCAATGCGCAACGCTCGGGATAATAGGTGGCCGAAAACTTCAACATCGCCATCAGAGTAATCCCCTCATTGGCAAAGCATCGCACCCAGCGGGCGATACCACGGGGTGTGATGATGTGTAATGCTTTGAGTGTATGCAGTAGAGATCTTCGCATGTCAATAGAACAGCCGGACGAAGGGTGAGAAAAGGGTGGCCAAGGGTGCAGTGATGCGGGCCCACCAGGGCTTGTAGGTGAAACGCTTCGTCATGCTCAGCTTGAGCAGTTGGCCAGCAGCTTCGTCAGCTGTAAAGGCCGGGAGATCGCGATAGGCAGGGGTTGCCTCCGACATATCGGTGTGGACAAGCGGCATGTAGGCAATCTGAATGGTGATATTCTGCTTCTTCAACTCCACGCGTGCCGTTTCGAACCAAGTGTTGGCTGCACATTTCGAGGCATGGTAAGCCGACCAACCAGGTGCCGGAGGATAGAGGGTGCTGACCGAGGATGTATAGATGATGTGCCCTTTGCTTTCGCTGAGCTTGGGAATTAAGGCCAAGGAAAGTGCGATGTGAGCACGGTAATTCAAGTCGATTGTTCGGTCGTAATCATGCATCCGGTTCGTGGCATCGATAATGTCGCGGTGAATGGATTTTCCTGCATTGCAGAAGAGATAATCCACACGCGGCAAACTGCGCTTCAGGGTTTCGCAAAGTTCGTACAGCTTATCCTGGTCGCGCAGATCCATCGCACAATACGATGCCTTGCATCCCGCTTCGCGTGCCTTGTTGCAAAGAGCCTCTAGGCGTTCCTCGCTTCGGGCGATGAGGAAAAGGTTGGCACGGGCATCTATAAGGCGGCACGTCAAAGCCTCGCCGATGCCGCGCGAAGCACCGGTAATCACCACCCAACGGTCGGCAAACATTGCACGTAACTTTGTCTCGCTAAGATTTGCTGTCGGGCAGATCAGCCTTTTGACCAAATTCTTTGCTATCATGCTGCAAAGATACTGATTATTTCTCAATTAACAATTATCAATTCACAAATATCTTTGCAATATTTGCTTTTTTCATGAAAAACCCCTATCTTTGCACCACAAATTGAAGACAGTTATCCCATGAGAATTCAATACGCCTCCGACCTGCATCTCGAATACAAGAGAAACGGTGAATACTTGATCCAACATCCCATCCAAGTGATGGGCGAGGTGCTCGTACTTGCTGGCGATATTGGCTATTTGGGCGTTGACGCGACCTACACTTCACATCCATTCTGGGATTGGGCTTCCGAACACTATCAGCAGGTAATTGTCGTGCCCGGTAACCATGAGTTCTATCAGTTTTTCGACATCAACACGCTGCACGAAGGGTGGGTGTTGCCCATCCGACGCAATGTGCATTGTTATTACAATTGCGTGATACGTTTGGGCGAAGACATCGATCTGATAGCGACAACGCTTTGGTCAAGGGTTGCCCCCGAAAATGGACGCTATACGCAGTTTGGTGTGACCGATTTCCATCGCATTCGCTCGGGGGAGGAGAGTCTGACGTGGCCACGTTTCAATGAGGAGCATGAGCGTTGTCTGGCATTCCTGCAACGTGCCGTCAGCGAGAGTACGGCAAAGCATATCGTCGTGGCTTCGCATCACGTGCCTACGTTCAAGCTCCTTTATCCGGAGTTTGCCAGCAAGTCGTATAGCGGGGCCTTCGCCGTCGAATTGGCACCCTATATTGCACAAAGTCCCATCAAATATTGGATCTTTGGACACTCACATTACAACATTGGCATGGAGATAGGAAAAACCCAACTGGTTTGCGACCAGTTGGGCTACATACATCACGGTGAACACCAGGATTTTGCGGGGAACAAGTTTTTTACTGTTTGACTCTATCCTTGAAGGCCAGACCGAAGATTACGTATTGAGTATTTCCAGCAATGGTGCCTTCGTTCTGTCCCCACAGGAACGGCCAATCGTCGTAGTTTTCGAAATGGTCGGGATTGCGGAAGAGCACGCCTGGCGCCATGTTGCCTGGTATGAACGAAAAGTCGGCACGGTTATTGCCATAGAACACGGCCTTGGGACGTGCTGCACCCACGGCAGCCACGAGCGAGTAATTGTGGTAGGGATGACAACCGAAGATCCAATTTGCAGCGCGATAGAGCTGTGCCTTGTCGATGATGTCGGGATAGTATTTGTTAGCGAAACAGAGGGTGGCACCAAATTGCACGATACCGCCGCCAGCTGCCCAGTTGCCTAGTCCGATGGGTACACCATAGGGGTTGTCGATGTCGAGGCTATCGACGAATGCACGATACTTCTCGACGTATGGGCGCAACTGCTCATGATAGGCATCATCCATATAGGGAATGGCATCGAGGGCGGTCTGCAGTGTGAAGTTGAGTTGCTTGTCGAGCGACTTCCAGATACCTGCCTTGAACTTTTCGAGATATTGTTCTTCCCCTGTAGCTCCATAAAGCTGCAGGTTTGCTCCGAGGTCGGCCTCATGCAGTAGTTTGGTGGCTTCGGCCATCAGTCGTTTCGATTGGACAAGTGCGCGGCGTGCCAATCCGTCGTTATATCCTTCGAGGGCACGGCTGGCAGCAGCAAACATGGTGGCAGCGCGGAAGTCGAGAGCTGGATTGCGTGTCGTAAAGGCCCACATATCATCAGGTGTGCCACTTCGCTTGCCGTCCGAAGAAACTTGATAAGGCTTCAGCTTCGGGTCATAGTGCAGACCATCGGTAATCGATGCGGCATCTCCGAGGTGATGATAGTTGTCGAGCACGGAGTTCGAAAGGGTTTGCGACATGTGACCGATGCGTTCGGCTTGGGCCACGAGATTCAGGGTGCCATGCTCGATGTATTGCAGAAGGTCGGGCACTCCGTCGGGACGATGCAGATCGACATACCGTTGCTCCTGGCTAACGAATGTCTCATCGCGATTACTGCGGAAGAGCTCCCAGATGCGAACGAGGTTCTGCACCACGTTGATGTTCGAACCCGTCTCGATGTCGAAGTCGCCAGCATCGAAGAAACCGCCAATGTTCAGTCCGGGAATGAGCTGTAGGGGTTTGTACTTGGTGTCGGTGGTAGGACCTTGCGAATGGAGGTCGAAATGGTCGCTCGGAGGAGCCTGCAGATAGCCTTCCTTGAATGGTTCGCCATGCCAGATGCGATAGCCTTCGTTCACCGTCATGTGGTTCATGTGGATAGGAATCCATACGTCGGTAGTGGCATCGGTGATTTTGTCATAGACGCTCTTGTCGATGATGAAGTTGCCCGTCTTGGTGTCGCCGTACTGGATGTAGTAGATACCAGGTTCGGTGATGCTCGAGAAGTCGAACTTCACATATTTATATTTATAATAGTCGCCCCAAGTTGATACTGAATCGCGATAAGCGTTTTCGGTGGTGCCATCGGGCTTGATGCGGATGATCGAAGCCTCTTTTTGCACCTTGTCGAGTTTATCGAGTTCAATCACGGCTACCTTGGGCTGTTCGGGCAGGTATCCCACCTGACTAAAGCCGATGTTTGGCTCGCGTATCCATCCGGGGATGGCATGTGGCTCGACGCGCCAGCTCACCACCTTGCCTGTCTTCCCGGCAGGCAGCACGCTGCGGAGCACGTACCAGCCATTCTGTGCCAGCACGCGTCCGTCATACAGACTGAGTTCGGCATCGTCGCTCGTCACCTTGATCATTCTTTCGGGAGCATCTGGCGCCAGGATGATTTCGTGTCCGCTTTCGAGAGGCTTTGGATCGACGAAGCGATCGGTACCACGGTCATCGTAAGTCTTGAATCCCTTGAACTGACGTGGCTTTTCGGCATTGGGGCGTGTCTCTGTCTCGCTGGCAGCATAGCGCGGGAAGCGATTCAATCGGCCATCCATCAGATAGGTCTTGAGCCAATACTGCGAAGGCAGAAACTCGATGTTCAGTCCCGCCTTGCCTGCCAAAGCATCGGGAACGGGCTTGTCGAGCCATACGGCAATCTCGACGGCATCACCCTGACCCGTTACGACGATGCGGCTGTCGAAGTCGTAATCGTCAAAACGCAGACCCACTTCAATCTGACCGGCTTCGCGATTCACGGTGCGGCTAGTGGTCTTAGGCACAAGGTCCCATTGTTCGGGTGCCTTGTTCAGACGTACGGCTCCACCTTGCACGGTGCGCACGCCATGATGGATGATTTCGATGCCGGAGTTCTTCTCGTCATTGAAGCCACCATTGAAATGGTTGCTGAAGACCAGTACGTTGACACCCTGTCGCTCGAAATATTCGAGGTCGTTGAGTGCCAGATCCTGTCGCACTTCCTGTTTGCTGTTGCATGCCGCAAGCAGGAGGAGCGAGGAGAATAGTAGAAGGGATTTTTTCATAGCTTATAAA
This sequence comes from Bacteroidales bacterium, assembly GCA_017548545.1. Classification (GTDB taxonomy): domain Bacteria; phylum Bacteroidota; class Bacteroidia; order Bacteroidales; family UBA3663; genus Liminaster. The sequence goes on along the minus strand of JAFYZW010000100.1, from coordinate 69,216 downwards.
TATTTATAAATTGAACTGTCTTTCGATGGACTATATGTCGCCGACAAAGGTACTTATTTTTTTTCAAAGATACAAATTATTTAGAACAAATGAACATATTAGGTAGAATTTTGTTACAATAATATCACGAATAATTTGGAGAAGTTGCAGATTGTTTGTATCTTTGCCCCGCTATGAAGAAATACAAGGATCTTTTCATCGACTTCGACGACACGCTCTACGATACGCACGGCAATGCCAAGCTTGCCTTGGCTGAGCTGTACGAGGATTTCAATCTGGGCCGATATTTCGAGCGTCTTGAGGACTTCACTGTTCCCTATTGGCAGACCAATGTCGATCTTTGGGGCCAGTATGCTAGAGGCAAGATCGATCGTCCCTATCTCATCGTGGAGCGATTCCGCCGGCCTTTGTCCTGTGGTTTCGTTAGTCCTGGCGTGCATTTCGAACCCACGAAGGAATACTGTTTGGAGGTGAGCGACCACTTCCTCGACCTTTGTGCCGACAAGCCTGGTGTCGTCGCAGGTGCACACGATCTGATGAAGTATCTCCGAGCTCAGGGCTATGGACTGCATCTCTGCAGCAATGGTTTCCATGAGGTGCAGTATCGCAAACTGCGGGCATCGAAAATGGAAGACTTCTTCGACAACATCATCTTGAGCGAAGATGCGGGAGCCAACAAGCCACTTCGCGCCTACTTCGACTATGCGATGGAAAAGACGGGGGCCAAGGTCGAAACCACTTTGATGATAGGTGACACTTTCGACACCGACATTCTCGGAGCCAAGGCATACGGCCTCGATGTGATGTTTTTTAACCGTAATCCCCGCACATTCCATCCCACCGAGTCCGTCAACTTCGAGGTGCATTCGTTGCGCGAGATAATGAAAATATTATAAACTATGGCACAATACGACATTCAACAGGTTTTCGATTTCCTTCGTGAAATCAAATATAACAACACCGTGGAGTGGATGCACGCTAACCGACAGAAGTATGAGAAGGCGCGCGACACGTTCTACGCGCTCAGCGTAGATATCATGGGCCGGATGGCGCAGATCGACCCCTTGCTGCGCGGGCTTGACCCCAAGCAGTGCATCTTCCGCTTTGCGCGCGATACGCGTTTTTCGTGGGACAAGAGCCCGTACAAGACGCATTTCGGCCTATACCTCGTCCCTGGAGGCAAGAAGTGTGTGGGAGGAGGCTATTACTTCCATTTGCAGCCCAGGAACGAGGAAGGCGAATATTCTGAAAACTCGATGATCGATGTTGGTGTGCATTGTCCTCCTACAGCGGCTGCGAAGATTATTCGCCAGGCCATCTTCGACGAAGGACAGGAGTTGCGCGATGCCGTGGAGGCTGAGGAGGTGCGCCGTTTCGGCTATGTCTTCTGGTCGGAGGAAAAGCTCAAGGTTTTGCCGAAGGAGTGGAGGAACAGCCCCTATGAAGACCTGATACGCATGAAGGACTGGGACCTCTACCGAGATTTGTCCGAGGCCGAAGTGTTGGCTCCCGACCTTGTGGAGCGAGTTGTCGAAGGTTTCCGTATCGGCAAGCCCGTCAACGATTTCTTCAATCGTGTGCTCGACAACACGAAGATCAAGTCCATCTTTTAGGTATTGCTTGCAGCAATCTGTTGCCTCATCGCTTTTTTAGAAAATCAATCTCTACGATTCTAAGCTCGCCCTTTACCTTGTCGCCATTGGCACTCTTGTAAAGGTCGAGCTCTCCTGCATTGGGTGCAGCCAGTTCGACAATCTGTCCGAAAGCCTCCTTGTCGGTGGATGATCCAATCTGTCGGAGGGTATAGGTCGTTGCCTGCACAGGATTTTCTATTTCAAGTTCCACGTAGCCCAGCGACTTGGGTGTGTCCCCTTTCCAGACAAGCGTTTCTCCCGCATAGATCTCAAGCGGATAGCTGCGTTGGCGCCATCCTGTCAGCTTCAGGCTTATCTGGTCAATGGCAGCGGGACGGTCGAGGGTGTATGTTATCCAGGCTGTGCTCAGTCGTCCATCGTTTTTCCATTCGCTCAGTTCGTTGTCGTCAAAGCTCTTGTTAGCCTCTTCGACATTCGCACCCGCTTGGACAGAAGCGATGCTGATGGTCTCGAAACGATCCGCGTACGAGGGGCCGTCGGGCGTCTCGCCACGGTCGAGGATGCAGGGCAGGGTAGCTCCCGGGATGTAGGTGCTCAATCCTGCATTGACCACATTGGGTGCGGGACGTGTCTGCCAGCTGATGCTCTCGCTGGTCCAGTCGCGGTTGGTCGAAGCTCCGTTGCCGCTCCATCCCGACGGGTTGGGACCGACAATCGACGAAGCCGCGATTTCACCGTTGCTGGCGCTTGCCTGTCCAAGGCCACGGGCCGAGGCGGTGACGCGGATAGTGCCGGCTTTCGTGGTCGAACGCACCAGCACGCGGTTCACGCCACATTCCACGGGCAGTACTTCGGAGAGGATGAAGTTGTCGAAATCGGGACTTTTTGCAATGCCGCCACGGTATTCCGCGGGTCCTTCCACCTTCCAGTGGATGAGGTGGTTGTCGGTGGGACAGCGTCGTCCTTCCTTGTCAACCACTTCAACTTGTACGAGTGCCATGTCAGCACCATCGGCCATCATGCCTTCGGGACTCTGTATGAGGGAGAGCCGCAGGTGGTCGGCAGGACCGGCTGTCTCGATGCAGTGTTCGCTGGTGACCGTGGTGTCGTTCTCATCGGCATGCCCCACTGCACGTATCTTGCCGGGCACGTATGTCACATCCTTGAAGGTGTGGAGGAAACGGTATTCGGCCTGTGTGCTGCGGGCCACCAGGCTGTCGTTGATCAGCAGTTCCACCACGGGGTCGGTCGATACCACATAGATGTTCTTCTTCACGCCCTCGGGATAGTTCCAATGGCCCATGATGTGCGTGCGGCTGTAGTCGATATCCACCCAGCTGTTCCACATCACCTGCGCGGCATAGAATCCCTCCTTTTCGATGCGCATGGGATCGACCACGCCCGACACACGGTAGCTGAACTCCGAACGACCGTGGGTGTTGGTGTCCGAAAAGACGATCTTCACGCCGCCCGAGCTCACGCGACGGCCTTGTCCTGGACGCTGTACGTAGTAGTCGTACCAGCGGCGGATATGCTCGATGGCCAGTTCGTCGGAGTTGTGGTTGTAGATGTCGGCCGGAGCCTTGCGGTACCAGGGGCCTGCACCCTCCTGATGGAAGGGGTACGAGTAGTTGTCCCAATATTGGCGATAACCCTCGTCGCGGCAGTACTCCATGGCCCACATCGGATGCTTGCCGCTCTTGTTGATGTAGAGCATCTCGCCACCATATTCCGCCTCGTTGATGTCGAGCATCTCGCGGCTTCCGATGGCACGTCCGCCCTGCGGGTCATATAGGTCACGTATCTGTTTGAGCTCCACCATGTGCTCGCGGCTGATGCTCTCGTTGCCGCCCTCGTAGAAGAGGATGGAAGGGTTGTTGCGGTTGTAGATGATGGCATCGCGCATCAGTTCGCAGCGTTGTTCCCACTGTCGTCCTTGGCAATCCTTCTCGGCATCGCCTGCCGGCATGGCCTGGATAAGTCCCACACGGTCGCACGACTCCACATCCTGCTTCCACGGTGTCACGTGCATCCAACGCACCAGATTGCCGCCCGAGCGCACCATCAGGTCGTTCGAGTAGTCGCTGAGCCATGCGGGGACGCTCATGCCCACGGCAGGCCATTCGTTCGAGGTGCGCTGGGCGTAGCCATGCATCATCAGCACACGGTCGTTCAGCCAGATCTTTCCTTCTGCAAAGCGTGTCTTGCGGAAGCCTGTGCGTGTGGTCACCGTATCTCCGACCTTGCCGCCCACCACGAGGCTGGTCCTGACGTTGTAGAGGTAGCCGTAGCCCCACGACCAGAAGTGAATACCGCTGAGGCGGCGCGAAGCGCGTACGATAGCGGTATCACCAGCTGCTACCAGCTGGGCAGGACCCTTGTACTTTCCGACGAGATTTCCTTCGGCATCCAGCACCTCCACCTGAAGGGCTACGCGCTGCGGCTTGTCCGAAGCATTGATGACCTGCGACTCGGCATTCACCGTCACCTTGCGGCCCTTGATGTCATAGTCCGTGCCGTAGATATACGTTCCCGTCGTGCCGAGGCCCGAATAGAGGGGCAGTGTCTGATAGACATCGCCCGTCACGTGGAGCCAAACGTTCTTCGGCAAACCTCCGAAGTTGGCATTGAAGTTCGAATTGTTCCATTGGAAACGGGTGTCAGTTGCACGTTCGCGATAGGTCCAATCGTTGTCAGTGCGTACCTTGATGACATTCTCACCCTCGAAATTAATATAATGGGTAAGGTCGAAGCCGAAAGCCATCACACCATTCTCGTGCAGACCGAGGCGATGACCGTTGATCCAAACCTCTGCCGCTTGGCGTGCTCCCTCGAATTCCACCATGACGTGTTTGCCGGCATCCGAAGCGGGCAAGGTGAAAGTCTTTTGGTACCATACTACCTTATCGGGATGTTGGCGTATCTCGACCATGAACGAAAAGTCTTCGTTCCAGGCATGAGGCAGGGTGACGTGTTGGCTCTCGACATCCGTCTGCTGGTCGGGGTCGGCAAAAGTGATTTGCCAGTCGGCGTTGAAGTTGTAGCGCATACGCTGCGCAGTTGCCGCTGTTACGATGAAAGAAATAATGAAGAAAGTAAAAAACGTTTTCTTGAGCATAGTGTGTTGTTTATTGTGTGCCGCAAAGATAGTTATTATTTCTATTATTGCCAAATCTAAGGCCTTGCAAATGCATTTTTCGAACAAAGGTGAATGGTATTCGCACAATTTTCCATTCTTTTCTTGCATAATTGGATGAAATATCCTATCTTTGCAGCACAATAAACCACTAATAATTGAGAATATGAAAAACTATGTTTGGGCATTGATCCTCGGTATCGGAGTGGCACTGTCGGGCTACTTCATCTATCTTGGCATCGAACATTTTGCCAACAAGGATCGTCATGTTACCGTCAAGGGCCTTTCCGAGCGCGAAGTGATTGCCGACAAAGTGACCTGGTCGCTGTCGTTCAACGTCACCGGCAATGCGCTTGAGTTCCTCTACGAGAGTCTTGAGCCAAAGCAGGAGAAGCTCATCCGCTTCCTCAAGGCCAATGGTGTGAAGGATGAAGAGATCTTCCGTGATGTCCCATCGGCCGAAGACCGTTCGTCGTGGTACAACTGGAACGAGAAGAAGGGTCTCATTGACCGTTTTGTCGTTACAGGCCGACTGACCATCGTTTCCTCCGACGTCGAGAAGATCATGAATCTCCGCATGAAGCAGCTCGACCTGCTGAAGCAGGGTGTCATCCTCGACAACAGCTATTGCAGCTACGAATACACGGGACTGAATGGCCTGAAGCCCGAGATGGTGGAGGAGGCCACCAAGAACGCCCGCATCGTGGCACAGAAGTTCGCCGAAGATGCCGGAGCAAAGCTCGGTAGCATTTGCACCGCCCGTCAGGGCCAGTTCGAGATTGAAAGCGACGACGTGATGCCTCACAAACGCAAAGTTCGCGTCGTCACCACAATCGATTACTATTTGAAGTAATCCCTTCCAATTCCTTAGAAACAAAAGTATCGCAAGTGAAGCACCTGAAATGGTCGTCATCACTTGCGATACTTTTTATTCACCCTTCGGATTATATTCTCTCACATACTGCGTCAGGAGTTTCAGCAGCTTGACCTTGTGAGCGGTGGCATCAAGCATCCATTCTTCGAATTTGGCATCCTCCATCACATAGACTTTTTTCCCTGAACCTAAGTCTTCAATCATCGGCTTGGAACGAAAATCGAAGTGCAGGGCCGCATTGTCTACAAGGACCATATTCGAATTGTATTTCTCCTTTGACCCTGCAAAGAGCTTCAGCAATGGACAAATCATCTGGAAATATGAGGTGGATTCCATGATGGCCGAAATCTTGTAGATGTCCTTGTCGGAATAGTCCTCTATCCGAGAGAGGCTATCGACAACACTGAGCGCATACATCGTGTAGTTGATTTCCTTGTCCATCTCCAGATTATTGTTGATGCGGGTGAGTGTTGTGAATAGCTGCATGTTCTGTATGGACAGGATATTGAAGAGGGAAAGCAGTGTCACGTTCTGAAACTTCGTTTCCCTCAACCTTGTGTAGATTGAATCGCAGTGCGGGATGATGCGAAGTGCATAATCGGATAGTTCAGCATCCTTGGCTTTTGCTGTGATTGCGGTACGATATGCCATTCCATAGCCGAGGTAGTTCTGCATCTGGCTGATGGTGGCATATTTTTTCGTGAATAGGGAATGGCTCATTTTTACGGTCTTTGCCATCGCATGAACGGTGTCTGCAACCCAAAGTGCTTCGGTATCTTGTCCGAATATCGGCATAATCGAGGCAAACTCGTCAAGCGCTGCTGCGTAGTCGTCCACGATACTTTCCTCTGCGTCTTGCGATAGCGGTACCCAAGGCGTAGAGGGTCGTTTCCCTCCATCTTTCACGTCAAAGCAACTACTCAGCAAAATGCACAAGAGACAGAGAATCAGAATTGATTTTGCTTTCATTATTCTGTTATTGTTATGGATCATACATTATTTGTTTTGCTCTATTAATCTATCCAATGTGCAAAGATATAGAGTTTTCAATTATTCACCAAATCTTTTTAGAAAAAATAGTAATATTGGAGGAAATATAGCACTCTGACGGCCGACATAATGCTTGCGCGATTTGATATAGCACTCTGACGGCCGACATAATGCTTGCGCGATTTGATATAGCACTCTGACGGCCGACATAGTGCTTGCGCGATTTGATAGAGCACTCTGACGCGCGACATAGTGCTTGCGCGATTTGATATAGCACTCTGACGCGCGACATAGTGCTTGCTGCGATTTGATATAGCACTCTGACGGCCGACATAGTGCTTGCGCGATTTGATAGAGCACTCTGACGGCCGACATAATGCTTCCGCGATTTGATAGAGCACTCTGACGCGCGACATAGTGCTTGCGCGATTTGATAGAGCACTCTGACGCGCGACATAGTGCTTGCGCAATTTGATAGAGTACTCTGACGGCCGACATAATGCTTCATACATTTTTTATAGACTAATAAATGATTATAGCAGGATATATCAGTTCTATAGCGATGAGATTGCGCGGCTGAGTTGTTCGCCCAGCCCAATGGTGTAGCCTTCGGAGAGAAAGACGACGCGGTTGAAGGTGTCGGCGATGATGAAGATGGGCGGAGTGCCTTTTAGGTGCATCTCGGTGTAAATCTCGGTGAAGATCTTATTGTCGATGTCGGTACCTATTGCCGTTTTGTTGGGGAGGAGGGGATAATCAGCAAGATTGAATCTATTGGCTTCCTGTTCGTTGCGGAAGAGGAGGACGAGGGTGCCACCCCATTGGTCGATGGCGTCCTTGTATTGGGCAATATCGCGCAGCGCGTGATTGGTAGGCTCGTTGCTAGGCGCGATGATGCCGAGGATGTAATAGCCTCGTCCTGTGGTGGAGAGCAAGGTTTTCGGGCCTTGCACATGGTCGTTATACAGGTTCTCGCTGTTGAAGCTGCCGATGACTTGCAGCCCCGTTTCGGCCTGACGGAGTACGAGGGGCAGACGAGTGGTCTGTCCCTGTTCGACAGGAGCCACTTCGACGTGGGCTAGCACGGAACCATTGGCCATGCGTGTACCAGAGATGAGAAGGTAGTCTCCGCAGTCGAGCTGCTGCACCTTGCGGCCACCAAAGAGCGTATGGAAGGTTTCCTCTTCCCCATAGTTGAGCAGGGAGGCTGTGCCGTCCTTGATTTGGGAAAGTGTGAAATGGATGTAGTACTTGGGATCGAGCTGGTATTTTGTAGGCTGCCATTGGAGTGCCAGACTGCCTTTGGATGACGTTTCGGATTGGGTTTGGTGGAACGTCACATCTTTCCAGACAAGATCGGCAGCCGAGGCCATCTGCACCTTGCGTGTCACTGGGTCGATGCGTGCAGGAATCCTGCAACTGCGAGCCAGAGCCACGAAGAGGATATCGCGCGATACTGCATCGCAGCATTTGCTCTTCCAGGCACCTACAGGACTCATCCGCAGGTTTTGTGGATTTCGTAGGGTGTCGAGTCGGATGTTTTGATTCATCCAGGAAACGAGTTCCGACGGATTGTCCCTCCAAGTAGCTTGCTGATTATCGGGTATCTCATGGGCGAAGAATGCCTTGTAGGGACGGAGCCCTTCGTTGGCTACTCGTGGATTCAGGACATACTGAATGTGGAAGCCATCGATGGCTTCCGGCATAACTGCGTCTAGACCGAAGAAGGCATCTACGAGCACATCGGGGGTGACGTCGCGTAGGTCCTTTTCGGAAAGTGCTAGGAGCAGTTGGCGGCGGAGCGTGACAGGGATGTCTTGTCCTGCAATGTCGGGTGCTTCGAGGAATTGACGTATTACTTTATGATTGCCACGTGAGGCGAGGATGAACGGGTCCTCTGTGACGGGGAAAGTAGAGACGTATGCATTGCGCAGAGAATCTTCGTAAGCGAGGCGAAGCGCGTTGAATTCTCGTTGCTCGGCCGTGACTTCGGGTAACGTATTTCGTTCGATAGGAGGCACAATCTCGAGATCGAGGTTGTATCGTTCGCCAGTATGATGACTGAGTGTCAGTCGAAGTGTGTCGGTGTCGCCGATGTGTATTTTATCGAAACCATAGGCTCCATCCTTGCTGGCCCAGCAGATGAGGTCGCCAAGACCTGCCTGCATAGAGGTTAGGCCATTGCGGTCGGTCTGATGACGGGCAACGGTGTAGAACTCGGCATAGTTGTAGATCTTGAACTCCACTGTGGCATCGGCTACGGGGTTGCCTTCGACGTCGAGCACCTGTATGTAACTACGTGCTACGGGAGCATATCCGTTGGTGACATCGATCTCGGTGAAACAGGCGTTGCGCTGCATGACGGGCTCGGGACCGTCGTATTGGCCGAAGACCTTGGTGTGCATGAGCATGGCACGCGAAGCGGGCTGATTGAACCAGCCAAGGTCGAGGACGGGTTCCGGTTCGCAGGCTCCGAGGAAGTGCCAACGTCCATCGGCCCATGCTTCGACCCAAGCGTGGTTGTCGTCGGTATGCGCCCAGCGTGGCGTATAGACCTGTCGGGCGGGAATACCGACACTGCGCAAGGCTGCTACGAGGAAGGTCGATTCCTCACCACAGCGACCGTAAGCCGTGCGGATGGTGGCCAAGGGCGAGGAGGTTCGTTCATCGGTGGGCTGGTAGGTGACGCGCTCGTGGCACCAATGGTTCACTTCGAGGATGGCATCCGTCATCGAGAGGTCTTTGACGCGATCCTTGAGCTGGCGGTAGAAGACCATGCGGCAGGTGTCGAGGTTCTCGTTGTTGACGCGCACAGGGAGGACGAAGTGGCGCCACTCGCGCTCGGGGATGGTCTTGCCCCATGGCATCTCTTCGCGGGCGCGAAGGGAACAGTCGATGTTGGCAAGCCAGAAATCGCGGCTGTAATCGACACTATCGGGCAAGGGCATGGAGGCGTAGAGGAAGTCGAGCGCTTCGTCACGGGTGGTTTGATGGGGAACGGTGGTGCAGGCGGAGAGGGCGAGCAGGGCGGTGGCTATGAGGAGGGGTTTCATAAGGTGGGAAGAGGAGACCCCCTCGGTCCCCCTGCTTAGGGGGAGGACTTGCTTGTCGGGGTTTGGTTCTTCCCCCTATGCAGGGGGATTAGAGGGGGTCTTGGTTTATAGCGAGGATCGTTTGGCGGACCAAGTTGGGATCGGTGGTCATGATGCCGTTGTGGAGTGAGCGGAATGAGCCGTGAATCTCTGTGGCTCCAGTTTCGTCGAGGATGCATCGGGCATTGGAGGGAGTGACGCCGGCACCTGGCATGATGATGATGCGGCCGTTGGCCTGGTGGACAAGTTCGCGAAGTAAGGGGATGCCCGCTTCGGCTGTGGGAGCTTGACCGGAGGTGAGAAGGCGTGTGCAACCCAGGGCGATTATTTCTTCGAGGGCGCATTGTGGATTGCGAGTGCAATCGAAGGCGCGGTGGAAGGTCACTTGCATACCCTCGGCGGCTTCGATAAGGTGACGACAGGTCGGGATGTCGATGTCTCCATCGGGAGTCAATGCGCCAATGACTACACCATCGGCACCTAGCTTGTGGGCGAGACGAATGTCGTGAAGCATGACATCGGTTTCCGTGGCATCATAGACAAAATCCCCTTCACGTGGACGGATGAGGACGTGGAGCTTGATGCCCTCCAGACTACGTGCCGCCTTGATGAGTCCAGCGGAGGGAGTTAACCCGTCGAGGGGTAGGGCCGAGCAGAGTTCGATGCGTTGGGCACCGCCCAGCACAGCAGCTTGGGCGCTTTGGAAGTCGCCCGCACATATTTCAACTATTCTCATGCGGCAAAGATACGCGTTTTTTGGGGTAACTCCAAATTTTCGCTTTGTTTTTTGCCAGAACATTTGGATATGTCGGGGATATTGCTTATATTTGCAGCACACTTCAAACCACTTATACAGAGAAACAGTTTATGAACACGAGACTTTTTTTGATTATTGGTGTCGTGGCATCGATAATGGCATGCGAAGCTATGACGGACGATGTAGCACGACGGGATGACACACTTACCGTGGTGGCTTCGCAGTTTACAGCGGGTGACAACATGAGTGTCTGCGATTCCGCTGGGAACAAGATTACCTACGTAATAAAAGAGCGTGCATTCATACCACAAACGCAGCAGCGCGTGCGGCAGGACAATGCTCTGGCTAAAATGGGCCCGAGCCTCGACAAACCTTATTATCAGATACGTATGGCCTTGCCAATTCCTTCGGCCTATACGCCTACCGAACAGGGTGCATTAGTAGGGCTGGACGAGGGCATCTATCATCACTTGCATTCGGCAGCCCTAGAGACCTTACCTAATGGCGATATGCTGGCCATCTACTTCAGCACGCCTGTGGGACTGGCCGAGAACGACACAGCGACAACCTTCGTGCAATGCCGTCGTCGTGCGGGCAACGACTACTGGGATATACCCGAGCTCTTCTTCGACACGAAGGGCGGCAATGACCAGTCGGCCCTGCTCTTTCGCGATGGACAACGCATCTGGTTCTTCGGCGGGGGACGCGGGATGACCGACATGGTTCCGTTCCGTGTGTGCTTCAGTGATGACAATGGAGTGACGTGGACGTATGACGTGCCTCGGTTGGACAAATCGGCATCAGACTATACAGCGCAACCCGTTAGCAATGCATTTCGTGATCCGGAAGGCAACCTATATATCGTAATGGATGCCAAGGGGTCGCAGAGCTTCCTATGGCGCAGCAGCGACAACGGAAAGACCTGGCATGACATGGGGGGAAGGACCGATTCGCGTCATTCGAGCATCGTTCCCCTCGACGACCAGGGTACTTTGCTCAGCATTGGCGGCAAAAACAATGATTGTGAGGGTTGGAATCCACAGAACATCTCGCGCGACTGGGGAGCCACATGGGAGAAGGCTACCCCTGGTGTCATTCCCCCACTTGGTACGGCTCAACGTCCTAACATGATCCGTCTGCAGAGCGGTGACCTACTGGTAGTCACCGACTCGTACATGCACAAGAAGAAGATTGCCCCGCCTGCCGGATGGAAGTATGGCAATGAATGTGTGGTAGGTATTTCGAAGGACAATGGTCAGACATGGACGTTCAAGCAGCTGCCGGGCACCCTGCCACAGCATCATCGTCTTGACCATCCCTCGTTGGGATATGTCACCGTGCGCCAATCGGACAATGGGATGATACATGTGCTCACCACTACCAACTATCCAGGACTCGAGATTGAGTTCAACGAGGCATGGTTCTGGAGTGCAGCGGGCGATCTTACTGCTGACACTTTTGCGCCTTATGATCTGGGAGAAGGGTGGACGGTGGATCCTGCTATACATACGGCCGTGTGGACACAGTATTGGCCGAATGGACAGAAGCGTGTGGAAAGTACTTGGAACATTTGGGCTACGCCACGCGATGGACATCGTCCCCTGTGCGGACGTATTGCAGAAGGCCCCGCCCGTCATTATGACGAACAGGGCCAGCAGGTAGGCGAATATTGGTTCCATGATGGGGTGCTGGTGGGCACCGATGATAGCGATGCTGGGATAGGCATCAAGAACGAGGGGATGTAGGGCCGCCTATAAGCCGCGGGCTGCCCAGATGAGCTCTTTGGCGGCGTTGATTTCCTTGAACTTCTTTTCGGCGGCAGCCTTGACGTCGTCGCCGAGGGTGGCTACCTTGTCGGGGTGATACTGTAGAGCCATCTGACGATAGGCCTTCTTCACTTCGTCGTCGGTAGCTGTGGGCGCTACGCCCAAAACCTTGTATGCATCTTCGAGCTTGTTGGAACCGAGGTGGAGAAGTTTGTCAACCTCATTGGTGCTGATGCCGAGCCATGTGGCAATGTCGCGGATTCGATCGACCTCGACCTGAGCTACCGTGCCGTCGGCCTTGGCGATCTCGCAGAGGAAGGCTATCAGTTGCAGACGTTCCTCGACCGACATAGCCCCTGTCATCTGGTAACAGCACTGGAGTATCTGCTGGTTCCACATTGCTGTGCCCATCGACTTGTGTTTTTCAAAAAGTCGGAGCAGGATCTCGTTGCCCTGTGTTTCAGCGGCAGTTCCGAAGTTGTTGCGCAGGGTGCGACGCACGTATTCCATCTCGGAATGCATGATCTTCTGGTCGGCCATGATGATGTGAGACGACAGAAGGAGCAGCGAGAAGAGGTAGCTGTTGCGTTCGCCTTCCTGCTGCGTGCCGCGCTGCGTGTAGGTGGTGCGACGGGTGTTGTCACTACTTGTTCGCCCTGGTTCGAAGTCCCGTGTTGTGAGGTCAGTACGATTGCTGATCAAGTCGTCGAAGACGTAGCCAAGTGCGTATCCGGCGATGGCTCCAAAGGGACCTCCAGAGAGTAGGCCGAGGAATGCGCCAATCCATTTTGCGAAAGCCATAGGGTGATGGGATTAAGGGGTTTGAGGAGTTTGAAGGGTTTGAGGAGTTTGAAGGGTTTGAACCATTCATTTATTTGCTGCAAATATACGCAAATTCTGTGAATAAAAGAATATTTTGACAACGTTTCCTTGCAAACTTTGGTGAAAACACATTATATGACAGTTGGAGCCGACAAAAAGGGGATGTGCCAAGCGAGGCACATCCCCCATGTTTTTATGGTATGATGATAGGTTTATTTCACAATCAGTTTCTTGCCACCCTTGATGTAGATACCAGCGGGCAATGTGCTGATGTCGTCGCCAACATACTTGCCGTCGATGGTATAAACCTTCTGGCTGAGTGACGGGTCGTCGGCACGAATGATATGGATGCCGTTGGTGAACGGGATAGCATCGGGGATGACCACTTCAGCATTGCCCACACGGTCGATGGCGAGTACGTAGAAGCTGTAGGTAGCACCGTCACCGCGAGGCACGTTGTAGAATACCTGATCGGGGAACTGTCCGGCGCAGGTGTAGTCGCCGCCGTCCTTCGAGACGAAGAGCTGGTAGCTATCGACACCTGAAGCTGCATCGTAGGAGTTACATTCGATGGCGATCAGCTCGTTGGCCATGTCGTAGTGTGCCTGTGACATGGTGGTGACTGGTGCCGTGAGGTCGAGTGTGTTGATGTACTCGTTGGTCTCGATTGGAGTGTTCTTGTCGAAGATGATCTCGGCCTTGTTGCGGATGACGGTGCCATCGCGCAGACCAGGTTTCATGTTGACCGTGAACGTGACGAAGCCTTCACCCTCGGGTGCATTGACGTTGGGTGGCAACTCGATGCCCTCGATGTCCCACGACAACTTGTTGCCTTCGCGAACCATCTTCCAGTTGTAGCCCACACCGTCGTGGCTGGTGCCGCCGAACTTCACTGAGTTCACGTCGAAGACTTCCTCATCGAGAACATCGCTGATGCGCACACGATAGGCAGCATCGCCAGCTTCGGCCTTGTTTTCGAACATAATGGTGTAGCTGATGATCTGATCGCCTGCGATGTAGTGCTGGTCGCCCACGCCCTGGGGACCCAGTATCTCGTTGGGATCCCACGAGGCCACAATGCCGTTGATAGGCTGCTTGCCGTCTCTCACTTCGAGGTCGTCCTTGATGTAGCCCAGATCCTTGTAGATCCAGTACCACAGGCGGCGTCGCAGGTTGGGCACGATGTTCTGCATGATTTCGATTGCGCTACCTACAGCCTTGATTGCTGTGCCGATGACGGGTATCTTGCCGATGCCCTTGACGCATGCCGTCTTGATGACCGACTTGGCGGTGTAGGCTGCCACGCCAGGCTGTTCGCCATGATACTGCTCGTAGGTGAGGTTCATGAACTGACGATATTGCCGCTCCTCCTGATCGTTGAGGGCAAGCACCTCGCCTGCGGTGCGTGAGATGAAGTGGTCGATGCCGAGCTGGTCCTGGACAATGTCCCATGCGCAATCGACGACGAAGCCAATGACGATGGCCGTGGAGATAGGTTCGAAGGCACGAATCCTCTCGGCAACATCTTCGCCAGGACGAACAGGAATGAAGTTGATGTCGCCCACACCTTCGCTGATGAGGTTGAACGTGTAGAACTGCCAGGGGTCGAGACCCGGCACGATGAAGACGGCTGTACCCTCACAGTCCTCGCCCTCGACGAGTACACTGTCGGCGGGAAGATAGGTGGTGCCCAAATCGCCTGGCATCTCGAATCCGATGATGTTGATGTCGTTGGATGCAGAGATGACCAGTGCTGCCGGCATGGTGCGCACATCGCTCGTATTGCAGATGGTGATCGGGTTGTAGCAAGCCACGCCCTTGCGCACGGTGTTGCGTCCGCCGGCAATGACGTGCAGGCCAAGATAGTTGGCATAGACGGGGCCACGTGCTGCCACTTCATCTTCGTCTTCGCCCATCACGATGCTGTAGCCGCCCTGACCGGTATAACGGTTCACCCTTAAGATAAGGTGGGTGGATTCATCGGTGTTGTTGTAGTACGATGTAGTGATACGGCTGCGCTCTACGCGATCGTTCTTGATCCACGAGAGCTTCGGTGAACCGTTGTCGTTATAGGTGCCATCCCAACGATACCAATCGACATTGCCCATGTTGAGCGAATGGGTAGTGTCGGGACAGATGGTGATATCGATGATGTCGCGTGTGAATGTGCCCAGATCGTACCAGTCTTCGGTGTTGCGGTCGTTATAATAGAGGAATCCCAAGGTGGTATAGATAGTCTTGCCTTTCTTCAGTTCCAGACGGCCGTCGAAAGTGTTGTTGTCATATTTTTCATGCCAATAGGGGTTCTTCTTGAAGTGATAGGTGAGGGCATAGCCACCCTGTCCGTTGTAGCGGTCCTGACGGAGGAAGTAGGTGCCAGGAGCAAGGTCAGGAAGTGAGAAGACGACAGTGGTGTCTTTGTTGTAGCCGTCCATATCCTTTGCAGTGCGCCACGATATATCGGTGCGGTCGTTCTTAAAGGTGTAGAGGTTGAGGCTACCCAGACGTAGCGTGGTCTCAGTGGTAGTGGTAAATACAGCCTCGCCATCGGCAGGTACTTCGAAACGGTACCAATCGACACCGTCGGTGTCGTTGTAGTAATTGTACCCCAGTCGGCCCGGCTGTGTGACGCCAGAAACAATCTCGGTGGCTTTGCTCCAATCATTATTGTCGAACGAATCGGGGCCATAAGGATCAGGTGTGAATTCGACCTTCAATTTATAGCCACCCTGTCCGTTGTAGCGATCTTGGCGAATGAAGTAGGTGCCAGGTGCAACATTGGCAATTGAGAAGACAACAGTGGTATCCTTGTTGTAGCCGTCCATATCTTTTGCAGTGCGCCACGAGACATCGGTCAGGTCATCGCCCTTGTAGGTATAGAGGTTGAGGCTGCCCAGACGTAGCGTGGTCTCGGTGGTGGTGGAGAATGTCAGGGTTCCCTCATCGGGGATTTCTACTTTGAACCAGTCCCTACCATCAAGATCATTGTAATAGGTATATCCCAAACGGCCTTGCTGGGTGGTGCCAAGCTTGATTTCGGAAGCCTCCTTCCAATCGTTGTTGGGCTCGGGGTCCTTCTGATGACTGTTGGCATTGAAGGTGTATTTCAACGTGTAGGTGCCGTAGCCATTGTAGCGGTCGAGACGCAGGAAATAGGTGCCGGCGGCGCAATTGACGGTAGTGAATGTGACAGTGGTGTCCTTGCCGTAGCCATCCATGTCCTTGGAGGTGCGCCACGAAATGTCGGTCTGGTCGTTCTTGTAGGTATGGAGGTTGAGGCTGCCCAGACGCAGCGTGGTCTCGGACGAAGTGGTGAGAATCACCGTTCCTTCGTCGGGCACTACGATCTTGTACCAATCGACAACATCGGTCGAGTTCTGGTAGTCATAGCCCAGTTGTCCGCTTACCGAGGGTCCGGCATTCAGTTCGATGGCCTCCTGCCATGTGCCATTGGGCTCGGGATCGGCGGTGAGGCTGTGCGAGGTGAAGTAATAGGTCAGCTGGTAGCCGCCCACACCGATGTAACGATCCTGACGAAGGAAGTAGGTGCCTGCCGACACATTGGGGATCTCGAAGACGATAGTGGTGTCCCTGCCGTATCCGTCCATATCCTTGGAGGTGCGCCATGAGACGTCAGAGCCGTCGGCTTTGAGTGTGAAGAGGTTGATGCTGCCCAGACGCAGGGCTGGGTCACTCTTGGTCTCGATGGTCAGTTTGCCGTCTTCGGGCACTTCGAGCTTGAACCAATCGACATTGTCGCGATCGTTGTAGAATTGGTAGCCCATACGTCCTGGCATGGTCACGCCGTCGGTCAGTGAGGCGGCCTGTTTCCATGTGTTGTTGGGTTCGGGATCGCTCATGCGAGAAGGCTGGCCCAGTACGCAGATGATTTGGAACGTGCCACTTGTGGCATTGTTGGTGGGACTGCCTTTCACCCTTACTTTATAGGTGCCGATACCCATGTCGGTGCAGGTGAGGACGTAGCCGTTATCGACCCACGATGAACCGGTGCGCCAATGGGTTTCACCATCGACCTCGGCATAAAGGTCGAGACCGTCAAGGCGCACGTTGCTGACGGGGGTGACTGTGATGATGGCATCGCCCTCAGTCTGGAGGGTAAGGGTGTACCACACTTCCCGCTGTGTTTCAGTGAAGCGGGCAGTCTTCACATCCCCGTTCTCCAGCGTCTGTGCGTTGGATCTGCCAGGCAATGTGAGCGTCAATAGCGCCAGCAATAAAAGGTAAATGTTTTTGGTTTTCATAATTGTGTTTTTTTTGGTGAAAAGGAATCAAAG
Source organism: Bacteroidales bacterium (assembly GCA_017548545.1). Classification (GTDB taxonomy): domain Bacteria; phylum Bacteroidota; class Bacteroidia; order Bacteroidales; family UBA3663; genus Liminaster. The sequence goes on along the minus strand of JAFYZW010000100.1, from coordinate 51,889 downwards.
ATAAAGATGCCGCAAATATAATGAATTTTTTGGAAAAAGGGCGGACTACCAATGAAAAAAGACTAACAAAACAAAATTTGTTAGTCTTTTTTGGAATAAACTGCCTTAAAAGGGACGTTTTGACACGTTCACTGAGCAGTTCCGTTATGCCTTCACATTAGGCAGCTCGAGGCCGAGGCCCTTCTTGCGATCAACAGCCTTGAGGATAAGGCCGATGATAAGAGCAGCCACGCCGAGGCAGGCGAGCATGATAAGAGGCCAGGTATAGTCGTACTTGGTGGGGTCGGTCACTCCTTCATTGGTCATGTCGAGGATCTTGCCGATGAGGAGGGGGAAGAGCCACAGGCCGATGTTCTGAATCCAGAAGATGAGGGCGTAGGCCGAACCGATGATCTTGGGCTCAACAAGCTTGGGCACGGATGGCCAGAGGGAAGCAGGAACCAGCGAGAACGACGAGCCAAGCACGAGGATGGTGAGGTAGGCTACGATGACGCCGCCCACCTGGTTGCCCTTGAACTGTGGAAGGATGAAGGCGAAGGTGAGGTGGCAGGCGATGAGGAGCAGTGAACCAAGTACGAGCATCGAGGCTGCCTTACCCTTGTAATCGACGTATTTGCCGAGGATGGGGGTGATGCCCACGGCAAGGAGCGGGAACACGGCAAAGATGGATTCGGCCGACTGGCGCATATAGCCCATATAGCAATAGGTGATGAGGGCGATGATGGAGATGCAGAGCACACCGTACTTCGTGTTCTTGTTCTTCAGGAAGTTGAACATGAAGGCCGTGACAGCCACGACAAGCATGATGATGTACTGCACGATGGTGACGGAGGTGGAGGCCCAGAACGAGTCTGCAGGCACTTCGGTAAAAGTCAGGTTACACTGAAGCATGTTGACTGCATACTTCTGGAAGGGGAAGATGGCGGAGTAGTAGAGCACACAGAGCAAAGAAACGAGCCAGAAGCCCATACTGCTGAGAATCTTGCCGATGTCGCTCACCTTGAACGGATCATCCTTCTCTTCGGCTTCACCAGTCTGTGAGTCGAGTTTCTTGTCCATGAAGAAATAGACGACGAACATGATGAGGGCGATGCAGAGGAGCACTACGCCAAAGGCTACCGAACGCGACACGTCGATGTGACCGCCCAGTTTGGCGAAGAAGGGCGAGAAAATCATACAGGTGGCTACACCCAGACGGGCCAGGGCCATCTCGGAACCCATGGCGAGGGCCATCTCACGCCCCTTGAACCACTTGACGATACCACGCGACACGGTGATGCCGCCCATCTCGGCACCGCAACCGAAGAGCATGAAGCCGCAGGCAGCAACTTTTGCCGATGCCGGCATACCCTCGTAGAAAGGTGACACACCTAGCTGCTCGAAGATGGGGATGTGGTTGAGATGGTTGGTGAACCATGTCTCAAGGCCGCTGCCCATGAAGCTTTGGCTGACGGCGTAGTATTTGATGAGGGCTCCCGTCAGCATGACAGCACCCGAGAGGACAGCCGTGAATCGTACGCCCATCTTGTCGAGGATGATGCCTGCGAAGATGAGGAAGAAGACAAAGACGTTGAGGAAGGTTTCTGAGCCTTGCATGGTGCCGAAAGCTGTCGAGTCCCAACCACGCTCGGAGAGCATGAGATCCTTGATGGGCGAAAGGATGTCCATGAAGATGTAGGCACAGAACATGGCCAGTGCCAACAGGAGGAGCGCCGTCCATCGCAGGGCGGCTGAGTCGCGAAGTGTCTTGATTTGTTCTGACATAGTGAATTATTTATGGTTATTTCATTTGCTCTATATATACGACATCACCCCACCGATGCCGGCGGGGCTAAAATAGTCTTTATCGACGTGCTGAACGGCGGGCGGAATGTGCCTTGCCTGTCGATTCGATACGGCTGTCGATGGCATCCTCCTTGGCATCCTTGGCTTCCTCGACGGCCGCCATATCGACCTCGGCCTTGGTTCGACGATTCTTCTTGCCGTCGCCTGTCGAGGCGGTTGCCGGTTCACCACGCTTGGCACGACGTTCGGCTCGGCGGGCGGCACGGATGCTGTCCTGGGCAGCAAGGTCGGCTTCATCCTCTTCATCGACCCAGATGCTGCCACCGAATCCACGAAGCTCGGCTTCGATCTTGGCACGCATCATCTTGAGGGTATCGGCATCGGGATATTGCTGCATCAAAGAAAGTCCGCGAGTGTTCTGCACCTTGTAGATGTCGCCCTTGTACTGTTCGAGGGTGAAGAACTCCTCCATGGTGAATCGCGGGGTGTTGTTCATACCGTCGCTCATGATGAGATGGTCGCGAAGCAGAGGACGAAGGTCTTCATAGTTAAGCCAGAACATGGGATACTTAACCACTTGTCCTACGCCGTAATCACCTATGCGGTGCATTACAGGGCAGATGGCGAGGATGCGAGGGCCATATTTCGAGGTCTTCTGATTGAATTCCCAGCGTTCCTTGATGAAGTAGCTCAACACTTCGTTGCAGGGCACATCCATCTCCTCAACGATGTAGGTGGGCTTGCCGTTTTGTCCCACGGCTGGTTTCTCCTGATAAAGGATCTGGAACTTGTCGAGAATGTCCTTGGTCTTCACCTCGAATTTCTCGTTGAAGATTTCACGACCATCCAGGTATTCATAGGCCTTCAGTCGATTGGTGCAGATGCCGTCGAGGATAACGCGGAAAAGGTTGGTCAGTCCGTCCATCGGCTCCTCGGGATAATAGAGCGAGGCGTTGATGGGGTTCTCCATGTCCAATTCGCGATAGAGGACATGCTGCCAGGGCATGAAGCCGTCCTCCTTGCGCTGATATTCGGCAAACGACTGCTGACGCTGGCTGTTGCCATCGACGCTGGGGGTTGCTTCCTTCTTCTGCACCTTACGGGTGGGAGTTACGCGTGCAGCTGGAGCGCCCTCCTGCACGGCACCTTCAGTAGGGCGTGCCGGTCTGGATACCTGACCATTGTTCGAAGGGGGGGGAGTGACAGGCACAGTAGTCCCCTTCACTTCGGTGGGTTTGGCTGTCGCGTCCTTGTCACGTTTCTTTTCGGCAGCCTTGTCCTTCTTCTTCGGTGTCGAGGTGGACGAACTACGTGAACTGCTGGAGCGACGCACACTGACCTGTGCCGTGGCCTCAGGTATGACGATGCCCAGCATGAGTGTGAGCATGATTAGACGGATGATATGTCTCATTATTAATTAACAATTAACAATTAATAATTAACAATTAAGTGTAGTCGATGAAATAATCAATCAATTGACGACGACTTCGATGGGCGAAAGAGTGCGTTCGATGCCGTCGGGACCAACGGCCTTGACGCGGGTGATAAAGAACTTCTTGCCACGCTGCAGGCGACTGATGGCCGTTCGCTGACGATCGGAGTAAGCCGAGGTCTGGCTATCCTCGGGAATGTCGTTGCCCATTGAGTCGAAGATGTCGATACGGAACGACTTGACGGTGAACTCGACGTTGAGCAATCCGTCGTCGATGGCGGCACGGAGGCCTCCCGCATTGAGTAGCGCCTGCTTGGAGATGGGCAAGCCGCCTTTGTATCGCACCGAGTTGCCTGCGGCATCCTTATACACAAGATAAGGGGTGGGGTCGGGCAGACGACGTACGCGGAACGATGTCTGGCTCACGGTCATGGTGCGACCGTTCTGGTTGGCTGTCACGGTGATGACGGCATCCTGATCGACGGTCTTGGGTTTTGCTACCCAACCGGAAGCAGTGCGCGAGAGTGTGCCATTGGTCATCGATGCGCTGACCTGTCCGGCAGCTACGCCAGGAACGGAGATCGACAGCGGGTTGTCGATGCCTGCGTACATCACGTTCATCATCGTGTTCGACACGGTGGCCACAGGTTCGCTGACGAAGTAGGTCGATTCGAAAGGCAATTTCTCGGTCGTTCCATCAGGTTTATCGACTTCGAGGTAACCCTGCAGCGTTTGGATGCCTTCACGTCCGGCAGTGACACTGTAGTAGCCCTGCTTGGCGGGATTGTAAAGCTTGTCACCAATATAGATTGTCGGTGTCTGGGTTGTATCGACGGCAGCCATGACAATCTGTGCCTCATAAACCGAACCACGCATCACATTACGAGAAGTGGGGATCACGAAGGCACTAACTTGGTTGACACGCACATCGCCACGATCGACGCTTTGCATAAGGCTTTCGACAGCTTGTCCTTCGGCATTGCGCACATCGCCTTGTATCTTGGCAAGGATGGTGACAGCTGCGGCGACGGGGATATTCTCGAACATCTGGTCTTCCCAACTGGCAAAGGTCGCGCCCGTCTTGGCTGTGTTGAGGTAGTTGGCTACCACACGTGCGTCAGCTTCGGGAAGGAAGGCCACAAGTTGCTCCTTGTAGGATTCGAGTCGCTTGCGAAGTATTGCGCCTTCGCCTTTAATGGGGGAAAGCATGACTTGGTTGACTGCTTCCAGGTTCTCGCGGTTCTCGATATTGTTGGGGTCGCCATCCTTGCCATCGGCATAGCGGACAATCTCGAGCTTGAGTGAGTCGATGAAAGTGACAAGCTGTTCGGCACTTGTGCGAACCTCCTGGGCATGGTCGTACCATCGGGACACCTTCTCAGGGTTCTTCTCGCGAGCGAGGTCGAACTCTTGGTATAGTTTTTGGTTGCGAGACTGCGCTCCGGCATTACTTGCATCCAGTGCGTCCTCGACGTGCTTGAAGCCTTCGAGGACATCGCCTGATACGTTCATGGCCACCATGGCCAGAAAGACGATGTACATCAGGTTGATCATCTTCTGACGGGGCGACAGTTTGCTGTTATTGGCACTCATTTATGAGGGGTTTGAGGGGTTTGAAGGGTTTGAGGGGTTTGAAAGGTTTGAGGGGGTTAACCTTTATCTTTGTGGATTGTAGTTTGGCTGAGAGGGCTGCTGGCCATAGAGCGGTTGCTGTGGCTGCTGTGGCTGATAGGGCATCGTGGGCTGCTGCATGGGTTGTTGTGCTTGCAAACCATAGCCTACGGTCATGGCTTGCAACATGCGGGCATAGACTTCGTTGAGCTGCTGCAAGTTGCGTGTCATCTGATCGGTCTCCTGACGGATGCGGAACGAATCGTTCTGACCGTTTTCGTAAAGCGCACGGATGTTGTTGAGGCCCTGGTTGACCATTTCGATGGTTCCGAGCTGCGAGCTGACGCTCTTGAGCTGTATCTCGTAGATGGTGTTGAGACCTTGGATGTTGCGATTGAGCGTAGCCATCTGCTCGGCATAGCTGGTGGTAGTGTCGAGGGCAGCCATTGTCTCTTGCAGTTTGCTGAGGGCCACACTGATTTCGTTGAGTTGCTTCACGTATTTCTCGGTGGCTTCGGTGACCTGGTCGGCCTGTTCTGGTGTAACGCCAACATTGCCTGAGGCAACGAGGGGAGCCGTTGTGCCGACAGCAGCGGGATTGCTGCCGATTACAGTTGTGCCACCAGCTACCGGAGAACCGCCACCAACGACGATGGTTCCACCTGCGGGCATGCCACCACCGATGATGGTGACGTTGCCGCCAGTTCCACTGCCGGTGTTGGTTTCGCTGCTGCGTCGGCGAGATTCGGTAGTTCCATCTTTCATGCGGTCGAGGCGTTCGCGAGCAGCCTCCTCCTTGTTGGGAATGTCGAGTTCAGGATAAACCTTCTCCCACTTATAGTCGCGTGCAGGAGTGTCGAATGCAGAAAGGAAGAAGATAACAGCCTCGGTACCCATACCGATGATGAGCATAAGGTCGGCTCCAGGTACGTGGGTCAACTTGAAGAGTGCACCAAGGATAACGATAGATGCACCGATGGAGTAGAGATAGTTGAATCGTTTCTGTCCCTTCTCACCCTTGAAGACCTGAAGGATATGAAGAATATTACGGAAGTTCATATTGTTATGTTGTTATTTGTTTTTTCTAGACTGTCTAGATATTCTAGATTCTCTAGATGTTCTAGATAGATGGCTGATTATTATCTTCTTCTTACGGAGCGGCTGCCGCCACCGCCACCACCGCGTTCTTTCTTTTGTTTGGGTTGTTTGCTGGCTTTGCTCTTGCCGCTGGACTTTACGTTTGCCTTGTTGTTGCCGAGGTAGGTGCGAACGCAGCGGAATCCGATGAATGAGCGTTGCTCGTTCTGGTATTCCCAAGAACGGACGTCGCCACGAACGTAGTGTTCGGCATCCTTCCACGAACCGCCACGAATCACCTTGCGCTTCATGCGGTAGGGATCTTCCTTCGCAGCGTTGTAATGGTAGTCGGGGTTGATGTCGCTAGCACTATGAACACCCGATTCGGTCCAGGCTGTTGAAGTCCATTCGGCCACGTTGCCCGACATGTCGTAAAGGCCGAAATCATTGCTCGGATAAGCACCGACGGGTGATGTGATGATGTATCCATCGCGACTATAGTCGCCATTGCCTGGTTTGAAGTTGCCATTGTAGCAGCCCTTGTCGGTGTGAGGAATATCGGTCTTCCAGGAGAATGTCTGGTCGTTGTTGCCGGCGCGTGCTGCATATTCCCATTCGGCTTCGGTGGGCAAACGGTAAGGTTCGATCTGGATGCCGCGCATACCATGGCTCGACACGAGATATTCAGTGCGCCAACGGCAGAAGGCATTGGCCTGTTCCCAGCTCACACCCACAACGGGATAGTCGTCGTAGATGGGCGATGAGAAGTAATAGCGTGCATACTGGTCGGTGAAAGCATTGGCAAAGTCATTAACCCAGACAGTGGTGTCGGGGTAGATGTTGACGATGTAGGTGTTGAGGAAGTCCCACTCGGAAGAGAGTGGACGTACGATAGTAGAGCGCACGATGTTGCCGTCATCATCGATGAAGGCGGTGTCTTTTGAAATGAGTACTTCGGCGTCATAATCTACTGCGTGGTCGGTGTTGAGGTCACGCAGCTCAGGATTGAGACGATAGCGACGTTGGGCGTACGAGTTGTAGTCAAACACCTCATAGCGATAGTTCATCTGATGAGCGTCGAGCATCTTCCTGCCCGTGATGGGATCGATGCGATAGACGCTCTCGATGGCACGCTCCTCGTCCTCGTTGGGTTTGCGCCAGGGAATGGGTTTCGACCACTTGAGGTGTGGCGTGACGGGCTCGCCATACTTGTCTTCTTCGATCTTGTATTCCTCATTGCCTCCGTAGGCGGGATCGGCCAGACGTTCACGGATGATCGAGTCGCGCACATAGTGTACGAACTGTCGATACATGGCATTCGAGACCTCCTTCTCGTCCATCCAGAAGGCATCAACCGATATGCCCTTGGCATCTAAAAGATCACCCCAAAGCGAGTCCTGACTTTGTGCGCCCACTTCCATCGAGCCACGCTTCACGAGCACCATGCCATAGGGCTGTGGTTCATTCCATGAACGTCCGCGCACACCAGTGACCTCGCCGCCTTGTCCGCCCATCGACTTCATGCAGCTGGTCAGCATTGTGCAGCCGATGACGGCCACGATGATTGCCAGAAAGATTTTTTTCATATAGTTGTATTTTTTGTTTTTGCGTTTCGTAGTCCAATCCGCAGATTGAAGCATTTATAGTATTCTAATAGACTTGGTACCTCTCGACTTGGTCTTGTCGAGGTCGATGTGCATCGTGTAGGTCGCCAGAATCTCATGCGACCCGCCACCTGCAAAGCCTATCTGCGAGATGGGGATGTCGTAGGCATATCCCAATCGCACGTGGTTGACATCGGCACCCACCATGACAACGACGGCATCGCCCGGACGGTAGGAGAGTCCTCCCCAGAATTTCTCGTTGTAGGTGGTGCGAACTGTGAAGTCGTACTGGGTGAACTGGAACGTTGACTTCACCAACAGCGAGGGTTGCAATATGAATAACGTATGTTTTAAAGGAATATTGCCTCCCGCATGAAAATAAAAAGTTGGTGAGAGCTCAAAAAAGGCATAATCGGCCAATTCTATCTCACTTCCAAGGAGGTGTAGCCCACTGAATCCGCCATAAAACCAACCTCGTTCGTAATAAACGCCTGCCGAGGGATCGAATGTCATGCCCGACACGTCACCCGTCGGAATGGCATCGTCGGCTGCATCCCAGGCTTCACCCGAGGGGATATAGACTTCGCCGCCTGCAAAGGTCTGATTCACGAAGCCGGGTTGAAGGCCCACTGCCAGTCGTCCGCCCCACATCTTGAAGCTGTAGTTCATCTGCAGGTTGACAAATGTCGTGGTGAAAAGTCCTGCCTGGTCATTCAGGATGGTGACACCAAGGCCCGTCCGTTTTCGTCCCAACATGATGGGAATGTCTGCCGAGACGAAGAACGTCTGTGGAGCATCCTTGACTCCCACCCATTGCATACGGTCGAAGGCTGTGATGTGGAGCGCTGAGTCGCAACCTGCTGTAGCTGGGTTGTAGAGCGTGGGCGTGGCCCAGTACATACTCTCGTTGGTGTCCTGCTGTGCAAAGAGAGAAGATGCAGAAAAAAGCATGACGATGGCGCAAATCGCGCCCACTGTCTTCTGCCATATATATGTCCTTTGCAAAGCTTTCTGCATGTCCTTTTGTCGTTTTTCGAAATAAACGCTAACCATTAAACGTAGTTTTCCGCATTTTATTGCATAAAATTGTCCAAGGGAATAAAAAAAGTAGTATCTTTGTGCCCATGAAAGGAAGATTTGCACCTTCTCCTACGGGTAGAATGCATCTTGGCAATGTTTATTCTGCCTTGCTCTCCTGGCTTTCGGTCAGGAGCCAGGGTGGGACATGGGTGCTGCGCATCGAAGATCTCGACCCGCAGCGCTCACACAGAATCTATGCCGAACAGATAGAAGATGACTTGCACTGGTTGGGTCTGGATTGGGACGAAGGAGGATTGGAAAACATGCCTGCAAATCCTTCTTCCCAACAGGGTTCCGTATCGTATATTCAAAGTGAGCGTGGCACTATCTATACACATTATTTAAATAAATTAAAGGAAAAGGGATTGACTTATCCCTGCTATTGTACTCGTGCCGACATCATGGCGACGCAAGCCCCGCACGAAGCCGATGGTCGCGTAGTATATGCCGGCACATGCCGTCCGAAAAATCTTGACCAGGCTTGGAGCAACGTGGACTCGCATCCGTCGGGACGAAAACCTGCCACGCGAATCATCGTTCCTGATGAGGAGATCAGTTTCGTCGATGCACATTATGGCCCGCTATCAGTCAACCTGGCCCGTCATTGCGGAGACTTCGTTTTGCGGCGTGCCGACGGGGCATGGGCCTATCAGCTGGCTGTCGTAGTCGATGATGCCTTGATGGGCATCACCGAAGTGGTGCGTGGACGCGACCTGCTGCTGTCCGCTCCTCAGCAGATCTACCTGTATCGACTGCTTGGTTTCGAAGTTCCCACATTCTGCCATCTTCCGCTCCTTTGCAACGAGACCGGACAACGTCTCTGCAAGCGCGACAAGAGTCTTGATATGGGAGAGATACGCAGGTCGGGTCGTTCACCGGAATCGGTGCTTGGCCAACTGGCTTTCTATGCAGGTATCATCGACCGTCCGGAACCTGTATCTGCTCTTGAACTCGTGCCTGAATTCTCCTGGACGAAAGTTCCCGTGGAAGATATTTATGTCAGCAAATGATATCTTCGATGAAAGAAAATGCCAAAATCTGGCTAATTTCTATCAATTTTCTACTAAAAACTTGCATATCGACGATTTTTTCAGTAATTTTGCGCCCATATTTGCGCTGTTTTTTAAATAATATTGTAATGTATAGAAGAAATCTTATTATTTCTGCGCTTCTGCTTGCTCTTCCACTGATGGTAAGTGCAGCACCCGTGTCACGCTCAAAGGCACAGGAGGTGGCTCGCCAATTTATGAATAATAGGGGCATGTCATCGCAGATAGCCGAGATGGTTTATAAGTCTCCCCGCCGTGGACAGGTTTCCGATGAGAACGCCTATTTTTATGTTTTCAACGCTCCCAATAATCAGGGTTTCGTTGTCGTGTCGGGTGATGACCGCACGGCTGAAGTCCTTGGATATTCCTATAAAGGTACATTCAACGAGGCTGTGTTGCCTCAGCATATCAAGGCATTCCTCCAGACTTATGCTGACGAAATCCAGTATCTCGAAGATGCTGGTATAATTGAGGTTCAGCGCGCGCCACGTCGTGCTGGTGAAGAGGATTATCAGGCTATCGCGCCATTGATTAGCACTCGTTGGGACCAGGGTTCGCCCTACAATTCTCTCTGTCCGAGTGGTAGCCCTACCGGTTGTGCTGCCACATCCACGGCCCAGATCATGTATTACCACAAGTGGCCGGCAGCGACGACTGCCGAGATTCCATCCTATCGCTCTGCTTCAAGGAATTTCTACCTGAGCGCTGTTCCCGCAGGCACCGAGTTCCATTGGGAAGATATGACCGACACTTACAATCGTTCGTCGAGCACCGAGTCGTGTCAAGCCGTGGCCGAACTGATGAGCTATGTGGGGCGGGCTATCAAGATGGACTATGACTTCATGGGTTCGGGTGCCTACAGTTCGGATATGGCGCCTGCCCTTAACAATTATTTCGACTATCAGGTTACCCAGCTCTACCGCAAGAACTATCCGCTGGTGGCTTTCGAGGATTCCATCTACCAGCAGCTTGCCATGGGCTATCCCGTGATTTTCAATGGCATGTCAACGGGCGGTGGACACAGCTTCGTGGTCGATGGATACGATAGTGACCACTATTTCCATGTCAACTGGGGATGGGGAGGCCAGGATGACAACTATTTCCTTCTTTCCGTGCTCAATCCCTACAACAATTCCAGCATCGGTTCGAGCAGTTCGGAGGATGGTTTCAGTTACGACCAGGATGTTCTTTTCCTTAAGCCCGGGCTGGAGATCCCTCTGGTTATCAAACCCCTTGAAATGAATATTGTCGGTGTCACCGACCAGGGGGTGCTCGTCGAGTATTACAGCCTCGTTTCTGGCTCTGTGGAATACGAACTCGGATTGGGAGAAGTCATTGATGGGGAAATGTCTCCACTTGACAAAACGTTGCACAAGGAAAAAATACGTCAGTTCTGGGGCGAAGAAAGTATGGAGTTCTGCATTTCAGACGTTGAAGCCGGCCTTCATCGCCTTGTGCCCATCTCTCGTATGGAAGGCGACAGCCTTTGGAGATACGACCTCTATCCTTATGCCGAAGTGATGGTGGGCGAAGATGGCTCTATGGAGTTCAATACCGTTTGGAATAAGATGCAGACTGTCAATTACGAATTTGAGGGCAGTCTGTTCATCGGCCAGTCGCAACCGTTCAAGGTCACCTTCCTCAACGACACCGATCAGGAGTACTATGGCCCTATCTATCTGTTCTCCAATCGCGGGGAAGGGAAAACTCCGAATATGAGATATTCTTCCTTTGAAGGTTTCACGGTACCGGCTCATGATAGTCTTCGTGTGTCGTTCTCTTTCCGTCCCTCTTCGAGTGGCAAATGGACGGTCAGCTTCGGATCCGATCCGAGTGGCAAATGTATCTTTGGCAGTTGCACCGTTGGCATCAATTCCGGAGATATGGTCATCGATGGTCTTCGTTTCAAGCTCAATCCCGAAACGCAGGAGGCCAAACTTGTAGGTGGCAGCGAAGAATATGCCGGTCATATCGTCATTCCTGACACTATTGTTTCCAATGGCAGGAACTATGTTGTTACGAGTCTCGACAATAATGTGTTCAACGGCTGTACTGAACTTCTGAGCGTTGTACTGCCGGCTACCCTAACCACGATTGGTGAGTATAGCTTCGCCGATTGCACGAGTCTCTCAGCCCTTCATCTTCCTGCATTTGTCAAGGCTATTGGACAAGGAGCCTTTGCCGGGTGCAAGAATCTAGTCGACATCCAAGTGGACGAGAACAATGCCAAATACTCGGCCCATGATGGTATGTTGTTCTCGAATGAAGGCAAGACCTTGAACACATATCCTTCTGCACAAGGTGTGGTCAATAATCTTCCCGACTCGTTGAAGGTAATCGGCGATGGCAGTCTTGCCGGGACCGCTATCACGCGCCTCATTCTTCCTGCCAGCGTTGTAACTATGGGCATGTCCTGTCTCAGTGGATGTGACGAACTCACGACTATCGTGTCGAAGGCCAGGAAAAAACCTTCCTGTTTCTCAGGCATCAGTTCGGGTTCCTTCGCGGGATTGAACATCAACAGGATTCAGCTCATCGTCCCCGTTGGCACCGAGGCTGCCTATTCGAAGGCCGATGGCTGGAGCAAATTCACGCAGGTCAATTCGTTCAAGACATTTGGCGCTCGTAGCGTACAAGGGTTCTCTTCGCCGAAGAACATTGATCTCGATGACATCGTTGTTGTCGATGATAGCTTTGAGGCAGTTGAGGCCGTCAAGGCCCAGGCTTATAAGGTCACTTATGACGAAGAGCTTGCCAGCCTCTTGGCTTCGGCTGTCGAGGGTGTCGTTGAGGCAGGCAATGGCTTGCTCATCGAAGGCGAATCGACCTTGGTATTCAAGGCCACCAACGAGCCCGTTTCGGCCGATGTCACCGGCAACCTGCTCGTGGCTGCTCTTGCCGATACCGACCTTTCAACCATCAGCAATGCCTTCATCTATCAGGATGGCACATTCGTAGCCAACAGCACGGATGTTATTGAGGCTGGTGATGCATATCTCGTTCTCGAAGGAGTGGCCGCTCCATCATTGCCACTCTATTTCGGTGAGATTCCCGGTGGCATCAGCACCATCAGTGTTGATGCATCGGAGTATGTCATCTATGACCTGCAAGGTCGCAGGGTAAAGGCTCCGAAGTCGGGTCTCTATATCCTGAATGGCCGGAAGGTTCTTCGATAAGAATCCTTTTTCAATTTAATAAACCTTGGAGCCTACACGTGATGTGTGGGGCTCCAAGGTGATATGTAGATATAGAATCACAATTTGTGATCTTTTTCATTCACTTATTTTTTTTATTCACTTATTTTTTATTATTGTTATGAAGAAATTACTTTTTGTTTTAGGTCTTGCTATGGCCACAATGTCCATGCAAGCTCAGGAGAATCAGTTCAGCATGTCGGCTCAGCTTCGCACACGTGCCGAATATCGCAATGGTTCCATCTACCCTCGTGGAGAGGGTGACGCTTTCACTTCCTTCATCAATGACCGTACACGGTTGTCAATTAGTTATGTTCGTGCAAATAACCTCGAATTGAAAATTTCGGGGCAGCAGGTTGGTGTCTGGGGACAGGATCCTCAAGTCAACAGGGACGGACGTTACGATCTGAATGAGGCTTGGGCAAAGTTGAAGCACGGCAATGTGTATGCCCAGATTGGCCGACAGCCGTTGGTTTACGACGACGAGCGCCTCCTCGGTGATCTCGATTGGAATGTGGCAGGCCGCTCGCACGATGCCTTCAAGTTGGCTTACGAAAAGAATGCCGACAAGTTGCATCTCATTCTCGCTTTCAACCAGAATGAAGAGAAGATCAACAGCGGAACCTATTATGCAGCTGGTGGACAGCCCTACAAGAGTATGCAGACCCTGTGGTACAATCATCAGTTCAATCGCCCGATGACACTCTCGCTCCTCTTCATGAACCTTGGTCAGGAAGGTGGTGTCTGGGGTGATGCCAAGACGCGTTACATGCAGACGATGGGCTTCCACTTCACCGCTCAGCCAAACAATTGGGACCTTGTCGCTTCTTTTTACTATCAGACAGGCAAGACGGCATCCGATCTTGATATTTCGTCACTCATGGCCAGTGTGAAGGCAGGTTACAATTTTAATCCAGCATGGAAGGCCACCTTTGGTTTCGACTTCATGGACGGCGAGGATTATCAGTGGGCGACCAGTTCGCGTTCAGGTGATTTCGAAGTATATAAGGCAGATCCGACAAAGACACGTGCCTTCAATCCGCTTTTCGGTACCCATCACAAGTTCTATGGTGCCATGGATTATTTCTATGCTTCGAGTTACCTCAACGGATTGGCTCCAGGACTCCAGGACATTCAACTCAGTGTCGATTACAAGGCAACGAAGAACACGGCGATGCAACTTGCCTATCATTACTTCCTGACGGCAAGCGACATTCTTGTCACCGACGGCAAGACCCTTGGTTCGGAAATCGATTTTCAGATCAACATCAACCTGATGAAGAGTGTCACGATGATGATCGGCTACTCCACCATGTTCGGCACCGATACGATGGACTGCGTGAAGGGTGGCGATCATTCGAAGTGGCAGGACTGGGCTTGGATATCGCTCAACATCAATCCCCAGTTCATTTCACGTTGGTAAAAGTACCACAAAACAAAACATATTAACATCCTCTTTCTGGCTAGCAGAACTTTTTCTGCTGGCCAGTTTCGTTGAATATAGGTCTTTTTCATGCACTATTGCGAAAAATTGGAGACAAAAATTGGGAATAAGGGAATTTATCCTTATCTTTGCGCCGTACTTTAACCACCTTATTTATTTATCAATGAACAACAAGGAATCGCTTGAGACGCGACGTGTTGGCCAGACGGCCTTTGGCATACTCTTCATCGTCAGCTTCTGTCATTTGCTCAATGACACGATGCAGTCGATGATCCCTGCCCTCTTTCCTGTTCTCAAGGAGGACTTTAGTCTGAGTTTTGCTCAGATTGGAGCCATCACGTTGGTGCTTCAGCTCACATCGTCCATCCTGCAACCGTTCGTGGGATTTTATGCCGACAAGCATCATCATTCCTGGCAGTTGTCGGTGAGCATGCTCTTCACGCTATCGGGCATCCTGCTGTTGTCTTATGCCACGAGCTACAAGATGATCCTAATGGCGGTTGTTTTGATGGGATGCGGTTCTTCCATTTTCCATCCTCAGGCTTCGCAGGTGGCACAGGTGGCATCGGGAGGACGGAAGGGATTGGCGCAAAGCATCTTCCAGGTAGGCGGCAACGGAGGTTATTCCATAGGTCCGTTACTCGCTGCACTCATCGTATTGCCGAGGGGGCTTGCTGGTGTGCGTCTGCTCGCCTTTGTAGCCATCTTTCTTGCCATCATCTTGGGTTACATTGGTCGATGGCTTGTGTGTGAACTGAAGGAAGCACGAAAGAAGGCCGTGGAGCATTGGGCTACGGTGAAGCAATATAGCCGACGAAGAATCTATTTCTTCATCTTCATTCTCTTCATGCTGATGTTCTCGAAGAACTTTTATACATCGAGCATGACCAACTATTTCACCTTCTTCCTTATCGACAAGTTCCACATTTCAGTGGCCAATGCACAGGTCTGTCTCTTTGTCTTCCTTGCATCGCAGGTTGTTGGCACCATCGTGGGAGGATGGATTGGCGACAAGTATGGACGCAAGTATGTGATATGGTTCTCGATTTTCGGAGCTGCACCCTTCACGTTGCTCCTTCCTTATCTCGATGGCTTTGTCGCTACCGTTGGGCTGTCCATCGTGATTGGCATGGTCATGGCATCAGCCTTCTCGGCCATCCTTGTCTATGCCACCGACCTGATGCCCTATCATACGGCCACGGTGGCAGGCATCTTCTATGGCTTGTCATTCGGCCTGGGTGGCCTTGGCAGCAGCTTCTTCGGATGGCTGGCCGATCAGACCAGTATCCTATATATTTTCAAGGTTAGCGCATTGCTTCCTTTGCTTGGCATCATTGCCGTATATCTCCCAAAGATGAAGAAAGAGACAGCATAAAAGTGACTTTGTGTTAAATTTACGCATTTTTTGTAAGAAAAAGCTCCAAAGACTTGCATTTGTCTTAGAAATCCCGTATCTTTGCACAAACAAACGCTAATAGTTATGGAGAATCACGAAAAACCTAATTTCGGATATATCTATCCACGTCCCGCTGTTACTACCGATTGTGTCATTTTTGGCTTCGATCTCAAAGATGAACTTTTGAAGGTGCTCCTCATCGAGCGTGGCATCGAGCCATTCAAGGGACGTTATGCCTTGCCGGGTGGCTTCATTAAAATTCAAGCGAAGACCAATGAGTATGGTCTGGTGGTCGAGGAGATCAACGAAAGTCTGCTAGACTGTGCCAAGCGCGAGCTGAAGGAGGAGACGGGCTTCGACGTTCAGAACATCTATGAACTTGGCACATGGAGCACGCCAGGTCGTGATCCTCGATGCATCACCATCACCGATGCCTATTATGCTTTAGTGACCATCCAACCTGTCCGCGGTGGTGACGATGCGGCTGATGCCAAGTGGGTGCCTCTCTATCAGGTGCTCAATGCCATCAAGAATATGCCTGATGGCATGCGTTTCCTTGCTTTCGACCATGACGAGATAGTCGCAGCAGCTCATATTCGCTTGCAGCAACAGTTGTGTTTCGAGCCTTTGGCTTTCGAGCTCCTACCCAAACGGTTTTCGATGACTTCTCTGCAGAGACTCTATGAGTCCATCCTCGATAAGAACTTCGACCGTCGCAACTTCGCCCGCAAGATGCTCGATAGCGGCATTCTTGACGTATTCCCAACCGAAAGCAGAAGTATCAACTATCAGCTCAATCTTGAAAAGTACGAGGAATTCAAGAGGATCGGAAAATTGTCGAACCTTATTTTCTGATATTTGCTTGCATGCTTTTTCATTAGGAGTGTGACAGATTTACAACATCCACTATGTCAGAATTAATCCTTATTGGTGCATAAATAAAGAAAGTGTGTCATTATGACGCACTTTTATTTTGGCATAAACTTTGCACGTATAATTGACGAAAGGGTAGCTTTCCTTGAATTAGGTGGCTCGGCAGTATATTTTGTACGATTTCCCTCCTAATTGAAGTATTTTGTTTACCTTTTCGTCTTTTTGACACATTTTAATGCGGGACGAAAGAAACGCAAACGTTTAACCAAATTAATTATTTTATGCACAACATGGAAAAAGAAAAGCAGACAGTTCGTAACACTGATGAGATGGCAGCCAATGGCCTGTCTTTTTCAGAGATTCGCAAGGTGGTTTCTGATCAGATAGGTGGTTATGGTGGATCTGACGGAATGAGCGTCATGAAACTCGTTCAACTTCTCGGCAGTGCCATAACGGGCAAAAAGGAGGAATACAAGCTATCGTTCGATCGTGAAGAGGAGTACCGCTGGTATATCGATTTTCCCAACTGGCCTTGGAAGAAAGCCAACCTCGAGATGGTCTCTGGAGCCGACAAGCTTCTCGACATCTTGAGCAAGGGAAGGGATCGGGTGACAGTTCTGGTGAAGCCATCTTCCAAGCCCATGGATGAGGCAGAATTCCAGAAGCTGAAGCAAGATGGTTGGCTTGAGCTGACGCAGATCCAGTCATCATTGACAGGCGGTGCCACCTACACGGCGCGAGGAAACAATATTGAACGTTTTGTTCGCAGGCATCCTCTCACCGGAGAAGTGTCCCAGCGCACCCTTTGGCTTTGCCCAGTGACGCTCTTCGTTGTCGGTCGTTATCCGAAATATTTTTACGTCAAGGCTATTGAAGAATAGTCCCTCGCTTTCATCGTCCAAGTGGCGGCCATCTTTGGCCGCCCCCTTTCCCCAAATAAAAACATCAACCCATAAATAAACACCGCTATGTTAGGAGCAATCATTGGCGATATCGCCGGATCAACATTTGAGTTCTGCAACACGCACGATTATAACTTCCCGCTCTTTGACGAGGAAAGTAATTTCACCGACGACAGCATTTGCACTGTGGCTGTTGCAGAGTGGCTTCTCGATGACCCCGACCTCTCGCACGAGGTATTGGAACAGAAACTAGTAGAGTTTGCCCACGAATTTCCCTGCCCGAAGGGTGGATATGGCGGCGGCTTCCGCACCTGGCTCTTCCATCCTGAACGCCTCAAGGACTATCGTGGTTTCTATACGGGCGGCGAACGTGTCCCCTACAATTCCTGGGGCAATGGTTCAGCCATGCGAGTTTCGGCAGTAGGTTGGATGATCGATACGCTTTGGCAGACTGAGAATGCTGCTGAAATCTCGGCATCCATCACCCACAATCACCCCGAAGGTATCAAGGGAGCACAAGCCACGGCCACAGCTATCTTCATGGCTCGTACGGGCAGCACCAAGGAGGAAATCCGCAAGTACATCGAAGAGAAATATGGCTACGACCTGCATCGTACCTGCGATGACATTCGTCCGACTTACTATTTCAATGGTAGTTGCCAGGGCACGGTTCCCGAAGCTATCATCGCCTTCCTCGACAGCCATGATTACGTCGATGCTATCCGTCTGGCCGTCAGCCTTGGCGGCGACAGCGACACGCTTGCCTGCATCACAGGAGGCATAGCTGAGGCTTTCTACAAAGAAATCCCCTCTGACCTTGCCGGCGATGCACTCGACAAGCTACCACCACGTTTCATCGAAGTCATCGGTCGTCTGCAGGAACAAGGCCATTACATCAAGACCTTCTAATGGCTAATGTCATCTTATTCAAGCAACACACCTTTTAATATATAATTACAGTCAAACTTAAAAAAACATTTGTTATGGAGAAAAAAGCACGAATCTACAACCTGATTATCGTTGACGAAAGCGGTTCCATGAGCCACCTTCGCGAATCCACACTCTCGGGTATCAACGAGACGATTGGAACCATCCGCAAAGCTCAGGAGGAGTTCAAGGAGACACAGGAACATACCCTGACGCTGGTCACCTTCGACACGGGCAATACGCCTTATGTGCGGACGATGATCGACAACAAGCCCATCTCTGAAATCAAGGAGTTCACGGATTATATGCCAAATGGCTGCTCCCCTCTCTACGATGCGATGGGACAGTCGCTGACACGCCTGCACGAACGCATTAAGAATGACCCCGATGCAGCAGCCGTGGTCACAATTTTGACCGATGGATTGGAGAATGCTTCATGCGAATGGAATGCACGATCCTTGCGTGACCTGATTGAGAAACTGAAGGCCGAAGGCTGGTCGTTCTCATACATGGGTTCGGCACACAATGTGAAAGAGGTGACCGACTTGCTCGCTATCGACAATGTAATGGAGTTCAGTCATGACGATCGTGGAACCCGTAGCAGTTGGCGTCGTGAGTCATCGTCGAAGTGCGCCTTTTACAGGAAGATGAATAACGTATACAGTTCATCAATGAGGGATGAGGAGATTCTGGAGAGCAAACGTCAGTTCGCTCGGGAATATTACGGAAACAGGGTAAGTCCCGACCAGATTTCGCATCTTGAAGCTGGCGAAGTCTTTGTCTTCGGCAGCAACATCCGGGGATATCACGCAGGTGGAGCTGCAGCAGCTGCAATGAATCACTTCGGTGCTATTTGGGGCCAGGGTGAAGGCTTGCAGGGACAGAGCTATGCCATCCCGACGATGGAAGGCATCGAAAGCCTGGATAATGCAGTGAAAAGGTTCACGCAATTTGCGACCGAACATCCCGATATGCGCTTCCTTGTAACTCGCATCGGCTGTGGCATCGCCGGCTATACTCCCGAGACGATTGCGCCATTGTTCCGCGACTGCATCAACCTCGAGAACGTCGCCCTCCCTGCCGATTTCTGGAAAGTGTTGGGCCTTAAGATGTATTGATAGCGTGAATAATCCACCAGGAACTGCACGATAAGCAAATGCTTTAAAAAAGCAGCAGGGGAGAGCCTGCTTCGGTTGGCTCTCTCCTGCTGTTTGATTGTTGTGCGAATCGAATTCATGATTCGGTTCTTGGTGCTCTTGGCAACATCCTCGTTGCTGTACCCTAGTCGCTCGGCCAGTTCCTTCATCGTCTTGTGGTTGTAGTAGTAACCTTCAAGCAAGGCTCTTTGGCGAGGATTAAGCGTCTTGATTGCTCGTTCGATGGCTTCCATCTTGCGTTCCTTCTCCCGCTCGCTTTCTTCAATGAAATCGACCCACGATTGGATCTCTTTCTGAATGCCGTCCAGCCGGTCGGCGGTAAAGGTGTCATCGTCGAGCGATGTCTCCAGGTTCTCATAAGTCCGCTTGCGCAGATACTCATGTGCCTTCTTGTCACATACATTCAACATGTACGCCAACAGTTTGTTCGGCATCTCAGGTAGTGTTCCGTCCGTCAGCTTTTCCAAAAGGAGCAGCCAAGCGTCTTGCAGAATGTCTTTGGCATCGTATTCAGGAATTCTGAACCGTTGCGTCAATAGAATCATCACCTTCAAACGAGTTTTCTCCTCCAACTCATTCATAATTTCCAAATGCTCTCTCTTCATAATCGCTAAAAGTTTGTCGAATTGCAGCGCGAAGATAGGAAAAATATTTTAATCTTCCAAATTTTTTTGCGACTTTTTGCATTATTGGACTCACTTTTTCTCACAAATCATTGTTTTTGCTCCAAAACGATGATTTTAATGCGTCACTTTTACGCAAACTTTGGTTTTCTCTCTTCAATTTCCCTTCGTATTAGTCAATATTCCTTATTTGTTCGTAGAAATGTGTGTTTGTTGAATTAGTGTAAAACTGACGCGATGACAATTCGTACAAAAGGATGATTTGGTTCTTATTTGGAAGGTTCAATCTTAAGTCTCTTCATTTCCATCATACAGCTGGTGGCCCACCACGAACGTAGGTCGTCCATATAATTCTGCAGCACCGAGAAGGTATGTGCATAGAGGTAATTTCGGCAATTGATTGCATCCCAGCTCACTGTTATTTCTCCTTTCTTCGGGATCGACAGTGTAAAGCGGAAGAGGACGGTTTTGCCATCGCCCGCCATAATAAGGGGAGCAGTCACTTGTGCCAGATCTTCCACGAATTGTGCATATCGCTGATTCAACTCTGGCTCGAACCCTTTGCTCTTGTTTACTCTTTGTCCTGTTGTCTTGTTTTCTTCATTCCCCGTTTTCTTGCTGTCTCGTTGGCTCGTTTCCTTGATAATCTCTTCAAGGAAGGATACCTTGTAGGCGATTATCGGGCAATGGAAACAGCGCAATATCCGAGAACGGTCCAGCTTCCTCATGTTGTTTTGCGAATGCTGTAGGGCCTCTTGCATTTTCAGCAGGGTTTCTCGCAGTTCGGCCTCACGGGCTTCGCGTTTTGTGTGCAGCATTTTCACAACTTCGGCGATACATTCGTTCACGCCTTCACGCGTATAGACGAGGCGGACACTATCGGTGTCGTTGCCATAGTGCAGGCAGATGTTTTGTTCGCCCGCCAGATAGACCCAAGCGCGGTCATCGGGTTGGGGAGTGAAGTGTTGGCGACCGACCTCTTCCTCCAGTTGCTGCAATGTATAGGCCACAAAGTTTAGGTCAATCTGATGACGATCCGACTGCGCCCAGTCGGTCAGTGCCTTGATGAGCGCCTTGCCTTCGGCCAGATAGTCTTCGGCAGCCACAGGGTCTTCCTCCACGTAACTTCGATATTCCGACATGAGTTTCGCATCAAGCATACCGACATAGTCTTCCCCTGCAGCTTCGTACTGCATGTATTCATTGCGCAGGTTGTCAAACTCCGTCACTTCTACTGTAAATTCTTGATTCATGTCGAAAAATCCCTGTTATTGTCGTTGCAAAAATACGTATTATTCTGCATTCTTCCAATTTTTGACCTCAAAATCCAAAAAAGTCACTCGATTTTTTGGATTCTTCCCCGATTTCTTTTATCTTTGCGCAAAATTGTTAAATATTTATTGTTAATTGACTATCATGATTAACCGACAACTTCTTCATCCCGAAAGCATTGTAGTGATAGGCGGCTCGAACAACGTTCACAAACCGGGCGGTGCCATCGTTCGCAACCTCATACAAGGTGGATACCAGGGCATCCTCCGCATTGTCAATCCCAAGGAAGACGAGATCCAGGGCATCAAAGCCTTCCATGATGCCAAGGAAATACCACCCACCGAAATGGCCATCCTCGTTGTTGCCGCCAAGTATTGCCCCGATTACGCCGAATACCTCGCCGCAGAAAAAGGGGTGCGTGCCTTCATCATCATCTCGGCAGGCTTTGGCGAAGAAACAGCCGAAGGAGCCAAGCGCGAACAGCGCATCCTGGACACGTGCGAGAAGTACGGCTGTGCGCTCATCGGCCCCAACTGTATTGGTATGATGAACGCCTGGTATCACGGCGTCTTCACCAAGCCAATTCCTCAACTCACTGCCAAGGGCGCAGACTTCATCTCGGGCAGTGGTGCTACGGCCGTATTTATTCTCGAGTCGGCGGTCAGCAAGGGATTGCCGTTCTGCTCGGTTTGGAGCATCGGCAACGGTAAGCAGATAGGCATCGAGGACGTGCTACAGTACATGGACGAAAACTTCGATGCCGAGCGTGACTCGCACATCAAGTTGCTCTATATCGAGAATATCTCCGACCCCGACAAGTTGCTCTATCATGCAGGCTCGCTCATCCGCAAGGGCTGTCGCATCGCAGCCATCAAAGCAGGAAGCAGCGAGAGTGGATCACGTGCGGCCAGTTCTCATACGGGAGCCATTGCCAGCAGCGATTCGGCTGTCGAAGCGCTCTTCCGCAAAGCAGGTATTGTGCGTTGTTTCTCGCGCGAAGAGCTCACTACAGTGGGTTGCATTTTCACCCTTCCTGCGTTGAACGGAAGAAACTTTGCCATCGTTACCCATGCGGGAGGTCCTGGTGTGATGCTGACCGATGCCTTGTCGAAGGGCGGTCTGCAGGTGCCTCATCTTTCAGGTCCCGACACCGAGGAACTGAAAACGAAGCTCTTTCAGGGCGCTGCCGTGAGCAATCCCATCGACATTCTGGCCACAGGCACACCCGAGCAATTGGGCATAGCCATCGACTATTGCGAAAAACGTTTCGACACCATCGATGCCATCTTCGTCATCTTCGGATCCCCAGGTCTCGTGCAACTCTATGAGGCTTACGATGTGCTTCATAAGAAGATACTCGAATGTCGTAAGCCCATCTTCCCAATCTTGCCGTCGATGAACACCGCAGGTCCCGAGGTGGCCGAATTCCTGGCAAAGGGACATGTCAACTTCTCCGACGAGGTGACGGTGGCCAACTGTCTTGTCCGTGTGATGAACACGCCCAAGCCAGCGCCTGCTGAGATTACGCTCTTCGGCGTTGATGTACCGAAGATTCGCGACATTATGAGCGGCCTGAAGGAAAGCGGCTATATCTCGCCCGATTTGGTGCGTCAGATTTTCAGCTGTGCCGGAATCCCTATGGTGCCCGAGATGGTTTCTGAAAAGAAAGAGGATCTGCTCGCCTTTGCCGAGAAGATTGGCTATCCGGTTGTTGCCAAGGTCGTAGGTCCCATCCACAAGAGCGATGTGGGTGGTGTGACGCTCAATATCCGCGATGCCGAACATCTTGCCTGGGAGTTCGACCACAAGATGAAGATCGAAGGTGCCAAGGGAGTAATGGTGCAGAAGATGCTTCGTGGCACCGAACTCTTCATTGGTGCCAAGTATGAGCCTCGCTTTGGTCACGTTGTGCTCTGTGGTTTGGGCGGCATCTTTGTCGAGGTGCTCAAGGACGTGTCCAGTGGTCTTGCCCCCTTGTCCGTTTCCGAAGCCGAATCGATGATTCACAGCCTCCGTGGCTACAAGATCATCAAGGGCACCCGTGGACAGAAGGGCATCAACGAACACAAGTATATGGAGATCATTGTGCGTCTTTCCACTCTGCTTCGTTTCGCTACCGAGATAAAGGAAATGGACATCAACCCGCTCATCGCTGATGACAACGATGTAGTCGCTGTTGATGCCCGTATCCGAATCGAAAAATAATGAGATCGGGGTGTAGTTCCAAGGGTGAACTATGCCTCGTATTCTGTGGGGTCGAAGCCGTCAAGGGCTTCCTTGCGCTCGATGCAGGTGCCGCATTTGCCGCAGTGGAGGTCGTGGCCTTTGTAGCAGGAGTAGGTGTGGGAATAATCGACGCCGAGTTCACGACCGCGCAGCGCGATGTCGCGTTTAGTGAGGGGAGTGTAGGGAGTGAGGAGCGTTACACCGTTGGTGGTGCCGGCCTCGATGGCGCGGCTCATGGCAACGACGAAATCGGGACGGCAATCAGGATATACGAAGTGGTCGCCCGAGTGGTTGGCCATGAGCACGTGCTGCAAGCCCTGGCTTTCGGCGATGCCGGCAGCAATGCTGAGCATGACACCGTTGCGGAAGGGAACGACGGTCGATTTCATCGTCGTTTCGTCATATTGCCCGTCGGGTATCTCTTCGTAGCCATTCTTCAGAAGGCTGGAACGGAAGTATTGTTCCATGAAATCGAATGAGATGACGAGGTGAGGTATGCCGAGTTTATGACACTGCCAGCGGGCACAGGCTATCTCGTGCTCAGCGTGGCGTGAATGATAGTCGAAAGTAAGGGCCAGGGCTATGCGCTCTTGGAATTCGTGGAGCAACGTCACGCTATCCATGCCGCCGCTCAGGATGATAATACTGTCTTTCATTTGTTTCTTTTTCCTTAAACTGCGGCAAAATTACGGCTTTTTGAGCATTTTTCCAAGGATTTCAGTTTTTTTTAGAATAAAAATTTGCTTTCTACGGATTTGTTGCGTAAATTTGCCCCCAAAATTGACATATCTACTTAACCCAAATAAATATGAAGAAGACACTCTTGATGGCTTTTGCCATTGTTGCAGCTGTCGCACTGACTGGCTGCAAAAGTAAGAAAACCCTTTCCGAGGCTGCTACCGTTGCATCTCCTACCGAGGAGGTAAAGGAAGTGGAGCCAATCACCTACACCACGCCTACGCGTACTACGACTCGTACCCAGCCTGTTGCCCAGGCCGGCGATCGTCAGGAGAAGGTATCGGTGGTGAACAGTGGTGATGCAGGACTCTTGAAGGACTACAATGTTGTGGTTGGCGCATTCAGCAACAAGACCAACGCTGATAACTTTAAGGCCAAGATGGTGAGCCGTGGCTACAACGCTTTCCTGGTACAGAACGAGGCTGGTCTCTATCGTGTAGTGGCTGGCGGTTATGACACACGCGCCCAGGCTGTGAGTGTGCGTGACAATATCCGTTCGACCTACGCCAACGATGATCCGGGCACATGTCCAGCCGCGTGGTTGCTCATCCCGGCATATTAATACGTTTTTTTCACGTTTATTGAAGCCAGATACTTGGGGCATTGCTCCAAGTGTTTGGCTTTCTGCGCTAATTTAGGACAAATCTTTTTATGAGTAGGTTAGCAGTTTCTCTCCTTGCTATCTGTATGTTGCAGTGTGATGCACTGACAGCTGACTCATATACATCTCTCTCTTCCAACGATGCGGACCATATTGTCATCAACGAGATCATGCAAAGCAATGTGGATGCTCTGATGGTCGATAAGGATTTTCCCGATTCGTGGATTGAACTCTATAACCCCACAAATAGAGACATCAGCATCAAGGGATATGGTTTTGGAGCAACCTCTGACCCCAATTCCTCCTATAGTATCCCCATGTATCACAATGTGCCTGCTCATGGGTTCCAACTTGTTTATTGTGACAAGAAGGGGGAGTATGCTCACACCAACTTCCGTCTCGAATCTACAGATGAAGGCTGCATCTATTTTTTCAGCCCAGAAGGAGAAGTGATCGACAGCCTTTGCTATCCCCCTATGCCCGCTCCAAACATCGCCTATGGTCGCCTTACCGATGGCGACGCAGATTGGCAGCATGAACTAAAACCCACTCCGGGAGCGTCCAACGAAGGAGGTGGCTCGTCCATATTATTGCCTTCGCCCGTATTCAGCTTGCCGGGACGTATTATGTCGGAACCTGCTGAACTGCTAATAACGTTGCCCGAAGGTTTTGATTTGCCTTCCGATACCCGCATCTATATGTCCACCAACGGTGAGGAGCCCACTATCGACTCTCCTTCAGCCACCGAATTCCATTTGACGATTGATCATACCCTCACCGTTCGAGCCAAACTACTCTCGGCACACGCTTTGCCCTCGCGTGCTGCCACACATTCCTATATTTTTCATCCTCGCGAGCTCCACTTGCCTATAGTTAGTCTGGTGTCTGACAGCGCATATTTCTACAGCGAAGATTACGGCATCCTGCTTGGAGGACAGCCCTTGGGAACAGGAAATTGCTACAAGGATTGGCGTCGTCCCGTCAACATCGAATATTTCGAAAAGCAGGACGATGACGCCACATTCAATCAGCTTGGCGAAACGGCTGTTGGCGGCTTAGGCTCGCGTATCTATTCGCAGAAGTCTCTCAAGTTGTATGCCAACAAGCGTTTCGGAAAGAAGCGCTTCAAGGCACAGCTTTGGCCCGATGACAAACCTGAAGTCACAAAGATCAGGTCATTCCGTTTGCGAAATGGCGGTAATCGGTGCATCGACTCAAGGTTTGAGGATGCCTTGGCACAACGATTCTTTGCACGGTGGAAGGATTCGCTCGAATGGATAGCGTATTCTCCCGTCATCGGCTATATCAATGGAGAATACAAGGGAATTTTTGGCTTGAGGGAGAAGGCAGACGAAGACTTTCTGGAGTCGAACTATGGAATTGACGAAGAGGTAGATATTGTGGAGAGTTTCTACAGTAATGAGCCAGCTTACTCCGAGATGTTACAGCTGATCCAAAGCGAATCATCAACATTTGGTGACTTTTGCAAGGTGATGGAGATGGATCAGTTTATCGACTATCTTTGCTGCGAGACTTTTGCTACGAATGAGGACTTTCCGCATAATAATGTATATATGTGGAGGAAGAAGGAGGGCAAATGGCATTTCGTGCTGAAAGACCTCGACTATTTCTCCAATTCCCAATTGGGCTTCAATTATCTCAATTGGCTCATGGTGACAGGTGATGAGGGGAAATGGGCATTGCAGCCCATTAAACATCGTCTGATACAGAAGCTGATGATGATGGACGAGTTCCGTGAATCTTTCATCGACCGCATGGGTACATATCTCGGCGATTTCCTTCGCCCCGATGTGACGTTGCCTCTCATTCGTCAGATGCGCGACGAGATCGATAGCGAGGTAGCGGCTACATTTGATGTGATGACCGAAGATGTAAGCTATGCTGACTTTGACAGGACAATCAACGAACGACTGATTCCTTTCTGCGAGATGCGGCCCGTGAGGGCTTATAATCATTTGTCGCAATATTTCTCGTTGGGAACTGTCGTCCCTATGACCATCTATCCTCAAGGGGATTCAATCCTGGTCAATCATGTCGGCCTTACCCAAAGCCATTTTGAGGGATATACGTGGTTGGATCGTACGCTGAGGCTCGACAGCCGGAATCCAGCTGCGGGATGGGTGATGACAGTCATGTACTTGAATGGCAACATGAAAACAATTCGATATGATCAGCCTTCGGTCAGTATCCATTTGGCCGAGATAGTGGGCGCGTGTGAATCTGTTGTTATTACAACCATTCCCATTGACCCAGGTTATGGCATTGAGCGTGTTGTGAACGATGAGGCCAAAACTTCAGAGGGATACTTTACCATCTATGGTATGCCTTGCAGCAATGCGCGAGGAAGAGACATACGATTGGCGCGCGAACCCGATGGAACATTCCGAAAGATTATCAGATATTAAGAGGATATGGATAGAACATCATTACAAAAACTCTTGACAACGACATGTCTGTTGCTACTTGTCTGTTTAGGTGGTCATCTCGCTGCCCAGACGCATCAAGTGGTTATCAACGAACTGATGCAAAGCAATGTCGATGCCCTTTTCTATCGAAAGGATTTCCCCGACTCCTGGTTCGAAGTCTATAATACTACAGGAAAGAAAATCAACATGAGGGGCTGGCGAATTGGAATCACTAACGATTTTGACAAGTCGTACGAACTTTTTCATTTTCGTGAACTGCCCGCATACGGTCGTATCCTTTACTATTGCGACAAGAAGGACGACGGGTGGGAACACCCCGACTTCCGGTTGGAATCCACCAAGGCCGGAGCTCTCTATCTTTGGAATGCGGAGGGCGTACTGATTGATAGTGTGGCATACGACGAGATGCCTGCTCCCAATATCGCGTGGGGCCGAGTGACTGATGGGGCAGACCAATGGCAATATGAAGTCACGCCAACGCCTGGTGAACCGAACGAAAGCCTTGGTTCAGACTTTATCTTGCCTGATCCCGTATTCAGTCATACAGGGCGACTGCTCCCTGTGGGTGAATCGCTCTCGCTCACAATCGCGTTTCCCGATGCCGCTCTTCCTTCCGACACGCGCCTGTATGTCACCCTCGATGGCTCGGCTCCCACGAAAGCGTCTGCGAGCTATGCCAAGGAAGAACCTTGCAAGATGCTGATAACAGAGACAACGGTGGTTCGTGCCCGATTGATATCAGATTTCGCATTGACCTCCCTGCCTGTGACGCATTCCTATATCATCCATCCACGCACGACGCAACTGCCTGTGTTCTCGCTTTCGACCGACAGCAGATACCTTTACGATGAGGAGATAGGCATGATGGTGGGCGATGACTTCGATGGTAATTGCTTCAAGGGTTGGCGTCGCCCGTTCAATATCGAGTTCTTTGAGCAAACGGAGCCCGACACGGCGCTCATCAATCAGATTGGCGAGGCGGGTATGCATGGTGCCGGGTCGCTACGAAGACATCAGAAAGCGATGAACCTTTATACCAACAAACGTTGGCAGAAGAAACGCTTTAAATCTTCGACATTCTTCCCCCATAAGCCTTTCATCAAGAAGACCAAGACTTTCTGCCTTCGCAATAGTGGTACGCGTTGCCTCGACTCACGTATCGATGACGGGTTCGTGCAGTTACTTTTTGCCAATCATATCGACAGTTTGCAGTATCTCGACTATCGTCCCTGCATCGTCTATATCGATGGCAAGTACAATGGTATTATGGACATTCGTGAGCGTGCCAACAACACATGGGCTTCGAATAACTTGGGTGTTGAGGAGGATTCGATTTCCGAAATTGAGGCATTCTATACCAAAGTGGCAGAATATGACGATGTTCGGCAGCTGATCGATGATCCGAATTCCAAATATGAAGACTTCGCTCAACTGTTCGACATGTCGCTTTTCCTAAATTATCTATGCTGTGAAGCATATTCATCCAATCGTACTTTTGCCCATACCAATGTCTATCTGTGGTACGACAGGAGCGAAGGTCAGAAGATTCTCCATCCTCTGCTTAAGGACCTTGACGATTTTGCGGGCGGTGGAGACGACTGGAATTGGATGAATTTCATTACGCTGACCGGGAACGAGAGCAATTACGATGAAAAGCCAGAGCATAGGCGCATTTTTGCGCGGCTGTTCGACATGCCGGAATTCCGCAATCCTTTCATTGACCGTATGATGGTCTATCTTGGGGATTTCTGCAAACCTTCGGTCACTGTGCCGATGATTAACGCGATGCGGGATGCGATAGAAGATGAGATTGAAGCAACTTTCGCTTTTATCGATGAAGGTGCCACCTATCAGGATTTCGTCAATCGAATCGAGCAACAGCTTATACCGTTCTGTCAGAAGCGTCCTCTTATTCAAAGCCAACAACTTGCTTCGCGATTCAATTTGGGGAAAGTTATCCCTTTAACGGTTGTTGCGAATGTAAATAATGAGGGTTCGGTTCTTGACGTTCCTGTAAGAATGAATGACATACGTCTCACCGAAGGGAATTTCGATGGCTATTGTTTCAGCAATCATAGTTTTCGTGTGAACAGTGGTAGCAGCAATTTCCATTGGCAGTTAGTTATCACTTTCTCCGATGGCAGTTGGCAGACTCGTAACTATTCACAATCGGAAATAACAATCAGGCCTGAGTTACTGTCCAGTAATATCGCATCATTGACTCTTGTGCCCTTTGTCGTTTCTGGTGCTGGTATTGAGGCGACAATTGTTGAGGACAATGTTTCGTCTTTTTATGACTTGTTTGGACGACGCATTCAGCAACCACTGTCTGGACGGGTTATGATACAAAAGGGAAAGAAGATAATAACGTATTAAGTTCGATAATGAAGCGCAATCTGATTGCACTGCTTGGATGTCTGTATTTGTTGACAGCTTGTCATGAATCGGTGGATGAACCCATTGATGAACTGGTGGATGTCGAGTTGGATATTAACTACAACCTTTCTCCCAATCTGGGCAAGAGTATTGGTATCTTTGGCGGATCGTTCTGTAACATCGAGGAGTCGGACATCTGCAAACAGCGTTGGCAGGAAAAACTGCAACTCACCCTCTTCAATCATGGCATCAATGGCTCGGGCTATAGCCTTTTGACAAATGAGAATGGTGTGCAGTATGCTGTTGAGAATTGTCGCAAATTCGATGATCCCCACGACATCTATCTGCTATGGTCGCCGAGCAACGACTTCTCGAAGGGGCGAGCTTCTATCGGTTCGCTCAACGACTACACCGAGGCAGATGGCTATGACACGTCGAAGCTCAATACGATGCTGGGTGGGATGAACTACTGCTATCACACACTAAAACAGAAGAACCCCGATGCCGAGATTCTTCTGTTCACTACGTTACCTATCTTCAATAAAGGGGCGGCGGGCTACGACTCGCTCTACACTGAAGGCATCGGCCTCCGTCATTTTGTCGATGCCCAGATTGAGTGGGCCAAGGCGCACGATGTGCCTTATCTTGACCTCTTCCGTCGCTCAGGCTTCACTCACAGCAACTATGGGCCGTATTACCAGAAGGACAAGCTGCACCCGAATGTCGAAGGCTACAAGCACCTCGCCAACATCACCACCCCTTTCCTCGCTTTCCCTCGGTAATCTTTTTCTTTGTCACACAGATTTCACAGATTTCCACAGATTGCGCTACGCGGCTCCGCACTTGATCATCATGTCTGCTTGTCCGTTTTGTCTGCCTATCGATAAAACATGACGCGCATAGTGAAAAAACTGTGTTTATCTGTGCAATGACCTTATCCCAGGAACATTGTGTGCCCTTGTTCCATGAACTCCGTGAGGCCTTCTCACTCTTCGGAGTAGTCGAGCAGCTGGATGCCATCTTCAAGGAGGGAGATACGCTGTTGCTTGTAAAGGGCGCCGATGGCCTTCTTGAAGGTCTTCTTCGACATTTGCAGCTCGGAGGCGATGAGCTCGGGCGAAGAGTGGTCGGTGAGCGGTAGGAAGCCCTGGCGGCGATGTAGCGCCTTGAGGATACTGGCCTCAGCAGGATCAATCATCTGGCGATAGCCGATGGGCTGGAGGCTGAGGTCGATCTTGTCGTCTTCGCGCACACCCTTAACCCAGGCGCGCAGACGTTCACCGATGTGTATCTCCTGGAAGATCTGGTTCTGATAGAGAAGGCCAGCATGTTGATTGTTGATGATGACCTTGTAGCCGAGGTTCGTTTGCTTCCAGACGAGTGCTTCAACCTCCTGTCCTTCCTCGTAGGCGGGCGGCACGTTGCCCAGATGCTTGTCTATCTTGGCGGTGCCTGCGATGCGGCCCGACAGCTGGTCTATATAAATATATATAATGTATCGGCGGCCTTCCTCCATCTTCTGCGCTTGTTCGCGATGGGGGATGAGCAGTTCCTTCGACGTGCCCCAGTCGGCGAAGGCACCGACGGCGTTCACGCTGTTGATTTTCAGATAGGCGAACTGCCCTACGGTGGCGTAGGGATGTTCGTTGGTGGCGATGAGGCGTGCCTCGGCGTCCTGATAGACGAAGACCTTCAGTTCGTCGCCCACCTTGACGTCCTGCGGCATGTAGCGTTTGGGCATGAGTATCTCGACCCCTTCGCCTCCATCGAGGTACAGGCCGAAGTCAACCGTCTTCGCTACCTTCAGCGTATTGTATTGTCCTAACTTTACCATAGTTTTTTATTCTTTGCGGACGATGAGTTTGTCGCCTTGGAGCTCGGGGACGACACCGAAGATGCTTTTGCGGAGGCAGTAGTTGATGTCCGCGCGGAAGCCGTGCTGGATGAGGCGGCGGGCATGCTCGCTCTGCATCAGGATGTTCGAGAAATCACGGTTGGCCTGATGCCAGAGGGCGACGGCCATGCGTGCGCCATCGCTGGCAGCTTCGACACCATCTTCGGCGAGCAGCGTGCTGGTGAGGGCACCTGCGAAGAGCGAGTCTTCGAGGCAGATGCGTCCGTTGGCTCCCGAGCAAACGATGAGCACATCCTTGCCCAATGAGAGAATGCGTTCGGTCAAAGCGCGCAGGTTGACGAACGCGCCAATGAGGAGCTGGTAACAGTCGGCGGCTCCTTTGATGGCCTTCGTGCCGTTGGTCGTCATGAAGACGATGGACTTGCCGTTGACCTTATCGACTGAGTATTCGGAAGGGGAATTGCCGAAGTCAGCGAACGAACAGCGTTCGGTGGCCTGTTCGGCGCCCACCAGATGACCCAGCGACTTGTAAGCGAGCGCTTCCTGCTCGGTGGCCACGGGGATGATGTAGGTGGCTCCGTTGGCAAAGGCCGTACAGATGGTTGTGGTGGCGCGGAACACGTCCGTCACCACCACCACGCTGTCACGATGCTCGTAGAGGTCGAGCAGGCTTGGAGAGAAACAGATCTCGATTTGCATTGTTTATCTTACAGATTTGCATCAATCAGTTTCTGGAGATCTGCCTTGGCAGCGAGACCGACCTTCTTGCCTACCACTTCGCCATTCTTGATGAGGATGACAACGGGAATGTTGCGGATACCGAACTTGGCGGTGAGGTCTTCGCCTTCGTCCACATTGTACTTGCAGATTTCAGCCTTGTCTTCATACTCTTCGGCGAGCTGCTCGACGATGGGAGAAAGACGCTGACAGGGGCCGCACCAAGGTGCCCAGAAGTCAATGACTACGAGTTTGTCACTTGCCAGGATTTCGTTGGCATTTTGATCTGTGATTTGCTTTGCCATAATGTTTTATATTAATTGTTAGTGATACTTCTTAATAAAAACTGACGCCCATCTCACGACAGTCGTCAGCCCTTTCTCTCATTTTATGAAGTTTTGTGGAATTACTCACGATGCAAAGATAGGGCGTTTTTTGTAATGTTCCAAACATTTCATCCAAAAAGTCTCTTTTTTTAAGGTTTTTTTACAAATGGAGCCCTATTTGAGCCTTATTTGCTGATATTTGATGCCTTGACGACGCCATGTATAGATGGCATGAAGTGTATTATCACTTCCAAGGATCAGCGAAGGATAGCTGTATTGGCTGATGGGCGACGATTCGAGGGTGAGATGATGCGTCCACGTGATACCATCAGTACTGGTGGCTATGCACGTGGGATTGCGCAGCGGTTTGTCGGGGCCGGGAATGAGCGAGAACGGATTATAGACGAGGGCGAAGGTGCCGTTGGGGAGCGTCACGGCATCGATGCCCGAGTTGTTGTTGGGCACGTCGTCGAGCAGTTGCATCGGCCCCCAAGTGAGTCCGCCATCTTCGCTGAACGCTGTAGCCATACGGGCAAGGTGGCTCTCGGTATCCTTAGGACGATGGGTACGGCAGAGCATCTGTATGCGCCCGTCTTTATGGACAAGCAGTGCGGGCTGGATGGTGCCGATTTTCGGTTCTTCGGGAACTGGGCCGTAGAGCGCCCAGGTGTGGCCGTCATCTTCGCTCATTTCGATGTAGCTTCGCCATTGTCCCGACTTTTCCTTCGAGGCGGTGCCTGTCTCCTTGCTCGATGGCGAGAGGATGCGTGCCTTTTGGAGTACCGTACCGTTGGCGCAACGGAAGCCCTTGGGCAGATAGATGGGCTGGTTCTTGATGGCGCCGAGCAGGCTGTCGCTCGATTGTACGGGCGAAAGCTGCGGGCTGGGTACGGGGTTAGAGGCTACGACGAGCTCTTGGCGCGGGTCACTCCACGTATATCCGTTGTCGGACGACCGCATCATGTAGCCCGTCCAGTCGCGCACGTTCTTGCCGATCTTGTAGAAGAGCAGGAGGTCGCCGCCCGGTATCTGGAAGAGTACGGGGTTGTAGCACGCCTTGCGGTTCACGTTGTCCTCGATGGGCGTGGTGAGTGTGCTGTCGATCTCGGTGCCGTAAGCCTTGGCTCCTGGGCGTAGGTCTCCGTTGGCGACGAGCTGGAGAGGTTCCCACTGGTCGCTGCCCTTCGGTTTGCGCGACGTATAGATGCAGACGTCGGGCGCTCCTTCGCGCGCTCCGAGGAAGAAGGTGCAAAGAAGGTCGCCATTGCGCAATTCGGCGATCGAGGCACTGTGGCACGAAGGATGGGCGGCGTTCTGGAAGTCATAGACGAACTGGTCGCAGACGATGCCCTGTCGGTCGCGGCTGAGGCTGTCGGCATATTGTCGCTCGTAGGCTCCACCTCTAAAATAATCGCGCATGGGAAGGGCGGGATCGAGGTCGAAGACAAGATGGTGCGAGCCAGAGCCGAGGGTAAGGGTTTGAGGGGTTTGAGGGGTTTGAGGGGTTTGAGCGGTTTGAGATGTGGTGGGCAAGTAGCCTTTCGAACCTCTCGAACCTTTCAAACCTTTCAAACCAACCGCATTATAAGGCGGTTTTACCCAGCCCCTTGCATTGCAAGGTATGGTGATATCCCAGATGAGCTGGCGATCGGTCTTCTGCCAATGACTGGAAGCAAGGCCGTAGGGCGTTTTGTAACTGGCCGAGGCTTCGCTGAGCTCCTCGACTTCGAAGTTTGGCGCAAAGGAGATGGTCGAGAAGCCTGGAGCGCCGGCCTTGATGCCGCCCACGTTTTCCATGCACCACGGAATGAGGTCGCCGAGCAGCATGATGTGGTTGCCCGAGTTCATGCGGGGATTGGCGGTGTCGCCGTTCCAAAGCTCCCAGATGGTGGTGGCTCCATGCATGGCCATATAGCCCCAGCTGGGATAACTCTTCACGGTGGCGAGCATCCATGCGAGATCCTGACGGCCCATGTCGGCCAATCCGCGCAGGAGCCACGACATACCGATGACGCCGCATTGGATGTGTCCGTCGATGCCGCGCAGTTCAGGTGTGTCGCCAGGCAGCAGCAGATGCTTGCGCATGATCCAACGCTCAACGGTGGCCGCATGTTCGTCGGGAACGATACCAAAGGCCCAGGGCAGGAGGTTGGCCGTGACGCTGTTGTTGCTGTAGAAGACCGAATCGGGGTAGAGGATGTGGTTGCCCGGTCCCGTCATCGAGCTGGGTGTGCGTCCTGCCTTAGCGTCGTCAGTGCTTGTCTTGACGTTGAGGAACTCGCCATTGATGGCATCGCGTAGCGACGTGCGGCAAGCGTGGTACTCGGCCTTGTCGGCTTCGAGCAGCTCGACGGTGAGACCTTCGCGGTTGAGGGCAAGGCGTTCGGCGGTGGAGCAGTTCTGCAGCTTCTGGATGAGGATGTCGTCGAACTTCATCATGTCCTGGAAGATGCGGTAGAGGTAGCACGAGCCGATGAGCACGCCGTCGGTCACGCGGTTGGGATCCTGGCTATGGATGAGTTCGGGCGCTTCGGGCGGACAACACCAGTCGGCATACTTGTCGGCCTTGATGACGCCCGTCGTGGGGTCGCGGTGATTCTCCCAGAAGTGCATCACCCAGCGACGCATGGCGGGATAGTGGCGACGGATGGCCTCGATGTCACCAAACTGGGTGTAGAGCATGTCGGCACCGAAGATGAACACTGAAGGCCAGGTGATGTCGTCGTTGTAGTAGTTCCAGAATGCGGGAGAGACGCCGGGCAAAGTGCCATCGGGACGCTGCGAATCTTCGAGGTCCTGCATCCACTTGAGGTAGAGCGCATGGTTGTCCATCAAATAGCTCTCGCCCCAGCAACCCATCGAATGATCGCCCACCCAGGGCTGTCGTTCGTCGCGCTGTGGACAATCGACGGGCATGCCCTTGTAGTTCGAGCGCACACCCCAGAATGCATTGCGCACCACGCGGTTGAGCACGGGGTTGGGAGTCTCGAAGGTATAGAGGGTTTCCATCGGGTCGCCAACGACTTCGCCAACGAAGGGGTTCGAAAGGTTCGAGGGGTTCGAGAGGTTTGAGGGGTTTGAAGGGTTCGAGGGGTTAAGAAGGGTTAAGAGGGGAGAAGTATGGCCGTTTCTTGGCTTGATGCGTTTCTTGACCGTATAGTCGGGATTGGCATTCCGTAGAACCTCCACCTCGGCGAAACGGAAGCCGTGATAGGTGAAACGCGGGGCCCATGTCTCGTCTTCATCTTCATTGCCGCTGGCGATGTAGTAGTCGGTGACGAGGGCATTGCGCAGGTTTTCGACATAGAGACGCGACGTGTCGGTGAGACAATAGCCGGGGCCATTGCTGTTCCACGATTCTTCTTCGGTCCATGGGGCACCGATGGGCGCTTCGAGCTTTTCGGCAAAGCGCAGACGCAGGGTGTCGCCCTTATTGAGTTCCATGAGTCCGACGGGCACGCGCATCCATCCGGCGAAGTTCTGTCCGAAGTCGATGAGTATGCGGTTGTCTTCGGCGATGCGTATGTCGTGTGGCGTAAGCAGTTCCTGCACAACCATCGGGGGCGTGGTGTTGCCGCGCAGTTTGCCGATAGGGAGAGCACTTCGGTCGGGTTGGCTCCACTGGCTGTCGTCGAAGTCGGCGAGCGTCCAATTCTTGAACTCCTCATTCGCGTCGTAGATCTCGCCGTCGTACTCGTTCGACGAGCGGATGGGGCCATCGGCGGTGATGCGCCAATTCTTCTCGTTGGTGGCAATGACGTCCGATGTGCCGTCAGTATATTCGATGATGAGGTTGGCGCGTAGGGTAGGATAGCCGAAGTTGGCAATCTTATAGAGCTTCTTCTTCTGCTGCATCGTGTAGTATCGGCCGTTGGAGACGGTGACGGCGAGGCAATGAGAAGGGTTCGAAAAGTTCGAGAGGTTCGAAAGGTTTGAGGGGTTTGAGGAGTTTGAGGGGAATAGGAAGGGGGTGACGTCGAAGCTGTTGTAGATGATGGAGCGACGATAGTCGGTGGGCGCAGGCATGAGTACCTGCTGGCCCAAATGATTCTTCGAGTCAGGCGCGTCGCCCACACGCTTGCCATTGACATAGGCTTCGTAGAGGCCGAGGCCGGCGATGTGGAGGGTGGCGTGTAGCACTTTCTTATCCTTTGTAGCGAAGGTGGTGCGGTAGTAGCGTGCCGAAAGCTGGGAGTGTTCGTCCTCGACATCCCAAGGCATGGCGTAGTCAAGGCCGATCCAATTGCCGCGCCAGTTGCCGTCGTTGAGCAATCCTGCGCCCCATGATGAGACATCCGACCAGTCGCTTTGTTCGCTGACGGTCTTTTCTCCCTTGCTGCGTTCGCAGTTGACCTGCACCTTCCAATAAGCGCGTTGGTTGGGCTTCAATAGTGTGCCAAGGTAATCAATCCACAGGCTCTGCGGACTTGCCACAGTGGCATCCCACAGGTCACCTTGGCCTTTGGATAGCAGTTCGGGCGAAGAAGCTACGAGGATGTGGTAACTGGTTTGCACAACATCCTGTTCCCCTGCATCGGCCACGATTTGCCAGCCGAGACGCGGTGTCTCGACATCCAATCCGAGGGGCTGGTCCTTGCGTCCTTCGACGCTGAGGTTAGTGACATGGATAGCTGCTTGCGCTTGGAGCGACAGCAGGGCGACGAGCAGGAGTGTTAAGGAGTTTTTCATAATGTGTGTACTATGTGATAGTGTTGGGCTGGTTCAAAAACCATTTCGCGGGGCAAAGATACGAAGAAAAGTTGAGATAACAAAGCGTTTATCATGTATTATTCGATTTTTTATCACGAATTATCGAAATTTATACGAGTGATGATGCAAGGTTTTCCGATTATTTACGTTTATAATGCAGAAATGTAAAACATCAACGATTATGAAGAAGCTTTTTTATGGTATGGCAGCGATGGCTGCATGCAGCATGATGCTGCTTTCGTGCTCTTCGGACGAAGAAGGCGGCAGCGAAGAGAAGAGAATTGTCAACATGGTGGCTGATCAGAAACCCCTTCAACTGACCGAGGAGCAGCGCGTGTTTGCCAACGACAACAACGGCTTCACCCTGAATTTCCTAAAGAAGGTGAACGAGACCGACCGTTCGGGCCGAAGCTTCATCTATTCGCCCCTCAGCATCACCTACGTGCTTGGCATGGTGAACGATGCAGCAACGGGCAATACCGAGAAGGAACTCGAAGAGACCCTTGGCTTCCATGAGGGCGGCATCCAGGCCGTGAACGACTATTGCAAGAACCTGATTGACAACCTCCCGAAGGCCGATGAGGATGTGGAGCTGGACATCGCCAACGCCATCTTCCTCAACAAGGACTATACGCTGAAGCCTCAGTTTGAGGAGGACATGGCGTATTACTACGACGCGAAGGCCGAAGCCCTCGACTTTTCTTCGTCGAAGACTCTCAGCCACATCAATGACTGGTGCAAAAAACAGACGAAAGGAATGATTCCGTCTATACTGGACGAAGTGAACCCCGAAATGGTGTCTTATTTGCTCAATGCTATTTATTTCAAGGCCGACTGGACCAATAAGTTCGACCCAAAGAACACGAAGAACGAGAAATTCGAGACCGGCAAGGGCAGCACCGAAATGCCAATGATGCGTCAGGATGTCTATATCAGCTATGTCAAGAACGAGACCTACTCGGCTGTCAAGATTCCATACGGGAACAGCCTTTGGAACATGGTGGTGATGCTGCCCGAAGAAGGAAAGACCACAGACGACATCGTTAATCGTCTGGCTGAAAATGGCTTCTCGGACGTTGAGGATTACCGCAGTTCGGGTGATGGTGTTTTCAAGACTTACGAAGTGGATCTGAAGTTGCCGCGTTTCGAAACCTCATCCGATACCAAAGATCTGGAAGGCGGTCTGATCTCACTGTTGCAACAGATGGGTATCCGTCAGGCCTTCGACAAGGAATTTGCCGAGATTCCGAATATGTGCAACAAGCTTGTCTATATCGAGATGATGCGCCAGAAAGCCAAAATCAAAGTGAATGAGGAAGGCTCGGAGGCTGCGGCGGTTACGGTAGCAGGAATGGCAGAGTTGACAAGCGCCGGCCCAATCCAAGAGGAAGTGATTCCCAAGGCAACGTTCCATGCCAATCGCCCGTTCGTCTATGTGATTCGCGAAATGTCGTCCGGTGTCATCCTTTTTGTCGGTAAATTTTCGGGAATGGCTTGAAACAACGGAAATAGAACGTCTACGGACGTTGACGTTCTATTTAGGATTTATAGGGAGTTTTATAGTTTCCAAACAAGTTTTCCCAAGGTTGAACGGTTGGCAACGCGCTTTCCATCGACGAGAAGCGTGAGGCCTTGGCCTTGTCCATAGCGCAGACCCGTCTCGTCCCAAAGGATGGTGAGGACATGCTCGTGATAGACGACGTTATCGAG
Source organism: Bacteroidales bacterium (assembly GCA_017548545.1). Lineage (GTDB taxonomy): Bacteria > Bacteroidota > Bacteroidia > Bacteroidales > UBA3663 > Liminaster. Next base: position 12,757 of record JAFYZW010000100.1, on the reverse strand, counting down.
GCAGAACCAGCTCCATTGACCGGCTGGAACGAGCGGGTTGATGGAGATTTCGTTTTGGAGCGAAGGACGCAGGCCGACGAGGCCCGAGATGATGAGATCGTTATAGGTCGAATGGTTGTAGTAGCGTGAACGCTCGGCATCGCCCCAGAGCCAGGCTCCCGTTTGTTCGTCGAGGTATTCCCCCACGTATGGACGACCGCGACGATGCATCGACTCGGTGTAGAGCTTCAGGTGCTGATAGAACATCGTGTCGGGCAGGAGGGCGGCTGTCTGCGGATAGTCGTTCATCACATTGGCCAAGGCGGTGAGCGTCTGGCTGGTGGCGAAGGGCCAGATGGCGCCATCCCATTCGCAGGTGGGACGGCCCGTCCAGGCATGGCGGAAGAGGGGATGACGTCGCTCGGCAGTGGTCATACCGTAGGGAGCAAGGAAGCCATCGGGGTCGGTGAGCTGGAGCCATGCGGGCGCATATTTCTCGGCATCGTCATCAGCCAGGCCGGTGTACCACGGCAGGTAGCCGATGAGTTCGCGCACCTGGCAGAGCGAGTCAAACTTGTCGCGGGTGCAGAAGAACTGCAGGCCATCGTCCCAAAGCTTCTCATTGACCAACCGCTTGAGGTGGGCGGCACGTTCAGCGAAGTTTAGTTGGGAACCAAGCTTGGCTCCCTCAGGGAACACCTCGGCCAAGGTCGCGAAGTTGCCGTACATGTAGCTGTTGATGGTGGGACGGCGGTTCTGGTGGAACATGCGTTTGTTCGCACTGTAGCGGCCACCGCTGATGCTTTCCTCCATGCCATCCTGTACGTCACCCTGCCAGTAGAGGCTATCGCCCGCAGCGAAAGGCTTGGTGATGCCCTCTTCATCCTTGCCCAAACGGGCATCCTTGGCCACATTGCACCACAGATGGTTTTCGTCCCACCACTGCATGTCCTCGACGAAGTCTTCCCTGAGGTCGCGCAACCATTCGGTAGTGCCGATGACCTTGGCATCCTGCATGAGGGCGAAGGGAACGAGGTCGGAAAACTTGTGGAATTTCTCCATCGGTTTGCCGTCGTTGCCGCGTAGCCAGTTGTATGCCTCGTCGATGGCATAGAGGTTGTTGTGGAGCCAGCGTGCCTCCATGATGTGGTGGCTTACGGCACAGGCGATGAGGTTGTAGTTGTCGGCGTAGCTGCGTTCGACGAGGAATTCGGTCTGCGCATGACCCAGATCGGTTTGGATGATGTGTTTGCGCAACGTCCACCAACGGAAGTAGTACATCTCCTCCATCTCGCGGTCGGGACATTCGAAGAGAGGAATCTCGCGTTCCATCCACTCGGCAGCCTCGCTGTTGGGGATGAGTTGGACGATGTTCTCGTCCTCCATCGTGTTGAAATAATCGACATAGTGGCTGTAGTTGCTCCACTTGAGCAGGGCTGGGAGAACCTGCGGCCCCGTGATGAGGTCTTGTGCGATATGTGGGGCGATGACGGCCTTGAGGTCGCGGTCGGCTGTGGTGACGTTCGTGATGGCGAAGCTGGCCTTGGAATCCATTGCCTCGGCATCTGGGAGGTCTTCGTATTCCGTGCGGTCGGCCTTGGTGTCGGGAGTGAGGTCGGTGCGACGCGGACCTGTGCGGAAGGTGAGGCGCTCAATCTGCGAGATGGGAGCGTAGAGGATGGAGCGCTTATGGGAAGGGTTTGAGGGGTTTGAAGGGTTCGAGAGGTTTGAGGGGTTTGAAGGGTTCGAGGGGTTTGAGGGGTTTGAGGGGTTTGAGGGGTTTGAGGGGTTTGAGATATGCACCTCAATCATACGGGTATTGAGATTCACGTCGGCTGTGACGTGGTAAGTTGTTCCGGGCTCATACTGTTTGAGCACGGTGGTGTAGCGAGCACCGGTCTTGATGGTGACCTGACCGTCGGACTGCCAGCAGAGACGGGAGCAGGGATTGCCTTGGGCGTCGCAGAACTCGATCTGCAGTTCGCCGTGATCGTTTTGCGAAGGGGTGATGTCGAAGTTGGCGAAGAGATGGCGCACACCGGGGAAGAGACGGTCGGCCTTGGCATAGTCGAACGGATCGGCATCCGACAACACCAGTTGCGTCTTCGGACGGCCCATCGAGAGCTCATCCTTCAACGAGATGGGGGCAAGGACGGGGCTGTAGAGGTTCCACTCGGTGAGGTCGGCCAACGTCTTGGCCTTGGCAATCTCGTCGCGGCGACTGTGGCTTGTGGCACGGGTGCGCACGGGAACGGGGATATGTGCCACCCACATGTCCTCCTTGTTGACGCTGTAGGTCACCCATAGGTCGGAGTCACAGGGCACGCCGTTGCCGGCCAGCGGATGACTGTCCCAGTGCTTGCCGTCGGCAGCACGATGTCCGGCGAAGGCGGGTAGGATGCCGCGCACATACTGCGGGCCGTTCGACTTGTAGTTGCCGCCGTAACGCATCTGTGAGATATCACCATGCACGAGGTTCAGGGTCTGGTAATCGAGTCCGTCGGCAGAAAGGCTGATGGCCAGCGGCCAGCGGAATTCCGAAGGATTATACACCGTGGCATACATGCCGTCGGTGAGGCGTTGTCCCCAGATCTTGGCATTCGAGTTGACGAAGCCCGGGGCGCGATGCACGAGGGTGTCCCACGTCACGCCGCCATCCTCAGAATGGCTGGTGAGCGCGTGTTTCCACAGCGAGACGATGGTCTCCCCGTCGGGCAGGGTGTAGTAATTGAATGCCTTGTATTCGCCCTTGAGCGGAAGGTGCGGATCCTGACGGTCACACTCCTCGACGAACTGCATCCAGTAGAGGGGCGACGTGAGAATTTCCTCGACGGCCTTGCGGAACTTCTTGTCCTTCGACTTCGTGTAAAAGGGGAAATTGGTGTTCGAAGCGTCCCAGCCGTGGTTGTAGTAGAAGAAATAGACAGGCCCCAGCGTGCCGTCGGGCATGACTTCGCGCACCACGCGTCCAATGCCGTCACCATCGTTGGGATCGTCCTTCTTGTGCAGACAGATGCCGTAGTGGCCGATAGCCAGCAGACGCGAGCCCGTTTCGGCCGACGATACATACCAACCTACGCGTTGGTGCATGACGGCCTTGAGTCCCTCGCGGCGGAACTGGTTGGGGAATTGCTCCATCGTGCTCACCTTGTGGAGCGAGCCGTCGGGGTTATAGACCTTGCGTGTGCCGTCCATGATGTCGGCGGGCAGTGTGTATTCGGGGAAAAGGATTTCGGGAGCTGTCCAGTTGTAGCCATCCTCGGAACTTTGCATCCACGTGATGCCCGAGGGGATATGTTCGCCCAGCGGGTCGCTGAGGAAGTGCATCCAGAAACGTCCCCGCCAATAGGCCAGCATGGGCTGGTGATTGTAGGTCCAGCCCTTCGAGTCCTCGGCAGGATAGAGCACCTCTTCCTTGGCCGGGCAGACGGTGGTGCCCAACGGCGCTTCGAGGCCACGACTGCGCGAAGTGCGCATCGTCTGGATATTGTGCACACCGATGGCAGGTGTCAGTCCTCCATCAAGCAGATAGGGATTACTGAGCGTCGTGCCGGTGTAGTGGATCTCCTGGGCAGAGGAGGGGACGAGACAAGCGAAGAACAGAAACAGGATTGATAGTACGTTTGCTTTCATTGTGTGTGGATTGAGGTTTCGATTCAATAAGCAAAGATAATTCAAGACTTCGGGATTTCCCAATTTTCACGCTTGTTTTTGCCATTTCGTCGGCGTTATTGCTGATAATTGGCAGTATTGATAGACCGAGGTATCTAAAAGAAGCACTCTGACAGCCGTCAGAGTGCTTGCTATGAGTATTGTGGCTTATTTCTTGCCGATGATGCTGGACATGTCGAGCATCATGTTCTGTCCGCTCATCACGGTGGGGACGGTGCCGTTCCACTTCTCGATCCAATCTTCCTGGACGATGAGGGGACTGAGCGAGGCGGCGATGGTGCGATTGTAATATGCTTCAGCATCGGCCTTGATCTGCATGGCTTCGGCAGCACCCTTGGCCTCGGCAATACGAATCTTCGCTTCAGCTTCGGCCTCTTTCACCTTGTTTTCGGCCTTGAGGGCAGACTGTACGGCAGCGTTCTTCTCGTTGATCATCTGAGCCAACGACTGGGGAGGCGTGATCTGCGAGGTGAACTCCTCGACGATGAAACCTTCGTCCATCAATGAGGACTCCAGGCGGGAGCGCACGTCACGCTCGAAGTTGGCGCGGTTGGACATCAGCGAATCGGAGGTGTACTGGTTGGCGCAGGTGCGATAAGCCTCGTAGATGCAGGTGCGGATGTATCCGTTCTCAAGATCCTCGATGCCCTTACGATACTTGGTGAAGATGTCGCAAGCCTTCTCGGGGTTAATTCGGTAGGCGATGGTGGGGTCCATCGAGAATACCGAAGCATCCTTGGCGTTGACGTTGAACGCCTCGTAGTTCTTGCGCTGGATGTACGTGGGGTAGGAGAAGACGCTGGTGGTGATGGGGTTGTAGAAGACCCAACCCTTGCAAGTGCCTTCCACGCCGCCGTAGTCCTGTTCGTTGGCCGACCACTTGTGAAACTTGATGCCGATTTCACCCGAGTCAATCACGGTGCATGATGCGTTGAGCGTGATGAGGGCAGCAATGAAGCAGCAGATGGTGATCCAGAAGGCAGGACGAGCCAGAAACGTGCCGTTTCCTTTCGAGCGACGAGGGGTGTTGTTCACTTCCTCGTAGGGAGTGTAGGTGTTTTTGTTTGCCATTGTTTTTTATTTTAAAGAAACTAAGAGACATTTAGGGATTTGAAGGGATATTAAGGGACGTTACTTTTGTCTGTCGAATTTGGGATCTCAGAAACAATTGTCCCTTATAATCCCTAAAATTCCTTTATAATCTCTTAATATCCCTAATAATCTTAAGATATTTTCACGGCAGTGCCGCTGCACGATACCATGAGCATGCTGTTGGCCTGTCCCACAGTCTCGTAGTCGAGGTCGATGGCGACAACGGCGTTGGCACCCATAGCAGTGGCGCGTTCCTCCATTTCCTTGAGGGCTGCATTCTTGGCTTCGATGAGTACATTCTCGTAGGAGCCGGCACGTCCGCCAAAGAAGTCGTGGATGGAGGCCATGAAGTCCTTCAATACGTTGGCACCGATGATGACTTCGCCAGTAACGATGCCGTAATAAGTCTCGATGTTGTGACCTTGTAAGGTCGGGGTGGTTGATAGTATCATATTCTTATTTTTTAAAAGTTATTTTGGTTTACAATATCCTGGGGCTTTCTCTTCGGCATAGCCAGAACCAGGAGGAAGTACATGATGATTCCCGGGAACCAGGAGGTGAGGAAGGTGAGAGCGAAATAGACCACACGCACGAGGGTGGGATCCAAGTCGAAGTACTCAGCCAGGCCGCCGCATACGCCGCAGACCTTCTTGTCGATGCTTTTGGTCAATCTCTTTGTCATAGTCGTATATTTTTAATTGTTAGTATTACTTGTTTTTTTACACTGCAAAGATACGACAATGGGAGAGAAGGACGTATGTCTTGACAATATTGTTTTGCGAAAAAATGATGGGAGGTAAAACGATTTGCAACCTTGTCACCACTCGAAATCGGCGATGCTTACCTCGCTTTGGCGGATATCGGGACGTACACAGACCATCTTGAGGGGTGCGGCTATGCGGTAGAAACCCTCACGACGCTCGTTGCGTGGGATGAAGTCCTCGATGTTGTCGAGTCCGTCGAGCTGGTCGCGCATCTTCTTTTCAATCTTGGCGCGGATAGGGGCAAGGTTGTCGGGGAAGATGACATCTTCGGTTTCGACAAACTTCTTTCGGCAATAAATGGTTCGATAGAGAGCCTCGATCTTGCGTTGCTCAGGGGAATAGCAGAGGGGAAGTCCTTTCTTATTATATTTATATGTATAGACGAGGATGAGGCTGTAGAGCGAGGCCTCCTGCTGGTTGAGGCGCAAGCTGCGGCCAATCTGCGGGAATTCGAACTCCGATTTATTCGGCCAAAGTACGATGCGGCTCTCCTTGGGCTCGGATTGCACAAGCAGATTGAAGAAGTCGCGGTAGTAGCCATAATAGCTGAAGTGTCCCAGATGATTCTCATTGTCGAGCGGACGCACAGCCGTCATGCCGGGGCTGGCTTGACGATTGTAGTCGTCGAGGAACTTGCGGATATGTGCCTGTGGGGTATCGGTGATCTCGATGCGCAGCAGGTCGGTCGAGCCGAGGTTGATGAGCAGGGAGGGACGCGAATTGCGTAGGTCGGTCAACTGCATGCTGCGCACAAACACCTGCTGGCAGAACGTGGAGCTGTCCATCTCTTCCATGCGGGCATAAAGATGGTCGATCTGCTGGTCGGTCTTGGTGGGCGCGAAATATTCGAGCATCTTCTTGATGATGACAGGGTCCTGCTTGCAAAGGCTTTGCACGATGTGTTCGACAAAGAAGAACTGGAGGCCATTCTGCTGGAGCATGAGTTTCATCAACTCCCATTCGTCGAAGATCTCGCGATGGATGGCTTCGTTGTCTTCGGTTTCGAAGTAGATGATGTAGGTGCCGAGGTCGCCGCTGCGATGGCTGATATGGCTTGAGACGACATCGCACTTCTGCCAATCGTCATCGAGCAGACAATAACGCAGGGTAAGCAGGAGCAATGCCTCGTGACGTTCGAGGATGCGGTCAGTGCTGCCCAGCTCGGTGAGCGACTCCAGAATCTGGTGACGGGTCGGGACATCGAGGGTGCGGAGTTGCTTGATGGCTTCGGAGAGGGTGAGGCGAGAGGCTTCGGTCATCAATGTGTGATCGAAGTTGTATTGCCGTTCCAACACCATGAGCTTCTGTATCTCGCTTGCGTCGATGCGGCTGTCGGCCTTGATCATTCGTGTAATGACGAGCAGGAGGGCGACAAGGCTCTTATGGTCTAAGCGTTTGAACTTTGTTTCCATTGTTTGCAGTAGCGTAAAATCGTCGCAAAGGTAGTGAGTTTCGGTAAATTCTCCAAATTTTGCAGAAAGTTTTTGCAAAAAAATGACATGGCTTTTATCAAAATACATGCAAAAATGTAAATTCCCGTCACGAAATGCGTCATATTTGCGTTTTTTTGAGTATATTTGCAGCGTCCAATTCCGCCACTATGCCCATTATCCGCATACATTCACTCAGCGACCCAGGTGTCGAAGTCTTCGGTGTGTTGACCGAAGCACAGCTGCGTAATCGGCTGGAGCCCGAAAAGGGGATTTTCATTGCCGAAAGTCCGAAGGTCATCGATGTGGCCCTCGACGCGGGCTATGAACCTTTGGCACTGCTTTGCGAAGAGAAGCACATCGCCGGCGATGCGGCAGGTATCATCGAACGATGTGGCGATATACCGGTCTATACGGGGGCACGTGGGATGTTGGCGGAACTCACCGGATATAATTTGACGCGCGGAGTGCTCTGTGCGATGCGTCGGCCCGAGGCAACTGCGGGGCTGGCCGAAAGGACGGGACCACAGGCAAAGGTGGAAGATGTGGTGCGCGATGCACGGAGGATAGTGGTGATTGATGGCGTAGTGGATACCACCAATATCGGCGCCATCTTCCGTTCGGCTGCTGCCTTGGGCATCGATGCGGTGCTGCTGACACCTACGGCGTGTGATCCGCTGAACCGCCGCGCTGTGCGTGTGTCGATGGGCTCGGTCTTCCTTGTTCCGTGGACCTACTTGCGCGAACCGCTCACGAGCCTGCATAAATATGGATTCCAAACGGCGGCGATGGCTTTGTCTGACGATAGCATTCCCGTCGATTCGCCCCTGCTGAAGGCAATTCCACGTTTGGCTATCGTGATGGGGACCGAGGGCGATGGCTTGCCGAAGGAGACGATTGCCGAGGCTGATCATGTGGTGCGCATCTCGATGTTCCATCATGTCGATTCGCTCAACGTCGCAGCAGCTGCTGCTGTCGCCTTTTGGGAACTTCGGAAATAGTATTTATCATCACGAATTTGCGAGTTATCGAATAATGAGGGGCTGCATCGTTTCATATTTATTAATTCTTTAATTCGATAATTCGTGATTAGAAAAGAAACCATATAATTCGAGAAAAAATGAAAAAGATTGTAGTATTGGATGGCTATGCAGCCAATCCCGGCGATATCAGCTGGGAGCCCTGGAAAACTCTGGGAGAACTTGTCGTTTATGAACGCACTGCACCCGAAGAGACAGTATCGCGATGCGAGGGTGCCGAAATCGCTTTGACCAACAAGGTGATCTTCGATGCAAAGGTCATCGAAGCCTTGCCCTCGTTGAAATATATCGGCGTGCTGGCTACGGGATATAATGTCGTAGATTTGGAAGCCGCCACGAAACATGGTATCGTCGTGACCAACATTCCCGCGTACAGTACGCTGTCGGTAGCGCAGATGGTTTTCGCGCATCTGCTCAATATCACGCATCATGTGGCGCAGCATGCCCAGTCGGTGGCAGCAGGAGCTTGGCAGAACTCCAAGGACTTCTGTTTCTGGGAGAGCCCGCTTATCGAGCTTGACGGCCTCACATTAGGCATCGTGGGTATGGGCAATATCGGTAAATCTGTCGCCCAGATTGCCCAGACATTTGGCATGAAGGTATTGGCCTATAGTTCGAAGAGTGCCGAGGCATTGGCCAAGATGGGCATCCAGAAGGCAATCGATTATGAAGAGGTCTTCCGTGCCTCTGACGTGGTGAGCCTGCATTGCCCGCTCAATGCGCAAACAAAACATCTGGTGAATGCCGAACGTCTGGCCATGATGAAACCGTCGGCCATTCTAATTAACACGGGACGTGGTCCGCTTATCGACGAACAGGCATTGGCTGATGCCCTAAACAACGGTAAGATCTACGCAGCTGGCGTCGATGTACTGACGCAGGAGCCTCCGCGTGCGGGTTCTCCGCTCATCGGGGCATGCAACTGCTACATCACACCGCATGTTGCATGGGCTACCAAGGCTGCACGTGAGCGCTTGGACAAGATTGCCTTCGAGAATGTCCGCGCATTCTTGAAGGGGGAGCCCCAAAACGTCGTGAACTAGAATTGTTTTCTTTATCACGAATTATCGAATTATTGAATTATTTGCGTGCGTGTTTCCATATCGTCCCCAATCAATTCTCTAATTCTCAAATTCGTGATAAAAAAGAGTTTTCGTGAGAAGAGCTTTTTATCCGAAGGAGTATGCGGCATTGACACGTCTCGGCGTGCCCATCCTGATCGCGCAAGTCGGCTTTACCCTGCAAGGTATGGCCGACACGATTATGGTGGGTCAGCATCATGCGCAAGAACTATCGGCGGTGGGCTTTGTCAATTCGATTCTAGTCTTTGCCATCATCTTGTCGATAGGCTTCGCGCAAGGTGCCGTCGCCGTGATCGGTTCGCTATATACGCAAGGCAGGAATGCCGAGATTGCCGAGGTGTTCAAGTCGAGTATCGTGGCCGATATGCTGCAGATGCTCCTCTTGACGGCGGTGATGACGATCATTTATTTCTGCTTGCCGATGATGGGGCTCGATCCCGTGCTCTTGCCCTTGATGCGGAGCTACTATCTCATCCTGCTGCCTTCGCTTCCACTCTTCTCCCTTTCGTTTGCCTTCAAGCCCTTCGCCGATTCCATCAACGACACGAAACTGTCAATGTGGATTCTGCTGGCAAGCAATGTTTGGAATATCCTGTTCAACTGGCTCCTCATCTTCGGCAATCCCACGCTCCACATCCCCGAAATGGGCATCGAAGGTGCAGCCTACGCCACGTTGACGAGCCGCCTGCTGATGGTGGTGCTCTTCTTCATCGTTGTGTTCGGCACGCGACGTTACGAGGCTTACATGAAGCATTGGAAAGATGTCAAGGTGTCGTGGGCGCGTATCGTCCAACTCAATAAACTGGGTTGGCCTATCGGCGTACAGATGAGTTTTGAGCTGGCCGCTTTCGCGGGTGTTTCGTTGATGTTGGGGTGGGGCGGCAAGACTTGGGACGCTGCCTCGGCATTGGCTTCGCACCAGGTGATGAACTCCATCGCCTCGCTCATCTATATGTTCTATATCGGCATCGGCACGGCCATCGCCATCCGTGTGGCCAATTATCATGGACTCAACGACAATCATGGTGTGCGTTGTGCAGCCAATGCGGGCTATCAGATGATTCTGCTCACGGGCATCATCGCTTCGGCGCTGGTGTTCGGCTTCCGTCATGAGTTGGCAGCACTTTTCGTCAATTCGGCCGATGTGGAGATGTTCCAGCGTGTTTCGGAAATTGTGGCCGCAACGACCATCCCAGTCATCCTTTATCAGTTTGGCGATGGATTGCAGACAGCCTACGTCAATGGTCTCCGAGGCTATGGCGAGGTGAAGGTGCTGATGAAGTATTCGTTTTTGGCCTACGTGGTCATCTCCATCCCCATGTCCTATCTATTTGGCATCGTCATGGACTGGGGCTGCTTCGGCATCTGGATGGGCATGCCTTTCGGCTTAACAGTAGTAGGCATACTCTATCTTCTACGTTTCCGCAAAATTACCAGACATTAATTAAATTCTATAATTCTCAAATTCGTGATAAAAAAGAAATCATGAAGCAACGTGCCTCTAATAATCGAACACTTACGATTCAAAACGATGAGCGTCCGACATTGCTAGCTTCGCTCGTCTCCCTGGATGGTTTACAGCAGGAAGGTTCTTGGCTTGATGCTGTCATCTGCGCCGATATGATGGAGGCCATGCGTTTGATTCCCGACGAAATGGCCAACCTCATCATCCTTGATCCGCCTTATAACCTGTCGCGCAACTTCGGAGGGACCTCTTTCTTGGCACGTGACGAGAGGGAATACGAAGATTATCTGCGCTCGTGGATGCATGAGGTTTGTCGAAAGTTGAAACCGACGGGCTCGTTGTATCTCTGTGGCGACTGGCATTGCTCTGCGACGATGCAGCGAGTTTTGTCCGACGAACTGACTATCCTGAACCGCATCACGTGGCAACGAGAGAAAGGACGAGGTGCGAAAGCGAACTGGAAGAACTCGATGGAGGATATATGGTTTGCGGTGAAGGATCCACAGCAATATTACTTCAACGTGGAGGCTGTGATGATAAAGCGTCGTGTGCTCGCCCCTTATCGCGAAAATGGCAAGCCCAAGGATTGGGAAGAGACAGAGGCGGGTAATTTCCGCCTGTCGCATCCTTCGAACTTCTGGGACGATATCACTGTGCCTTTCTGGTCAATGCACGAGAATACTGACCATCCAACGCAAAAGCCCGAGAAGCTTATTGCCAAGCTCATCCTCGCTTCGAGTAAGGAGGGTGATGTAGTTTTCGACCCGTTCATGGGCAGTGGAACAAGTTGCGTGGTGGCCAGCAAACTTGGCCGTCATTTTTGCGGCATCGAACAGAACAAAGAGTATTGTCTTTGGGCACAGAAACGACTCCTTTTGGCCAAGGAAGATACTGCAATCCAAGGATACGCGGATGGCGTATTTTGGGAAAGAAATACAAATCCACATGGATAATCATTTCTCTTTTATCACGTATTGTTGATTTTTTTAGCTTTATTTCAGCCTTTTTGATTGCAAAACGGTATTTATACCACCGGATTTGTTAATTTTCCGTAAAAATATTTGGAGAAGTTATAAATAGTCTTTATATTTGCGCTCGATTTTACATAACCCTTATAATATTAATTACAATGAAAAAGTTTTTTGTTCTTTTCGCAGCTGCAGCCCTTGTGCTCAGCTCGTGTGGTGGTAACGAGAAGAAGGCTGAACCAGCTCCCGAACCAGCTCCTGCAGTAGCAGAGGCTCCAGTAACCATCGACCAGGCCGTTTCTGATCTTCAGGCAGCCGTTGAGAGTGGTAGTGTAGAAGCTATCGAGAAAGTACAGAAGGAGATTGATGAGCTTCAGGCCAAGGCTGGCGAGTTCACCGAGGAGCAGAAGGCCAAGTTCAATGAGCTGACCGAGAGCTTCAAGGCTGCCAAGGACGAGGTTGTTGCCAAGGCTCAGGAAACTGTCGATGCCGCTAAGGAGGCAGGACAGGATGCCGTTGATGCTGCCAAGGAAGCTGGGCAGAACGCTGTCGATGCTGGTAAGGAAGCTGTTGACAAGGCCAAGGAGGCCGGCAAGGATGCCGTCGATAAGGCTGCCAATAAGGCTAAGGATCTTCTCAAGTAAGATCTCATAATCCCAATAAACAAAAGGCGAGTCTCTTCACGAGGCTTGCCTTTGTCATTATAAAGATGTGTGTGTCGAAAGACAGAAATCGCAAAAGTATCAATTGATCATCATCCAGTCGATGGAATAGTCCCGTTGGTAGTTGGCCAGTTCATCGTTGGTCATGCGGACATACTCCGAAGTGGCGAAACCGTTATGATACATTCCCAGGCCGTTTCCATTCATGCCGAGACGTTCAACAGTGACCATATACCATTTCCCATCGAGATAGAAAATCGAGAGGATATTTAGCAGGAAATATTTTTCGCCTTGTACGTCTTGAAGAACGTCGCCGTTGGTGTAGTCGATGGCGATAGACCAATCGAAGTAGCCAGGATCCTTGGAACCATAAACGTATGAGTAGATGGTCATGTCGGTGGCCGATGGGAAATAGTAGTTGCAGCAACGGGCGGTCGTGTGGGTAGCGAAATAGTCTTCGTTGATTAATGCGCCATGTTCGTCGATCTCGTAGGTTTGGAGCCATTTCCAGCCATGGCCAATGACCTCTTCGCGTATCGCCTTTTTCATTTCGTCGGAGAGTGCCGTGGCATCTTCACGGCGCGGAATGCCGTCTTCGCCAAT
>JAFYZW010000099.1 GCA_017548545.1 Bacteroidales bacterium | reverse complement strand
GCCTCCTGAACAATCTCATCATCCCAGAACGGACAGGGATCTTCCCATTTGGGTACTTCCTTGACGAGATGTAAGGGTTCCCAAGGTCCTACAGCCGCTGGCGAAGAAGTCATGAAGAGACCTTCGTCGGGTGTGCAGAAATAGATGTAGAAACGTCCCTCCTGATAGCGTAGAGACGGAGCCCATGAGCCGCCTGCATAATGATCGTTGGTGTCCCATCCTGGATAGTCGAAACGATCATAAACCTGTGTTACGACACGCCAGTTCACCATGTCGTCCGACTCAAGAATCTGCATACCGATGAAGTGGAAGTCGGAGGCTACCATATAGTATTTCTCGCCTACACGAATAACATCCGGATCGCTGAAGTCGGCGGGAAGGATGGGATTGATGTAGGTGCCGTTAAGCTGGTCACCCCACAACTGTTGGATCTGTGCTGGTGCTTTTGATTGTGCAATCGAAAAAGCAATAGGGGCAAAAAATGGCAGAATTGCTGACAGGAGGAAGAAAGGTCTGTTCATGTTATTCATGAGAAAGGAGCTCGAGTTACAGTTCGACGGCATAGACGTTGTCAGAGCCTTCGAAATTGGCACGGAAGATTATCCATTTGTTGTCGGGACTGAAGTGAACATTAGGCTCCAGATTGTAATTGTGGTATTGCATGTTGACCAGTTTCTCGGACTTGAGGCTGTCGCACACGATGGTATAGATAGAGTCTTGGGAGGTTGGGAATGTACCGTCCAGGGAGTTGCGTGTCATCGGATAATCATAGCGGAAAATCCACTGGTTCTTGGTGGAATGTGCTACCGATGTCTTTGAGCCTCCATCTCCAGCGAGAAAACTCTCGTCCCACGATGTGGTGTAGTGGACGGCCCACTCTTCGCGCAGCAGCGGATAGATGTCTTCGTGCAGCGTCTCAACATCGACCTTGCCGACATAGAACGTGGTGCTGCGTGGCTTTTGAAGGTCGAAGTAGATGTAGCGACCATCGGCACCAAACCATTCGTGACCAGCTATCTCACGATAGACGGTGCGCTTGTGCATCAGCACGGGTTGCCGAGCGGGTTTGTCTTTGAGTCCGGCTTGGTCAAGTTCCTTTCGCGAGCGGATGTCGATGTTCCATATGCGATCTACCTTGTGCCAGTGTCCCTCGTGGCAGAAGAGCAGTCGATTGGGATCGGTGGGCGAGAATTGGAGATGGTTGAGCCAGGCATTGTCGGTCCAGACATTACTGAACTCACCCGTATGTGTATCGATGGTGAAGATGGTCTTTTCGAGCTTGGCTTCGAAAATAAGGCTGAAGAATTCTCCCTTCTTGGGATGTTCGCGCACAATACGCGCCTCTTCGGGATTGTCGAAAGTGCCGGCCAGTCGTGTGCCGTCACAGTTGACGGCAGCAATATGACCTGTGCGGCCAGAGGGGAGTTTGGCTATGAGACGGGTTGCACCATCGTCGACAGAGCATGCAAAAATGCTGTCGCGACGTTGGAAGAAGAGTTCTCTGGTGGCAGGACATACAATCTCGGTCGAAACGCCTTGCGGTTCGTGGGTTACCTGGCGGATGTCGAGCGTCTTGAGGTTGACGGCATACATCTGTTTGATGACGCCTTGTGTGCCATTGCCCGCAAGCATGTCGGTCGAAGCTTGTGCTACGGCACTGCCAACAAAGAGCATTTCGTCGCCGACAAAGGGGTGGTTGTGGAAGTAGAATGAGCGGTTGGCACCGTTGCGACGCGTGAGTTTGACGATGCGATGGCCTGTGTCGATGTCTATCCATTCGTCGGGCATGGCCTTGCCACCGGTCTCAAGTACAGGCAGCCCTTGAGCAGAGAGGATGACGGGAACAGAAAGAAAAAGGGAGAGGAGAAGATGTTTCATGGAAGGATAGAAGGGATAGTGTGAAAAGAAATCAAGAACTGCTATGGCCATTTGATTTGGCCATAGCAGTTGGATTAATCAAAGGGAATTATGCCTTAGGCTCAGCTTCGGTGTCCTTGGGAACATCGTTCTTGGAGCCCAAGTAGTCGGGGAGTTTCATGCCGGCTTGGTTGAAGAGATCCTGCAGGGGCGGGATGCTCTTGTAAAGGCCCGAAACGAAGTTGGCTGTCGATGACTTGCCTTCTCCACCATTGCCTGAATCCCAGACAGTAACTTTGTCGATGTTGATGCCCTTGATTGCATCGACTTGCGTCTTGACAAGTTCTGGGAGCTTCTCAAGGATGAGAAGGGTGTAAGCCTTGTTGGCATCACCTGCAGCCTGGATCATCTTGTCGTAACCTGAAGCCTGCTTGGTGAGTACCTCAAAGAGACCCTTGGCTTCGGCTTCCATCTTGGCGAAGATAGCTTGTGCCTCACCCTTGGCACGGGTGGCAGCAGCAATACCTTCACCTTCGGCCTTGATCTTAATGGCATCAGCATCACCTTGTGCACGGAAAGCCACGCTGTCAGCTTCACCTTTCGCATTGACACGCTTGCGTTCGGCTTCTGCTTCAGCAGCCACAATCATACGCTGCTTCTCGATCTCCTGAGCAACGATGACGTTGGCCTTCTGGGTGGCCTGTTCACGTTCGGCACGTGCCAACTCGGCTTTCTGCTCGGCAACGTATGACTCCTCGAGGGCCTTGGCAGCTGCAATCTTCTCAGCGGCAGTGGCACGGCGCTGTGCCTCAGCTTCACGTTCACGCAGGTCGGCCTGCGAATTGGCGATCTCGACCTTTGCGTTGTTCTCGCCCTTAATGGCTTCGGCATTGGCGGCAGCTACGGCCTTACGGGTTTCCATTTGGAAGTGAGCCTTGCCAGTCTCACCCGACATTTCCTGTTCGGCAACCTTGGCCTTGGCTTCATTCTCCTTCTCGGCAACCTTCACCTTGGCTTCGTTGATGGCCTTGGCAGCGGCTTCCTGTCCGAGGGCTTCGATATAGCCTGACTCGTCCTTGATATCGGTGATGTTGACGTTGATGAGCTTCAGACCGATTTTCTTGAGCTCTATCTCGACGTTCTTCTTGATGTTCTCCTGGAATACATCGCGGTCCTGATTAAGTTCCTCGATCGACATGGATGCGATGACGAGACGAAGCTGACCGAAGAGGATGTCGCGTGCCATGTCCTGGATGTCGTTGGCCGACAGACCAAGCAGACGTTCGGCGGCATTGTTCATCGAATCAGACTCGGTACTGATACCCACGGTGAAGCGACAAGGCACATCGACGCGGATGTTCTGGCGCGAAAGGGCATTGGTGAGGTTCGCCTCGATGGAGATAGGGGTGAGGTTGAGGTAAGCGTAGTCCTGGATGATAGGCCATACGAAGACACCGCCACCATGTACGCACTTGGCTGAACCTTTGCCGGTAGAGCCATATACAACGAGAATCTTGTCGGATGGACAACGGCGGTAACGCTTAAGCAAGGCTGCCACAAGGACAATCACCACGAGGATGAGAATCAATGGGAGTAGGGATGGATCAAATAGCATAGTTGTATTGTTTTAGTATTAGTAGTTGATAGTAGCTATAAATATTCTTTGTAGCTATAGTGACTATAGTGGCTATAGTAGCTATAGATGCGTCGAACTTCTTAGAAGTTGGTAGATGTGGTTTCTTCGAGACCCTTGGGGTTGGGGCCATAAACGTTGTCGCCTGGGGTGGAATCCTGACAGGCAAGATAGATGAACCAGATGGTGCCGATGAGGAAGACTGGATAGGAGATCATTGGTGAAATGAAGGGTGCATACATCAGGAGTACGCCTCCCCAGTAAGTCATTGACCACCAGCCCGAACGTCCGATATCGTGCATGCGACGAATCTGTACAGCGATGATGGGAAGCAGGGTGCCTACCCAGAAGATAAGCAGGACGATGGAAGAGGGGGAGACCCTGTATGAGTTGACGACTTCGGCAATGGCTTCTTTATCATTGGGGTCACCACCCTCTGAAATATACTCCATCACTGGACCCATGATAGTTGATCCGAGCCAGATTACGAGAACAATCATTACCAGGTTGATGAAGAGGAAGAAGTACCAGTGCTCGGAGCGACGTGCGCGCCCACTGAAAGTGACATACTTGGCAAAGCAAGTCTTGATAGCTTCAATAAAAGACATAGTGATATTATTTAAAGTTTTAGAATGATATCGGAGTGATCGGAGCGATCAGAGTGATGGGAGTAATCAGAGGATTCCGAGGATTCCGAATGATCAGATCTGCTCGACCAGAACGGTTTCGCCTTGGATGATCTCCTTGATGCGCACCTTGCCTCCTGTGGGAATATCGGTATCGCTGAGGGCTTCAAGCTCGTGGGTGGAGCCGTTGAGCGAGACGGTGATCTTTCCCGTAGCGCGACGATTACCAGGGATGCGGAGATATACGTCGGCTGGCTGACCGATAACCTGCTCAACGCGGAAGGTGTTGTCGCGATTGAGCTTCATCATCTGGAAAAGCAGGAAAGCGATGACCGACATGAAAACTAGACCCACAACTGCGGCCAACAAACCGAGCAATACGTGGTTGGGGATCAAGTTCCAGCAGAGCACGCCAGTCCAGCCGAAGCCTAGGATAAAACAGATGACTGACTTGACGGAGACGAGGTGGAAGCCGGCGGCATCGAATGCAGCATCGCCACTGTCAGGTATCTGATCAGGTGCAGTGGACATATCGACATCGCTGTCGGCATCGAAGCCAACGAAGGTCATGATGGCCTGGATGATGAAGATAATGCTCGAGATAGCTGCTAAGATCCAATAGACTTGCAGCATGCCATCCATTGATTTAAATGTTTCAATCATAGCTGTAGATGAATTTTAGTTATTGTTTTTTCTGTACGGCAAAGATAAAGCTATCGGTTAAAAGAGCGTATCTTATGACAACGTTGTCGCGAAAAAACAATTATTTTGCTTATTGCGGTGTAAAGATAGTCAATTTTTAGGGTATCTTTCCTATTTTTTATCACTTTTTGGTATCATTCACTTGCATTTCTACAAAAAAAGATGTTACTTTGCAACATGAAAGTGTCGAAAATGCCCCCTTCTCCATGTGTGATGGGCATCATCAATGTAACTCCTGACTCGTTCTATGAGGCCAGCCGCGTACAGGAGCAGTCTGTTTTACGCGAGCGTGTACGCAAAATATTAGACGAGGGAGGAGCTATCGTTGATGTGGGTGCTTATTCGACCCGACCGGGAGCTCAGGAAGTCTCAGCCGAAGAGGAAATGGAAAGGCTTCGCTGGGCCTTGCCGATTGTCGTCGAAGAAGCAAAGAAGTGGCATGATGAGAGCAGAGGGGAAGGTCCACGGCCTTTGATCAGCGTGGACACCTTTCGCGCCAGTGTGGCAGAAACATGCGTAACTGAACTTGGTGCGGACATCATCAACGACATCTCAGGCGGAATGCTTGATGATGCCATGTTAGACGTTGTGGCTCGTACAGGTGCCCTCTATATCTTGATGCACAGTCGAGGTACGCCTCAGAACATGCAGCAGCAAACTACCTATGAGGATGGGGTGGTGGAAGAGGTTATTCGCTTCTTCAAGGAGCAGTTGGATAAATTGTTTGAAAGGTTTGAGAAGTTTGAAGAGTTTGAAAGGTTTGAAAGGCTCGGAAACGTGATTCTCGATCCGGGTTTCGGTTTCGCTAAGACTCTGGAACAGAACTATGCATTGCTGAAAGGTCTTGATAGGATTCGCGAGGCGTTGCCCGACTATCCGCTGTTGGTGGGCGTCAGCCGAAAGTCGATGATTTACAAATTACTCGATACGGATGCATCGCATGCCTTGAACGGAACGACGGTACTTAATACATACGCTTTACTGCACGGTGCATCCATCATAAGAGTTCATGACGTTAAAGAGGCCGCAGAGGCCATAAAGATATGTGGGATTTTGGCATAAAAGACTTGATAGACATCCTTGGTGTTGCTGCACTGATGTTCTACCTTTATCGTTGGTCCAAAGGAAATGGCACAATTGTCATTTTCAAGGGCCTTATTGCCATTATCGTCCTTTGGGTGGGCTTACGATTCTTCGAGTTCAGACTGTTGGGCGGCATTCTCGACTTGGTTGTCTCCGTCTCGATGGTCATTCTTGTCATTCTCTTCCAAAACGAGATACGTCAGGCGTTAATCCGTCTGGGTTCGCGTCACCAGTGGAGCAGCATGCTGCGATTCTTTGGCAAGGAGGAGTTGGCGAAGAATGATGACACCAAGTGGGTCGATGCTGTGACTCTGGCTTGCCAGCATATGTCGGAGCATAAGGTAGGTGCTCTCATTGTGGTGCAACGTTATGATGATGTGGAGCCCTTGATTTCGCCTCCAGGTTGTGAGATGGATGCCATCGTCTCGGCCCGCCTCATTGAACAGGTCTTCTATAAGAATTCGCCGCTCCATGATGGTGCGATGCTGATTCGTAATGGACGCATAGCACAGGCCGCAGGTGTGCTTCCCACCAGTCGAAACAGACGCATACCAGCCGAATTAGGACTACGTCACCGCAGTGCCCTTGGCATATCGGAATTGTGTGATGCGCAAGTCGTAGTGGTGAGTGAAGAGACAGGAGACATCTCGCTTTGTTATCGTGGACGTATCACTCGCGGCATCTCGCAGGCTAAGTTGCAAAAGCAGCTTTTGGATGGAAAGCCACAAACGAAAAATTAACTATTCAAGCTCAGAAGAAAAAACTGAATTCATTTAACACATTTATAAACCTGTCCCGATGGACTTAGATATAATTCATCTTTTTGCACCCAATGTTGCAGCAATCGTTTCACTTGTGATTGCCGTTGTGTTGCTCTTGGCTTCAGCATGCATCTCAGCTTCCGAGGTGGCGTTCTTTTCTCTTTCTCCACGCGACCTTGACAATCTAGACGAGGATGAGAACTCCCGTGACGGTCTCATCCAGGACTTACTCGAGAAACAAGAGAACCTGATGGCCGCCATTCTGATAGGCAACAATTTCGTCAATGTTGCCATCATCATGCTGTTCAGCTACTTTTTTGCCCAGGTGATGCCTGTGAGCGATAATCCGGCATGGCTCATCTTTCTGAGCCAAACTGTCATTCTGACCTTTCTGTTGCTGCTCTTCGGTGAAATACTTCCCAAGGTCTATGCATCGCATCATGCCCTTTCGTTCAGCCGGAGTGTAAGCCCCATCATGAAATTTCTCACCAAATTATTCCATCCCTTTATCCTGCTTCTTGTCAAGAGTATGGGCGGGCTGAACCGTCATCTGGCTGACAAGATGACCGATGACGTTACGATGGATGACCTGAGTGATGCCTTAAAGGTTACTACGCAGGTGCATAACGATGAGAAAAAGATGCTGGAGGGTATCATTGAATTTGGCGATAAGACGGTGAAGGATGCCATGACTACTCGCTCTGAGATGGTAACCATTGATGTGGATACACCATTCAGCAAGGTGTTGACGATGGTCGTCGATCAGAAGTATAGCCGTATGCCTGTCATCGAAGAAACCGAGGACCACATCAAGGGCATCCTTTACATCAAGGACCTGCTGCCTTATCTGAACCGCGATGACAAGTTCCAGTGGCAAACGCTTATTCGGGAACCCTATTATGTGCCCGAAAATAAACCTATCGACGACTTGCTTGACGACTTCCGTCAGAAGCGACTTCACATGGCCATCGTTGTAGATGAGTTTGGTGGCACCTCTGGACTGATCACCATGGAGGATGTGCTCGAGGAGATTGTGGGAGAGATACATGACGAATATGACGAGGACGAGCAGACGTGGCAGAAGGTGAATCAAAAGGAATGGATCTTCGAAGCACGTACCTCGCTCACGGATTTCTGTAAGGTAACAGGCTTGGATCAGGATGATGATCTTGGCGATAAGGCCGACAACTGTGAATCGATCGGTGGGTTGCTCCTCGAAATCAAGCAGAATTTCCCGCGTACTCATGAGGTGATACGTTTTCGCGGGATAGAGTTTACCATTCTGTCGATGGACAAGCGTCGCATCGACAGAGTCCGCATTAAACTGCCGTAAGATGTCCGCACCCGACTATATCGTTTGGAAGATCACTGAAACCGAGGAGGAACTTCGCGCCAGTCTGTCACATCCCGAATATTTCGAGGATAAGATTAGAAACTTGAAGCCTGGCAGTCGAAGGCTCATGGAAATATTGTCTGTGCGCAGGGCCTTGAAGGAATTGATGGACGGTGAGGAAAAGAGGATCATCTACGATCCTTATGGCAAACCGTCTATTGATGAGCCCGATGCGCCTTTTATCAGTTTCAGTCATACTAAGCAATATGTGGCTGTTATAGTTTCTGATGTGGCTGTTGGTATCGACATTGAGCGAAGAGGTGACCGTGTGCAGCGTGTTGTCAAGCAGTTCTTGACCCCAGATGAGATTGCTGTTTTGGCCTTGACTCCCGATATTGATCTGGCTATCCATCTTGCATGGAGTGGCAAGGAGTCGGCATTCAAGGTCTTGGGGCAATCGTTTTACGACCTCAAGAAATTGACTTCTATCGTCCATGTCGATATGGAAAAAAAGGTGGTCCTGCTGCGTGTAGAAGGTAGGGATATGTATATGCACATCCATTTCGATTTTACCGAAGACTACGTCCTGACATGGGTGCAGGACGAGACTCCCGATTATCATTAATGAGATATATTCTTCCCCTCATATTATTGTGTGCAATGATGCTGACCGCTTGCGACGGTATTTTGAGCAGCATTTATGATGAACCTTTCGACAAGGGTCCGTCTGTTCTTTCGTGGGGTGATACCATCAGAGGGTCGCTTTACATCGAAGCCAACGAGTGGGACGAATGGTTCTATGTCGACTTGCATGCCATCCATGAAGCGGTGACTGCGGCCAACGATGGAGAACCGATGGATTCCTCTTGCTTGCATTTTGAACCCTACAAGGTGCCAACAACCTTGACGGGCGAGTGGGATGGGAGATCGATGATTTATACCTATCTTTTCCGTGTCCTTACAGGTAGGGGACTAGAAGATTTCGAGCTACTTGACGGCAGAGAAACCGATACTCAGCCCGAAGCTCCGTCGTGGGATTTTGCTATCCACCGCAACAATAATCGCACAAATGGTGGAGCTGCACTTGAGACTTCCTTTTCAAGTATGGACGAACTGCCCATTAATTCGGCGACACTCTTGAATCAAATGTCTTCGGAAGGGAAAGATACCGCGTTTGTTTCCGACACCTATTCGGACAAAGATGTTTGGGTCGATCAGACCAGGATGCTGCAGGAGATCATACCTTGCCAAGGCATTATGATCAACGAAGTTTTGTCTCGCTGGATGATCGTGGAGTTAACCACCCCGCCGCCGATTTTCCACCACAATGGGCACGTCTTTCTGCTCAGGATGAACGATGGTACTATTGCGGCCCTTCGCTGTGCGAACTACATCAGTGCCAGGAACGTGAAATGTTGCCTGACCATTGAATACCTTTATCCTTATTGACGAATATGAAACGACAAATGATAATACTCGCTTTGTTGGCTTCATGTTCGGCTGCAGTTTTTGCACAAGAGGCCAAGGGCAAATACTACAAGACCAGGGCAGCTGCCGATTCGGCTTATCATCATTGGGAGGATGACCCTCTCTGGATGGAACAGGTCGTCGTAACAGGCACACGTACTCCGAAGAGTTTAAAGGATGTGCCCATACAAACGCGTCTCATCACGGCTCAGGATATTCAGAAAGTCGATGCGACCAACGTGGAAGACCTTTTGCAACAGGAGATGCCCGGTGTGGAGTTCAGTTATGCCATGAACCAGCAGACCCACCTCAACTTCTCGGGTTTCGGTGGACAAAGTGTGCTCTTTCTCGTAGATGGCGAAAGACTGGCAGGCGAGACGATGGATGATGTAGATTTTACGCGACTCAATATGGCCAATGTGGAACGCATCGAGATCGTGAAGGGTGCGGCTTCAGCCATTTATGGTTCGAGTGCAGCAGGTGGAGTTATCAATATCTTTACTCGCGAACCATCGGAGCCGTGGACATTAAATGTCAATACCCGTGTTTCGAAACATAACGAGTGGCGCTATGGCTCGTCGTTGGGATTGAATGGACATCATCTGCAGAATATGCTTACGTTCCAAGGCACGATGATCGACAACTTTAACTTCACCAACGGACCTTCTCCAGTTGCGCGCACCATAACCAATTTCTATGGCGACGATACCTACAATATCAAAAATCAGTTGATTTGGAGGCCTGTCAAAGGGTTTAAGCTTACAGCAAAGGCTGGCTACTTCTTCAGGCAGCAAGTGCGCACCGAGACAGTTCCCGAACGCTATCGCGATTTCACTGGTGGCTTGCGAGGCAATTGGGACATTACCGAGCGTGATCATCTTGAGGTGAGCTATCTCTTCGATCAGTATGATAAGTCAGACTATCGTAAACTCGAAGATCTCGATGTGCGTGATTATTCTAACGTACAGAACTCTCTTCGTACCCTTTTTAATCATAGTTTTGAGCGGGGTGATGTTCTTACCTTTGGTACGGACTATCTCCATGATTACCTGATGAACATCAATCTTGATGACCAAACACACGAAGAGGAATCTTTTGACTTCTTCGGACAGTATGACTGGGTGGCAACGGATAGACTGGAAGTGGTTGGTGCCTTACGATATGATTATTTCAGCGATGGCGACCATCATCGGGTGACTCCAAGATTGTCAGCACGTTTCCAGCCTATTGATGACTTGAATCTACGTGCCAGCTATGGCATGGGATTCCGTGCCCCCAAACTCAAGGAGAAGTATTACAACTTCGATATGGCAGGCATCTGGATTATCCAGGGCAATGAGGACTTGGAGGCTGAACTGAGCCATAATATTAATGCTTCGGTCGATTATTCCAAGCGTTACTATAATATCACGATGGGTGGCTACTACAACAATGTCGAAAATCGTATTGCTACGGGAGCTCCCTATGTGGATGCCACGATTGACCCCACTCATCCAGATCAACTTTATTTGAGTTACATCAATCTGAAGAATTACAAGACCTTTGGATTCGACGTGACAACGCAGGTCAAGTGGGATAATGGATTGGGCGTGAAGGTGAGCTATGCGTATGTGCATGAGGAATTGCCCCATGATAAGCAAGGCGAGTCGATCAACAACCAGTATATCCCAGCTCGTTCACATTCGTTGACGGCTCGTTGCGAATGGGATAGGCAGTTCACTGCACACTATGGGATGAATATCTCACTCAATGGCCGTGCGATGAGCGGAGTGGATAATGAGGAGTATGTCGATTATCGTACGAAGGATGCAAATGGCAGGCTTTTAACTCGAACGATTCATTACAATCCATATACTATCTGGAAGCTGTCGTTGGCTCAGCGTATTGGTCCAGCCATTCGGCTTACCTTTGCTGCCGACAATATCTTCAATTACAAGCCCGATTACTATTATCTCAATGCCCCACTCACCGATGGTATCACCTTGCAAGTAGGCATGAGCATAGATGTTGAGAAGTTGTTCGACAAGTGATTTTTAGTCTTCTCCATTTATCTATTTCGGCCAATTAATGATGCGAAATGAACCCGCAAAGCAGTTTTTCGATTCGAAATTTTGTTTTGCGGTATTTTTATTGTATATTTGCCGCGCATTTTTATTATTCGCACGCATATGAAACACAAGATTTTTTTGATGCTGGCACTTGCCGGCCTTTACAGCTTCGGTGTTGCCGAAGTTAAGAAAACATTGCCTTATCAGGACCCCAATCTCTCGGCCGAAGTACGCGCCAAGGACCTTTTGAGCCGTCTCACTCTTGAACAGAAAGTTACCTTGATGATGAACGACAGCCATGCTATTCCAGAATTGGGCATTCAGGAATACAACTGGTGGAGCGAGGCACTGCACGGAGCTGCACGCAGTGGTTTGGCTACTGTCTTTCCCCAGGCCATCGGAATGGCGGCTTCTTTCGACCCCGAACTGTTGCAGGAAGTGATGGATATTGCCAGTACCGAGCAGCGCATCAAGTACATCCAGGCGCGTCGCGCAGGATTGGTAAAGCGCTATAGCGGACTGACTGTGTGGACACCTAATATCAATATCTTCCGCGACCCGCGTTGGGGACGTGGACAGGAAACCTATGGCGAGGATCCTTTCTTGACCCGTAAGATGGGTTATGCAGTCGTTACAGGTCTGCAGGGCAAACCCAATGAGAAGGTCTATAAGTTTGCGGGTGAGGGCAAGTGGCGACCCTACGACAAACTGCATGCTTGCCTCAAGCATTATGCCATTCACAGTGGTCCGGAATACGAGCGTCATAAGTTTAATGTTACCGACCTCAGCCAGCGTGACCTTGTCGAGACCTATCTCTATGCCTTCGAGAATCTCGTCAAGACTACAGATGTGCACGAGGTGATGTGCGCTTATAATGCCTACGAAGGCAAGCCCTGCTGTGGCTCCGACCAGTTGCTGACGCAGATTCTGCGCAAGGAATGGGGGTATAAGGGTATTGTAGTGAGCGACTGCGGCGCTATCAACGACTTCTATTCTCCAAGATATGAGAATCATCGCGTGTTCGAAAATGCGGCTGCTTCGTCAGCCAATGCTGTTCTGAGTGGAACCGATGTGGAGTGCGGTAGCGCTTATAGTAGTCTGCCCGAGGCTGTTAAGAGTGGTGCTATCAAAGAAGAAGACATTGACGTGTCGGTGCTTCGTTTGTTGACCGACCGTTTCCGTCTGGGCGAGATGGATTCCGATGAGATAGTTTCGTGGAACTACATCCCCGAGTCTTTCTTGGCCAACGAAGAGAGTGACCAAAAGGCTCTTCAGATGGCACGCGAGTCGATGGTATTGCTTAAGAACGATGGGAACTTGCTCCCTCTTAGTGGCAAAAAGATTGCCGTGATTGGCGCTAATGCTACCGACAGTGTGGCCCAATGGGGAAATTATTACGGTTCACCACGTCGCACGGTAACCGTCCTCGATGCCATGCGTCAAATCTTTGGCCCTGCCAACATCATCTACAAGCGCGGTTCGAGCCTTGTCACCGACGATGTCTTTGAAAGCGCGTTCAGCCAATGTGCCGGTTTGAACGGACAGAAGGGTTTCACGGTGAAGTACTGGAACAACCTCAAGAAGGAGGGTGAACCTGTAGTAGTGCAAGATCTCACTTCGCCTTGGCAACTTTGCACGGGTGGAAATACGGTTTTTGCTCCAGGCGTGAACCTTCGTGATTTCTCGGCCGAGTACGTCGCCACGTTCCATGCCGACAAGAATCAGCAGATTGTACTTGACGGATTCATATGCGGACAGGGTTGTTATCTCGTCAATGGAGACACTGTGCAGACATTCCGTACTGGACATGGCCCACGTCCCTTCAATAAGACCATCGATGTGGAAGCTGGCAAGGATTATCACATCGTAATTGACTGGATGTACATTGCCGATGACGCTCAAATCAACTTCGATTTGGGAGTATTCAATCCCATTGATTATGATAAACTAGTGGCCGACACACAGGATGCCGATGTCTATGTATATGTTGGCGGTATCTCTCCAAAGCTTGAAGGCGAAGAGATGAAGGTGCCCTACGAAGGTTTCCGTGGCGGTGATCGCACTAGTATCCAACTGCCCAGTGTGCAACGCGAGACGCTCAAGAAACTACACGAGACGGGCAAACCTGTGGTCTTCGTCTGCATGAGTGGTTCGGCGATCGGTCTCGAACCTGAGACCAGCACTTGTGATGCTATTCTTCAGGCTTGGTATGGAGGCCAGCAGGGTGGACAGGCTGTCGCTGATGTTCTCTCGGGTGCCTACAATCCTGCAGGTCGTCTGCCTATTACCTTCTATCGCAGCGAAGAAGAGTTGCCCGACTTCGGTGACTACAACATGAAGGGTCACACCTATCGTTACTTCAAGGGCGAACCACTTTTCGCCTTTGGCGAGGGTATGAGCTACAGCACCTTTGAATATGGAAATACTAGACTGCGTAGAACTACCGCAAGTGTCGATGGGGAACCGACCCGAATCAGTTATTCACTGATCGTTCCAGTGACGAATACCAGTCAACGTGATGGCGAGGAGGTTATTCAGGTTTATCTGAAGAAAGAAAACGATGAAGATGGCCCATTGCGTTCGTTGCGTGGTTTTAAGCGTATCGAGATCAAGGCTGGTGAAACGGTTGATGTGGAGATACCTATAGAGGATCTTCGCACGTACAATCCAGAAACGTGCAAGATGGAAATCGTTCCTGGCAGTTATACCCTCTACTATGGGCCAAGTAGCCGCTTGAAGGATTTGCATCCGATAAATTTCAATTTGAGAGAAGAATTGTGAATAGTCTTTTAGAGAAATTGGATGGCCTGAAGAGCCGGTTTGAGGAGGTTTCTCTCCTCGTAACCGACCCTGGTGTCATCTCCGACCAACAGCGATACGTCAAGCTAACACGTGAATACCGCGAGCTGGAGCACATTCTCCAGGCTCGCAAGAAATATGTCGATGCCTTGTCGGGACGTGACGAGGCACGCCAGCTTATGCAGACTGAGAGCGATCCCGAGATGAAGGAGATGGCTCGCGAGCAGTTGCAGGAATGCGAAGCCCGTATCCCAGAACTCGAAGAGGAGATCAAGATGCTCCTCATCCCCAAAGACCCAGAAGATGCAAAGAATGCAGTGCTTGAAATCCGTGGCGGTACGGGTGGCGATGAGGCAGCGCTCTTTGCCGGCGACCTTTTCAAGATGTATCAGCGCTTTTGTGAGTCGAAGGGCTGGACGCTCTCGGTGCAATCATGCAACGAGGGGGCTGTGGGTGGTTTCAAGGAAATCATCTGCATGGTGACCGGAGATTCGGTCTATGGCACGCTGAAATACGAGTCGGGAGTACATCGTGTCCAGCGCGTGCCCGTTACTGAGACACAAGGACGTGTGCATACCTCGGCTGCTACGGTGGCTGTACTGCCTGAAGCCGATGAATTTGAGGTGCATATCAACGAAGGCGAGATCAAATGGGACACTTTCCGCAGCTCTGGAGCTGGCGGGCAGAATGTCAATAAGGTAGAGTCGGGTGTTCGTCTGCGTTATATGTGGAAGAATCCCAACACGGGTGTCGTTGATGAGATCTTGATTGAATGTACCGAGACCCGTGATCAACCCAAGAACAAGGAACGTGCCCTCTCACGTTTGCGTTCCTACATCTACGACAAGGAGCACCAAAAGTATGTCGATGACATTGCCAATCGTCGAAAATCACTCGTTTCGACGGGTGATCGTAGTGCCAAGATCCGCACTTACAATTTCCCTCAGGGGCGTGTCACCGACCATCGCATCAACTATACGATTTATAATCTTCCCGCCTTCATGAACGGCGACATTCAGGATTGCATCGACCACCTTATTGTGGCTGAGAATGCCGAACGGATGAAGGAGAGCGAGTTGTGAACTCCTCAACCCTTTCGAACTTCTCAACCCTTTCAAACCCATTGGTAATAATGATCAAGAATATAGTTTTCGACTTTGGCGGCGTGTTGTTGGATCTGCGTCCCGACCGTTGCATTTCGGAATTCAAGAAGATAGGTATCCCAGAGATAGAGCAGATGCTGAGTCTGGCACATCAGCAGGGCGTACTCGATGCGATGGAGAAGGGCAAGTATACCCTTGATAAATTCTGCGACGCAATACGCGCAGCTCATACAGGAGCCTATGAGCGGACAGGCAAGCTGCGCAGTATGATACCCTTTATGAAGGATGGCTATCCCATACCAGCCCCCTCCAATCGCCAGGTTGTACTTGCGTTCAGCTCTATGTGCGATGGTATTCCTCCATATCGTCTTGAATTCGTCAATCAGCTGAAGAAGGAGGGTTACCACGTTAGCGTCCTCTCCAACACCAACACAATTCACTGGGGTTATTGTTTGCGTTACTTTATCGAGGCAGGATATGAACCACGTGAACTTTTCGAATTTACCTGGCTCTCGTATGAAATGCATCTTGTCAAACCGAATCCAGACATCTTCAAGATTATCCTCGACGAGTCGGGCTACGTACCGGACGAGACCCTCTTTGTCGATGATAACACGCACAATTGCGAGGTAGCCGCTACATTTGGAATCCACACCTTCTGTCCACCGATTCGTAGTGACTGGACCACACAGATACGGCAATATCTCCGATAAAGTTAAGCCCAATAATAATTTACACACTATGAAAGCTAATTTGCCGCAGCCACTCTGTGGCATCATCCCACCACTCGTAACTCCCCTCAAGGACAACGAGACATTGGACATCACTTCGCTCGAGCGCCTCATCAACCACCTCATCGAAGGTGGGGTACATGGACTCTTCGTTTTGGGGACAACTGGTGAGGCACAGTCGCTCTCCTACAAGGTTCGTCACCAGATGATACGCGAGAGTTGCCGTATCAATGACGGACGCCTGCCCTTGTTGGCCTGCATTACCGACACATCGATTGTCGAGTCAATCAAGCTTGCCAATATTGCAGCCGAATGCGGCGCTGCAGGACTTGTTTCTGCACCGCCTTATTACTTCGCCACGGGTCAACCCGAGTTGGCACAATTCTACGAGGAATTGGTCCCACAGCTTCCCCTGCCGTTGTTCCTCTACAATATGCCTTCACATGTCAAGGTAAATTTTGCGCCTGAAACAGTGGCACGTTTGGCCCAGATGCCACAGGTGGTGGGACTCAAGGATTCTTCGGCCAACACTGTCTATTTCCAGAGTGTGGCTTACGCTGTACGACAGACTGGAAGAAAGGAGTTCGCTATGCTGTGTGGCCCTGAAGAGATTACGGGTGAATGTGTCCTCATGGGTGGTCAAGGCGGTGTCAATGGTGGCGCCAACATGTTTCCGGAGCTCTATGTAGGCATGTATAATGCCGCCAGCAGTGGCAACCTCGACGAATTGCGTCGCTTGCAACGATACATTATGCAGATATCCTCGTCAATCTACAGCATCGGTCACCATAGTTCCAGCTATTTGAAGGGCCTTAAATGCGCTTGTTCGCTGCTTGGCGTGATTGACGACGATTTTGTGGCATCGCCTTATTACAAGTTCAACCAACCCGAACGCGATAAGGTTCAGGCAGCTCTCGACCGCCTCCCTATTCGCTACGGCAAGCTGACTATCTTTGAATGAATATTATCGATTTCATCGTCTTTCTCGTCTTCACAGGCGGTATTGTCCTTTATGGATGCAGTTTCTTCGACAAAAAGGCATCATCGAAGGACTTTACTACTGCGGGTAAGAGTATCCCTGGATGGGTGGTTGGCATGAGCATCTTCTCAACTTACGTCAGCTCCATCAGTTACTTGGGCAATCCCGGCAAGTCGTATGCGGGCGATTGGAATCCGTTCGTCTTCGGTCTTTCCATCCCCATCGCTTCCTACTTTGCCGCCAAGTACTTCGTGCCTTTTTACCGTACAGGAGGTTCAGTGAGCGCCTATTCCTTCCTTGAAGACCGTTTTGGCGCATGGGCGCGGTTCTATGCATCGGCTTGCTATCTGCTCACCCAGATTGCGCGCATGGGATCCATCCTGTTCCTCTTGGCCATGCCCATGAATATCTTGATGGGTTGGGACCTGCGCACGGTAATCATCATCACTTCGGCTGCTATCATCATCTATTCGATGCTTGGAGGCATGAAGGCGGTGATTTGGACCGAGGCCATTCAGGGGTTTATTCTTATTGCAGGCGCATTGGTATGCCTTGGTGTACTGCTTTTCTCGATGCCCGAGGGGCCGATGCAGACTTTCCGCATAGGATTCAGCACGCTTGATGAATATGGACGCTCCAAATTCTCACTTGGTTCCTTCTCTTTCACCGATTTGCGCCACTCTACATTCTGGGTATGTCTGATCTACGGTATCTTCATCAACCTACAGAACTATGGCATCGATCAGAACTACGTCCAGCGTTATCATACTGCCAAAACTGAACGAGAAGCGAAGCATGCTGCACTCTTTGGCGGTTGGCTCTTCATCCCTGTCAGTGCGGTGTTCTTCCTCATTGGTACTGCACTTTATGCATACTATCAGGTGTTGCCCGATGCACAGGTAGCGGCATTTGATGCGGCCAATAAACCCGATTATGTCTTCCCTTATTTTATGGTGAATGTGCTGCCAACAGGTTTGACAGGACTTCTCATTGCTTCGGTGTTTGCAGCTGGTATGTCAACGGTGGCCACTTCTGTCACTTCGTGTTCGACCATACTTTTGACCGACTACTGGACCCGTTTGCGTCACAAGGTGCATCGCCCTGGACATCTCCATGACGATGGAGTGGGTGACCGTGAGCATCTCATCGTTCTTAAACTCGGCTCAGTGCTGGTCGGCACACTTGGTATTATCGTAGCCCTTGCACTGGTCAATGTCGATTCGATACTCGATGCCTGGTGGAAGCTTTCGTCCATCTTTTCAGGCGGTATGCTCGGCCTGTTCCTGTTGGGCTACATGGCTCGTCGTGTCAGGAATATTCATGCGTTACTAGGCGTGATCTGCGGATTTGCTATCATCGCGTGGATATCAGGTTGGAAGTGGCTTGGGCTGCCCGATCCTGGTCTCCACGAATACCTGGCTATCGTCCTTGGCACAATGACCATCTTCCTGGTTGGCTTCTTCCTAGCCTTCCTTTTCAATCGAAAGAATAATTGTTAATTGTTATTTGTTAATTGTTAATTGACAATGTACTACGTAGAGAAAACCATGGAGATCTCAGGTTCACACTATCTGAGACTCTCTCATCAAAGTAAATGTGAAAACCTTCATGGTCACAACTGGTTGGTGAAGGTCTATTGTAAGTCTCGTGAACTGAACGACGATGGCATGGTTGTTGATTTCACCGAGGTGAAGCGAATTGTCCATGGAGCCCTCGACCATCAGGACCTTAATGCCATTCTACCATTCAATCCAACGGCTGAGAATATCGCCCATTGGATTGTTGAGCAGGTGCCTAATTGCTACAAGGCATCAGTGCAGGAAAGCAGCGGCAATGTAGCCATCTATGAACGCGAAGAATAATTGTTAACTATTAATTGTTTATTGTTAATTGAAAATCAACGAGATCTTCTATTCGCTGCAAGGTGAGGGACATTACACTGGTACACCAGCCGTCTTCGTGCGTTTTGCAGGCTGCAACCTCCGTTGTTGGTTCTGTGACACCAACTTCGAGACAGGTCTGGAGATGAGCGAAGACGAGATTGTTAGTAAAGTGCTCAAATATCCCACCCGCTATGTGGTCATCACGGGTGGTGAACCCACCCTGCAACTTTCAGCCTCGCTTTGTGACAAGTTACATGCCCACGGCCGTTATCTGATGATGGAGACCAATGGAACTCGCCCCTTGCCTGAAGGTTGCCTGGTCGATTGGATCACTTGTTCACCCAAACTCTCCAACATCGTCAAAGAGAAACGAGAGCTTGTCCCCCTCAGTATCGGGCACATCGACGAACTCAAGGTCGTCTTCGAAGATAGTGAATCGCAAGACATTGCTCTATACGAGGAGATACCCGCAAGCGAATATCGCCTCCAGCCTTGTGATATGCAGGACCCACAACGTAATCAGGAAATCATCGACAAGACAATAAATTATATACTTCAACATCCCCAATGGAAACTTTCACTTCAGACCCACAAGATACTGGGCGTCCGTTGATACAACAGGCCTCGCCTGTCACTGATGAGCAGCTCCAGGATGCCATTCGCACTGTTCTAAAGGCTATCGGCGAAGAACCTTCACGAGAAGGTTTGGTCGATACGCCCGACCGTATTGTTCGCATGTGGCGTGAATTGTTCCGAGGATACGATCCCACACAGAAACCAAAGATAACCACCTTCGAGAACGATGCGCACAATACCGAAATGGTCTTCGATACGGGCGACTTCTACTCGATGTGCGAACATCACTGCATGCCGTTCTTCGGACAGTACTATTTCGCCTACATTCCTCAGGACGACGGACGAATTCTCGGCATTTCGAAGATTGCCCGCGTTGTGGGCTATTGCTCTGCACGTCTGCAGCTTCAGGAACGTCTGGCCCATGACATCATCGAGATGCTTAGCGATGCACTCGACAATCAGGTGCAGGGCTTCGCCATCGTTCTCAAAGGTATGCATACATGCAAGACCATGCGTGGAGTGAAGAACAAGGGCAACATGAACGTCAGTTTCTTCACAGGAATCTTCCGCACCAATCCTTCGTTACGTGAAGAATTCTATCACCTGATTGCTATGCAATAAAGCGCAACTCACATGCCATAAACTATTTATACATATTGGAGTAACGCCTCAAAAACAATTAATCGATGAACCGATTGTTCTTCCTTCGGTACGCACTATTGCTGCTTCTGCTGGTTGCAGGAGCGGCATTGTCGTATGCCCAGACACTCGGACAACTCGATTCTATCCTAAAAGTTCTTGATAAGACAATACAGGAAAAACCTGTTTACGATCGCCAGAAGAGAATTAGCATACAAGACCTGCAGCAGCAATTGCTCCACACGGAAGAAATATCCGAAAAACGTCGTCTCATGCATGAGCTTTTCAGCATCTACCGCAGTTTCCGTCTGGACAGTGCGCTCTATTATGCTCGGCTCGGTTCCTCGCTAATCGATCCTAGTGATGAGGTGTCGAAGGTTCGCAATGACCTTGATATTGCTGAGGCACTTAAAGGGTTGGGCTATTACTCCCAGGCGAGAAATAGGCTTGATATTAATCGTGGGAAGGTAAGAGCGGAAGATATGGTGTATTATTATCACCTTTATTATTCCATCTACCATTCGATGCATCAGAACTCTCAGCTCGAGGAAGATCGCCAGCGGTTTAGAGATTCCTTGCTGTTCTATCGCAAGCAGTTGCAGTCAGTTCTTCCTCCCGATGATATAGGTCATCATATTGGAGAGGCGTATCTGTTGTTGTTCGAAAACAAGCCACAGGAAGCCCTTCAACTCATGAAAGAACGATTGGCCCGCGAGAATGGTGATCTGAGCGAATCGCTACTGGCTGTCACTTTTGCCGAGATTTACGAGGCGTTGGGAATGAATCGCGAAGCAGAGTATTACTATGCCGTCAGTGCAGTAGGCGACCTGCAGCGTGCTACTAAGAAATACACTGCATTGCAGCAGCTGGCCATTCTGTTGTTCCGCGATGGCGATGTTGACCGCGCTTACCATTACCTGGCCTGTGCGCTCGAAGACGTCACTTTCAGCCGCATCCATTGCCGCATCACGCAGATCGCACAGTTCCTGCCCATTATCACAAGCGCCTACGAACGCAAGAGCGAGACCGCCTCACAACGTAAGCTTTGGCTCGTCATCGCCTTGGGTTTGCTCCTGTTCATCGCCGTCCTCGGTGTATGGATTCTGCACCGGCGCAGTATGCAGCTCCGTCGGCTCAATGGCAAGCTGCATGGCCTCTATCAGGAGATTGCCGATGCCAATCGGCAGTTGCTGAACACCAATGCACAAGTGGAAGCTGCCAACTCTCAACTTGCCGATGCCAATCGTATCAAGGAGGAATACATCGGGCAGGTCTTCAACCTCTGTTCAGCGTACATGGACAAACAGGAGTTCCTGCGTCGTTCTATATATAATAAGGTAAAGGGCAACCAGCTTTCCGAAGTCATGAAGCTGGTGGGCGACAAGAGTCAGCAGCAGGAGGATCTGCGCGACTTCTTCCGCAATTTCGATGCTATCTTCCTTTCGCTCTTCCCCGATTTCATTAAGGAGTTCAATGCGTTGTTGCGGCCCGACGAGCATGTGAGTGTCAAGGAAGGTGAGCTGCTGAGTCCCGAACTCCGCATCTATGCCCTGGTTCGCCTAGGCATCAACGACAGCACAAGGATTGCCTCCTTCCTGCATTTCTCGCCACAGACCGTCTATAACTATCGCCTCAAGATGAGGGCACGCACCGATTTGCCACGCGAAGAGTTCGTTGCAGCCGTCCAAAGCCTCAAATAGCCACTTACTCAAAAATAGGGGGTAAAATCGTACAAGTTATTGTAAGCCAATAGGGTCCTGTCCTTGTTGGCTTACTTTTTTTTCTACTCTGTAAAACTTGTTGTGTTTTTTTATAAAAAAACTCAATATCTTTGCAGCGTCAATTTTGAAAAGTCGGAAACAAAGACAGATAACTCCATCTAAACCATGTTCACATAGATGACCGACCACTTGCTGATACTATCCCACATTACTAATATTATTATTCTATGAACAAGACCGCTAACTCTGTTTTTCGCAGAATGCTTCCTCTCGCAGGAATGCTGCTGTGTTATGCTGCCGTAGGTCAGAACGTCACCGTCAAAGGACGTGTCGTTGACCAGAGCGGCGAAGCAATCCCCGGAGCCAACGTCGTGGTCAAGGGAACTACTACAGGTACCCTCACCGACGCTGACGGCAATTATTCTCTTTCGGTTCCCAACCGGAACTCTACCCTCGTTTTCAGTTTCCTGGGCTATCAGATACAGGAACTCAGTGCCGATGGTCAGTCATCGACCGTGACCTTGCGCGAAGACAGCCAGTTGCTCGACGATGTCGTGGTGATTGGTTATGGCCAGGTAAAGAAACGCGATGCCACAGGTTCAGTGCTCAGCGTCAAGGCCGAAGAGCTCAACAAGGGTAGTCTCGTCAGCGCACAGGATGCGTTGATGGGCAAGGTGGCTGGTGTCAATGTCACCCCGTCATCGGGTGCACCAGGTTCCGGTGCCACAATTCGTGTGCGTGCTGGCTCATCACTCTCTGCTTCCAACGACCCTCTCATCGTCATCGATGGTGTTCCCGTTGATAACAGTTCGATCAATGGCTCAAGCAACATTATCGGCTCCATCAACCCTGCCGATATCGAGTCGTTTACTGTCCTTAAGGATGCGTCGTCCACAGCCATTTATGGTTCCCGTGCATCGAATGGTGTCATCATCATTACAACGAAGAAGGGTAAGGTCGGTAGTCATAAACCTTCGGTCAATTATACAAACAACTTCACCATCAGTCAGGTCATCAAGACTCTCGACGTCCTCGATGCCACCGACTACAAGGCCGCATTCTCCAAGTATGCCAATGCCCCTGCCGAGTTTGCCCTTGGCAGCGACGATGTCGATTATCAGAAGGAGATCTATCAGAACGCCTTTGGTCAGGAACACAACGTCTCCGTCAGTGGCGCTGTAGGCAACATGCCCTATCGTGCCAGCGTAGGCTACACCAATCAGGATGGTATCATCAAGACCAACAATTATCAGCGCAGCAGCGCCTCAGTCGGCCTGTCGCCCCGTTTCCTGCAGGATCATCTCACCTTCGACATCAACGTCAAGGGATCATACGAGGACAACAAGCCCGTGACAAGCAGTGTGGTTGGTGCGGCAATAGGTGCCGATCCTACACGTCCTATCCATGCAACCTACCCTGGTGGAATTGGCTGCGGCTACTTCACTTGGATGAATGGTGATGCACCTATGGCCATCGCTCCCGACAATGCTTTGGCACTCATCGAGCTTGATGATCGCGAGAACAAGGTGACCCGCTCCATCGGCAATATGGCCATTGATTACAAGATCCATGGGTTCGAGGACCTTCGTTTCAATCTCAACCTCGGTTACGATGTGCTTAAGTCAACTTACGACCGCTCCGTCCCGCAGTTTGCTCCCCAAATGTACACCAGCAATCAGAAGGACGGCACAGGCCTCGAATATACCTCGAAGCAGAATAAGCGCAACACATTGCTCGACTTTTATGCCAACTATACCCACACCTTCGCCCATGAGCAGCATCTCGACATCATGGCAGGTTACGGATGGCAGCGTTTCTGGAAGAAGTTCAACGACGAGAACCTCGACCCGAAGGGAGTTGAACTCTCTTCTCCCACCCATTCTGAGAGCGAGTATTACCTCCTTTCCTGGTATGGCCGTCTGAACTATAGCTTCGCCGACCGTTACCTCCTCACCGCCACCTTCCGTGCCGATGCCTCCTCGCGTTTCCGCAAGGAGAATCGCTGGGGCTATTTCCCCTCGGTGGCCTTTGCTTGGAAGCTCAAGAACGAAGCTTTCCTCCGCGATGTTGAGGCACTCGACGATCTGAAAATTCGTCTGTCGTATGGTCAGACAGGTCAGCAGGATATCGGCTCCGACTATCCCGCCCTCTCCACCTATACCGCCTCCTACGATGAGTCGCGCTACCGCTTCGGCAACACCTGGTACACCACCTACCGTCCCGATGGCTACGACCCGAACATCAAGTGGGAGACCACATCGACCTATAACGTCGGTCTCGACTGGGCAGTCCTCGACAGCCGCCTCGGTGGCTCCATCGATTACTACTATCGTGAGACCAAGGACCTCCTCAACAACATCGCAGTGCCCGCAGGTGCCAACTTCACCAACGTCATCTACACCAACATCGGTTCGATGGAGAACAAGGGCCTTGAGATTGCTCTCAATGCCGTGCCTGTCAAGACACGCGACTTCGAGTGGCGTATGGGTGTCAACTTCACCTGGAACGACAGCAAGATCACCAAGCTTAACACTATCGATACCGACGACAACTACGTGAAAACCGGCAACGCCGGTGGTACCGGCAAGTATCTGCAAGTTCAGATGGTCGATGAAACGCCTTATACCTTCTTCCTCCTGCGTCAAGCCTACAACGAGGATGGCACGCCAAAGGATGGTATCTATCTCACCGAAAGCGGCGAAGAGACTACCTCCGAGGAGGATGCCTTCAAATATGTCACAGGCCACAGCTCGCAGGCTCCCTGTTTTGCTGGCCTTAATATGAAGTTCCTCTATAAGGACTGGGATCTCGGCTTCAACGGACATGGCTCGTTCGGCAACTATGTCTTCAACTACGTCAAGGCCAGCGAATCGCTCGACGACCTCTATAGCTCGCAGGGCACTTCGTCCAACATCCAGAAGGCTACGCTCGAGACGGCATTTACCCAACAGCGTCTCTACACCGACTACTTCCTCGAGGACGCTTCGTTCTTCCGTCTCGACAACATTACGCTCGGCTATTCCTTCCGTCATCTCTGGAACAAGACCAGCTCGTTGCGTCTCTCTCTCGCCGTCCAGAACGTATTCACCATCACTGGCTACAGTGGCATGGACCCTGAAATCTATAACGGCATCGACAAGAATGTCTATCAGCGTCCACGCGTATATATGTTCGGCATGTCACTCAACTTCTGATTCTGGAATGTAAACATTGAACAATTTGAAACATTATGAAACGCTATATCAAACTCTTCTGTGTCGCCGTTTCGCTTCTCGTAGCCACCTCCTGCACCAGCGATCTCGACACTCTTCCGCTCGACGACAACCAACTCACGAGCAACGATGTATATGGTACCGTCAATGGTTATCGCGGCATGTTGGCTAAATGCTATGCCTCGCTCATCCAGACAGGTCAGAAAGGTGGTGATGGAGGCGATGGTGATGTCAATGGCATCGACGAAGGCTATTCCGGTTACACCCGCTGTCTCTTCTACCTGCAGGTAGCCTCCACCGACGAGGTGCTCTTCCACGCAGGTGGCGGTCACGGCACCTTGTCCATGTATCAGATGAACTGGAACTCCTCGGTTAAGGTCATCAGCTATCCCTACTATCGTCTATACATGGCAATCAACTACTGCAACGAGTTTCTGCGCAACAGCACTGAGGCAAAACTCCAGGAGAATGGTGTCTATGACGAGCTCAAGAACGATTATCTCACCTATCGTGCCGAGGCACGTCTCATCCGCGCTTATTGTTACAGTATGATCTGCGACCTCTACGGTTCGGCGCCTTTCGTCGATGATAGCCAGGACCTTGGTGTCATTCCACAACAGAAGACGCGCCGCGAGCTTTTCGACTATGTCGTCAGCGAGGTCACCGACCTCATGGGCGATCTTCCTGCAGCAGGCAAGAAGGAATACGGACGTGTCGATCAGGCAGCTGCATGGTTCCTCCTCGCTCGTCATTACCTCAATGCCGAAGTCTGGACAGGCACCGCACAGTACGACAAGGCCTATCAATATGCCAAGATGATCATTGACTCAGGCGCTTATCCCTTGGCCAGCGACTGGCGTCACATTTTCCTTGCCGACAACGATACCTGTCCCGAAATTATCTGGGGCCTCGTTCAGGATGCCGACAATGCACAGGGTTCGGCAGGTACCAACTTCCTCATCAAGGCGCTAGCCAACGGTGCTATGAACAATTGGTATGCTACAGG
Source organism: Bacteroidales bacterium (assembly GCA_017548545.1). Lineage (GTDB taxonomy): Bacteria > Bacteroidota > Bacteroidia > Bacteroidales > UBA3663 > Liminaster. Next base: position 14,060 of record JAFYZW010000099.1, on the reverse strand, counting down.
TATCGGTACACGTGGTTGGGGCAATGGCCGTGCCAAGGTATCACTTGTCGATAAGTTCGACCTCCACGACCAGACCTTCGACCCCAACGATCCGTGGGGCGACAACAAGTACGACAAGCGCGCACAGTTCTTCGACAAGCTCGACGGACAGCAGAAAGAGACCTGGACCGAGGGCAAAGGCTTCGAGAAGACCTTCACCAAGGGCTACAGCATCATCAAATGGCGCAGCGTGAAGAAGGATCGTTCGCAGGTTGCAGGCGACCCAGGCACTGTCTATTCCAGCATCGACTATCCGCTCTTCCGCACCGCCGATGCCTACCTCATGGCAGCCGAAGCCATCCTGCGTAATGGAGGCGGCTCGAAGGACGAGGCACTGCGCTACGTCAACGAGGTTCGCGAGCGCGCCTACATGTCGGGCAAGTATGGCACAAGCGCCGTGAGCGGCGACATCACAGCCGACCAGCTTACTCTCGACTTTATTTGCGATGAGCGTGCCCGTGAACTCTATACCGAGAATGTGCGTCGTACCGACCTCATCCGCTTCGGCAAATACACCAAGGGCTACAACTGGGACTGGAAGGGCTCCGATGGTGCTGCAGGTCACTATCAGGGCCAGGATGTGGATGACAAGTACAAGCTCTTCCCGATTCCGCAGGATGAGTTCACTGTCAACCCCAACCTGACGCAGAATCCTGATTTTGCCAACTGATAAGTTTCTATTATTATGAGAATACTCATAATATCCCTCATCTCCCTCCTCGTAGTGGGTGCTTCGGCACAAACCACTTTTGAGGAGGTAGCTGCCACACCTGAAAAAAGCGGTGGCGTCTATTATGCCTATCCGCTTGACTTCGCCCCACAGACTCCTGCGCCTAAAGGTTATAAGCCCGTTTATATCAGTCATTATGGTCGTCATGGCTCACGTTATCTGTTGAATGACCGTGATTACAAGTGGGTGATTGACCTTCTTCAACAGGCTGCCGATGTGCAGGTGCTCAGTCCGTTGGGTCATAGTGCTCTCGAGCGCTTGCAGGAAGTATGGAAGGAGGCTGAGTTCCATGGTGATGAACTGGCCCCATTGGGCGAACGACAGCATCGTGGCATTGCCGAACGTATGGTTGCCTCGTTCCCCGAAGTCTTCAAAGGTGATGCCCGTGTCTTTGCCCGCAGCACCACGTCCATGCGTTGTCGCAACTCGATGGATGCTTTCGTCGATCGTTTGCGTGAACTCAATCCCCGCTTGCAGATTCGCCATGAGACCAAGCGAGTTTATATGAGTTATCTGAACTATCATTCCCCCGAACATATAGCATTCAACGACGGACCGTGGAAAGAGCTTTACCGCAAGTTTCAAGCTGAGCACACTCATCCCCAGCGGATGATGGAAGCGCTCTTTACCGATGCCTCCTGGGTACGTTGGAACGTCAATCCCGACGAGCTGATGTGGGGATTCTATTGGATCGCCAGCGATGTGCAGGACATGGAGTGCGACATCTCGTTCTACGACATCTTTACCCCTCAGGAGCTGTTTGACTTGTGGCAGTGCTTCAACTTCCGCTTCTATGCAGCTGATGCCGATTGGACCGACAATCATGGCTTGGCTCTCCGCAGTTGTCATCCCTTGCTTCGCAACATTTTGGAGTGTGCCGACGCGGCACTCGATCCTAACAATGCAGATAGGGTTGTGGCCGACCTGCGCTTCGGACATGATGGCAACGTCATTCCGCTTTGTGCCCTGCTCGGCCTCGATGGGTGCACAGCCTCGACGTCCGACCCCGATGACTTTTATAAGGTGTGGAGCGACTTCAAGGTGTCACCGATGGGTGCCAACGTCCAACTGATCTTCTATCGCGGCAAGTCGGCCGATGACGTGTTGGTAAAGTTCCTCCATAACGAACACGAAACCACGATACCTGTTGTTACCGATTGTTCGCCTTATTATCATTGGAGCGACGTGCGCGCCTATTGGCTTTCGCTCCTTCAATAGGACAGCCTTTTGTCTGTCAGTTTTGTTTCTCATCTGTTTCGGTTTTTCGGGCCTCGGACTTCAAATCCGGGGCCTTTTTGCGAAAAATTGTAATTAAATTTGGACGTTTCGAAAAATCTTGTTATATTTGCCGCGATATAATAAGGGATTCCCATGACTCCCCAAAACCTACAACTAATAAACCACACTACCCCCAACATGAGTAACTATCCAAAAATCGGTATTCGTCCCACCATCGACGGACGACAGGGAGGCGTACGCGAGAGCCTCGAAGAGAAGACAATGGCCTTGGCACATGCTGTGGCCGACCTGATAAGCACCAACCTTCGCAATGGCGACGGCAGCCCCGTCGAGTGTGTCATCAGCGACACCACCATCGGACGTGTAGGCGAATCGGCAGCCTGTGCCGAGAAGTTCGAGCGCGAGGGCGTCGGCTCCACCATCACCGTCACCAGCTGCTGGTGTTATGGTTCCGAGACCATGGACATGGATCCCTCTCATCCGAAGGCCGTCTGGGGCTTCAATGGCACCGAGCGCCCGGGTGCAGTATATCTTGCCGCCGTCCTTGCAGCCCATGCCCAGAAGGGACTGCCCGCCTATGGCATCTATGGCCACGATGTGCAGGACGTGACCGATAACGTGATTCCCGCCGATGTGGCAGAGAAGATCTTGCGCTTTGCCCGTGCAGCACAGGCCGTCGCCACCATGCGCGGCAAGTCGTACCTCAGCCTTGGCAACACCTGCATGGGTATAGCCGGCTCCATCGTCAATGCCGACTTCCTGCAGCAGTACCTCGGCATGCGCACCGAGTACGTCTCGCTCGTCGAGATCCTGCGCCGTGTCGATTTCGGCATCTATGATCCCGAGGAGTTCGAACGCGCCATGGCATGGGTCGAGAAATACTGCAAGCCCAACGAGGGACACGACTACAACGAGGATCGCGCCATCCTTCCCGGTGTCCACATGACCCCCTACAACGGCAAGGGCAAGGGCAAGAACCGCAAGGAGAAGGACGAGGACTGGGAGTTCACCGTCAAGTGCATGATGATCATCCGCGACCTCATGGAAGGCTCCAAGCGTCTGCTCGAGATGGGCTACAAGGAGGAGGCCATCGGCCACAACGCCATCGTTGCCGGTGTGCAGGGTCAGCGCCAGTGGACCGACTACAAGCCCAACTTCGACTTCCCCGAGTCGCTCATGTGCACCAGCTTCGACTGGAACGGCATCCGTGAGGCAAAGGTGCTCGCCACCGAGAACGACTTCCTCAACGGCATGTCGATGCTCTTCGGCCATCTGCTCACCAATCGTGGCGTGATGTTCTCCGATATCCGCACCTACTGGAGCCCCGATGCTGTGGAGCGCGTCACAGGCAAGCGTCCCGAGGGAGGTGCCGCAGGCGGCTTCATCCACCTCATCAACTCCGGCGCCACCACACTCGATGCCACAGGAGCCATGAACGACAGTGAGGGCAAGCCCACCATGAAGGAGCCCTGGAACATGACATGCGCCGATGCCGAGGCATGCCTCAAGGCCACCAGCTGGATGCCCGCCGACCGCGACTACTTCCGTGGCGGAGGCTACTCGTCGCACTTCCTCACCCGTGGCGGCATGCCCATGACCATGCTTCGCCTCAATATCGTCGCAGGTCTCGGTCCCGTGCTCCAGCTCGCCGAGGGATGGACTGTCGAACTCGATGCCGCCGTGAACGACATCCTCGACAAGCGCACCGATCCCACATGGCCCACCACCTGGTTCGCTCCGCGCCTCGACCCCACCAAGGATGCCTTCAAGGACGTCTATAGCGTGATGAACAACTGGGGTGCCAACCACGGAGCCATCTGCTACGGCCACGTCGGTGCCGACCTCATCACCCTTTGCGCCATGCTCCGCATCCCCGTCTGCATGCACAACGTCGCCGACCAAGACATCTTCCGTCCCGCCTGCTGGAATGCCTTCGGCATGGACAAGGAAGGCGCCGACTACCGCGCCTGCGCCAACTTCGGTCCCCTTTATAAGGTTGCAACCAAGTAAGGAAATAATAAATAAACCAGATGAAACAAGAAAAATCGGGAGGCATCCTCCACTACGCTGGGCAGAACTTCCTACTGCCCTTCATTCTCGTGACCAGTTGCTTCGCCCTCTGGGGCTTTGCCAACGACATTACCAACCCGATGGTGAAGGCCTTCTCGAAGATCTTCCGCATGTCGGTGGCCGACGGCACGCTCGTGCAGGTTGCCTTCTATGGAGGCTATTTCTGCATGGCGTTCCCCGCAGCAGCCTTCATCCGCAGGTATTCCTACAAGGCAGGCATCATGCTCGGCCTCGCGCTCTATGCCACGGGCGCCCTGCTGTTCTTCCCTGCCCGTCAGATAGGCCTCTTCGCGCCCTTCCTGCTGGCCTATTTCATCCTCACCTGCGGCCTCTCGTTCCTTGAGACCTCGTGCAACCCCTACATCCTCACCATGGGCTCGCCCGAGACCGCCACGCGCCGCCTCAACATGGCGCAGGCCTTCAATCCCATTGGCTCGCTCTGCGGCATGTTTGTGGCCATGAACTTCATCCAGAACCGTCTCAACCCCATGACCACTCAGGAACGCGCCACGCTCGGTGATGCCGAGTTTGCCGCCCTGCGCGATGCCGACCTCGGCGTGCTCATCAAGCCCTACCTCATCATCGGTATCGTCATCCTCGTCATGCTCATCATCTTCACCATCTCCAAGCTCCCGAAGAACGGTGAGACCGGCGAGCGGATGGATGCCCTCTCGTCGATACGCCGCCTTTGCCACATCAAGCACTATCGCGAAGGTGTCATCGCCCAGTTCTTCTATGTGGGAGTGCAGATTATGTGCTGGACCTTCATCATCCAGTACGGCACGCGCATCCTCCTGCAGGAAGGCAACTACACCGGATTGGAGCGTTTCATTGGCGGACTGTTGGGTGCCGACATGAGTGGCGGCATGACCGAGCGCAATGCCGAGGTATTGAGCCAGGGCTACAACATCATGGCGATGATTGGCTTCTGCTCCTCCCGATTCATTTGCACCTATTTGATGAAGTTCATCAATCCCGGACGTCTGCTCAAGATCCTTGCCATCGTCGGCTTCCTCTTCGTATTGGGTGTCATCGGCTTCCAGTCGCGCATGGGTCTGTATAGTCTCGTCGGCGTGTCGCTCTGCATGAGTCTGATGTTCCCCACCATCTACGGCATTGCCCTCGACGGTCTGGGTGACGATGCCAAGTTCGGCGCAGCCGGTCTTATCATGGCGATCCTCGGCGGTTCGGTACTTCCTCCGCTTCAGGCACGCATCATCGACATGGGCACTATCGGAGGCTTCCCCGCCGTCAATCTCTCGTTCATCCTTCCCGCCTTCTGCTTCATCGTCGTGATGATCTATGGCCAGCGCAGCTATAACAGGACGAAGTAGGACTCAGTGCCTTTTGGCATACAAAGTTCGGTATAATTGAAGGATAATTCTTCAAAAAACATGGTATGACCAATCTGCGCGCAGATTGGTCATTCTTTGACTGAACCATAACCATTTTTGGCCAAGAATGGTCATGCCATGTTTGGATATAACACTCTGTCGGCCGAGATAATGCTTTCTCCGATTCGACTATAACCATTTTACGCCAAGAATGGTCATCCTACGGTTGGACTATGACCAATCTTGGCCAAAAAAGGTTATCCGACGATTTGGACCATAACCAATCTTGGCCGAAAAAGGTCATTCGACAATTAGACTATAACCAATCTTGGTCGAAAAAGGTCATCCAACGATTAGACCATAACCAATCTTGGCCGAAAATGGTTATTCTACGATTGGATCATAACCAATCCTGGCCGAAAATGGTTATTCTACGATTAGACCAAAACCAATCTTGGCCAAGATTGGCCATTCTTTAGTTTTAGGAAGGATTTCCCTCATTCAGAATCATTTCTTTTGATATGTAAACGATTTCTCGTCATTTCTGACTGCATTCTTTCCGATGAAATGCAAAAATTATCCCATCACCACATCAAGCAGCATCATCAATGCGAACCCAGCAGCAAAAAAGATGGTGCTGAGATTGGTATGCTGACCACTGCTGGCTTCTGGTATGAGTTCTTCTACAACTACGTAAAGCATAGCCCCTGAAGCAAAGGCCAGCATGTAAGGGAGCATGGGGATGAATAGGGTTGCTAGAAAAATCACGAGAATGGCACCAAGAGGCTGGGCGATGCCACTCAGACACCCCAACAGGAACGACCTAGTGCGCGATTTGCCTGAAGCTCGCATGGGAATGGAAACTACAGCACCCTCCGGTATATTCTGAATCGCAATGCCGAGTGACACAACAAGCGCACGGGCCGCACTGATGCCAACTCCCGCCTGGCCAGCTCCCGCCAACACCACGCCGATGGCCATACCCTCAGGAAAATGGTGGATGGTGACGGCCAGCATCAACATCGTTGTTTTGGAAAGACTGGAGCGCGGACCTTCCGGTTGTGTGGTGCCGATATGCAGGTGGGGAGTCAGCATATCGATGAGCAACAGAAATCCCATACCCATCAAAAAACCGATAATTGCAGGCAAGACAGCCCATTTGGTTTCGCCCTGCATCTCGACAGCAGGTAACAGCAGTGACCAAAATGCTGCTGCCACCATCACACCAGCAGCAAAGCCGAGTAACGACTTCTGCAAAAGTCCCGACATCTCTTTTCCCGTCAGGAACACCACAGCTGAGCCAAGTATTATGCCCAGCATCGGCACAAGCAGTCCAATAAGTATTGTATTCATGTTACTTCTTTTTTGCCCTGAAATAGACCATCGCACCCTCGACGTGGAAGTCAACTATATCGTAGTAAGGCTCCAAACGTTGCTTCAGGTTTACAACAGTGTCGAAGGGAGGCGTGAACCATCCCATGCGGGTCATAACGGTACGGGCGAGCCAGTCGGCCACTTTCTGTTCTCCTGCAATGTAGAAACATGCAAGCAGTTCGCCTCCAGGCTTTAGAGTACGTAGAATCTCGGAATATGCCTTTCCCTTGTTGGGAAACACATGGAGCCCATTCATGCAGAGCACCTTGTCGAACGTCCCGTCCCCAAAAGGCAATGCGCCCACATCGCCCTGCATCGTCTTGATATTCGTGATGTCTAAACCTCGGAATCGGCTTTCTGCTTGTTCCAACATATCACGGCTGTAGTCCAGACAGGTGATGTCGGCTTTCGTCATATGACGATACTTGTCCTTTGTAAATACAGCTGTGCCAACAGGAACATCAAGCAACTTGCCTGAGAAGTCATCTGGAATCCAACTGAGCACCCTGCGAGCTATCTCGTTATCATCGACACCTCCCCAGAGCAACTTGAAGTAAAGCTTACTCCACCATTTCCCTTGCGTAATCGCATCGTCGTAGAAACTCTTGCTAAACTTGTACGATTTCTTAATCATGTCAGCCATATTATTCTTTTATTTCTTTTGACGCTGCAAAGGTACTTCAAAATGTTTGCAACCTAGTTGCAAACACAAAATTGCTATGGGTTCAAACCAAGAATTGTAGCATAAGATGGCTTTTTCCGATGGATTTCCGTCTGTGTGAACCTTGCATCATCAAGTAGAGCCTTCAGTTGCTCAGGCGTGTATGCCGTCATACCATCTACCACGTTCGTCCATTTCGAGTCTGTATCAACTACCTCGACCATGATGGCAAAATTCCGGGTGCAAAGGTACGGTGATTCTCCAAACTGTACAATACCCAAAAGATAGGATTTTTCTTTGTTGTATTACCCAAACAGCATCCTATTAATCATAAGTAGGTAATGTGTGGTGGTTTGTCACTCGATTTCCCATGTTTAGCCCCCTTTTTTCACTTTTTCATTTTTTCATTTTCTCATTTCGTCATTTCCGACTGCATTATTTACGATGAAATGCAAAAAAAATCGGCAATTCCTTTGGAGATTTGCAAAAAATACCTATATTTGCACCGGATATATAGATTCCGATTATGGGCATCGAGCGACCTCAGATTGTTCTGGCCTCCACGTTGGAGGGCGCCGGTAAGGGTGACCTTGCCGAATACCTGCTGCACGCCTATTGCCACGAGGGGTGCTGCACTTTCACATATAATCACAAGGTGTTCACTTTCAGGGCGGGCGACTGCATGATTGTGCGACGGAGTGACCTGCTGGAGCACGTGCATCCGACGGAGGACTTCCGGGTGGAGGTGATTCATGTGACGCCGGAGTTCATCGCCATCTCAACACCCCAGTCGAACTACGGGACGAAGGGCTCGATTTCGCTGTTCGAGAATCCCGTGATGCACCTCACACCCGACCAGCAGAAGGTGTGCGCCCTCGACTTCGATTACATCCGCCGCCGCCTCAACCTGCCGAAGCACAATTTCCACCGCGAGGCGATGCGCAATGCCATCGAGTGCATGATCATCGACTTCTTCGACTTCCATGCCGAAATGTACGGCCACGAGAAGATCACCGACCCGTATGCCCACGTGATGGAGGGGTTCCTTGCCCTCCTGGAGCGTGGCGACTACCGCAAGAACCGCGAGGTGGCCTATTATGCCGACAAGCTCTGCGTCACGCCGAAGTACCTCAGCGAGGTCTGCAAGAAGGTGAGCGGCAATTCGGCCAACTTCTGGATCAACCGCTACGCCTCGCTCGAATTGTTGCATCTGCTGAAGGACAGGAGCCTCACGCTGACGGACATCGCCGACATGTTCGATTTCTCGTCGCTGTCGCATTTTTCGCGCTATGTGCAGAACAATCTGGGCCAGAATCCCAGCGCTTTTCGCTCGTAAATTCAGCCTATTTGATACGAAAAGGAAAAACTTGAAAGAATCCCCGCAAAATGTGTAATGCATCTGCGGGGATTTCTTCGTACCTTTGCACCCAGAAACAGATAACTAACGATAAATTCATTAAAATATGGAAAAGTACATCAAACTGAGCAATGGCGTTGAGATGCCGATTCTGGGTTACGGAGTGTTTCAGGTTTCGCCTGAGGAGTGCGAGCGTTGCGTGAGCGATGCGTTGAGCGTGGGCTATCGGATGATTGACACGGCACAGGCATACCGGAATGAGGAGGGCGTTGGAAATGCCATCCGCAAGAGCGGCATCCCGCGTGAGGAGATCTTCCTGGTGAGCAAGATCTGGATGACGAACTATGGTTACGAGGCTGCCAAAGCGAGCATCGAGGAGAGTCTGCGGAAGCTGCAGACCGATTACCTCGACTTGATGCTGCTCCACCAGCCGTTCTGCGACTACTATGGTGCCTGGCAGGCTTTGGAGGAAGCCTATCGTGAGGGCAAGCTACGTGCCATAGGCGTGTCGAACTTCTATCCCGACCACCTCATCGACCTTTGCGCTAACGTGGAGATCCGCCCGATGGTGAACCAGATGGAGACGCATGTGTTCCACCAGCAGACTGTCGCCCGCAAGTATATGGACGAGCTGGGTGTGGCCCCGATGGCATGGGGTCCGCTGGCCGAGGGCAGGAACGGTTTCTTCACGAACGAGACGCTGATCAATATTGGCAAGAAATACGGCAAGACTGGTCCGCAGGTCGCCCTGCGCTACTTGATGGAGTTGGGCATCATCGTCATCCCCAAGTCGAGCAAAAAGGAGCGCATGGCGCAGAACCTCGACCTCTTCGACTTCTCGTTGAGCGACGACGACAAGGCCGAACTGGCAAAGCTCGACACGGGCTATCCCCTCATCATGCAATCGCATCATGACCCCGAGGTCGTGAAGTGGTTCATGACACTGTTGCCAAGGAAGTGATCGATAATGGTAATCGGGTATTCATTAAATAAGAAAAGGTATGAAAAAGTTATTCGTTTTAGCAATGTTTGTTCTCGCAAGTGTTACGGCATTTACACAGCCCCAGTTTGGTCCACAGCAGTCTGCACCGAAGCAGTTCACACCCCAGGAGCAGGAACTCATCGACCTGTCGAACCAGAAATGGACCTGGATGTCGGAGAAGAATGCCGACAAGCTGGCCGAGTTGTTCCACGACAATGCGATGTTCGTACACATGGGCGGTTCGTGGGGGAAGCAGCAGGAAGTGGACATCATCCGTGGCGGCATGATCTGGTACAAGAATGCCGATATTCATTCACAGGAGGTGAAGTTTGTCGAAGACAACGCCATCGTTTACAGCAACATCCATCTGACTAGCGAAGTGGGCGGAAACGAGGTTTGTTTCCCATTTATGGTGAGCGAAGTGTTCGTCAAGAAGGAAGGCCAATGGAAACTTGGCGCACTCATCTTTACAAGATTATTGGAACCGGAAAGGGAATAAAATATGAAAAAGTTTTTATCGTCGGCAGCAATGCTGCTGACCGCCGTAGGACTGAGTGCCTGCACGGCAAAGGCAAACCAAGTGAGCAATGAAATCAACGAGACTGAAACATCAAAGAATGAGTTTATGGATTTGAAAGGAAAGAAAGTTCTGGTAGCCTACTTCTCGTGGAGTGGCAATACCAAATATGCGGCTCAGTACATCGCCAAGAAGGTGGGAGCCGACGAGTTTGAAATCGTCACCGAAAAGGCGTACCCCACAGAGTATCAGCCCTGCACCGAGGTGGCCAAGGCCGAGAAAGAGGCCAATGCCCGCCCAGAGATCAAGGGAAAGGTGGAGAATATGGATCAGTACGACGTGGTGTTCATCGGCGTACCTGTGTGGTGGTACACCGGTCCGATGGCTCTCTTCACGTTCATCGAAAGCTACAACTTCGAGGGTAAGACCGTCATCCCCTTCTGCACCGCCTACAGCGGCCCTTCGCAGACGTTGAAGGACATCGTGAAGGCCACCCCCAAGAGTGACCACCGCAACGGCATCTGCATCGTCACCAAGGAAATGGGCGGTAAGGACATGGACCAGAATCAGGTCAGGATAGACAAGTGGCTCGGTGAGATTGGATTCTAAACGATACAGTAATTTTTACCTCAAAACTGAAATAGCAATGAAACGGAGTGTCTTGACCTATCTAATTGTGTTTGTGACGACTATTTGCACGGCACAATCCCTCCCTCCGGCTTGCGGCGAAGGTCATCTACTTGCTCAACGGCACCCGATATGACACGATGCAGAATGGTATCAATATTATAAATGGGAAAAAAAATTTCAGATAATTATGGAAAAGAGAATATTAGGAAAGGACTTGCAGGTCTCGGCTATTGGGCTGGGTTGCATGGGTATGTCGCACGGCTATGGTGCCGCCCGCGACAAGACGGAAATGATTGAGTTGATTCGTCGAACTCACGAAGAACTGGGTGTGACATTCTTCGATACGGCAGAATGCTATGGTCCTTTCACCAACGAGGAACTGGTGGGCGAGGCTTTGCAGCCCATCCGTAACGAAGTGAAGATTGCCACGAAGTTCGGCATCACACTTCAGGACTTCAAGCAGGTGCTCGACAGCAGCGCTGCCACCATCCGTGCCTCAGTCGAAGGATCGTTGAAGCGTCTGCGCACCGACCACATCGACCTTTATTATCAGCATCGCGTGGATAAGCAGACGGCACCCGAGGAGGTGGCAGATACCATCGCCCAGCTGATGAAGGAAGGCAAGATTCTGCACTGGGGCATGTCGGAGGCAGGTGTCGATACCATCCGCCGTGCGCACAAGGTATGCCCGCTGACTGCCGTACAGAGCGAGTACTCCATGTTCTGGCAACAGCCTGAACGCGAGATTATCCCTACACTCGAAGAACTGGGCATCGGCCTTGTGCCTTTCTCGCCCCTTGGCAAGGGCTTCCTCACTGGATCCGTTAAGCGAGGCCAGACTTTTGCCGCCAACGACTTCCGCTCGAAGGTTCCCCGCTTTGAGGCAGAGAATATCGACAAGAACATGGTGCTGGTTGATTTTGTGACGGAGATTGCCCAACGCAAGCAATGCACTCCTGCCCAGGTCGCCCTTTCATGGCTGATGGCACAAAAGCCTTGGATTGTCGCCATCCCCGGCAGCACGTCGTGGAAGCATCTCTCGGAGAACTTCGGAGCTGCCACGATTACCTATACCGACGAGGAAATGAGCGACATCAACGCCCGACTCGCACAGATCACCCTCTCCGGCCACCGCTACAACGCCGACAGCCAGAAGAGCATCGACAGCGGATATTAAAAATTCTAAGATTATGAAAAAGTTATTTGCAACGATGGCAGTCATGCTGCTATTCTTGGCTGCATGTACAACAAACAACAGCCAGAACAATCAAAACGTGAATGAAAATATGGAAAAGGAAGAGACCCCACAAGCCGTGGAAGGCCGCATGAATTTTGGATCAAGACACGCATTGGTGACTACACCTCAGCCGTGTGTGATGATTGCCACCTGGGACAAGCACCACTACCCCGACGTGATGATGGCGGCATGGGCAGGACAACTGGATTACACGAAGATTGTCATCAGCCTGAGCAAGCACAAGACCACCGACAACCTGGCAGAGACAGGGGCCTTCACCGTCAGTTTTGCCGACGAGCATACCGTGGCTGAGTCAGACTATTTCGGCCTTGTGAGCGGCAACGATGTGCCCAATAAGGTAGCCAAGGTCGGGTTTACCATAACACCCAGCCCTAACGTGGATGCTCCCATCATCAACGAATATCCACTTACACTGGAGTGCCGCGTGGTGAGCTTCGAGGACGGCATGCTGATTGGCGAGGTGGTAAACCAAAGTGCCGACGAGAGCATACTGACCGACGGAAAAGTGGATCTGACCAAACTTAAGCCCATCGTCTTCGATGCTGCCGCCGTATGCTATCGCGCCCTCGGCAACAACGTGGGTCAGGCCTGGGGTGAAGGTAAGAAGTTCCAATAGTCAACAAGTGAAGTGTGAATAGTTTTATCAGTAATTTATTAAAATCAAAGAATATGAAAAAAGTCGTTTTGTTAATAGTATTGTCGGTCATAATGACGACAATGTACGCACAACCGAAAGTGTATTTCACGAAGGAGATCACACCCGAGTCGTTGGTGAAGATCTACAAGGCCCTGGGTGTGAAGGCCGAGGGACGTGTGGCCGTGAAGATTTCGACAGGCGAGGGTGGCAACCAACATTACCTCAGGCCGACGTTCATTCGCAATCTTGTCGATGAGGTGAACGGAACCATTGTGGAGTGCTGTACTGCCTATCCGGGTACCCGTATGGATAAACAGCAGCATTGGGAAACCATCCACGAGCATGGCTTTGACTCGATCTTTGCTGTCGATCTGATGGACGAATTCGGTGAGATACGTATTCCCGTACAGGACAAGAAACACCTGAAGTACAACATCGTGGGCAATCATCTGCCCAACTATGATTTCATGATCAATCTGGCCCACTTCAAGGGTCATGCAATGGGCGGCTTCGGCGGTGTGATGAAGAATGCCAGTATTGGTGTGGCTTCGACCAACGGCAAGGCCAATATCCATTCATCGGGTGAAACAACCAGCCCACAGGAGATGTGGAACTACATCGGCAACCAGGATGGATTCCTCGAGTCGATGGCAGCAGCTGCGCAAGCCGTGCATAACTATTTCTGTGGACGGGTGATCTACATCAATGTGATGAACAACATGTCGGTGGATTGCGACTGCGACGGTCATCCAGCCAAACCTGAATTGTTGGATATGGGCATCATGGCATCGCTCGACCCTGTAGCCGTCGATCAGGCTTGTCTAGACATGGTGTTCAATCATCAGGGGAAGCCCGGCGACGACAACAAGCCGCTCATCGAGCGTATCAATCGTCAGCACGGCACCTACATCACCGAATATGCCGAGCAGATTGGCTTAGGCAGCCGCAAGTACACACTTATTAGTATTGTTGACTAATGAGATTGTTTTCTGTGCTCGTGGCTCTATCAGTGAAGGACCTAGAGCTAAGCACGAAGACCTATATGATGACTACAATAACAACATGCCTTGGGATGTCATCACATCATTCTTCAATAAGTATCTGATATAAATGATCAGGAAACCCTTAGAATTTTTATTGATGTTGGCACTGTCGCTGGCCAGTTGTTCAGCCTGTTCCAGCGATGACGAGCAGGAACCTCTCCCCCTTACCCCCTCTCCAAAAGGTGAGGT
>JAFYZW010000098.1 GCA_017548545.1 Bacteroidales bacterium | reverse complement strand
GACGACGTGAACCCGATGTGGCGTGTCGAGTCGGGTGTCGATGCACAGATGCGTATCTACAGCATCGCATTAGGTGGTGAACTGGAGATTCAGATACCTGGCATCAAGGGCCTGAGCTACAAGTTGACAGGGACATACAATACACGTCAGAATCTGACTCGCAACTTCTTGCACGAGAACTACTATATCCAGATGAACGAGCCTTACACCGCCGAGGTCTATGACGGACATCTCACCGAGGCAAACGGCTCGATTGCCAACACGAAGAGCAACTCGTACGTGATGGACCATATCGTCACCTATACCCGTGACTTCGGCCCTCACTTCTTCAGCGCCACAGCAGTATATACCCGCGACTCTGACCGCGTGGATGGAAGCACCTCCACAGGCACCGACTTTGCAGGTTTAGGCAATACCACCCTCGGTTACTATGGTTTGAACAATGCCAAGACCCAGAAGATCGATGAGATCAACTACACTTTGCATAACAATGTGGGCTGGCTGGGCCGTGTCAACTATTCCTTCCGCGACACCTATCACTTCAATGCTTCGGTACGTCGCGACGGTTCATCGGTATTCGGTAGTGACAAGAAATGGGGTACCTTCCCCGCCGTAGGTCTGGCATGGACCATCAGCAACGAGAACTTCTTCAAAAAGTCCATGCCTTGGGCCAGCAACACCAAGCTGAAGGCATCGTGGGGCAAGAACGGCAACCAGAGCCTTGCTCCCTACCAGACACTTTCGCAGATGAACGTCGGCATGGCGGGTGGCCTTGCAGCCTACTTCGGCAACGATGTTATCTTCGGCCAGGGTCTCGCCACCCTCGGCAACCCGGCACTGGGTTGGGAGACCACCACTTCGTGGAACTTCGGCTTGGAGAGTGACCTGCTGAAGGGTGGACGTCTGCACTTCGAGGTGGATGCCTATTTCGCCAACACCACCGATCAGATCTTCGAGCGCACCATTCCCGTAATGGGTGCAGGCATGAGCTCACAGTATGCCACGATGGGCAAGATCAAGAACTGGGGTATTGAGGCAAGCCTGCGTAGCCTGAACATGAAGACCAAGGACTTCTCGTGGAGCACCAACCTGCAGTTCACCCTGAGCCGCAGTATCCTCAAGGAACTCTATGGTGACGGCAATGACGACATCACCAACGAGCTGTTCCTCGGCGAATCGCTGGGTGCAATCTATGGTTATAAGTTCGACCGTGTAGTACAGACCGACGACTTGACCTACATCGAAAAGAATGGTGCCAAGCCCGGCGACCCGATGTATATCGATATGGATGGCGATGGCGTGATCACTCCCGAGGACCGCACCATCCTGGGCTTCAACAAGCCTGCCTTCATCCTCAACATGGGCAACACATTGACTTGGCGCGACTTCTCGCTCTACTTCCTTTTCTCAGGCACCTTCAGCAACGACAAGTATGGTATAGCTGTCAACAACAACGCCTTTGCATGCTTCGAGAACATGGCATATCTGAATGCCGAAGACCACCCGTTCTGGACCGAAGAGAACCGCGACATGAAGCACCTCGGCCCCAATGGTGACCTTTCGAAGTTCACCGGCACGCAGAAATACGGCTTCGTACGTCTGCAGGACGTCAACCTTTCGTACAATGTGAAGGGTGCATGGATGAAGAAGATCGGCATCAACAGCCTGCAGGCATACGTATCGGGGTCGAACCTGTTCTTCATTGCTCCCGACTGGGAGTTCAGCGATCCCGAGGTTCGTGACTCCCGTGGCTTCCAGCTGGCCCGTACTTTTACCTTTGGCTTAAACTTAAGATTCTAAAAAACTTCGACACAATATGAAATCACTGAATTATCTTTTCGCAGGATTGTTGATAGCAGGTGCCTGGGCATCGTGCAATGACAATGAGTTTCTGGAGGAAAATCCCAAGACGATCTATACCGTTGAGACTGCCTTCACCAAGAGCACGCAGGTCGATGCCGCCGTGGCTCGCCAATATATTGCCTTCAACTACATGTATGGTTGGCATAACTTCTATGTCGAGGGTGTAGCAGCCAGCAATCTGCTGGGCGGCAGCGGCACCGACATGATCGACGGCGGGCAGGCTTATCCCCACATGGCTGCAGGCCTGTTCTCGAACTACATGAGCCTGAACTCCAACACGGCCGACTTCAATACACTCTGGAACGAGCTGTATCAGCTGGCATCGTATGCCAACCTTGCACTGCATGGTGCAGACCTCGTCGATTGGAAAGATCCGTCGGAGAAGGACTATGCCGTGGCTCAGTCGAAGTTCTTCCTGGGTTGGGCCTACCTAAGGTTGGGCGAGTGCTTTGGCGGTGTACCCATCGTGCGTGAATACAGCGAGGAGCTGAAGTTCGACTATACGCGTGCCTCCCGACAGGAAACCTACGCCTTCGCCATCGAGAACCTTCGTGAAGCCGAGGCTGGTCTGCCCCAGTATCCCAAGCAGGATGGACGTGCAGCCAAGGGCATCGCCAATCATTATCTGGCTGAGGCTTACCTGGCTCAGGGTGTCGAGACGGGCGACAAGTCCAACTATCAGAATGCCATCGAGGCTGCCAGCAAGGTCGTGGCTTCGCATCCCCTCATGACACAGCGCTTCGGTGTACGTGCCAATGCTTCCGACACCGGCACGGGCTACGCAGGTGTACCCAACTACAAGGCCGATGGCAATGTCTTCTTCGACCTTTTCCAGATCGGAAATTACAACTACAGTGCAGGCAATACCGAAAGCCTGATGGTGGCCGAGGCTCCTTCCTACGACAACTGGTCGGTCAATGGTGGTATGGTCAACATGAATGGCCTCACCGTGGGAGCTCCTTACCGCGACATTATCTGGAACGAAGCTAACGTTGAGCCGAATTCGTCAGGTCCATGGAAAGAGATGACTCAGATGGATCCCGCCTACATCGGCGCCAACATGGGTCCCTATCTGGGAGGCACATCATGGGGTCTGATTGGTCAGACCGACTATGCCGACGAAGTGGTATGGAGCGGTGCATTTGCCGACGGCGACATCCGCAACTCCGAAGTGGTGCTGTGCCACCCGGTCGTGCTCGATGTGATGTCAAGGCATCATGGCGAAATCTGCCAGAAGGAATGGCTTCAATTCCCTTCGGCGCTGATGCGCGTATCGTGCAAGATTGCCATGCAGGACGGTTGGGGCTTCACCGATCATCACGTAGGATATATCGGACAGCCCTTTGGCTTCCAGTACGGACGCGACAACTACATTGCCCGCTCGTCGGAAACCTACCTGCTACTTGCTGAGGCTTACCTTCGCAATGGCGATGCTGCCAAGGCTGCCGAAACGGTCAACGTAGTTCGTCAACGTGCACAGGCCACCTATATGTATTCGACAGTGACGATGCGCGACATTCTCGACGAGCGTGCCCGAGAGCTGTTGTTCGAAGAGCATCGTTGGCCCACGCTGCTCCGCCTCGGCAGTTCCAACGGCGAGAACGACGACATGAAATACCAGCTTTCGAACTACACCATGTTTGTCAACGATTTGCAAGAGAAGGGTGTAACACCATCCTGGAACCTCTTCCCCATCCCATTGACTGTGATCAACCTGAACTCCGACGCACAAATTGAGCAGAACAAGGGTTGGAACTAACCCCACAACCTCAAACACAATGAAAAGAATAGCATTATCAATCATCCTGGCCATAGCTGTGCTGACCGCTTGCGGTCAGCCTCCTATGGGGTCACGTGGTCCGGAGAATGAGTTCTCGGCCATCGAAGGCACTTCGGCAATGACATTCAACCTTCCATTCTCGAGGGATGTGAAGGCGCGTGCAGGCCATGGGCCGCAATTCTATCTGTTCCCCGACCAGAAGCTGAATGAAAACAGCGCCCTTTCTTTAGCTAATGAACTCGGTCTGATTGGTTGGGCCAGGGACTATGCCGGCGGAGTGGTGGTGGTCAATCCTGCAGGTGAAAAGTGGCAGGCCTCCGATGTGGATGCATTCCGTAGCCTCATCGGCAAACGCGGTCCCGCCACCAACATCAAGGTCATCGGCATCGGCAAGGGTGCGACGTTTGTCAACCAGCACCTTGCTGCAAGCGACATGACGGGTGCCATTGCCGACATCGTTGCCATCAATGGTGCTGCCGGCAAGAAGGTTGCCCTTCCCGTTCCCGCCTATCTGGGTGGCAAGGGTGCAGCAGCCGCAGCCAAGGCATACATGGCCACCAACTCGAAGGCTACAGCCGATCCGCTCCTCCAGGTCGTGGTGAACAAGGACACCAAGGCTACGGTGGCCGAACTGCTGGCTGACGCGTGGGACAAGGTACTGAGTGCCAACTATCGATACAACAACCTGCATCGCACCTTCTACATGACACGCGGTATCGACAATCCCGAAGGCATCAAGAACTTCGAGCTCGTGTCGTTCCCCATGTTCGACAAGCTCGGCATCGAGCGCAACGTGGTGGAATTCCCGATCGTTGACATGAATCGCGCAGGTGGTCAAGGCGAACCCGACAAATACTTGTGGTATG
>JAFYZW010000097.1 GCA_017548545.1 Bacteroidales bacterium | reverse complement strand
GCCGTGTTGACGGGGCCCAGTCCGAGGCCTCCGTACATCGAGCCCATGAGCATGGCTTCGCGCGCCTCGATGTCGTGACTGTCGGCGACGGCACGCTTCAGGTGACGTGAGATAAGCTGGATGCCGTAGCGCGCATACATATCAACGGCAGGATGTGCAAACTTGTTGGTATAAACCTCGATGCAATGTGTCAAGGCATCCATGCCCGTGGCTGCCGTGACACGTGCAGGCATGCTGATGGTCAGGGCGGGGTCGAGGTATGCAACGTCGGCCAACAGGTGGTCGGAGATGATGCCCTTCTTTCCGTTGTCGCTCTCATCAAGCAGGATGGCGTTGGGCGACACCTCGCTGCCTGTGCCGGCTGTGGTGGGCGCGCAGGCGAACCATACGCCTCGGCGTTTCACGAACCCAATACCGAAACACTCCTCGATGGTCTGTTCGGAGTGAAGAAAGGTAGCTACAAGTTTGGCAACATCCATCACAGAACCTCCACCGACACCAAATACCGAGTCAGCTTCGAAATCCTGCGCTTCTGCAAGGATGCGCTTGAAGTCGGCCACTGTGGGTTCGCGCAGGATTTGAGTCTCAACAAGCACCTTGACACCATTGACGTTGAGTCGTTCGATGATAGGTTGCAACATGGGCACGATAGGATCGGCTGTGAGGAGTAGAAGATGGTTAAGGCCCATCTTGATATAGTCGTCGCAGAAGTGGTCCATGCAGCCTGTGCCGAACTCGATGCGCTTGGGTTGTTTTAGGATTATGGGTTCCATGGGGAAGGAGGATTGGGGGGTCAGGGTTTTAATTTGCGATTCTTGAGGAAGCCGTAGATAGTGAGGCTGTCGTTCGCCTTGTCACTTGGGAAGAGGAACGAAGCCAGATATCCCACCACAAGGACGATGAGATGACTATAGACGCCCAGCATGTATTTCGAGTGGGTGAAATTCCATGAGCCCAAGTCTATCAATGCAGATTTAGATCCATCGGGCATCTTCATAGGCGAAGTCAGGGTGGCATAGGCAGTGAAGAGGATACAAGCGATGAGACCAACGTAGAGACCTTTCTTGTTCGCACGCCTGCTGAATAGACCTAGTAGGAAAATACCTACAATACCTGCCGAGAAGATGGCGTAGAACGCGAAGATTGTCTCGAGCACTGAGCCGCCGTGGGTCTGTATGTAAGCGATGGCGATGGCAATCACTCCAAGACTGGCGATGACCACTGCCCAGCGTCCTGCGTTGAGTTTTTGTCGGTCGGTCATGCTAGGGCGCAGTTTTACGACGTAGTCCTGTACAGCGATGGCAGAGATGCAGTTGAGGTCGGAGTCAAGCGATGAGATAGCTGCCGCCGCAATGGCTGCAATGATGAGTCCGCGTATGCCGAGGGGCAGTTGTGTCGAGATAAAGTGGGGGAATACAGCATCGGCCTTCAACAGTTGGGAACCTGTTTCAGGGTCAATGACAGCTGGATCGGGCGACAATTGGTAGTATGCCCAGAGCAACGAACCCACAAGCATAAACATGGTCCATACGGGCACGGAGAGAGATACACCAATGAATGCTGCCTTCTTGGCCTCGTGGTCGTTCTTGGCAGTCAGGTAACGTTGAACAATGGTTTGGTCAGTGCCATATTTCTGTAGCGCATAAAAGATACCATTGAACACCATTACCCAGAATGTCGTTTCAACAAAATTCCAGTCGTAAGGCCCCACATCAATCTTGTCAGCATTCCACGCTGTGCCTACAATTTCGCTCGGGCCGTAAGGTGTGCCCACGCCGAAGAGGAGGAAAGTGATGCAGAGCAGACCACCTCCTATGAGCAGGAACCCCTGTACCACATCCATCCAGATGATGGCCTCCATGCCACCGAGAAGTGTCAAGATGATGATGGCCACGGCCAGAATGGCCACGATGAGGTAGATGTTGACATCCATGAAGGCAGCCAGCGCCATTGACACGAGATAGAATACCGAGCCCATCTTGGTGAAGTGGGTTAGCACAAAAGCGATGGAGCTGTAGTAACGTGCCCCTGCACCGAAACGTCGCTCAAAGTATTCGTAGGTCGATAGTTTGATGATTGAACGGTAGAGCGGTACGATGACGCCGATGAGCGCAAGGAGGACGATGGGAACCATGAGACCCTGTACCAACAGTACCCAGTTGCTGCTATAGGCTGCACCTGGATAAGCTAGGAAGGTGACACTTGATATCAGTGTCGCAAAGATCGAGATACCTACCGCCCAGGCAGGAACACGTCCGCTACCTTTGAAGTAGGTCGAACTATCCTTCTGCCTATGGGCGAAGTAGAAGCCCATCACAATGGCAAGCAGGATACTTGCAATGACGATAAAGTAATCAAACCAGTGAAGTCCCATGGAAAGGTTTGGAAGAGTTAAGAGGGGTTAATAGTGTACCACTCCTCGTGCTTTTATTGCGATTTCTTTTTCCTCTTCTTCGCTCAAACGGGAGAGAGGGGGAAGTACGTTGGGAGAGCAAAGACCATCAGTCTGCATCATCACCTTGAGGGCAGTGAGCGACTGACCCAAGGTGCGTCCGGCCTGATAGATTTTCGCTATATCGTTGGTGCTAACCTGTAGTTGCTGTGCTGTACCTAGATCGCCTGAGATAGCCGACTCATAGAGTTTTCGGAACATGCCTGGAGTGAAATTTCCTGTAGAAGGTACGATGCCATCTCCGCCCAATGAGAGAGAATAGAATGATTGTGCGGCCCAACCGCAGAAATAACTGAAATCCTCGCGATGCTGGGCAAATTCTATACAAAGCTGCATGCGTTCAAGGTCGCGCTCCGAGTCTTTCAGTCCTACGATGTTGGGATGTTCGGCAAGACGTTTGATAACATCCACCGGGATACTCATGTGGGTGGTGGCGTAAATGTTGTAGAGCATCACGGGCACCTTCGAATAGTCGGCTAATTGGCGATAGTAAGCTTCCATCTGTTCGGGAGTCAATGCATAATAGCTAGGAAGAGTTGCCACGATGACATCAGCACCGAGAGCTGTGAATGCATCCACTTGAGCACGCTGTTCGGCGATGCAATTGCCTGTTAGTCCGGCATAGACCGTCACTTTTCCAGATGCTGCCTTGACTGCCGTCTCGACCAGCTGTCTTGCGTCGGCCTGGCTCACCGAATTGCCTTCACCAGTGGTGCCCATCAGCAAGGGGCTGACATTGTTCTTGACAAAGCTGTCGATGATGCGTTCGACAGCCGCGATGTCAAGTTTTCCTTCGGAGGAAACGGGGGTGACCATGGGGACAACCACGCCACAGTATTTCTTTGTATCCATTCTTATATTTTTCTTATTGATTTTACGAATGTCAATTGAGGATTGTGAATCATAAATTGCAATATCTGAAACCTTGAGTCAACAATTTTTGGCAACTTGACTCAACAAATTCGGAGCATTTTGCGGGGCAAAGATATAGTTTTTATCTGAAAATACCAAATTTTTATGCATTTTTTTCAAAAAAAATTTTTTTCGCTATATTTGCGGTATGAAAGATACACATAAAAACGGACTTGTGCTCGAAGGAGGAGGCTTGCGTGGCATGTTCACCTGTGGTGTGCTTGATGTCATGATGGACAATGGTATCACTTTTGATGGCGCTATTGGGGTATCGGCAGGTGCGGCTTTCGGTGTTAATATGAAGTCGGGCCAACGGGGACGTGCCCTTCGTTACAATCTGCAGATGGCGGGCGACAAGCGCTATATGAGTTGGCGTTCGCTTATCCTGACGGGCAATTTGTTCAATGCTGAGTTTTGTTATCACACCGTGCCTTGTGAGATAGACATCTTCGACAAGGAGGCTTTCGCTCGTAACCCAATGGAATTCATTGCAGTTTGCACCGATGTGCAGACTGGGGAACCCGTCTATCACGTCATGGATCATATCGACTACGATGAATTGGAATGGATACGCGCCTCAGCTTCCCTTCCCCTTGTGGCACAACCAGTGCATGTCGGCGGTTATGTACTACTTGACGGAGGACTGACTGATTCGATACCGCTTAAGTTCATGCAGGAGCATGGTTATGAGCGTAACATCACGGTGTTGACGCAACCCATGGGTTATCGAAAGTTATTGTCGAAGCATTTGGGCATGATGAAATACATCACTCGCAAGTATCCTAAAGTATATGAGTGTCTGCGTCAACGTCCCGATATGTACAATGGGCAACTCGACTATGTGTTGCATGAGGCAGCACACGGCAGGACGTTAATCATTGCTCCACCCGAAAAACTTGATGTGGGACGTGTGGAGATGAAGCGCGAAAAGCTCCAGAAAGTGTATGATGAAGGACAACGAGTCTGCGAGGCAATGTTGCCGCAGATTAGAGAGTTTTTGGGGGTTAATGGTTAAAGGTTAATGGTTAAAGGTTAAAGGTTATGGGTTAATTAAAATCTTACACCGTAGTAGATGCGCCCTTTCCAGTAAGTGTTTTGGATGGAGAATTCGTCGCTGTTTCCGACACGGTATGTTTGAAGGACTCCCATGAGGCCGATGTAATAGTGTCCTCGTGAGTAGATGGCACCTACGCGGCTCAGGAAATAGAGCTGTGCATTCTGGATAGGAAGGCGATTACTGATAGTTTCTCCCGTGGTGGGATCTTTTTCAACCCGCAGGGTGTAGTTCTTCCAAATCATGAATGTAGGCTGTGCAGAGAAGTGCAGGAGCCAGTGGTGTTGGGTTACGTAGTTGTAGGCATAGCCTCCACCTATTGCTGCATGCCTCATGGTGATGCTCGGGTCATCGGGCATGTTGTATTTTGTTTCACTGATTTTGCCGGAGAGCAGTCCATTGTATAGCGTCGCGGCTGCTATCACGCTACCTGCTGAACGCTTTTGAATCATCGTATTGTTAAAGGCAGCAGGATAGGAGAATTTGCGACCATTGAAGACGTAGTAGGCGTTGACCGACACGCCGAAGAGACGTGTGCTCTCAATCTTGGCCCTTGAAGGTACTTGTCCGATTTTGATGTCGGTGTTGAAGTCACTGATATTGGTAAACGTCACATCGGCGCCCCACCAGTTGTTGTAAAAGTTAATGTTATATTCCTGATCCGATGTCTTGTGAAAAAGGCGACGTGGGGCAAACGAGATAGTGAGACCGATACCTTTGTAGGATGCCGATATGCCGATTGTAGAACGCAGGGCAGAGTTCATCTTGATGGTCATCATCTCGTTGTCCTCCATCATGTTGTGGATGTTGAGGTTGCTACCGAAGCCATCGTAACGAACTTTAGTGATCCAGTTCTGGCGGGGAAGTCTTACGAAAGCAGTGTCGGTATTTATCTTCATTTGACGTACGGTGAGCAGGCTGTCCAGACGATGCAAAAACTGTGCCTCTGCTGGGGCAGGGGTACAACAAATCGTCATGAGAATGAGGAGAAATTTCCCTAATCCTTTCATCGTTGTCTTTGTTCAGTCGTTGTCTTGATAGGAGGGGCTTGGCTTAGTTCAGCAGTTCACACACCTTTTCGTAATCGAGTCCTGTGAAATCGTTGATGACGTGGTGACTCAGTTGTGCTACCACAGTTGGGTCGTTTGTGGTGGTAAGCCCTATAGTATAGATGCCCGAAGCTATGCCAGCCTGAAGGCCGTTAATCGCATCTTCGAAGACCACGCACTCGCTGATGTCGAGTCCAAAGACCTTGGCACCCAGCAGATAACAGTCGGGTGCAGGCTTGGAGGCCGAGAAGTCCTCGCTGGTCAAGATGCGCTCGAAGAGGTCGTTGAAGTGAGGCCTCTGTGCAGCCACGGCCTTCATCTTCATCTGGTTCGAACTGGTGATGACGGCACATTTCACACCATGCCGACGGCAGTCCATGATAAATTCCTCGGCACCGGGCACCCAGTCGTAGTGCATTTGCATCTCCCATTGGTTCAGTCCTTCGGTGATTATGGCTTGTACTTCAGGGTCGGGGAAGTAGGTGTCGAAAATCTGCACCAGAGTCATCCCCTTTATCTTATATTCCAGTCGGTCGATTTCGGGACGGAACCTGCGGCACGTTTTGCCCCAGAAAACAGAGTATTGCCCTTCGGTATCGAAGAGGGTGCCATCGAGGTCGAAAAGTGCAGCCTTGAAAGTCTTCATCAGAAAAATAGTTTGTTTTGAGGGTGCAAAGTTACGAAATAAAATGGCAAAATGGTTGGATCTAGCACGATTATTGAAAAAAACGTGCCAATCTGAAACGATTTGGCACGCTTTATCAACTCGGGGAGTCAGTTCACTCCGTTTTCATCACATCCTCAATCTGGTCGATGATCTCCTGGTATTGGCGCTGCGTCTTGAAGTAGATTGTCATGCCGCATACGAAGCCGATGGCGCCACCGAAGCCACCTCCCAGCAACAACGGCATCATGTCGTCGGGACCGTTGACACGATATACCTCATAGACGAACCATGCAAGCCAGAGCAGCACGGCGGGGATGCCGAAGAGGAGCCATTGTGTGTCGAATTTCTTGGCACGAGCCACATTCTTTCGGGCTTCGAGCAAGTCATTGCCCATTAGGCTGGCGCTGTTCAGATTCCGGTTGTTCCAGATTTGAGCTCCTGCACAAATCAGCATAAAGATGCTGGTGCCGATCCAGAATGCCATCGAGAATCCCGTCAGCTTGTAGAATACCCAATAGCTGTAGGGAACCATTAAAAAGGCAAGTGCAGTAAGGATATAGTTGCGACGGTTGATGCTCCTCATTTTCTTGCGCATTGACTGGCGGATGAGCTTGTCGTTCACAATCTCTTGTTTTTCCAGCTTCTTCTTCAAAATGTTCATCTGCTGGCGCATCTCGTTTAATTCAAATTCGCTCATAATAGGTGTAGTTTTAATTGTTTGACATTTGCTTGAGTTGTTCCTTGATCCTGTACAGTCGGACGCTGACATTTTTAGCCGTGATGCCCACGATTTGCGCAATCTCATCATAGCTGAGATCTTCGAGCCAGAGCAGGACAATGGCGCGGTCGAAGGGTTTGAGCTGCGAGATGCGCTTGTGGAGCATGCTCACCTGCTGGGTGTCTTCGTCATGATCTTCGAAAAGATCGATGTCCATGGTCAGGCGTACGGTCTCGTTGCGTCGCTTCTTCCTGTCGATCGAGATGCAGGTGTTGAGGGCGACGCGATAGATCCACGTCTTGATGTCGCTGCGATGCTCGAAGCCTTCGAATCCGTTCCAAAGGTTTACGAGCACCTCCTGGAACAGGTCGTCCACTTCGTCGGCATCCTGCGAGAACATGTAGCACACAGTGTAGATGGTGCTCTTGTGCTGGGCTACGGTTTGCGTAAATGCGGTTTCTAATGTTGTCATTGTCGTTCTGTAGATTTTGATTTTCACCCATTAGACGCAGCGTCGGGCAAAAAACTACACGAAAAATGAACTTTTTTCAGAATAATTGATTATTTATTGTAAAATGCTGTCTTTTCTCTCCATGCTCGGGTGCGAACGGAGAAGTTCTTCTCGAGGCATTCCTTGTAGAGCCAGGGTTCGCAGCTGTGGATGTCGCCTACGTTGATGAAGTTCTTATAGGGGCGGTATTCCGAGCCGGGGTATCCTTCGACGACGAGGACATGATAGTCGGGCGAGAGTGTCACGGTGATGGTGTCGTGCAACTGTGCCGGGGTGTCGTCGGTGCGCCAGTTCACGGGATTGATGCCGATACAGGTTGCCGAGATGACGGGATTCACGTATTTCACGTCCTTCACAGTGTTGTAGCAGATGGTAACTCCGGTGTCGGCTTCCCCCTTGGCAGGACGGATGTGAGGACAGGTGAGGGTATCATCGGGAGTAACCTTGTAACCCAATACGTAGGCGGCGGCCAGTTGCCGGTAGGTCTCGTCGTCGATGTGCTTCAGCAGTTCCACCACTGCCATGCCTCCCTGGCTGAAGCCGGCGAGGATGAACGGACGGCTTTGGTCCCTCTTTTGCTGGAAGTGGTCGAAGGCTTCGCATACGTCGTGCATCGAGAGGCGTGTGCGCCGACGGATGGTGTCTTCATTCATCGTTACAAACCCGTCGATGGTCGAATGTCGGTAGAAGGGCGCATAGAAACAGTTCCCGTGCGACATGTAGTCGGCCACGCCATTGATTTCGATGCCCATGTGTCGGCGATGTTCGGAGTTCCACACGTCGGCGTAGTGACTTATTTGCCCGTCATCGGTCTGCCAGTCTTTTTCCCAGGTCGATACGATGTAGAAGACGTCGGCTCCCGTGCCTTCGGGGTCATTGTCCCTCGTCACCCACATCGTCGTGTCGGCATAGTCGGGCGCCTGTGGAATATACTCTGTTTCGGTGTTGGTGATGACAATCGGGTGCTGATGTGACTTGCACGATACGATAACTGTTGTGCTGAACATCAGGAGGAATGCAGCGATAATCCAATATTTTACCTGTTTCATGAAGAATAGTTGGTAGTTTTGAGTCTGTTTGGCCTATTTCGGAATAACAATCATTCGAGATAGGCGCTGCAAAGTACGGGAAAAAACTTGAGATATGCAAGTATTTTTCGAAAAAAGTCCTATAGAACCATTCAGTAGATTCTATAGGACTTGCCGATATCCCTATTGGCTGATGTGGTCAAAGTGCATCAGGTAGGTATCGTATTGGGTCAGGAAGGGTTGGAATGGCAGCGGAACATCTGCCGGGTTGATAAACAACGTATAGGGTTCCTGTGAAAATTGTTCCTTGCTGATCCGATATAGGAAGAATGAGCCACTGATGCTTCCCACCGTCTTGGCAATCACCGGGTAATCGGTGACCGATGACTTTGGCCCCTGTCCCGATACGGCAGCATTGACCGAAAGGACGATGCCGCGGTCGGTCTGTTCGAAGTTCAAGTTCATGCTGTCGGCAGCAATCAGCAGACCATTGCCTTCGGCATCGCTGATGAGGGCGGCTTCCACTCCCAAGCGGTTGCCTTCGAAGTAGAGGTCGTCCATGTGCTTAGCCCAGAAGCCATAACGGTTGGCCTTGTCACGTCCAGGATAGGAAGGAAGCGGTCCCTGTCCGATCCACTGCACACGGTCCAACCTTTCGTCGAGCAGGAAGGCGATACCCAGTTCGGAGAGGAACGTGTCGGACGTGTCAGGGGTGAGTTTGTATTCGACTTTCAGTCCATTGCCCTCGTCGATGGTGTTGAGTACAGTCTTCACATGGGGATTGTCCAAAGGTTGCAGATACTTCTCGATGCGGCGATCCTTCAGTTTCAGCATTTCGCACATCGTCGGCTTGCGTCCCACTCGAACCATAGGTTCCTTTTGCACCAGTGACATCGGGTCGCCGCTTCCCTGCCAATTCCAGTTGGGCTTGTTCAGCACGAAACTCTGATGCAGGAAGACGTGGCCTTGTGCGTCCTCTATGTCGAACTGTAGCAGCGACAGTCCGTTCTGCTGGGGAAGGGTGAGCCGATAACGTGTAGAAGAGTGGGCTTCGCAATTGGGGGAGAAAGCTCCGCGCATCACCGTGTCGCGGTCATTGGTCAGCGTCCAGTGGAAAGTGACGTTGTCCTTCAGGTTGATGAAGTCGTAGCGATTTACGATGCAAAGTTCATCGCCTTTGACTTCCGAGACGAAAGCACGGGCATAGTTGTGCTGCAGTTCGTAGTAGTTAGGCAGAGGCGTTCGGTCGGCATAGAGCAGGCCATCGGTGCCCTGGTTGCCGCACATCTCGAAGCCGCCTTCGGGCGAAGTGAAGACGCGTTCCTCATAGCCATATCGGTCCTTCAAGGCATCCTTGAAGGGCATGCCCTGATCGACCCATTCCCAGACGCTGCCTCCTGCGATGCAGGGTGTGCGCTCGATGATCTCCCAACGCTTGTCGTGGTCTTCGAACGAAATGCCTAGGGTGTGGGTGTACTCGGTGAAGATGACAGGGCGGTCGCTTCGCTGAAAGAAGTCAGCTACGTGCGATACCGACGGATAGTGGGGCGCAAAGATGTCGGCCACTTTGGGGAAGTCGTAGTTGAAGCGGCGGAAATAACTGCCCACTTGCGGATAGCAGATGGGGCGGACGGGGTCGAGTTCACGTTTCACGTATTCTCCGAGTTGAACACAGATGTCGGTCAGGGGGTTCTCGTTGCCCAGACTCCAGATGAGCACTGAGGCATGGTTCTTGTCGCGTCGGATGGTGGCTTGGGCACGTTGCTGGATGACGGGGTAGAAGGTGGGATCTGACAGGTTCTTGTCGCCATAGCCGAAGGGTACCTCGTCGATGACGTAGAAGCCCAGCGAGTCGGCGAGTTCGTAGAAACGCGGTTCGCGGGGATAGTGCGAGGTGCGGATGTAGTTGATTGAAGCCTCTTTCATGAGTTGCATGTCACGCAGGATGCTGGCTTCGTCGATCACTTTCACGGTCTTTGGGTCGGTGCTGTGACTGGTGACGCCGCGTAGCTTGATGGGGCGTCCGTTCAACTTCAGCACATTTCCGTCGATTGTGAGTTCGCGGAACCCGAATTTGTGTTCGAACGTCTGCAGCAATATCCCTTTATCGAAAACCTTTGTGCGTAATATATATAAATAAGGTGTCTCGGCTGTCCATGGTTTGGGATTCTCCACTTTTGTGGTCCCCACTGCTAGGCCATTTGTATCCAATATCTCGTGTTCGACCACAGTGCTTTTCCTTGCATTGGCCACTTCGGTCTTCACTTCGACTTCGCCATTGAGGCGGGCATGGATGGTGAGGTCGCTAAGGTGAATCTGCGGAACGGCCATTAGGGTCACATCGCGGAAGATGCCACTGGGCGCCCAGTCGTCGTTGTAGTCGAAGTCGCTGCCAGGGAAAACCGTGATGACACGCATTGCAAGATGTTGCTCGGGGGTCTTTTTGTTCAGATAGGGGGTGATGTCGAAGAGTGCCGTGTTATAGCCCGATCGCCAGGAACCGGCTCGTTGTCCATTGATCCAAAGGTCGTATCCATAGAGTACGCCGTCGAGGCGAAGCACAATGCGCAGACCTCTCCAGGCTTCGGGAATACTGAAGGTAGTTCGGTAGTAGCCTGTCAGTGAGTCGGCGTGATGATAGGTGGGGTTGCAAAGACCATACGCTTCCCAGCATCCCGGTACGTCAATCTTGCTCCATGTGTCGTCAAGGTTCGGTCCGGATAGATCATCCGTGATGCCTTCGACTACCTTGATGTCCCAAACGCCATTCAGGCTTCGTTTCATCTGAGGATCTGTCACTGGTAGAATACCTTGAAAGGCATCCATCACTTGGGCAGTAGTGGAGGAAAGGAGGAGGGCAAAGAGGATGAAGAGAGAGAAGAGGAACTTTCTCATAGTTTCTGGTATCTTAGATCGAGTTTGATATATTGATGGTCCTTGTTCCAATGTTCGAAGAGGCCAAGAGGCTTTTGTAAAGCCTTGCCGTCCTGCTTATAGACTGTGCCGCTGGGAGCATTGGGTATCGAAGCAGCCTCGCGCAAATATTCGTCACAATAGTTGAGGCTGCCGAATTCGGGCCATTCGTTGATGATGATGTCCATGCCCACGGCATCGCAGGCCACTTCGTCCTGCGACACGATGATAGAGCAAGCCCAGTCGCCCCCGAAGGGCTCCTTCATCCACTTGGGATTGGGAGCACCATTCACGTCGCGCGACCCGTAAGTGCCGTCGATGAGGAAGAGCAGGGCTTTCTGCCCCATATCCTTATGCGACATCCAGTCGACGAAGGTCTTGTAGCCAGGCTTACCGTGCCGCTTGTCCTGACTCACGTTGTTGTGGGCATTCTGTCGCCAAAGCAGGTTGATGTCTGTGGCTCCATACCAGTTCTTGCTCGTCAGCGTCACACCAGGGCCCGAATGGGTCTTGAGCAATGCCGTGTTGATGAGGTAGTCGGCATCGACGATGCATTTCGCCAGGCCACGTGCCATCTTGCCATTGTCGGTCGAGTAGGTGATCTGTTCGGGATAGTATTCGCACTTCTCGCGACCATCTCCTCCGATATTGTCGATCATCCGAACGTCGGGGAAGGCACGATGCACCTTGTTGTAGATACTGTCGGTAATGGCACGACTGGGTTCACAGAGAATGATGTCCTGTGGACGCACACCTCCCTCGTTTACCAGCGAACGCACCAAAGCCAGGGTGATGAAAGGCGACGAGTTGAGTTCGATGGTGTCGTGATGGGTGATGGCGTTGTTCATATTGAGTTTGATGGCGATGGTCTCGCCCCGTTTGTAGCCCCGTTTGCCGCGTCCATGCTCCTTGTTGAAGTGAGCGAACAGGGCTTTCCATGCCTTCTGCGGCGTAGGTTCGCCCGTCAGTTGCATCACGGCTTCGGGAATCATGGCATCGGCCTTGGCCTGGTCGTTCCAGCGATCCTCGACCCAAAGTCCCGTCTTGCCATCCCATTGGGCAACGCCGGGGTTGTGGATCCAAGCTACACGACCGGGATGGATGCCACGTCCCATGCCGATTGGCTCATTGGGTGCGACGAAGAGTTTAGGCGCTTGTGGATTGAAGTCTCCAAAGAACATGCGGTCGCGGTTGACGAGTTCGCTGAGCAGTTGGATGGTGGTCGAAGGACCCAGGTCGGGGTCCTTCCATGCCTTCAGTTCCCAAACCTTGCGGCCGTCCTTGTCGATCTCGATGGCCTGCACGGGAGCATTGAGGGTATCCATGGGTTCCTTGTTCCATTCGTTGTACCAGTTGTTGACAATGTGGCCTCCATCCTTCAGGAGAACGCTCTTCTGGGGTTGTGTCACATCGTAGTCGGTCGTGTTCATCTCCCACACGGTCTGTCCCTGGCGATTGATTTCCTGGATATGGCCCTTGCGTCCGGTGATGAGGATGTTGCCTTTGGGTAGTTCCTGTATGGACCAAGGCAGGAAGCCTTCCCAACGATCGACCTCTTGTCCTGTGCTGTTGAATTCGTGAATGCAGCCCAACGACATGTTAGCTATAAGTAAGGTGCCGCGCGATGTGAGGCGTGCGTTGCGAAACTGTCCGTGTACCGAACTCTTTTCGTTGACGGGAAGTTCGAACTCCCTGACGATGCGGCAGGCTGGCACTTCCATCACCACAACCTTGGCTGGCCGACCGTTTTGTACAAAGACGACGTGTGTCTGTCCGATGGGTTGCAGGGTATGTATCTCTGTCCCTTCGGGGGATGCGTAACTCCACAGGGTCTTTCCTTCCATGTCCATCTCTGCCACACCATACTGGTGAGCCACCAAGATGTGGCCATCATTGAGCAGGATGGCATCGCTGATTTCGCCACGCTTCAGTTGGTCGTCATAGCTCCATGCAATCTGTCCATCCTTGACGATGAACATGCGGCGCAGTTTGCTTTGTCCGGCATAGAAGAAGTCATGCCGAGCGAGGTTCGTATCGATTGCTTCTTGTGCAAAAGTACTGAGGAACAGTCCTGCAAGTGTGAATAATGTGATTGTATGTTTCATGTTTTAAGATTAAGATGCAGATTTAGTGATAAAGGCCACATCTCCCGATGTAGCCTTTATTGTGTAAGGAATAATAACTACTAATATATCAATTTACATGAGCATCGAAATTAGTAACCCGGGTTCTGCCATGCCTTCTTCTCGGCATCGGAGAGGTTGGAGCCATCTTCGTTCTGGAGGGCGTCGATGAACTTCTGCGGGATAGGACGATACATGTGGCGATCCTGCACGTTGGGAGCCGCCTCGGGGTTGAAAGCCTTGGCGCGCTTTACAAGCAGGCATGTGCGGGCCAGTTCATCCCAACGGTTCCATTCGCCCAGCAACTCACGTGTGCGCTCGTTCATGATGAAGTTCAGCATGCGGTCGTAGTCGCCACTTGCACCGATGGCCGCCAGCACTGCCTCATCTTCGGCGGGGAGTTGTGTGTAACTCTTGATCTGGAGATCCGAAGCCGCTGTTGTCTCCTCGATACCTGTAGAGAGATAATAGGTATTGGTGTGGGTCATCGAAGCATAGTACGCCTCGGTGTTCGAGAGCACCTTGCCCGACTTGTCCTTGTTCTTCTTAACCGAAGTGGCAGAAGCAGTTGAGTTGTCCTCGATACCGCCATCAGCCTTCAGGAATGCCATCGAACCGTCGGTGTAGTAGCCACGGTCCTCATCCTTCTTCCATTGGCCACGGGCACGGATCACATTAATGGTATTGATGGCCTCCTGGTACTGACCCAGTCGAACCTGTGCCTCGGCTTTTACGAGGTAGGTCTCGCCGGTGCGGGCCATGATGACGTCACGATGGGCATCACCCTTCTCACCCGTGCGGGTGCCGTCGGCAGTCTTGTTGATTCCGCAGAAGACGTTCGAAGTGGCAGTGTTGCCGCTCACACCGTAGTTGAAGAGCACATACTGGCCGTTCATGAAGGTCGGGAAGGCATTGGGTACCCATTTGCCGGTGCGGGGATTGACGAAACTGTGAGCCACGCCACCACGTCCAAATGTGCCATAAGGCTCGCCATCGAAACGATGGTCATCCTTCTTGTTGAGGATGAAGATGATACCCTCGTCACCCAGATCGGGCACCTGTTCGGCGGTAATCCCGTTTTCGGCAATCACGTCGGCATCCTTCTTTTGGGCATGATTCAGGCCATAGACGGTTTTGAAGGTCTTCCACATACGGGCATCATTGACATTGTCAAAGATCGAATAGGTGTACTCAGTAGGACGGCAACGCTGGAAGTCCATGCCACCGATGTACTGGCCACGCTGAACCCAACCACCTGAGAAGTTCGAGAACTGAGGATCGAAGTAGTTGTAGGTGCGGTTTCCGAAACGTCCCTGGGTGGTATTGTCCTGATTGTGCTCAGCAGCCATAAGGATTTCCGAAAGTCCCTCGTTGGGGCAGTCGACACCCGTCCACTTGGCGTAGAGGTCCCAATAGTCGGCTGCCAATGGGCAAGCAGCAATCACCTCGTCGCAGAGGGCAATTACGCGCTGCAGGTCGGCATTCTTGTCATACTTGTTTCCCCATGAAGCGCAACGCTCGGATTGACGGTAGAGCAGAGCCTTTGCCAGGAAGTGGGCAGCCGTGTAGCGTGTCCATGTTCCGTTGCCGCGCCACTTGTTGGTCGGCAGCATATTGTAGGCGTTCTCGAAATCGTTGATGATCAGATTCAGCGTTTCCTCTTCGCTGGCACGGCTATAGTTCTTCTTCACGGTGCCATTGGCAGGCTCTGTCTCGAGGGTTACACCACCATACTGGCAGAACAGACGGTAGTAGTTGTAGCCACGCAGGAAGTGAGCTTCGCCTAGAGCCTTGTTGCGGCTGGATTCATCGCTCACATTTTCTGCTTTGCTGATGATCAGGTTGGCAGTAGATATACCATAATACATCTGATCCCAAAGTGCCGACACGGCAGGACAGTTCTTGTTGGCAGCGCCCAGTGCCGGTGTACAGTCAAGCGGATTCAAGCGGTTGTCATAGGTATTCCAAGGCTCAGATGTCAAGTCTGCACCATTGGTGAACTCATCGCAACCGTAGAGTGTGATACCATAAGCCCACTCATAACCGAAATGCCAACGAATGTTTCCGTAGAGTCCGGCAGCCATTGCCAGGGCTCCATCCTGTGTCTCAAGCAGTGCATCGGTGTATTTGTGACCAGCCTCTTCCTTCAGGAAGTCATCGCCACAAGAGGTCGCACCCAAAAGGGTAAGCATCGACAGGGCACCGCAAATTATTTTGCTATAAATAGATTTCATATTTATTATGTCTTAATGTTATTACCCAATTATTAGAAATCAACCTGCAGGCCGAAAGTAACACCACGGTTGAAATAAGTGCGGCCGGTATCGAGATCCATAAAGTCAACCGAAGAATAGAGCATACCGAGGTTCTTGCCCTGAACGTAAAGCTTCAGATTGCTGAGACCGAGCTTTTCGATGAGTTTGCGGTTGAAGTTGTACCCCAGTGAGAGGTTGCGGATCTTGATGAACGATGCATCTTTAAAACCGAGCAGACCGGCATAGGGGTCGCCACCGGCTTGGCTATAGACAGGCTTCTGCCATTCGGCATCCGTGTTGTCGGGACGCCAGTAGCTGATTTCACGCTGCTGGTACATGCCAAGCTGACCTTCACCACCTGTGCTGATGGTATAACCGAAGCGGCCTTGCAGGTCGATGGTGAGTTCTAAGCCCTTCCAGCTGAAGCTGTTCGACCAGCCAGCGGTCAGACGTGGATTCTTGTTGCCAATGATCACACGGTCGTCAGCGTCGATCTTGTAGTCACCGTTCTGGTCAACGGGCTTTACGCTACCGGCTGTGAACTTCTGACCGTTCTCGTTGAACTTGGCCATCTCGGCGGCATCGCTCTCCTGCCAGAGACCATCAGCTTCGTAACCGAAGTGTACGGCAATCGACTCGCCGATGAACCACGCGTTGTTGATATCGTCCTCCTTGCCATTGGCAAGCTCAACGATCTCATCCTTCTGCCATGCGAAATTCAGGTTAGAATTCCAGGTGAAGGTCTTTGTAAGGATGGGGATGGTATTCAAGGTAATCTCGATACCCTTGTTCTTGGTCTGACCTACGTTGGTCTTCATCGAGGGATAGCCCGAGAGTGATGGAATGGTCATGTCGAGAATCAAGTCCTTCGTGCGAGATGTGTACATATCAACGGTACCACCAAGGCGACCCTTGATGAAGCTGAAGTCAACACCAACGTTCCACTGGGTGGTCTTCTCCCAGCCGAGGTTCTTGTTCGGCATCTGGTTGGCACCCGAAGAGTAATAAGGTTCGTTGGTCACGAGGATCTGGGTGTTGCCTGTGCTGAAAGGCATCCAATAGGAACTGATGATACCAAGTGTGCCATAAGGGCCAACAGCAGCGTTACCTGTGACGCCCACACCAAAACGTACTTTGAGTTGATCAATCCAGTTGATGTCTTTCATCCAGTTTTCCTGCTCCATGCGCCAGCCAAGGGCCATCGATGGGAAGAAGTCCCATTTCTTTCCCTCTGCAAGTACGGAAGCACCATCCCAACGTGCAGAAGCGGTGAGGAGGTAGCGATCCATGAGCGAGTAGTTTACACGGGCCATGTAAGAAGACAACTGGCTGCCGGTGAGACCCGAGCCGATACCCACCTTGTACTGTGTGTCGGTCACGTCAACTGCTCCCAGGTTGTTCCAAAGGAATGAAGGCATTGGGACCTTCTCCTCGCTGATGCTGCTGGTTTCGGTCTGGGTCTTCGATGCGCTCTGCAACAAGGTTAAGCCAATGGTGTGCTCACCGAAGGTGCGGTTGTAGAGCAGCATATTATCAAGTGTCCATGCCAACTGTTGGCCATCGCTGCGGCTGACGGTGTTGTTGCCACCGGCACGGCTGATTGAACTGCTGTCGAGGAAGTTGCCATTGCGATAGTAGCGGAACTCAGGACCGAACTGGGTCTTCCACATCAGGCCTTTTAAGGGCTCGAGGATATTGCCAAGGTCAATCTGGGCATAGAAACTGCCCAGCAGACGATAGTTCTTGCGCTCGTCTTTCGACTTCGTCCATTCGTCGATGATCGAATAGGTGTTGGTAGTGGAGCCACCGGGCTGGGTGATGATGTCACCGCTCTCGTCGTATGGCAAGGTATAGCGCAGGATGGCTTTGGCAGCGCCATAGAGTTCGGTTGGACCGGAACTGGTTCCATAGGCCTTGGAATAGCCGTACTGCTGTGTGCCGAAAGAGGCATTGAACGAACCTCCGGTCTTGAACCACTTGGTGCCTTGGATATCTACGGAAGCAGAGAAATTGTAACGCTCATATGTCTGTCCTTTCTGTGTGCCTTCGTTACGGAGATAGCCGAATGATACAAAACCTGCGATATTCTTTGTGCCACCGCGTGCACTGATGGTGTGCTCCTTGGTGAGACCTGTCTGGGTTACGTAATCTGTCCAGTCGGTATCTGTCACCTTCGAACCATCCCATGAACCGCCTGCCCATCCTTTCATTACATTGGCCAGGGCCACGTCGTCACCACTGAAGAAGTTCCTGTCCTGCTCCTGATTGGGCTGATCGCCAGGGGTATATTTGTCGGGAGCTGAATTGTAGTAAGCCCAACGGCGCCAGGTGATATAGTCGCTTGCGCTCATGGCTGGACTCTTGTCAACGATTTTCTCTAAGGTGAGCGATCCGTTGTAGCTCAGTTGCATCTTGCCTTCTTGTCCACGCTTCGTGGTTACGAGCACAACGCCGTTGGCACCACGGCTACCATAGATGGCAGTCGAAGAGGCATCCTTCAAGATGTCGACTGATTCGATGTCACGTGGGTTCAGGCTCTCGATGCCGCCCGATTGGAGGGGCACACCATCCACTACGTAAAGAGGACCTTGACCTGCTGAAATGGAACGAGTACCACGAATCATGATGTTGCCCACAGTACCAGGACGCTCGCTGGTGGTGATGTCCACACCGGCAGCCTTGCCCTGCAGTGCCTCGAAGGCGTTGTTCACGGGCTTCGCGTTCATTTCTTTTTCGCCTACGCGTGTGAGGGCGCCTGTCACGTCAGTTTTGCGCTGAACGCCGTAACCAACAACGACCACTTCGTCGATGAGCTGCTTGTCTTCCTCGAGCGTCACGTTGACCGTGTTGCGACCATCGAGGGCGAGGTTTTGTGTGCGATAGCCCACGTACGAGATAACGAGGGTGGCATTCCTTGAAACGCCCGGGATGGAGAAATTGCCGTCAAGGTCGGTCACCGTGCCCGTCGTTGTGCCTTTCACTACGACGCTGGCTCCGATGATCGGTTCGCCCGTGGCGTCAACAACCGTACCCGTTACCTGTCCCTGTGCCATGACGGCTGTCGGAAGGACTGCGATCATGACAAGGACGAGAAGACGCGCCCACAATGAGCCGACGCGCTTCGTGAAGTTGTTTGCATGTTCTTTCATTTGAATAAAGTTTGGAAGTAAACGTTTTGTAATTTTGTGTTTTTATGGCGCAAAGATAGCGTGTTTTCGTCAACTGCTACCGACAGAAATTCGTCTTTTTTGGTACATTTTTTCATCGGAGTCCCAAAAACACCTTTCAAGACTTGCATACATTAATTATATTATATAGATTTGCAGTGGAAATAATTGTCAAATCAATTGTCGATTTCAATTGTTAATTGTTATTTATTAATTGTTAATTGTTAATCGTTTTTGTTTTGATGTGCAAGAAACTATTCCTGGAAACACTACTTTGTGGGGCGATGACGCTGATGGCTCAGCCCCGCTATGATATGGCAAACCTTTGTCGCGAGACGCTCGACCGTGGAGTGGTAGCGATACACCAAGACCAGCAGGTAGTGATCAGTTGGCGCACGCTCACATCAGATGCCGTGGGAGAACCCTTCGACGTGTATCGTAACGGCACGAAACTTAACACCGCGCCTCTGATGGCAAGCGGCACGTTCTTTGTCGATCAGCAACCGATTGCCGGCGATGTGACTTACGAGGTGAGGGGAGGTGGCAAGAATGGCTCTTTTACTCTTCGTTCCGATGCCCCCGTGGGTTATCTACCCATACACTTGCAACGCCCCGCCGAAGGACAGACTCCCGATGGCCGTACTTACACCTATTCGGCCAACGATGCTTCGGTGGGAGATGTCGATGGCGACGGACAGTATGAAATCTTCCTCAAATGGGACCCCTCTAATGCTCACGACAATGCACACGACGGCTATACGGGCCCGACGCTCTTCGATTGCTATCGCCTCGACGGCACATTGCTATGGCGCATCGACATGGGCATCAATATACGAAGCGGCGCCCACTACGTGCCTTTTATCGTCTATGATCTCGATGGTGACGGACGTGCTGAGATGATGGTCAAGACCTCCGATGGCACGGTCGATGGTCTCGGTAAAGTGATTGGTGATCCGAAGGCCGACTATCGGCATCGCGGTCCTGAAGGAGACAATGCACCGCAGCCCTCGCCGCAGCATGAATGGGGCCGTTACAACCGTGAGGGCCGTCCCATGACAGGACGTATACTCACCGGAGCGGAGTACATCACCGTATTCAATGGGTTGACAGGTGAGGCCATGGACACGAAACCTTATATACCCCAGCGCGGCAACCTTGAGGATTGGGGTGACAACTATGCCAACCGCAGTGAACGTATGTTGGCTGCCGTGGGCTACCTCGACGGACATAAGGCTAGTGCCATCTTCTGCCGCGGTTACTATACACGTACAGTTATTGCCACTTGGGACTGGGATGGCAAGGAACTCAAGAATCGTTGGACTTTCGATACCAACAACCCCGAGTGGAGCGAATATGCCGGACAGGGCAACCACAACCTGCGTGTGGCTGACGTCGATGGCGATGGTTGCGATGAAATCACCTATGGTGCGATGGCTGTCGATCACGACGGACGCGGTCTCTATAATACAGGTATGGGGCATGGCGATGCCATTCATCTCATGGCCTTCAACCCCACGACCACTGAACTCTTCGTTTGGGACTGTCACGAGAACAAGCGCGATGGTAGCGAACTGCGCAATGCTCGCACGGGTGAGGTTATTTTCCAGATTCCATCAACGAGCGATGTGGGACGTTGTATGGCTGCCGACATCGACCCCACCAATCCTGGTGTTGAGATGTGGAGCAGCGACAGCCATGGTATACGCAACATCAAGGGTGAAG
>JAFYZW010000096.1 GCA_017548545.1 Bacteroidales bacterium | reverse complement strand
GGTCTGCCGCGTGTGCAGGAGCTGTTTGAGGCTCGTAACTCCATTGACCCGGCCATCGTTTCCGAGATAGATGGTATTGTCCACCTCGAGAAGAAACTGAAGCGCGGCAACCGTGAGGTCGTCGTGACGGCCAAGACGGGCGAGGAGAAACGTTACCTCATCCCGACCTCGAAGCAGATCCTGGCTCAGGAGAACGACTTCGTGAAGGCAGGTCAACCGCTTTCCGAGGGTGTCATAACGCCTAACAGCATCTTGGCCATCATGGGTCCGATGAAGGTGCAAGAATACATCGTCAACGAGGCTCAGAGCGTGTACCGTCAGCAAGGTGTGGTCATCAACGACAAGCACTTTGAGGTCATCGTGCGCCAGATGATGCGTAAGGTCGAGATCCTCGACCCGGGCGACACCCGCTTCCTGCAAGGTGAGCTGGTCAACAAGCTGACCTTCCAGGAGGAGAACGACGACATCTATGGCAAGTTCTTCGTGGAGGACAACGGTGCTTCCGACAAGCTGCAGAAGGGCGAAATCGTTTCGGCCATGAAGCTGCGTGAGGAAGAGTCCGCATTGAAGCGTAAGGACTTGACCCTGCCGACGGTGCGTCCGGCACGTCCGGCCACGGCCACGCAGGTGTTGCAAGGTATCACCCGTGCTGCTTTGGCTACCGACAGCTTCATCTCGGCTGCCTCCTTCCAGGAGACCACCAAGGTGCTGACCAATGCTGCCATCGCCGCCAAGAGCGACTTCCTGCTCGGCATGAAGGAGAATGTGATCGTTGGTCACAAGATTCCTGCCGGCACAGGTCTGCGCGAGTATGAGGACCTGATTGTGGGTTCTCGTGAAGAGTACGAGGAGCTGCAAGAAAAGGCCGCTCTCTAACAAGTGTTGAACTGAGCGGGGACGGTCGAAAGGCTGTCCCCGCTTTTTAATAAAAAATAGCAATATGGAAAACAATCAGAAAAACCAACTGAATATTGAAATCAGCGACGAAGTGGCCGAGGGCAAATACTCAAATCTGGCTATCATCACTCATTCACCTAATGAGTTCATCGTCGACTTCGCTCAGATGATGCCAGGCACGCCCAAGGCCAAGGTTCGTTCAAGAGTGATTATGAACCCATTGAATGCCAAGCGTTTGTATAAGGCATTGGCCGACAACATTGCCAAATACGAGCAGCAGTTCGGCACCATCACCGATGGTGGCGGCATCGCTCCGTTCTCGATGGGCGCGCCTACGGCACAGGCTTAAACAATCACATGTCGTTCTGAAATCGACCGCCTATAAGTCCGTATGCCCGACCTTCCATGTCATTCCTTGCAGAGGCA
This sequence comes from Bacteroidales bacterium, assembly GCA_017548545.1. GTDB lineage: Bacteria > Bacteroidota > Bacteroidia > Bacteroidales > UBA3663 > Liminaster. The sequence continues at coordinate 2,504 of JAFYZW010000096.1, read as the reverse complement.
AGTGCGAATGGAATCTATGGAAGGTCGAACATGGAGTCGTATAGGCGGTCGATTTCATAAATAAACGCATTTGTAATGCGATGAGACACTTCTTCTTGTTACTTCTAGCATTGATGGCTGGCTCATATCTACAAGCTCAGGAACAACTCCCTGATGCCAGCTTGTTTGAGGCGCATCGTCATGTCGAAGGCAATGATACGCTTCCCTATCAGCTCTATCGCTCGATGGCAACTGATACGATGACGGAGCCCTTACCCTTGGTCATCTTCCTGCATGGTGCTGGAGAACGCGGCAACGACAATTATATGCAGTTGAAGCATTGCATTAAGTATTTCCTTGATGACACCGTGACTTCACGTTATCCTTTCCTTTTGATGGCTCCGCAGTGCCCGAACGGGAAGCGTTGGGTGAACACCGATTGGAGTCTGCCAGAGCACATAATGGACAGTGCGCCTACAGCAGAGTTACGTGAGGTGATGACTGTACTTGACAGCCTAGTTAATGTTGGTGCTGTTGATGCAGCTCGGGTTTACATTTGCGGCATTTCTATGGGAGGCTTTGGCACTTGGGATGCCTTGCAACGTTGGCCTGAGAAGTTTGCTGCGGCCATTCCCATTTGTGGTGGGGGAGACCCTGCCTATGCCGATGCCATGAAGGACATTCCCGTTTATATCTTTCATGGCCTGCTTGATGGCGTGGTCATGCCTTCGCGAAGCATACAGATGTATAATGCGCTGAAGGAAGTCGGCAATAAAGAGGCTATTCTTGTCACATATCCCGAATTGGAGCACCAATGCTGGGATGAGGCTTTCTCCACGCAGGGGGTGTTCAAATGGTTGTTTGGGAAGAGGAAAGAATTGCCTTAAGTATTGCATTCATCAAAACAAATTAGTATCTTTGCAGTCTAATTTGCAATCAAAAATGGAATACGATCAGAATGATAATGAGGTAACAAAGGCTTCAGAACCTGCCGTTGCTTATTCGGTGAAGTTATCCCGTGTGGACGCTGTGGAAATAGAAAGAGAGTGCCTTTCTTTGGAAGAGTCTAAGCGGTTATTGCTTGAGAAGGTTCATCAACATTATCATTCGAAAGCATGAAAGTCTTTATTGACAAGGCTGTTCATGAAGAAATCGTGTCGTTCTATGAAGCGGCAATGAATCATCATATTACGCTTGACGAAGCCACTGTCCTCAAAAAGGTTGATAGGTTGTATGATGCCATGGAATCACTGGGTACATATGCGGAAATTTATCCTATCGCCCGTTTGAAATCTGATTGGATTTCAAAGGGTTATCAAGAATTTATCTGTGAGGATTTTCATTTTGCATACCGCATTTATGTACTAGAGAATGGTGAGAAAACTGTTCGTGTGCATGATGCGGTTCATAGTTTGTTGTACCATTGAGGCATTGACATAGTATGAAAGAAATCGGGCGGAATCCAATTAGGTTCCGCCCGATTCTGTTTTATGTAAATAAAAAACTTAGAACGTCTCCGGCACCCTATCAGCTCCCTCGTCAGCCTCGAAATAAGGCCGATTCTCAAAGCCGAGGAGTTTGGCTATTAGCATATTCGGGAATTTTCGGATGCTTTGGTTGTAGACCTTTACGGCTTCGTTGAAGCGCTGCCGCTCGGTCTGGATGCGGTTTTCGCAACCGGTGAGTTGGGTCTGCAAGGATTGATAGTTCTCGCTGGCCTTCAAGTCGGGATAGTTCTCTATGGTGACGAGGAGACGGTTAATCGAATTGCCCAATTCTTTTTGTACCGACTCAAAGTGGGAGAAGTCGGTTTCATCAAAATTCTCCATGTTGACTGTTGAGGCAGCGGCTTTGGCCCTGGCCTCGGTGACGGCAGTCAGTGTCTCCTGCTCGTATTCGGCGTAGTTTTTGACAACGGCAACGAGGTTGGGAACTAAGTCGGCACGACGTTGGTAGACATTTTCTACTTGACTCCATGCCGAGTTCATAGCTTCCTGCTTTTTGACCAATCCATTGTAGATCGACCAGCCCCAAAGGAGGATAAGACCTATGATAATAACTATGATGAGTCCTGCTTTCTTCATGATCAGATGAATTCAAGTTTGTCCTGTGTAGTGTTCTTCTCGCAATAGTGGCAATGTAGCTTGATGTTGCCCTGCGCGTCCTTAACGACGGTGAACTTGGTCGGCACATCATGCTCCTTGTTGGTGACGCAGTTCGGGTTGAAGCACTTCACGATGTGCTCGATGCGCTCCGGTATGGTCACGGTCTGTTTGTTGATGACCTCGAAGTCCTTGATTTCGATGATGGAGGCAGTAGGGGCGACGAGGGCAATCTTGTTCACGTCTTCGGGCTCGAAGTATTTGTTGGAGACCTTGATGAAGCCCTTCGTGCCGTATTTCTTGCTCTCCACGTTGGTGCCGAAATACACAGGGTTGCTGACTTTCTCCAAGCCTAAGATCTTGACGACTTGGAACACTTTGTCGGCGGGGATATGGTCGATGACGGTGCCATTCTCAATGGCG
>JAFYZW010000095.1 GCA_017548545.1 Bacteroidales bacterium | reverse complement strand
GAATTGAGGCTGATACAGTAGGAGAATGCACTATCTTCTATTTCTGTCACGCTGTCTGGAATGTCGATAGAAGCAAGTCGAAAACAATAAGCAAAAGTGTATCGGCTGATCTTGTCAATACCTTTTGGAAGTTGGACTGAACTAAGATTGTTGCAAGCAAAGAAAGCGTAAGCCCCTATCTTGTCCACACTATCAGGGATCTCTATAGTCGCGAGGCTGGTGCACCCTTTGAATACACCATCGCCGAATCCAATTGCGCCTTGAGGAATCACTAAGGATTTGAGGCTTCGACATCCATTGAACGCATTACTGCCTATCCATTCTAAAGTGTTTGGGAGCCTAATTGAGGAGAGTTCGAGACAGTTCTCGAAAGTGCCAGATCGAATCACTTCGATACAGCCTTGAATATCCACAGTGGCGAGACTACTGCAGCCGGAGAATACACGTTCGCCGAGCTTTTTCACGCTGGCAGGTATTTGCATTGTGATTAGGCTGCTGCAGCCGTAGAAGGCATAACTGTCTATCTCGTTTACTCTGTTAGGGATCTTTATCGTTGTTAGACTTCGGCACCCTTCGAACGCACTCATTTCAATCTCTATCACACTGCTTGGAATCTTGATGGATGTGAGACTGCTGCATCCCTTAAAGGTCTCAAATTCGACTTTGGCAACAATATAGGGTATTTCTATTGACTCGAGGCTACTACAGCCTTTGAAGGCACGCCATTTGATTTTGGTTATTCTATCGTGAGTCTCTATAGAAGTGATGTAACTACACCCTTCGAATGCTTCGGAACTAATCCTGGTTGCTTCTTCTGGGATGGTTAATTTGCCAACAAAACTTCTGTCGCATTTGACGATCGTTCTGTCACTTTCGTTTAATAATAAATAATCGTATTGTTCCATATGTACAATTTTGGCCGCAAAGATAACCTAATTTTACGACATCACCAAATAATTACATGAAATTTTTAAATTGAATGTTCTAAAATAAAGATGCCATGCCTCCCCAAAAGAGTCTCGAGTCCCTTTTGGGTGTGAAAACAGCAAATCCGTGCAACTCGATGAGCTGCACGGATTTGTTTTGATGGATTTGTTTCTTAGTCAAGCTTACTTGACCTCCTCGAAGTCGACGTCTTCGGCGCCGCCGTTGTTCTGCTGGCCGCCGTTGTAGCCGCCCTGCTGGCCGGGGTTAGGACCCTGCTGGCCATACATGTTCTGGGCTGCCTGGCCCATCATCTGCTGCAACTCGTTGGTAGCAGCGTCGATGCCTGCGATGTCCTTGGCGTCCTTGGCAGTCTTGAGACGACCGAGAATCTCCTCGATGCGCTGCTTCATGTCGGCGGGAATCTTGTCGCCGCTCTCCTTGAGCTGCTTCTCGACCTGGAAGATCATCGAGTCGGCCTGGTTGACCTTATCGACCTTCTCACGCTCAGCCTTGTCGGCAGCCTCGTTGGCAGCAGCTTCGGCCTTCATGCGCTCGATCTCGTCCTTCGAAAGACCAGAAGAAGCGGTGATGGTGATGTGCTGCTCCTTGCCGGTACCCTTGTCCTTGGCGGTCAAGTTGAGGATACCGTTGGCATCGATGTCGAAGGTTACTTCGATCTGCGGTACGCCACGTGGAGCCATTGGGATGCCATCGAGGTTGAACATACCGATGGACTTGTTGTCCTTGGCAAACTGACGCTCGCCCTGGAGTACATGGATCTGTACGGAAGGCTGGTTGTCGGCTGCGGTGGAGAATACCTCTGACTTCTTGCAGGGGATGGTGGTGTTGGCATCGATGAGACGTGTCATTACGCCACCGAGGGTCTCGATACCGAGTGAGAGTGGGGTAACGTCAAGCAGGAGGATGTCCTTGCCACCGGCTACGTTGTCGCCAGCGAGGATGCCACCCTGAACGGCTGCACCTACGGCTACTACCTCATCGGGGTTAACGCCCTTGGAAGGAGTCTTGCCGAAGAACTGCTCTACCTCACGCTGCACAGCGGGGATACGGCTGGAGCCACCTACGAGGATGACCTGATTGATCTGCGAAGCACTGAGCTTGGCGTTGCTGAGAGCGCGACGGCATGGCTCGATGCAGGCCTTGATGAGGTCGTCGCAGAGCTGCTCGAACTTGGCACGAGTGAGGCTCTTAACGAGGTGCTTGGGCACACCACCTACAGCGGTGATGTAAGGCAGGTTGATTTCTGCTACGGTCGAAGACGAAAGCTCGATCTTGGCCTTCTCGGCAGCTTCCTTCAGACGCTGCAGGGCCATAGGATCCTTCTTGAGGTCAACGCCCTCTTCCTTCTGGAACTCACCAGCCATCCAGTCGATGATCTTGTTGTCGAAGTCATCGCCTCCGAGGTGGGTGTTGCCATCGGTCGAAAGTACCTCAAATACGCCATCGGCGAGATCGAGGATGGAGATATCGAATGTGCCACCACCAAGGTCGAAAACGGCAATCTTCTCTTCCTTCTCGAGATTACCGAGACCATAAGCAAGGGCAGCTGCGGTAGGCTCGTTGACGATTCGCTTTACCTCAAGGCCTGCAATCTGTCCGGCTTCCTTGGTGGCCTGGCGCTGTGCGTCGTTGAAGTAGGCAGGTACGGTGATGACGGCTTCGGTCACGGTGGTGCCGAGGTAGTCTTCAGCGGTCTTCTTCATCTTCTGGAGCACCATGGCGCTGATCTCCTGGGGAGTGTACTGCTTGCCATCAATCTCGATACGTGGCTGTCCGCCTACGCCCACTACCTTGTAGGGGACGCGAGCAATCTCGCCAGCGACCTGATTCATGTCGCAGCCCATGAAACGCTTGATGGAATACACAGTACGAGTAGGGTTCGTAACAGCCTGACGCTTGGCAGGTTCGCCTACCTTGCGCTCGCCGCCATCGACGAAGCCTACGATAGATGGGGTCGTGTTACGGCCCTCGGAATTTGCAATTACGGTGGGGGTGTTACCCTCCATGACGGCTACACACGAGTTGGTGGTGCCGAGGTCAATACCAATAATCTTTCCCATAGTAGTATATATTTTTAATTGTTATTATTCGGTTTGTTGGACTCTACACACAAAGAGTCGTTAACAAAAATGCAAAAGGCGTGCCAAAAATTTGCATGACAAAAAATCTGTGCCAATTTGACAATTTGACACACTTTTTCTTGGATATGTCAAAAAAAGCGGTTATCTTTGCGCCGTAATTAAAAAATCTGATGTAATGACAAAGATAAGAGTTGGTTTCGGCTACGACGTGCATCGTCTGGTCGAGGGACGCGAGTTGTGGCTCGGAGGAATAAAGATAGAACATACGCTGGGACTGTTGGGCCATTCGGATGCCGACGTGCTGATCCATGCGTTGTGCGATGCCTTGCTGGGTGCTGCCAATATGCGCGATATCGGCTATCATTTCCCCGATACGGCGGGGGAATACAAGGGTATCGATTCGAAGATATTGTTGAAGGACACGATGAAGCTCATTGCCACGAAGGGTTATCGTCTGGGCAATGCCGACATCACGGTGGCTGCCGAGAAGCCGAAACTCAATCCGCACATCGAGGCGATGAAGCAGTGTCTGGCTGGTGTGATGGAATGTGATGTGGACGATATTTCGATCAAGGCTACCACGACCGAGAAACTGGGTTTCACGGGAAGGCAGGAGGGCATCGCGGCTTATGCGACGGTGCTTATTGAAAAATGAAAAAAAAGATACTATATTATATAATAGGTGTGATGCTGCTTGTGGCTGCTGAGGCGCAAGGGGCAGGACAATACCGGTACCGACTGCAT
>JAFYZW010000094.1 GCA_017548545.1 Bacteroidales bacterium | reverse complement strand
GCTCGAGCAGAAGAACATACCTTGGCTTCGGCGGGCTCTATGGGCACCCTCTGTCATTGAGGCCAACGGCAGGTACTACCTCTTCTTCGGGGGCAACGACGTTCACGAGGGCGAGGTAGGAGGAATCGGCGTGGCTGTGGCCGATCGTCCGGAAGGTCCCTATCACGATGCTCTCGGACACCCTCTCATCAACGAGATCGTCAACGGAGCACAGCCCATCGACCAGTTCGTGTTTCGTGACGATGACGGGCAGTTCTACATGTTCTACGGCGGATGGCGCCATTGCAACGTATGCCGCCTCAGCCCCGACTTGCTGAGTATTGTACCTTGGCCCGACGGCAAGCGCTTTCACGAGATTACTCCGAGCGAGAGCTACGTCGAAGGCCCCTTCATGCTGAAGCGCAAGGGCAAATACTACTTCATGTGGAGCGAAGGCGGATGGACAGGCCCCGACTACTGCGTTGCCTACGCCATTGCCGACAGCCCCTTCGGACCCTTCCGTCGGGTGGGTAAGATCCTGCAGGGAGACCCTTCAATTGCCATGGGTGCCGGCCATCATTCCGTGATTCAATACCCGGGCAAGGATGAATACTATATCGTCTATCATCGTCGTCCCCTCACTGAGACCGATGGCAACAGTCGCGAGACTTGCATCGACCGCCTCTATTTCAACGCCGACGGTACCATTCAGCCTGTTGTGATGACACGCGAAGGTGTAGAAGCACGGCCGTTATAATCTTCTTTGCAATGGTTTTACTTTCCCACGCAGAATCTACTTTCCGATGCAGAATCTAATATCTGCAAATATAAGTAGCTGATAGTCAGTGTACAGTCCTTTATTTAGGGGTGTCGATAGTGACTCCGAGGGACACTGGAGGGACACAAAATAGGCAAACATCTACAAATGACGGTATAATGTCATTGTAAACATCTGCAAACAAATTCATGATTTCTTTGCATTTGTTTGCAATATATATCACCTTCAAAAGAGAAAGACTTGAACTAATTTGTATTCCTGTTATTGTGCTAGATTCTCATCGGAATAGTAAGTTTAGTTTGGATTATGGATATATAATATGGGGATAAACTAAACCACGACGTGTACTATCAAGCAGGTCTCTCTTTTTCTTTTGACGGCAATTGTATCTTTATGGTTCTTTTATGCGTGCTTTTTGCTTTTGAATTCAATAAAAATGCGAATTTGAAGATAAATTTATATAAAATCCACCAATATTTAAGGGAAATGTTTGGTTGGACAAAACAAAAATAGTATTTTTGCAACAAATTTAGGCTGGTGTTCATAAAATAAACGAAGATGGCTACAAAAATACAGCAAATATTAGAGAATTCACCCAACGAATCTGTCTTGTTTAGTTCGTGGCTTTCAAGTCAAGGATTGGATGCTCGTGGTCAGTATGCTTATATGAAAAGCGGATGGCTTGACCGTATATCGAAAGGAGTGTATAAGATACATGGAACAAAACCAAGCTTATTTGCTGCTGTATCGTCATACAACACGCAACTTAGTAAGAGTTGTGTTGTTGGAGCATATACAGCTTTGGAACTTCGAGGATACTCCCATTACCTTTCAATGGGAAAACCTATGGCTTATTTGTTTACTGACAAGACTAATAAGTTGCCTTCGTGGTTACTAAAAGAGGAGTGGGATATGACTGTGAAATACATGACAACCTCGTTCCTTGGTGATGAACTGTTGGGTGTAGAAACAATGAGCATCAATCAGCATGACTTACTTGTGTCATCTCCAGAACGTGCTATATTGGAGTGTCTGAACTTGCCAGAGGCCTCTTCTTCATTGCTTGACATCTATTATATAATGGAGGGTATGACAACATTACGTCCCAAGTTGGTTCAGGCATTGTTGGAGGTTTGTACTTCTCAGAAGGTGAAGCGTTTGTTCTTATATATGGCTGAAAAAGCAGGACATCCATGGTTAAAGGCATTGAAACTGGAGAATGTCAATCTTGGTACATCAAGGTTTATGGTAACACCTACTGGGAAGTACATCAATAAATATAATATGACAATTTCTAAAGAACTTGCAGAATATGAATGATATAAAATCAAGTGTTTACGCTCAGAAGGTTGAACTGCTGCTCCGTCTCATTCCGATTGTGATGGAAGAGGAGGCCTTTGCTATACATGGTGGTACAGCCATCAATCTTTTTATGAAAGATCTGCCTCGCTATTCTGTAGATATTGATTTGACCTATATCCCATTGGCTGACCGTCAGACTAGTTTGAACGATATCGATTTGCATCTGAAGGCTATAGCAGAAAAGGCAAAGAAAGCGTTCAAAGGGATGCATATCGTTCCAAACTTCAGTACTTGCAAACTGCTGTGCGAGTATCGAGGTAAGCAGGTAAAAATAGAGGTTAATCAAACCAAGAGAGGAATTGTTGGTGGTGAAGTACAATCTATTCCTTTGAGTGAGAAGGCACAGGAAGAGTTTTCTCTCTTTTGTGAGGCAAATGTTGTACCGACGACTCAATTATATGGTGGCAAGATTGCGGCTGCACTCTCACGCCAACATCCACGTGACTTGTTTGACGTGAAATACATGGATATTCCATTTAGCGAATGCCGTGAAGGTCTCATTTTTTGTTTGCTTGGTAGCGACAGACCAATCCATGAGTCTTTTGCTCCACGACTGATTGACCAACGTGAAGCAATGGAAAACCAGTTCGCAGGCATGACAGATGTTCCTTTTACATACGAAGAGTTTGAAGAAACCCGTACTAAACTCATTAATGATGTCAAGTCACTAATGACGGAAGCGGATAAGAAGTTCTTGATTAGCTTCGAATCTGGTCAGCCAGAATGGGATGGATATGAGTTTGAATACTTCAAAGATTATCCGTCAGTGCAATGGAAACTCCTTAATCTGAAGAAACTTTCCAAGCAGAATCCGCAGAAATTGCAGGAGGAAGCAGAAAAACTAAGAAATCTCTTTAATTTCAGTTTCAATAATTAACAGCTCACTACTTATGTCATACCAAGATTTTCAACAGAAGGTTTATTCGTACCTGATTAAATACAAGAAGGAAAACCTTAATATTAATGATAAAGGTACTTCTGCACGTGGAGTTAAACACGATTGTTTATTACCTAAGCCATATTGTGATGCCAAAATACCTGTTATGCTTTATGATGGTATTAAAGAAATAGTGAAAGACATTCAAGCAAGCAAGTTTGCATATAAAGCTCACCTTGCAGCTTCTGTACATGTGGCAAGTTCTCAAACTGCATGTATCAACTTATTTGTGCCAATCTTGGAAAGTGAGTACGCAGACCAAATACTTATAGAGGCAGGAGTCGTACCTAAAGATTTTGACCATATTGACAGAAACCAGCTTCGAAAAGGATATTGCTTTGAGTATTGGGAGTCAACAATAGAAGGAACAAAAGGGCTTCTTGGAGACCATAGTTCTCATGCTGGTACAGACTCTGATGTTGCCATTGCATATCGCAACAAGAACAATAAACTAAGTCTTTGGCTAATAGAACACAAGTTAACAGAGCATGAATTTACAACGTGCGGAGCCTATCGTTCAAAAGGTATTTCTAACTTAGAGAAGACATACTGTACATCTTGTGGCATTGAAGAAATACTAGAAAACCACGATAAGTGTTATTATCACAAACATTGTCGTTACAATTATTGGAAGATTATGGATGCCCATTCTTCGTTCTTCTGCGGGAAATATGAAGGAAAAGGCTGTCCATTTAGAGGTGGTATGAATCAACTCTGGAGAAATCAACTGTTGGCCTTAGAACTTGTAAAAAGAGGCATTTTTGACGAGGTCTATTTCTCGGTTGTCTCTCATCCGGATAATTCTTTTCTTGACAAGACTATGAATGAATATCGGGCACTAACAAACAACTCTCCCAAGTTCTATGATTTCAAATCAAATGCACTTGTGGATGTAGCAGTTGATTATTTACCTGATTGGTCAAATTGGTACAAGAAGGTGTATTTGGGAATTAAGTAGTAATAATCTATGTTAGTAACAACATGACAAATTTAACTACATAATGTAGAAACTCTAAATCGATTTCGATGTGGAGATATAATGTAATATTTGTGTACGATTTAAATCGGTAGTGCAGATCCTTATTGTGTGAGATACTTTTCATAACCTGAAGGGTAATCAAAAAGATAATAACGTTCAATTTTATTAGATATAGTTTCATATGAATCAAATGATTCCAGCTTTGCAGAAATTTTATAATGCTTTGAAGCATTTAACTCAGTTTTCAACAGAAAGCAGCTTCTTTGATAATGTTGGGAGTATTGATGTGTTTTTGTCTGAATATCGTAGTACAACATTAGTGTTGCAGACATCAATAGGTGGTCCAAATAATCCCATTTATAAGAAAAACCTTGAGAATTTTTTACTAAAAAACAAAGAAGTAACAAAATGGTTGAATGACAATAGGGTTATTGTTATACACAATCATCCATTTAAACTGGAAAAGATTTTGCGTATAACAATATATGACTCTGCAAAAGCTGTCATTTTTAAGCAATATGAACAAAGCATCGAGTTTGATGAACCTACAGGAAGTTATCTAGAGGAAATCAGAAATACGTTTAGGGAGATTGAAGTTCCAGATGTTTATTTTTCAGTTCAATATCTTTATGTGGATGAGGAAGACTCTAAAGAAAGAAGCGTCTTCGATTTTATTGAAAACGGAGTCGTAACCATGTGGCAGTTCCTCCACGCAATGAAAAAAGACCTAAATGACGAGAGTAAAACATCTAATGACTTGATGCGAGAAATTGATGTTATGATACAGCAGATACCACATAGATGGATGATAGATGCTTTAGACTATTGTTATTATAGGTCAACTGATACTTTCGAGAAAGGTGAGTCTTTTTCGTTGTCTATGCCAGATGTTCATATACCAGTGGATTCCTTTATGAAACAAGTCAAGCAACTTTCCTCAACCGATATGGATTTCTATGAAGCATTCATTTACCTTCATTCTTTTATATACATAAAACAAAACCATCATTTGTTGAGCACTTTCTTTCTAGAATATGGGGATAATACATATCAAATGATTACATTTTCTGCATCTTTGAGAACAACGATGTATCGTTATATTAATAGAGTATCGAAGATGATATATGATAATGATATTATAAATGTTTATCTTGTGACGGAGGCTGTAAGATACCAAGGAATGAATATTAAGCATTTGCCAAAATTTTTACAGCTCAATTATGAGGAGAGAAAACAATATATAACTGGAACTTATTTATCTTTTTATAAAGTCACTTCTGCTGGTGATATTTTTCCTATTACGATAGATACAGATGACCTGATTGATCGCCTCTCTGTTAGTGCTGTTATGGGTAAAATAAAGACAACAGAACAGCCGAGGCAAGTGAGCATAATGATGTCCCCAATAGTTGATAGCTTTAAAAAGAAAAGAAGTACATAAGACTGATTTGTCAATAGGTCAACGTAAATCATCACCCATGAGATATTCTTTTGTCCCTCGGTCAAATCGGTTATCTCGGGGGACAGATGGGGGACAAAATGGGTGATAATCTGCAAATATCAAAGTTAAAAATCCAAATACTGCAAAAATGGGCACAATTCTTAATGCATGAAATTAAGCAAAATACGAGTTATATTTGCAGATATTATGCTTTTCTTTGCAGTGGGTTCACTTTCCCACGCAGAATCTACTTTCCCACGCAGAAGTTCTTGAAGATGTTTCCGAGGACCTCGTCGGTTGTGATTTGGCCGCCTGTGATTTCGGCTAAGATGTCGAGGGTTTGGCGGAGGTCTTCGGAGAGGAGGTCGCCACTAAGCTGATTCTGCAGGCCATCGATGACGCGCTGGATGCTTTCCTGGGCTCTGATCAGCGCTTCGTAGTGACGGGCGTTTGTAACGATTACGTCTGAATCGGTTAGGGTGGGGATATCGGCAGCGTCGTAGATGGCTGCTTCTAATGCGTCAAGGTTCTGCCCATGCTTGGCGCTGATGGCAATGACAGGCAGAGTCGCGACTTGATTGCAACAGACGGAGCCGAGATCGGCTTTGTTCCAGACGGGAATGAGGGTGCGGTCTTGACAGCGGGCTGTGATGTCGGCAATCTCTTCTGCTGTTGGTTGTGCATCGAAGAGCCAGAGCACGATGCGTGCTTTCGAGATGGCTGCGTAGGTTCTGTCGATGCCTATTTGCTCGATCGTGTCAATTGTCTGGCGGATGCCTGCTGTGTCGATGAAACGGAAGGTGACGCCTTTGATGTCGATGGTGTCTTCGATGGTATCGCGCGTTGTGCCGTGAATATCGCTTACGATGGCCCTATCGTCTTTGAGCAGGCGATTGAGAAGCGTCGATTTGCCAACGTTTGTCTTACCGATGATGGCAACGGGTATGCCATTCTTTAGAGCCTGGCCAGTCTGGTAAGAGTTGCTGAGGCTGGCGATACGGTTGTTGATTGCCTTCGTGAGCGTGAGAAGTTCTGAGCGGTCGGCAAACTCTAATTCCTCATGGTCGGAGAAATCAAGTTCGAGTTCGAGCAACGACGTGAGCTTCAGCAGTTGGTCGCGAAGCGTGCTGAGTTCGGAAGAGAAATGACCTCGCAATTGCGACATTGCCACCTGGTGGGAAGCACGATTCGTTGATGCAATCAGGTCGGCCACCGCCTCTGCCTGTGATAAATCCATCTTACCGTTTAGGTATGCACGTTTCGTGAACTCACCTGGTTCCGCCATCCGGCACCCTTGCCGAATCAGCAATTCGAGCACCTTGTTCAATATGTAGCGCGAGCCGTGACAGGAGATTTCCACGCTGTCTTCGCCTGTGTAGGAATGGGGAGCGCGGAAAACGGAAACGAGCACTTCGTCGAGGGCCTCCCCCTGAGCATTGACAATATGGGTGAAATTAATGGTGTTGGCGGCCACTGAGGCGCAATCGACGGAACAAATGGAAGAAACCGCGTCAAAGGCTTGGGGGCCAGAGACACGGATAATTCCTAATGCTCCACCTGGGGCAGTGGCGAGAGCGCAAATGGTGTCAGTCATTTAGATGCGGTCGAGAACTTTTTCTATCAGCGTGTCGATGGAGTTCTTGTACTCGGTGTTCATCTCCTTGGCATAGCGGTTGGCGATAACCATGCAGCAGGTCATAGCACGATGTCCGAGAAGAGAAGCAAGGCCTGCAAGAGCTGAGGACTCCATCTCGAAGTTGCAGATATTCATGCCTTCGTATTCGAAGCTCTCAATCTTCTTGTTCTGATCCGGGTCGGCGAGTTCTGCCCTCAACTGACGTCCTTGGGGGCCGTAGAAGCCGCCGCAGGCAACGGTATAGCCTTTCACCATGTCGTCGCCGGCAATCTGATTGATGAGGTCTCGGTCGGCCACGGCTACATAGGGAGCTCCCTTGATGGGATCCCATTTCATGTGTTCCTTGAATGCCTCTTCCATCTTCAGGTCACAGACTTCATTGCGTCCTGCATAGTAGTTCAGCAGACCATCGAAGCCAATGCTCTTTACTGAAGCGACGAAGCATCCTGTCGGAGTGAAGGGTTGCAAGCCGCCGCATGTACCGATGCGCACACAGGTAAGAGTGCGGTGTTCTGGTTTCTCGGTACGTGTCTCGTAGTCGATGTTTGCCAGCGTGTCGAGTTCGTTCATGACGATGTCGATGTTGTCGCAGCCGATGCCGTGACTCTGGCAGGTGATGCGTTTGCCTTTGTACATACCAGTCATTGTGTGGAACTCACGGCTCTGGACATCGCATTCGATGGAGTCGAAGTGGGCGGCAACGGTATTTACGCGTGCAGGGTCACCCACAAGGATGACTTTGTCGGCAAGTTGCTCAGGACGGAGGTGCAGATGGAAGCACGAGCCGTCGGCATTGATAATCAGTTCTGATTCAGGAAAGTGTTTCATTGTCGTATGGTTTTTGGGGTTTCTGTTTATAATGTCTTTTGTTAATAGATTCTTTTCTGTTGTCAAAATCACGAAGCGTGCTGTCCTACTGCAATACACGGTTTTCGATATAGCGTATCTCCTTTGCCATCTGCTGCAGTCGGGGAAGAGCTTCGCTGATCTGGTTCTCGAGTCGAAGCATAGCATCACGCATCTGTCGTTGTTCACGTGCTGAGGCGTTGGCGAACTTGTCGCGTTGCATGTCAAGTGTTCGCTTGTCTGTATTGAGTGTCGATTCCAGTTCTGCGTATTCTTTGTAGAGCTGACGTGACTGGGGTGAGTGGAAGTCTTTCAATTGATGATAGACCAGACCGTCGTTGATGACAAACGAGAACGAACCTGCCTCGGTTCCTTTAGCCTGTTGGCCGAGAACGTTTTGATAGCGTTGCAGCGCCTCTGCCCTGTTGCCAAAGCTCCATGTTTCGCTGATGCTGTTGAGGCGTGCCAAACGGCGCAGACGGTTGTCCGAGATGTCTTCTCCCTCAAAGCTGATGCGTGGGAACTGCGGGACGAACGTATAGATGCAAACCTTGCCGCTTGGCTGATAGCGGTCGCTGACGAGATAGCCCAGTTCGTTGAGCTCGTCGATCGCGAGAAGGTAGTCGTTGGCCGTTGAGTTGAAGGGGAGACCATAGTTCTCAGGACGATAGAAGCGTCCCTCCTCCGAATCGTAAAGGGTCATGAAGATATCGTAGCCACCAATGCTGTGTTCACCTTTTGCAGCGAAGAAAAGAGTCATGCCGTCGGACATGAGGAATGGATAATTGGGCGAACGATAGCCGGCACCCAGTTCCGTCAGTTCGCGCGGCTTGCTCCATTGTGTTCCCAGGCGGTCGATGGAGTAGAGGGCTGTGCCAAGTGTGTCGCCGTCGGCATAATAGCAGCGGTCGCCGAACTCATTCTGGAAAACCGAGAGGGGAACCTGTGCAGCACGGTCGAAGAACTGTTCGTAGGTGCTTATAGTTCCTGCCTGTCTGCTCAATGGGATGTGATTCAGGAAGTCGGATTTCTCGACGACAATACTATCGACGAACAAAACCTTTGCCGTTGCGGGAAGCATTGTCTTGAAAAGCCTTTGTGCAGGAGTTTCTTCGACGACAACCGGTTGCGCGACAGGTGCCTTCTGCGTAGCCTTCCGCTTTTGTGCCTGTACTGGTGTAAGAATCGCAAAGAGCAACAGGGTGACTATGATGTTTCTTGTCTTCATGCGCAAATTGTTTGTTTTGAAAAAACAAAGATACAAATAATTGTTGATAGTAGTATGTGGAGTCGGTAGTTTTTAAGGGTTTTTAAGACTCCTCACTTGTCGCCGGTATTAGCTGCTGTCAAATGTTTTGCTGGATGAAGGCGATGATTTCTTCCTGCTGGTCAGGATGAAACCAATGGATTTGCGGGTCGCGCTTGAACCATGTGAGTTGCTTGCGCATATATCGGCGAGTGTTTCCCTTGATGCGTTCCACAGCTTCTTCAAGCGTCCAGGTGCCGTCGAGATAGAGAAACAGTTCCTTATAGCCGACGGTATTGAGTGCATTCAGATGGCGTAGGGGGAACACACGTCGCGCTTCGTCGAGCATGCCAGCTTCCATCATGGCATCGACGCGCTTGTTGATTCTGTCGTATAGTTCCTCGCGCTCTCTGTTGAGTCCGATTTTCAATATCTTGAATGGCCGCTGTTTTATCTCGTTTGTGCGGAACGAAGTATAGGTCTTGCCTGTCATGTGGCAGATCTCGAGCGCATGAACGACACGCCTGGGATTCTGATGATCGACGATAGCGTAGTGCTCAGGGTCTAACTCCTTAAGTTCTTGAACCAGAGCAGGTAAGCCTTCTTCGATTAAGCGTTGCTTCATCCATGATCGAGTGTGCTCGTCGACAGTAGGAATATCATCAATCCCATTGCAAACGGCATCGATATACATCATTGAACCACCGCTTATGAGTGCGCATTCGTTGACAGCCAGCTGACTCTCGATGACCGACAGAGCTTCCTGTTCGTACATCGAGGCACTATAGTAATCGTCGAGGTGATGAGTGCCCACAAAGTAATGCTTGACACGTTTAAGCTGCTCGGGTGTCGGTGCCGCAGTTCCGATAGGAATCTCGGCAAATATCTGTCGCGAGTCGGCATTGATGATAGGTGTATGAAAAGTGTCGGCAAGACGAATGCTGAGATCCGTCTTGCCGACACCTGTTGGGCCTAATAACACGATGAGCGTCTTGTTCCTCACTTGATGATTCCTCTCTGGGATTTCTCGATGAAGTCGATGATGTATTGAATCTCAGGTGTCTGTGGGAGAACTTCCTTGATTTGCTGCAGGGCATCGGCACGAGTGTTGGTGCCTTGGTAGATGATGCGATAGGCCTCGTGGATGTTCTGAATGGTTTCTGCCGAGAAGCCGCGGCGTCGCAAGCCGATGAGGTTGATGCCTGCATAGCGGATGGGCTCCTTGCCTGCAATGATGAAAGGAGGAATGTCCTGCGAGAAGCGGCTGCCTCCCTGGATCATGACGTATGAGCCGATGTGGCAGAACTGGTGGCAGAGAACGACTGCCGAGATGACGGCGAAATCGTCGACGGTGACCTCGCCTGCAAATTTCGTGGAGTTGCCGATGATGCAATTGTTTCCCACCACGCAGTCGTGGGCGATGTGCATGTTCTCCATGAGAAGATTGTTGTTGCCCACGATGGTTGTTCCCTTCGAAGCCGTACCACGTGAGATGGTGACGTTCTCGCGAATGGAGTTGTTGTCGCCAATCTGGCAGGTGGTAATCTCACCTTGGAACTTCAAGTCCTGCGGTTTTGTTGAAATGCTTGCGCCCGGGAATATTTCGTTCCCGTTACCGATTCGCGCACCCTGATTGATGGTGACGCTATTCTGAAATACGTTGTTGTCGCCGATGACGACATCGCGGTCGATGTAGCAGAAAGGGCCGATGATGTTGTTGTCGCCGAGTTGTGCCTCGGGATGTACGAATGCTAATGGGCTTATCTGATTCACGATTTACAAATTTACGATTTACGATTTACAATTTATTTGTTCTTAACAATCTGCGCTGTGAATTGCGCCTCAGAGACCACATGGTCGCCGACAAAGGCGTAGCCCTTCATCGTGCTCACACCATGACGTACAGGATGCAGGAGTTCAACGCGGAAGAGAAGCGTGTCGCCAGGTATGACTTTCTGGCGGAACTTCACTTCGTCGATACGCATGAAGTAGGTCGACCAGCGCTCAGGTTCATCGACCTGGCTGAGAACCAGCAGTCCGCCACACTGTGCCATTGCCTCAATCTGAAGTACGCCAGGCATGACAGGTTCCTCAGGGAAGTGTCCAACGAAGAATGGTTCGTTGGCTGTGATGTTCTTCACGCCGACGATGCTCGTAGGACCCATGGCTATGACTTTGTCGATGAGCTGCATAGGATAGCGATGGGGCAGCAGCTGGCGGATGCGGATGTTGTCCATCACCGGTGTTTCGTTGGGGTCGTAGATGGGTGCCTGCACCTCGTGCTTCTTGATTTCCTTACGCATGAGGCGTGCGAACTTGTTGTTGATGGTGTGGCCGGGGCGTGTGGCAACGATGCGACCCTTGATGGGGCGGCCGATGAGGGCCATGTCACCGATGATGTCAAGCAGCTTGTGACGCGTGCATTCGTTCTCCCACTGCAGCGGCTTTGGCTGAATGTAGCCGATCTTGGTGGCATCCATATGGGGCACCTTCAGTAGGTCGGCAAGGTTGTCGAGCTGCTG
>JAFYZW010000093.1 GCA_017548545.1 Bacteroidales bacterium | reverse complement strand
TCGCGAGTACGTTCAGGCCAAAGGCTATCTCTGCGATCTCTATGGGGATGGCGATGCTGGCTATAAGGCTTATCTGAAAGGTCGCTATGACTTCTGTATCCTCGACGTGATGATGCCCAAGAAGGATGGTTTCACCATGGCACAGGAAATTCGCACACTTAATGCAGACATCCCAATCATCTTCCTTACCGCAAAAAGCTTGAAGGAAGATATCCTCGAAGGCTTTAAGATTGGTGGCGATGACTATATCACAAAACCGTTTTCGATGGAGGAACTGCTCTTCCGAATCGAGGCCATCCTTCGTCGTGTGAAGGGAAAGAAAGGGAAAGATGTGGTGGCTTATCACATGAGCCGCTATACATTCGACGTGCAGAAGCAGTTGCTTACTTTCCGTGGTGACGAAGGCGAAAAGGCCATCAAACTGACAACTAAGGAGAGCGACCTTCTCGGACTCCTTTGTGCTCATGCCAATGAGATACTGGAGCGTAACTTTGCACTGAAGACCATCTGGATTGACGACAACTATTTTAATGCTCGTTCGATGGATGTTTATATCACCAAGTTACGTAAGCATTTGAAGGACGATCCTAGCATCGAAATCATCAATATCCATGGTAAGGGTTATAAGCTCATTGCTTCTGATATTGAGGTGGAAACGAAGTAAAATTGTAAGTTTCATTTTATAAAATTACATTTTTTTGCAAAAATCGACAACAAATTTAATTAAAATTGAGAAATTCTTGCAATAGTATTTAATAAATGTGTATCTTTGCACCGCTTTTTTAAGCAATGTGTTATTTATTTAAGGTAAATTTTTTAATAGAATTATGAACAACGAAACAATTGGCACAAACGCCGGCCTCGTCTGGAATGCACTTAGCAATAAGAATGGCCAGACTGTAAAGGAGCTTAAGAAGACCACTAAGATCAAGACAGATAAGGTTCTCTTCTCAGCTATCGGTTGGTTGGCACGTGAAGGCAAGGTAGTTCTCGAGGATGTTGAGGACGACGTTAAGGTAACTCTCCTGTAATCAATTCAGGTTCTGATAAAAAAATCCGTGGCAGTTTTTGCTGTCACGGATTTTTCTTTAATATTTTCTTTCTTCCTTGAATCACTATGCCATGAGTCTTTTCTTCCACTCTTTGACCCATGAGATTGTACAGGTGTTCATTTTTTTTTTCGACCGCAATCTCAGAGATACTCGCAGGAACTTCTATTTCAACTTCCTTAAGCTTTATGGTGAGCCTTAGGTCGTTTGTGCGATTCTGATTGTTTTCACCATAAGACGAGAAGTCGTCAAGCAGACTGTTCATGTCATCCCATGCTTCGGGATATAATACAAATGCCACAAAGGGGATGGAATCAATAAGGTTTACACCATTCGCTTCGTTCTCGTTGCCTTCACAATGCAGGAAGGTAGCTTGGCATGCAACCGAGCTCATGAACGACAAACCTTTGTTTTCAAGTTTTGCATTGATGTTTTTCTCGATCCTCTCTTTTGCCACGTCAATGACTTCCGGATGTCCGTCAATGGCTTCGGTGACAAACGTGTTGATATCCATCCTGCTCAAATCTTCGCTCAGGGTTACCCATCGATGATGCATAGGGTAGGAGATCTTCGAACCGGTGGTGATGTCGTAAATCGAGTCGGTGTGATTCTCGTTGTAAGCCATTGCAACATCGGTCGTGTGGAAATGCCCGGTAAAGACCGAATGGATACCGGCATCCATAAATCGCGAACGGATGTTCTCGTCATCCTTGATAATTGCATCGGACTTCATATCAACCTGCCCGTTAAAATGCTCCATGATCGGATGATGCATCATGGCGATGACCTGCTTGTCTTCCTCGCGTGCCTTCGTACTCTGTTCGCAAATCCAGTTCAATGTCTTTTTGCCTATCTTGCGCGAATGAGAGTCGATGCCGATGATGACAAGTCCTTCGAATGGTTCGGCAACATAACTCAATGAATTTTCGTCCCTCACTGAACCCTCATAACCAAACGATGCATACATCTCGGCAAATTCCTCTGATGTGATGTTTTCGGCCTTGTATCGCTTGCTCCCATCAAAATATTGTGCATTCTCGATATTCCCTATATCGTGATTCCCTGGGACTACATACACTTTGATGCCGGCGTCAGTCAGTCTTGACAATTCACGGGTTACATATTCGTGAGAAAGCTTTTCTCCGTCTTTCGAGATGTCGCCAGGTATCATGACGATGTCGGGCATCTGAGACAGGACGGTATCGATCATATTCTGGAACAAGCCAACACTGTAATCCTCAAGTTTGTGCGAAGAACTGATATAGTCGTCCCAAGCAGAACCCTTGTTGATGATGAGGTCAGGACTCATCACGTGCAGGTCAGTAGCTACATATATGGATATATCCTTGGCTGCAGCCGAGCTGCAACCAAGAATAATCAATAATGTCAGAATAGTTCTTTTTAAGATAAAAAGCTTTTTCAACGACGTGTTTTATTTCTGTTCTGCCGTTTCGGTAGTTGTCTTACGACGACGACCACCACGGCGGGTGCGCTTTTTATCGCTCGACGATGGACCCATCAGTTCCATCATTTCGGGCGAAAGGGGTGGAAGCTCGATTACTGGAACTTCCTCTTTGGCAGGTTCAACGGGAACTGCGTCCTGTACGGGTGTCTCGATGACAGTTTCCGTAGGGGCCTCTACCACTGATGCTCCTTCAGCTTTAGCAGCTTGTTCAGCGGCCTGCTGCTTGCGAGCTTCCTCTTCGGCGGCCAGGCGGAGAGCCTTTTCTGCAGCAGCGCGTTCACGGTCGGCACGGCGCTGCTCTTCGCGACGCTGTTCTTCGCGACGCTGTTGTTCCAGACGAGCCTGCTCCTTGCGTTCGCGGTTTTCCTGTTCGCGGCGCTCCTGCTCTTCTCGACGAGCCTGCTTTTCTGCTTCGCGACGTTCCTGTTCTAGACGGTTCTGCTCTTTGCGTTCCTGCTCGAGTCGGGCCTGCTCCTTACGTTCCTGTTCCTGACGCTGCTTTTCGTACTCTTTCTTTTGCTGCTCGAGCCTGTCACTGCGCCTCTCACGCCGATCACCAGGACGGAACCCTTCGGCCCAAAGTGCCAGAGGCTTCTCAATCTGGGCGGGCTGGCGCATCTGCACATCCTGCATCCATTGACGTCCGGCGGCAAGGGTCAGGAAATGGTATTGGCGCGTGTACTGGTCCAAAAGCTTCAGGTCGTCCATGGTAAGTACCATCGGACGTTGCGGCTCATACACCTCACGCCATTCGGCATCACCGATGTCATTGGTGCGCTGCAAGTCGTCGCACATGCCCAGAGATCGGATGGCTACCGATGCATCGTTGGTGAGAAGGAGAACCTTCTTGCCCATGGCAAAGAGTTCCACGGTGCGACGAATGATGGCAGGGTCGGCAAACGAGGCGTGGTGACTTTCTGAACCGATGCCTTCAATGCGCAGACGATTCTCCTTCTGCTGATAAAGCATCAGGCGTTTTGCCAGACGGGCAGCTACGTTCAGACAGAGTGCCGGATCTTTCCAGTCGGCCAACTTGTAGTCGGTGGGCTCCTGCATAGTGGCAAAACGATCGACCTCTTCGTAAGTCTCGCTCATGATGGTGAACTTGCCTCCAATCTTCTTGCACATCTTGGAGATAAACTCCAGCTGACGCTCAAACATCAGACGTGCGTTGACACGAGGATCAGAATGGCTTGAAGTATGACCCACGAGAAGCTCCAGCCAGATGTTGGTATCCGAGAGGACGATGTCATAATCGAGCACGTTCGAAATAATAGCCTCGAAGATGAGGTTGCGCTCGTAAGCTTCTTCGTAGGTGAGCTGCTGGATCTGCTGATCGCTGAGCAACGGGATGTAGCCTCCCGAATTTGCAAGGTCACAGAAGTCGCGGATCACCAGATTTGTCGGCATCTTGGGGATGGGCTTTGTAGCCGGTTTTTCGACAGGCTTCTCTACCTCTTTGGCAACTTCCTGCTTGCTGCTCTTCGCAGTCTTTTTTGCCGATGGCTTGTTTTCTACTGTGGGCTCCTCATTCTTTACTTCTGGAGTAGCCTCAATTTTAGTCTCTTCTTTTGACTCCGGGGCAACTACCTTTTTGCGGGAGCGGGTGACCTTCTTTTTCTTG
>JAFYZW010000092.1 GCA_017548545.1 Bacteroidales bacterium | reverse complement strand
CCAGGATCAAACTCTCCGTTGTATAAATTTCTATCGAAATTTCTACGATTCCCCTTCGCGACTCGGCAAAGCTCAAGCAAGCTCGGCTATGCTCTCGCTGCTCGGGGAATTGTAAAAAAAGTCATTGTCTGTACTCAAAGACTGCTATCCAGATCGAAGTCTCTCATAAAGAATCTCAGGTTCGCAAAACTTACCAGTGCATACCCGCATACATATATACTATATATACAAGGCACGCACGCTTCTTGTACTACTAACTTCTTGTCTTATGTAAATCCATTCAAAGATCGCTTCTTTTCGTGCTTCGCGGGAACACTCTCCCTGAAAGCGGGTGCAAAATTACTGCTTTTCTCCGAACCAGCCAAATATTTTCACGAATATTTTCCAAAAAACACCGAAAATTACGCTTTCTTGACATAAATCAAGGGAAATCATGAGGAAAAGAGGGGAAAGAATACGCTTCTCAGCGTTTTTTACCCTCGTTCATGCTGCTCTTCTTCCCCCTGTCAATCATAACAATTGTGATGGAGATTGCTTTCTATGTGTATTTCCGTTGGATTCAATAATACCTGCCGCCCGTCGCGACTGGGCGAGCGGGAAGGACACATCAAAGAAACAACGTGTTTCATTTCCTTTTTTCAATACGTCCGCATAATGGCACTGTTGATTCGCTTGTCTATCTCCGTATTGCCCCGCTCCTGTTTCTTACCGTAGCCGAAGCTGTAGGTCAGTTTCAGATTGAGGTTGCAACCGTCAGGCTCGCTATAGCTCCAAGTGTCACGTTGGTAGCAGCCGTAGTCCATCGTAATGTGCTGCTTGTCGTAACGACTGAACGGATTGCGCACCAATGCCTCCACCGACCAATCCTTGTGGTTCCAACTGACAAGCAATTCATAGACGGGACGGCGATGTATCAGGTACGGCTCCCGGACGTCGAGCGACGAATAAGGCGAACGATAGTTCATCTTCAGCATCCAGTCGCCCTGCAGATACGTGACAGAGGCCTTGATGCGGAAGATGTTGCGCTCCATGTCGTACTCATCTCCACGCAGCATATTGTATTCCTCGATGGCGGTCAGGCTTAGGCGCAACTTGTCGGAGAATGCACTGTAGGCGTAGGTTGCCGTGAGCATGTTGCCGTAAAAAGTGCCGTCGTTGATGCGCGTGTCGAAGATGGTCTGATTGTCGGCGGTGTACTGGTGCAGGATGTTGTCGAAGTAGATGTTGTTGTCATACGACAGGGAAATCTTCGACTTGCCTATCTGCCCATTGTACGACAGCGTATTGCCTAGGACTTTCAGCGGTGCCAGGTTTGGATTTCCCTTCACAGCCTCAAAGAACGAAGTGGGTACGGTCATGCCGTTCTTGTTCGACGGGTCGAAGAGCGTATGAGTAAAAAGTCCATTGAGCGAGAGTGAATGTTTCTGGTTTAGCGCATAGTTGCCACCGTAAAACGCCACGGGTACACAATAATTATATTGAACGTCGTTCAGTGACACGGCAGAGTTCGACACGCCTGCCGAGACATAGTAGTAATACTTCTGCGTGGAGCCGCTCAGTTGCAACAGTCCCATCGTCACGTCGGTTGTCAGCCGCTGGTCGCCCGTTGAAGTCCCTGTGTAGATGTCCTTGTAGTGATTGTGGTCGTGAGTGAGCGAGCCCGACAGCATCAGCCCGCTTTTCCACGACTTATAGTAGCGTGCATTACCATGAATGCTGTTGTTATCCTCCGTCACGGCAGATGTCATCGTCGGCTGTGCAGTCTCGTTGTACTGGCTGTTATACTTGTTATGTCCGAACGATGCCGAGGCAGTGAAGTCCAACGTCTGGTCTTTGGGCAACCAGTACGTGTAGTTGGCGTAAAATGTTGGGGCGAGTCCCCGGCTGTCCGACAATGTCAGCCGCTCCGTTGTAGCGTCGTATCGGCCAGTATATCGCGCATTCATCACCGCCTCCGCACTCGGCATGGCCTGACGGGTCAGGCTGACGTAGGTATTCAGCCGGTGGTTTTCTCCCGTTGATGTCAGTTTCAGACGTATGGCCTCGTTATCGCTCTTACGTATAGACGCTTGGCTGGTAAAGTCGCGTGTCAGCGTCGAGCGGTCAGCAAAGGTGAAGTCCTCGTGACCGTCGGTATAGCTATGGTCGTGAGCCCAGTCGCCCGAAGCCGTTAGCGATAGCGTCAGCCCTTTCTTCGTGAAGTCCGTAAAAACCAGGTAGTCGCCTGTCTTGTAGGCAAAGCCCTCCGAAGCCGACAGATAGACGTTGCCTCCATACTCCAGTTTGACGGTCACGAAGTTGATAAGCCCAGCCTTGCCGGCATACTTACCGCTTGGTGTGCGGATGTACTCAATGCTACGGATGTTCTTAGAGCGCAGTGTGGCCACATCTTCAGGCAGTACCTCCACGCCGTTGATGCAAAGCACGACCTCCCTGCCGCTATGTGTCGTGATGCTCCGAGTACGTGGTGACACTTCCAGTTCCGCTGTCTGCATCACGTTCAACAGGTCGAAGCCGTTGGCCGAATGTTTCTTCTCCGTTGTCGTAGGCAGCAGCACCGTCTTCTCCGCCGTCTCTATCTGCCCGTCGGCATTCACCACAATCTCAGGCAGTGTCTCTGTACGAATACTGTCCGTCTGTGCCTGTGTTATTGTGGTCATCAGGCAAACCATTGAAATAAGAATCAGTCTTTTCATTTATCTGTTATTTATTGGTTGCTATCAGTATATACACACTTCAAGGCAAACCGTTCACCATTTTGGCTGCAAAATTGCAAAAAACATTTCTGACAACCGAAAAATCTTCCTGACATTTGTCTGACATTTGCATTTTAGATGGGATTTTGCAGCACGAAGAAGACTGCAAGCATCGCAAAGGCGATTCTCCAAATCTTCATTGTTTTCATTTCCTTTATTATTTTGATGTATTTATAGTCTGTTCTTCTCGTCGTTACCAGCACCCGTGCCTTTGTACTTGCTTCGGGTGGTGTTGAAGTCATACGATAACGAAACTCCGATGTATTGCGTATAGACGTAGGCATCTTTGGACGCCGTCGCCACGCTCATTGACGCCGTGGCCTGTGACCTTTGTCTGCCCCTGCCCCGCCATTGCGACAAGGGCGAGCAGTGCAGTGATGATAGTTTTCTTGTTCATTGTTTTATTTGTCATTAAAGATTTCTTCGAGTTTCTTGGTCAAAGCCTTGCCACGCAAGTCGGCGGCTACGATTTTGCCCTGCGGATTGACAAGGAGATTGGCGGGAATGGTGGTGATGCCGTAGATGGCGGCGAGTTCTGAGTTGCGACCTTTCAATTCTGAGAGTTGGACGAACGGGGTGCCGAAGTCTTTGATACCTCGAAGCCATGCATTCTTCTTGTCGTCGATGGAAACGGCCAGCACCTCGAAGCCACGGTCGCGGAAACGCTCGTAGTTTTGAATGACATTCGGCATTTCCATTCGGCAGGGACGACACCAACTGGCCCAGAAATCAATGAGCACGTACTTGCCTTGTCCACACCATTCGCTGAGTTGGTGGCTCTGCCCATCGGGGGCTTCCAATGTCGCATCAGTCAAAGGCTTGCCGACTTGGCGAAGTTTCAAGACCTGCAGCCGTTGTTTAGCCTCGTTCATCAAGGGATGGTTGAAATAGTAGGTGGTGCTGTCGATGGCTGCCGATAGTTCCTCGTAGTCCATATAACCACTGGCTGATTGGAGGAAATAGGCCGCAATCACGTTGTCGCGGTTTTCGCGGATGACGCGCCGTGCCTGCTCAATCATTGCCTCGTTGTTGGCTGCTATCTGCTGTTCTATCTCGTGTTTTTCCGTCTCGCTTGCGGCTTTCTTCGAGGCCATAAACAAGCGGTAGAAGTTGTCGGTGAACACTTTGTCTTCTGCCATATAGTGTTGGAACTTCTCGTTAAGCGGAGAGGCGGTAAGCATATAATTGGCGAAATCTATCGTCATCGGTTCGCCGTCAACAAAGAACGTGATGCTGTGCAGTCCCTTGTTTCCCACACCTACAAGTTCATAGGCTGGTCTAGTGCCTTTTATTGAAAATCTTCCATCGGCAACGGTCGCACTGTCGAGAAACACCCGGTCTCCCAGTCCTTCAGTCTTATAGAGATAGACCTTTTCGATTCCATCAGGAACAACGCCGCTGATAATGTACTCTCTTTCTTCTTGTGCCTGCCCCGTCATTGCGACGAGGGCGAGCAGTGCGGTGATGATAGTTTGCTTGTTCATTATTCTTTGTTTGTTATACGTTTTGTGCCGCGAAGTTACTAAAAGGCACACTAACAAACCCTCGGCAAGCCCGGAAATCGGGTGTCGAGGGTGAAAGTCTCAACTTAGGTTGAGAGTTTTTGCTTTTTTTTACTGTTTTCTGCCGTCAAACGTGATGTCGCGGCGTATCTTGCTGATGGTGTTGGGATGGACGTTGAGGAACGAAGCGATGTCCTGCAAGTCGAGGTGATCCACAATGCCAGGACAGCGTTGCATCAGCAGGTCGTAGCGCTCGCGGGCCGTGGTACAGTGGAGGTCGATATAGCGCGACTGGAACTGGTCAAGAATGTGCTCGGCAATGATGGCGCGCAGCTTCATCGTCTCCTTGCTCTGGTCGAAGAACTGTTCCATTTGCCGGCCTGTAACCCTGATGACACGGCTGGGCATCATCGCCACGATGGTGCTGTGCGACGGACGGCCATAGAGGTACGAGGGATAATCGACAACGAACTCGCCCTCGAAGGAGAACCACGTGATGTGTTCCCTGTCATCGCTGAGGCCGTGCGTCACGTACTTGAAGCATCCCTCAGTGACGAATGCCAGCCACCGCGCCGGATCTCCCTCGCGCTCCAGTTGGTCACCCTTGCGGTAAATGACTGCCTCGCCCTCCCGCTTGCAGAACTCCCGTAACGTCTCGAGGTCTAAACTGTTATTGCTGAATCTTTGTTCCATTCAAAAAGGCTTTAAACCTATTATAGCCAACAGTATACGCATAAATCGCAGACGGAATGAACTCTAATCTTACCGTTCTTAGTTGCTTTACACCACGTTTAGTTAACGATGTTACCAACGCTCTTTCCAAATGATTATTCTCCATGAAATACAGGAGAGACTTTAACTCTGTAGGTTTATCGAAATAACGGTCTGACCATTTTACCTCTACTGCCCACTCGGCTTTTTGTTTTGCTATGTCAATGCCAACAATATCTACTTCTCCAGGTGCTGTCCCCTTATTCCAATTGGCGTATTTTATTATTGAAGTACGCGTTTGCAACCATTGTGCAAAGATAGCAGTTTCAACCATTCCTCCAATCGCCGGGTCGGTCTCCGTAAGTGGTGAGAAGAGAGCACAACGGAGTGAAGGATTAGTAAGATATATCTTAAACGATGTTATGCGCTGCATCGTTTTTGCATTAGCATCAACCTTATAAACTATGTTTATGAGGAATGCCGCTTCAAGATACATCAAATACTTCTTTAGCACCTCTTTCTTGATTTCCGATTCTCTGGATA
Organism: Bacteroidales bacterium; assembly: GCA_017548545.1. Taxonomy (GTDB): domain Bacteria; phylum Bacteroidota; class Bacteroidia; order Bacteroidales; family UBA3663; genus Liminaster. The sequence goes on along the minus strand of JAFYZW010000092.1, from coordinate 2,829 downwards.
TTACTTCGTATGAAAATTCTTCTCCAGAGTGATATGCGATATATATAAAAAGGCGGTTCAACTCTTGCGTGTCCTGTATACCGTACAAACTTGGAAGATCTCTGAGTAACACCTTATCTACAATGTCGTGTCGGATATATTGACCTGGATCTTGCCTCATCTTTTCTGAAAATACAATTTCCGGATAACCGCCATAATTGATATAGTCAACAAAAAAACTGTTAAGCTTACCGATATCCAACGTGTCAACATAAGAACTCAACGGGTCATCATCATTTTTTTGCTTATTAATTATAATACTATTAAGATTAAGCAAATGTATATATTCATTGAAAGTCAATGGAGGTAGCATAAAATCGGTAAATCGTCCGGCACCACTTTCATTGCTTTTCATCTTCAATGCTGCAGCTGCGGAACCTGAAGCGATAAACTTGGCGCTTCGGAAAGTGTCTATCATTGATTTTAAATGGACTTCCCAGTCTTTCAGATATTGTATTTCATCATAGAACACATAATAGTCGTCTTGGACTTCAGCTCTATTCAATGCTTCTTTTGCCAATGAAAAGAGTTCTTCTAATGAAATATTATTGTAGATTGGAGTATCGATAGACAGATATATAATACGTTGTGCAGACACGCCCTCATTAATTAGTCTTTCAATGACATGATATATCATGACCGTTTTTCCTATACGTCTCGGTCCCATCAAAATGACTCCACGACGAACGTCTCTATTGGTTACTTCTTGATAAAAACTATCCAGATAGAGTCTATGTCGCATCTCATGGAAATCTTGAGGAATGGCATTTGTTTCCCACCACGGATTGTCATTCCTCATCCTTTTTATAATCTGTTCATTCAAATACGGTGCCCTATTTTTCATACTCATTTTTGTTTTTTTGTTTATTGGCCACAAATGTACAAAAAAAATCAGGAAATAAAAATAAAAATAGAAGAAATTTTACTTATTTCCGCAAATTTAACGGAAATAAGCATGGTTTTATACTTTTATTTCCTCAAAATTACAGAAATAAGCATAAAACTGCATAAAGGAACTTCTTATTTCTTGGCATCTACATCAATTCCGGTGAAAGCCAGAAAACTTAGGCATTGATATAGGAGATGACCTGATAAATCATAAAAGCGGCCTGAAGGGCTAGAGAGCTATCAGCCCAGGGCAGCGCCCTGGGTTTTGTGTGTTCAGAGGCGTTTTCGCGCTGTAAGTGCAAAAGCATTGATGTTCAGAGCTTTTGCCCCTGTAGGGCGTAGTTTCTCTTGTACCATACTACCCAGGGCGCTGCCCGGGCTGATAGCTCTCTGGCCCTACAGGCCGTTTTTTGAAAACATATTCCTAGGTCAACTGCTATATCATTCCCAAAACTTATCGCCCTGGGTGAAGGTCTGAAACAGTTTCAGTATTTTGATGTAGAGAGACATCGAGAAAAGTGATGTTGGCGGTCTGGTCGGTGAAGAAGCGCGTGTAGTAATGCTCTGCACCGAAGGCAATATGCCAATGGTCAGTAGGTGGCTTTGGCCGTAAGGTTAGGCCGACGCCCGCTATTGTTGATTTATTCGCTTAGCGCACATCATTTTGAAATTTGTGATTTTTGCTGCAATGCTGTCATACCTTGTGTAATGGATTGGAAAACAGGTAGTTAGGCGGTTGCAGCAAGATGGCAGCATGGCAGCAAATCTCGAAATTAACGGTATTTTAACAAAAAAAAACAACATAAAACGACATAAAAACTATGCTTTTCTATGGAATCTGCAAGATCTTCGTCATCTGTTGAAAAGCACAAAAACACTCATTCGTGTTTACCAGATTAGTTACCACATGCTGGTAACACCGTTACCACTATGCGGTAAGACCTCTACCAGCATGCGGTACACTCACTACCGCAATGCGGTAGCAGAAGTACCGCATTGCGGTGACCATCGTAAAGCATTGCTCCAGCTGTCCGTAAGCATAGCTCCAGCAGAACGAAAGCATAGGTTCTAGAGCCCCACCCCAACCCTCCCCCATAGGGAGGGAGTACATCCTGCGTAGTTATCTTTCTCCCCTCCCGTCGGAAGGGTCGAGGTGAGGTTTTTTTAATTTTAACCTCCTAACCTCCCGTTTTGCTCGCAACTAACTCTGTATCAAGCACTTAGAAAACAACTAACCTCCCGTCACACCTCCCATTAACCTCCCGTCATACCTCCCGTTGACCTCCCGTCAGGAGCCTACCCCTGCCCTGCCCTCCGTCGCTTCGCTCCCCTCATCGCTCCTTACTCGCGCTTCGCCCTAAAGGGAAGGGGACTACGCTGAGTGGGCTTTTTACACCGCCGTAGGCGATTACACTTTTCACGCGACATCGTCGCTTTCATCTTCCCGTTGGGGGGAGGTTGACGGGAGGTTTCTTTGCGACACCTCCCGTGTCGCAATGCCTTTGTACAAAGGCGTTTCAGAAGAAAACGGGAGGATGGGAGGTTAAAATGCGAAAAAACTATTTTTTGAATAAAATGCCGTCCTATGTTCTTTCTCCGCGTTATTAATAGAGGATGATGGCGAATGCGGCTATCCAGCCAACGACACAGACTTGAATGAAGCGGTCATGCAGCAGGACCTTCGTGGGGCTGCTGCTTTCCTTGTCGACGAAGGTGAGTTGCATGTAGCGCAGGATGCCTGCCAGCACAAAGCCCGACGTAGCATAGAGGTGGCGGCAGCCCAAGCGCGCCACCACTTCGTCGGACACGGTGTAGAGGATGTAGCACATGATGGTGGCACTGCCCAGAATGCCGATGGCGGCATCGAGGAACTCCATGTTGTAGCGCTCCACGTTCCTACGT
>JAFYZW010000091.1 GCA_017548545.1 Bacteroidales bacterium | reverse complement strand
TCTGTTTCCTTGTACTCTGCGCCAGCTTGTCTTACCTTGGCCAAATAGGGGTTGGTAATACTCTCCGTATTCGGACTTACAAAGAGCGAACCCTCGGCACAGCAGATGTAACTGATATTCTTGCCATACATATGGCGCATGGCAAACAGCAGCCCGTCGAAGTTTCCCTTCATGTTAGGCAGTCCTGCTGTCGAAATCAATATCGTTTTCTTCGTGCCTTCCTCATAGCCATAGTGGTGGGCAATGCCATCCGAATCGATATACATCAAAGGCGAGTTGAACGAAACGGTTCTGTCCATAAGCGCCTTACAATGTGAGGGTACACCATAGGCGTAGAGGGGGATTGACCAGATAACGAGGTCGGCTTGACGAATCATTTCCATCACCTCGATTGCATCGTCCTTTTGTACGCATTTGCCTGCCGTCATAAACCAGCAGGCATAGCAAGCCCTGCAGGGATTGATATGAAGACCGATGGTAGTTACAAACTCTACTTCTGTCGCCTCGATACCGAGACCTTCCAAAAAAGCTTTGGTAAGTTTGAGTGTCGTACTACGCTCTTTGTTTGCTGATGCATTAATCACTAATACTTTCATTGTTTCTATATTTTTTCCCATATATCGTACAGGCTTCTGTTGTCCATTTCCGAATAAAATCAGTTTTTGCGTCGGTATAGGCAGCTTTTACACCTACACCGATGTAAAAAGGGATTTATTATTTTACAAACGATCCTATCTCTATGAGGTTCCCATCGGGGTCGGCAACGTAGCAAGTGCGCTGTCCCCATGGTTCCGTGGTTGGAGGAAGTACGGACTTTGCGCCATGTTCGAGTGCGTTCTGATACTCTTTGTCAACATCGGCGAAAGTCGGCACGTCGAAGGCTAATTCCATTGTGCCGTTAAAACCTTCAGGATACTGGAATTTCTTTGAGACCATCTGCTCGAAAGCTTCACGAGGGAAGAGGATGATGCGCATGTTAGCTAATGTCATCTCCACATTTGGCTGGATGCCATCCCAATCGGTAGTAAAGCCGAAAGTTTTAGTGTAGAAATCAACGGCAGCTTTATTGTTGTTTGTAAACAGTCCAACGGTGTTAAACGTAAAGCGGGGTTGGGAAGTCATTTTTTTCATAATTTATGTTTAATATTTCTTCATCGGATAATACCGTACTCCGTTCGTAATCTGTTCCTCACTAGTATCCACAAATCCCAGTTTTTTGTAGAATTCATGACCGTAGGGAGAGGCATTCACTGTGATGGGCTCTTTGTCTTTCATATCAAGGATATGCTGGATCAATTGTCTGCCAATGCCCTTTCGTTGATAACTCTTGTCAACAAACAGCAGCCCAATGTGGTGATGGTCATCGCGAGTGGCAATTACTCCCACCAGTTTGTTATCTTGATACGCTCCATAAAAGCAATGCATACTTAAGTATGATTCATCGCCGATGGCATGCATGAAATCTGCAATGCCCTCCTCGCAATAGTCTGGCGCCTCAAACTCCATGAACACCTCTTTCACGAGTTTGAGTGCTTCGTCCCATTTTTCTTTCTCTATACAACGGATATGAGTTACTTCTTTATATTCAAAGAAATAGAAGTCTGTCCAGCCTGTATTCTCGGCATATAGATGCTGCTGGCCGCAGTACTCAAAGCCTAATGCCTTGTATATCTTGTGGGCTGGTGTGTTAGAGGCGAGTGCATCAAGGCGAATAGCTTTCATTCCATTTGTCTGGGCAAGACGGATAGCCTCGCGAATCATTTCAGAACCGATGCCTTTACCCTGGGCATCAGGACTCACCGCAAGGATATGAATCACAGCCGCCTCATTGTCAAGAACTTGTTGTGACCATTCAATAGCATGATAGTCTTCGCCCTGATACATCGTGACAGCCATCGCCCCAACGATAGCGCCATAATCTTTATATAGGTACATGCTTCCCTCCTCGATATAGGCTCTGATGCCATCGTGAGTGGGATGCTTTCCTTTCTGCCATCGGGCAAAGCGCTCCATGTCTGGAGTCCTGTCCGTTACATCATCGTAGAATGCAATGATGGACTCAAATTCTTCAATTGTTGGTTTGTTCAGTCTCATGTTTTCTATTATTTTATAACAGACTGCTTGCCAACAAGCCTTTTTATAATTGATTCAATTCACTCTGCAAACACTGGAGGAACCTGGCGGCATGGCCTCCATCCATCTGGACATGATGGAACTGGAACGACACGGGCAGTGTGGTCTTGAACCACCCTTTGCGATACTTGCCCCACATCACCATCGGATTACAGAATTGGTCGGTATATTGATTGACAATGCAGTCGAGTTCCGTCTCAATCATGGCAGATGTGCCAATAACCATGTGGTCTTCAAGGAAAGAGCTCTTGCATTGGTTCGCAGCCTGGGTCGTCAGCATCAGGTAATCGCGATTGAATTGCTGTATATCATCGGAGAAAGGAATGTCGCAGGAATGGATGCCTCCCTTGCTGTTCTTTACAATGACATTAATGGCAAGATTGTCATAGCGATACAACTTTCCATCTACAGGCAGCGTGTAGAACTCCTCCACTTGGCTCGCAGCCTTGCCTATACACCAGCACATCAGCGACGTAAATTTGATACCAGACTTTTTGCTGACTTTCACCAAACGACCAATATCCAGCGTCTTCACCAATGTCACCATGGGCATGGGTGACGTCATCCACAGTTGGAATGCTTCAGCACGATTACTCTCTTCGGGTTGTATCTCTGTCTTCATTGCATTAAAATATCATCTAACTATCTAAGTAAGTTACATATTATAGTATCATCGAGATAATTCAATGTGTCTTAATTGAAACGTGCTTGCTCAGCCTTGCCTGCACCAGTACCCTTGTACTTGCTCTTGGTGGCATTGAAGGTGTAGCGGAGCGAAACGGCGAGACGATGACTGCTGCGTACCTTGCTTTCATCGAAACTATAAGCACCGCAATCCTGCCCCATGTCCTGCACACTGCGCTGCAATACGTCGCTGATGCTGGCTCGCAGACAAAGGGCATCGTTTTGAAGCCAGCATTTCTGCACCACGAAGCCAAGATTATAGGAAGCTGAGGTCATGCGGAAATTGATGACATCGCCCTTGGTTTGAATCGTTGTGTTGGCTTCCAATTGCCAGCTGTGCTTGAAACGAAATGCATTGTTGATGTCGAAGAAGAAGATGGGCTTTGTGTAGGTTTCCTTGACCTTCCCCGTTGCTTCGCGCGGGTCGTCAAACTCCATCGTGTTCCAGAACTTCTGTCCGCCTACGGTCCAGTTCGGGCTCCAGACGCCGAAGGTGGGATTGGCCGAAAGGAAGACGGCGAGATTGCGCACGGGATCGGACAGGTTGACGCGTTTCATGATCACCACGCCCTCGTTGTTGTAGGCGAAGGGCAACTGCGAAAGGGTGTTGTCGCGACGCTCGTAGGCTGCAAATAGGTTGACCCATTTGTAGCGGGCATTGAGGCTCACTTCCTGCATTGTGGCGTTCTTCAGCGTCGGGTCACCTTGAAACAGCATATACGAGTTGATGTAGGTGATTCGGTCGCTCAGGTCCTGGTAATTCGGGCGAATGGTCCTGAAGTTGTAGGCCAGCGAGGTCTGCACAGGGCCGAATGCCTTTGCCCATGAGATGTTTGGGAACAAC
>JAFYZW010000090.1 GCA_017548545.1 Bacteroidales bacterium | reverse complement strand
GCTGCCGCTCCAGTGGCAGCAGGCTCCTAAAAAATTATCGATATGACATTCACACCTGAAAACATCTTCTTCCTTGGCGCGGTGCTCATCTTTGCGAGTATCATCATCAGCAAGTGGGGCTATCGCTTCGGCGTGCCCACGCTGCTCCTGTTCCTCTTTACGGGCATGCTCTTCGGCAGCGACGGCCTGGGTCTGGAGTTCCACAGCCATGAAGACGCGCAGCTGGTAGGCATGCTCTCGCTATCGGTCATTCTGTTTTCGGGAGGCATGGACACCAAACGCCGCGACATCATGCCCGTGGCGGCGCAAGGTCTGATGCTTTCGACCCTGGGAGTAATACTCACCACGGGCATCACCGGCCTGCTCATCTATTACCTCTCGCAATGGACCAAGCTCGACATCGGGCTGTCGCTTCCCATGTCGATGCTGTTGGCTGCCACCGTTTCGAGCACCGACTCGGCCTCGGTCTTCAACCTGCTTCGCACGCAGGGAATAGGCTTGAAGCACAACCTGCGTCCCGTGCTCGAGTTGGAGAGCGGCTCCAACGACCCGATGGCCTACGTGCTCACCGTGGCGCTGGTCGATCTGATTGTCACAGCGGGCGAGTTTTCCGGCATGGCGCTTGCCTCGAAGATTGTGGGACAGTTGGCCGTGGGCGGATTGTTGGGCTTCCTATGCGGTCGCGCAATGGTGTGGATTGTCAATCATATCAACCTGCCCAATCCTTCGCTCTATCCCGTGCTGGTGTTGAGCATGATTCTCATTGTCTTTACATTTACCGACATCATGGAAGGCAACGGTTATCTGGCTGTCTATGTGGCAGGACTGGAGGCCGGCAACACCCGCATGTCGTACCGACGCGAGACCAAGACCTTCTTCCAAGGCATCACATGGCTTCTCCAGATTGTGATGTTCCTCACATTGGGTCTGCTGGTCAACCCGAATGAGATGCTCAGCGTATGGGTCGTGGCCATCTCCATCGGCCTGTTCATGATCTTCGTGTCACGCCCTGTGGCCGTATTCCTCTGCATGATACCCTTCAAAATGCCGGCCAAAGCCAAGCTGTTCCTCTCATGGGTGGGTCTGCGTGGTGCGGTGCCCATCATCTTCGCCACCTATCCCGTCATCGCCGGCATTGAGGATGCCACCTTCCTTTTCAACGTCGTCTTTGTCATCACCCTGCTGTCGCTGGCATTGCAAGGCACCACCATCACCGCCTGCGCACACTGGCTCGGCCTGGCTACTGAAGAGCCCAAGGAGGGCAACGAGTTCGGACTGGAGCTGCCCGACGAACTGGAGTCACGCCTGTCGGAGATGACACTTTCTGAAGCTGACCTCGCTGGCGGCAACCTCCTCTCCAATATGCACTTCCCCCAAGGGACGCTGGTCATCATGGTGAAACGCGGCGACAGTTTTATCGTCCCCAATGGCCAGCTGGAGCTTCGAGTGGGCGACATCCTGCTCATTATCCGGCATCAGGATGTAAACATTGAATAATGATTCCACGGCAAATGAAATAAGACACAAAACTCCACATCTACCATACGAAGAAGGGCGGGAAGTCATGCCGAAACGATATCGGCAAGACTTCCCGCCCTCTTTGTATAAAGCATGATTGATTTCGATATTATTATTTTACGACAAATAATACATCAGCAAGACTTTGATACCTTAGTTTATTGAATTTGAAATCGATGTGCTTCAATGATTGGTTCGAGAAATTGTCAAGATATTTCTGTACCTTGGGCTCAATGAGCGAGAAGGCTCGCTTCATCTTCCACGACTGGCTTATATCAGTACTGTCAGCAAGGATCACAAATAGCCTGTTTTCTGCGCCGAAACGCATTTCGCCCTGATGTTCATACAACCATTTCATCAAATCGACAGGATTATCTTGAGCCTCTTGGACTACCTGACTTCTCGTATCATTCAAGACCTTGATCACTTCTTCATGACCCAATTCCGATAGTTTTTCTGTTAGTGTGTATATTTGCTGTGCTTCGGAATCATTTGCATCTACCGATAAACCATATTCTTTCCCTTTTGCCTTGAGCCAAGAAAGTACATTCTTTCCTAATTTGATTCTAAGCTTCTCATCCATATACTGATTCGGAAAGAATGTCACCTTCAAGTCGATGGGGAAGCCTTTGATAAAGAAGTCAACGCTCTTTATCTCACCCACGGCAGAAATGACATTTGAATGGCGTTTAAAAAGCGATTCAATAAGATATGAAGTCCAGTTGTTATACCAACTGGTCTGAACATAATTCCATGCATTCTCAGCAATCTCACCTCGTCTGCTAACCAGACAGTCATACTCGCTGATTGTTTTTACATATCTACTGACTAAATGCTTGTCCAAAGAATTATTTTGATCACCGCCCCATGCATAATGTTGCACTTTATACAAATCTTCTTTTAGCTTGGCTTCATCTACACCCATCGCTTTATACCACTCATGGTTTTTCTCCGACAAATATTTGTCAAGTCTATCCATTGAGTCATCTAATTTCTCCAATAACTGAAACAATTCGGCATTCCGCTCAGAAATCTTCGTCGATTTCAATATCAAGTTATTGTCTTCAAGAAACTGTTTGATTTGTTTACTGCGACAGACGGCGCGAACCTTCAGCCAAAGCAGTCCGTTGGCATTGTTATTGAATGCAAAAAGGTTCTGGGCACGAAACTCCTTGTCCCAATGTTCGAAACTATTCATTACTGATTTCATTTAGTGGTACATATCAATAATACTTCACTACTACCAGCCACGCTGCCTTTACCACCACGACCAGCCTGATAGGTTTTTCTTTCAATCTTGACATTTCTAAATGGTTCTATCAAACTATACATTGTGTCTATGTCCGGATAACTACGGTCATTATAACTGACGAGCCAAATAGGAATTTTGACTGATAACTCAAACATGAGACGAAGATTATCTATAGCCTCACTATTCTTGTCAAACCCACAATATCGTTTGGGTTCATATCGCTTGGTTCCATTGACAAACTGTTTGTCCTTCCAATATTCGACAAACGTTTCCAAGAGATGATAAAAAGATTGGTAATCAGCATGGCTGTTACAATAAGGTGGATCAAAATATACCAGATCCACGCCATCTAAACGAGGCAGAAGATCAAGGATATTCACGTTGTAACTTACATTGTCTTCAAGATTATCAAAGACAGCCGCATTATATTGAGGGAGTAATTCCAGGAATAATTCTCTTAACGGACGAACCAGACTTCTATTTCTTTTAACGCGAGCAGGGTCGGCTGCATAAATCAATGCTTGCGTATGTGCGAAATGACCCATCGTAACTTTACGCGTCATGCTTCTACACATAATTGCAAGGGCAAGCGATTGCTTATAGGGATTTTCCAATCTTACGACATTGCTTCTGAAACTATCAGCAAATGCTGCCTCTTCGCGAGTGAAGAACAAATCGGAGAAAAGCAACTCCATTAGGTTGTATTCCTTGGGATTACTATTGGCTGAAAAAAGTAATTCGACATCCTTAGGCGAAAGAACGGATCCCGTATTCTCAATAAGGGCTTTCCCAATTTGATAGTTGAAGCTCATAAAGTCATTGGTTATTGTTCTTTTGCCCAACTGCTTCATCATATAAGCAATGGACTGTGACCCGCCAAAGGCATCAAGTGCAACATGAACTTCTTCGGGAATAAAACTGGCAATCCACCCGCGATGGATGTATTTGGCCCCCAAGTATTGCGGCTCGGGGAATTTATAATCCAAATAACTGTTTCCAAAAAAAAAATTCTTCGTCATTCAATGTCTGTTTGTTTTATTTCGTGCGCAAATGTACGAATAATTATTGAAAGTACCAATGTTTTTATTCAAAAGATTCTTAGAAAGTGAAATAATAATATGATTTGGTTTATAAAAACATCTATCAATTAACAAATAATAAATCAAAATTACGGAAAAAGAAGGGCGGGAAGTCATGCCGAAACGATATCGGCAAGACTTCCCGCCCTTGGCGTTGGGATGATTCGGGGATCAATAGCTAGAATGCTCGATCTGCGACTTCACTTCGCTGACGATGGTTGCAGCAAAATCGTCGATGGTCATCGAGCCGCCGTCGCCGGCACCCTGCTTGCGGATGCTGACCTTGCGCTCGGCCTGCTCCTTCTCGCCCACGATGAGCATGTAAGGAGTCTTCTTCATCTCGTTATCGCGAATCTTGCGTCCGATCTTCTCGTTGCGGTCATCAACGTAAGCACGGATCTCCTGACGCTCGAGGATGTTCTTCACCTCGTAGGCATAGTCGTTGAAGCGCTCCGAGATGGGCAGGATGGCCACCTGGTCGGGAGCGAGCCAAAGCGGCAGCTTGCCAGCCGTGTTCTCGAGCAATACGGCAACGAAACGCTCCATCGAACCGAAGGGTGCGCGGTGGATCATCACGGGACGATGCTTCTGGTTGTCGGCACCCGTGTATTCGAGCTGGAATCGCTCGGGCAGGTTGTAATCGACCTGGATGGTACCCAACTGCCAACGGCGACCAATGGCATCCTTCACCATGAAGTCGAGCTTCGGGCCATAGAAGGCAGCCTCGCCATACTCTACGCGTGCGGGCAGTCCCTTCTCGGCGCAGGCATCGATGATGGCCTGCTCGGCCTTCTGCCAGTTCTCCTCCGAGCCGATATACTTCTCGCGGTTCACCTTGTCGCGCAGCGAAATCTGTGCCTCGAACTGCGTGAAGTCGAGTGCCTTGAAGATGATCATGATGATGTCGATGATCTTGAGGAACTCCTCCTTCACCTGGTCGGGACGGCAGAAGAGGTGGGCATCGTCCTGTGTGAACGAACGCACGCGAGTCAGGCCGTGGAGCTCGCCCGACTGCTCGTAGCGATAGACGGTGCCGAACTCGGCCATACGCAACGGGAGGTCACGATAGCTGCGTGGCGAAGTCTTGTAGATCTCGCAGTGGTGGGGGCAGTTCATAGGCTTGAGCATGTAGAGCTCACCCTCCTCGGGCGTAGCGATGGGCTGGAACGAGTCCTTGCCATATTTTGCCCAGTGGCCGGAAGTCACGTAGAGGTTCTTGTTGCCGATATGCGGAGTGATGACCTGCACGTAGCCATAACGCTTCTGGATCTGCGTAAGGTACTCCTGCAGACGCATACGCAAAGCGGCACCCTTGGGCAGCCACAATGGCAGGCCCTGGCCTACGTTCTGCGAGAATGCGAAGAGCTCCATCTCCTTGCCGAGCTTGCGGTGATCACGCTTCTTGGCTTCCTCGATGAGCTTGAGATATTCGTCGAGCATCGAAGCTTTGGGGAAGGTGATGCCATAGACGCGGTTCATCTGCGGGTTCTTGTCGTTGCCGCGCCAGAATGCGCCGGCTACGCTCAGCACCTTGCACGCCTTGATGGGCGCTGTGGTGGCGATATGCGGACCACGGCAGAGGTCGGTGAAGCTGCCCTGCGTATAGGTCGAAATATGGCCGTCCTCGAGCTCGGAGATCAGTTCGCACTTGAAGGTCTGTCCCTTGGCGGCAAACTCCTTGAGCACCTCGTCCTTGGGCACGTCGCGGCGCACGATGGCCTGCTTCTCGCGGGCCAGTTCGAGCATCTTCTTCTCGATCTTGGGGAAGTCGGCCTCCTTGATGTTCTCACCATTGGCGGGCACCACGTCGTAGTAGAAGCCGTTCTCGATGGCGGGGCCAATGCCGAACTGAATGCCGGGATAAAGTTCCTGCAGTGCCTCGGCGAGCAGGTGGGCCGACGAATGCCAGAAGGCATGCTTGCCTTCGTCGGAATCCCATTTGTAGAAATTGATGGTCGCATCGGCTGTGATGGGTCGTGTCATGTCCCACATCTCGTCGCCCACCTTAGCAACGAGTACATCCTGTGCAAAACGCGGGCTGATTGCCTCAGCCACCTGGAGTGGCGTTACGCCATCCTCGAACTCCCTTACCGACTGGTCGGGAAAAGTGATTTTGATCATAGAATTACAAATTTCTATATAGTTTTTGATTCGTATTTCGCTTCTTGTGCAGGTTCTGCTTACAAAGGCGAACCCAACTTGACACAAAAAGCGCGGCAAAGATACGAAATTTTTCGATACCTTCGCCGCGATAGGTGGAAAAATTGAGAATCTGGTGAAATAATTCTCAGGTTTGCAGTTTTTTGGTCAACAAATGTTAGTATTTTTGCACAAATAAACCCTTAACCATGAATCATGAACCATGAACCAAATTTACTTCTTGAACATCTTGACGGTCTTCACGCTGCCATCGGAAGCAACCATCTTCAAAACATTCACGCCAGGCTGGGCTGTCTCGAGCTTGCGACCTTGAACGTCGTAGAACTCTACGTTGGTCACTTCCTTCACATTCATGTTGTTGAGGCCATCAACGCCCTGTGGAGCAGGCATGGTATAGGTGTTGCCCTCAAGGTCAACGCTTACTACGTTCGAGTAGTTGGTCACACCATCGACCGTATAAACCGTCTGGATGCCAAGCGTTGTGAAGAGAGTCTCGTAGAGGTAGCAATAGTCACCCCAAAAATCCCAATTCTCAGCGAAGCCGTAAGGAATGAGGGTCATGTCTTCGGTAAGTCTCATATAAACATCAGGTGAGAAGCTGTAGATCTCATCATCCTCATAGACGTAGTAGCTGAGGAAGTCGGTATTGAGAATCTTACCATTTGCATCAAGAGGATCAATGGAGTAGATGAACAGGTATGCTCCATAATAAGGAAGATAGATGTCTGATATTTCGAGGTCGCGTGCATCAGCCGGAACAGCAGGCTTATAACCTGTGAACGGCTCTACAACATAATTGTAAGCATACTCATAGCGCTTACCTGACGAGATGTAAACACCCACGAAATAGTAATTATCCTTATCGGAATAAGCGGTGTAGGTATCGGTCTCGGGGTCGTAAATCATCTTGTAATCACCTGGCTGGGGGATAAGATAACCTTCCTCATCGAGGGTGCCATCGGCGAAGAATGGCTGGAAGTAGAAGTAATAATCGCCTTTGCCAAGGTACTGGCCACCCTTGAAGGTAACAGTATTGCCTTCCTTGGTGCCCTTCACCCATGCCTCCATGCCTGCAGCAAGCATGTTCATATAGACATCGTTGCCATCTGTGTAGATCAGACCTTGCTTGCCTGTATATGTTCCCTCCGAAGAGAGGTTGAAGTAATAGCTGCAAACAGTCGGCTCAGCACCCTCGGGGAGCTCAACCAGATCGACGCTGCCCTCGTATGGATCGAAAGCCAGCTTCTGCGTGCTGTCGAAATGACCAATATACTCTCCATTTTCACCCTTAGGAACAAGGCCAATATAACGAGTTGGATGTTCGAAATCGTCGTCGATATAATACTTGTCACCATCCTTCACAAGTACCAGCTCCTTGAATGATTTCACATAACCAGCTTCATCGGTAAGCATCTCGACAGGATAAACCAAATAAGTTTGGCCAGAACTTGTGGTGAGCTCAGCGATGGGGAGATCGATCGGGAAAGTGATGCTCTTGCCATCTTCCGAGACGTTGGCCTGAGCCCAAGCCACTTCATCGGCAAACTTGTATGGGAACAAGTTGGAGAAGAAGACCTTGGTGCCGTCGTCGCTCGTCGAGACGCTTACAGGCACATCCGAAAAGTACTTGTCGTTCAACACGTAGGGCTTG
>JAFYZW010000089.1 GCA_017548545.1 Bacteroidales bacterium | reverse complement strand
TAGTGCCGATAGACGAGGAAGGCTGCAACGATGATGGCTATGAGAATGATAATATTCATAGTTTGTTAGTCCTTTTTGGGAAGTTTTGCCAAGGCTTCTTCGGCATTGAGGATATTCTGGTTGATGGTATCGAACTGCACTTGACCGTCGCGCAGGAAGATGTTGCGAGACGAATACTGAGCAATCTCGGGGTTGTGGGTCACAAAGATGATGGTGTGACCTTTCTGGTTGAGCTTCTGGAAGAGCACAAGCATCTCGAACGAGGTTCGGGTGTCGAGATTACCCGTGGCTTCGTCGGCCAGGATGATGGTGGGGTCGTTGACGAGTGCTCGCGCGATGGCTACACGCTGCATCTGACCACCCGACATCTGGTTGGACTTGTGTTCCAGGCGGTCGCCCAGACCCACTTCGATGAGTGCGTTGATGGCGCGCTGGCGGCGCTCCTTGGGCTTGACCTTGGCATTATACATCAGCGGGAGCTCGACGTTTTCGACGGCTGTGGTCTTGGCGAGGAGGTTGTAGTTCTGGAAGATGAATCCGATCTTGCGGTTGCGCAGCTTGGCACGCTGGTTGCTGCTCATCCTACGCACCGACACGCCATCGAGATAGTATTCGCCCGACGTGGGGGTATCGAGGCATCCAATCTGGTTGAGCAGGGTGGATTTGCCCGAGCCCGAAGTCCCCTGGATGGTCACGAATTCACCTTCGTAGATCTTGAACGACACTCCCCTGAGCGCATGTACCACCTCGTCGCCGACCTTAAAGTCGCGGCAAACGTTTTTGAGCTCGATGACGGCTTTTCTTTTATCTTCGCTCATATGGTAGGAGTTTGAGGGGTTTGAGAGGTTGAAGGGTTTGAGAGGTTTGGGGTTAACGCCTGTTGCCGCCGCTGTTGTTGTTACGACGACCGGGAGGGCCTGGCATGAATGGGTTGTTGTTCTGCTCGGGCATCTGTGGCATTTGAGTTACACCACCGTTGATGACGGCTTCGTTGATGACTTCCTGTCCCTCGTCGACACCTGAAATAATCTGGGTAAAGACACCATTAGAAGCACCCGTCTGTACGGGATATGCCTTGAGGGTTGTGCCGTCGCGATACCAAAGGTTGGTGCGGGAGTGCGGAGGTTCGATGACATCGCCTTTCATGAGGGCTGTTTCGCGGGGCATATAGCGCAGGGCCTTGGCGCTGACGCAGAGCACGTCTTGCAACTCAAGAGTGAAGATCTCGACATTGGCGGTGAGTCCCGGCATAAGCTTGAGGTCGGGGTTGGGAGCAGAGATGACAACCTGATAGGTAACCACATTGGACGAAGTGGTAGCCTGCTGGCGCACCTGTGTGACGTGGCCTTCGAACTTGTCGTTGGGGAAGGCATCGACGGCAAATGATACGCGCTGTCCTGCCTTGACGCCACCGATGTCAGCTTCGTCAACGTCGGCGATGACGCGCATGTCGGTGAGGTCCTGGGCTATGGTGAAGAGGGTAGGTGTGGTCATCGAAGCGGCCACGGTCTGTCCTTCCTCGACCTCACGGCTGAGGATCACTCCATCGATAGGCGAATAGATGTAAGCATAGGAAAGGTTGGTCTGTGCCTCCTGCACGCTGAGCTTCTGGGAATCGTAGGAGATGCGTGCCTTGTCGTAGGAGAGACGTGCCGACTCGAACTCATCGTCAGAGATGTACTGCTTGTCGTGCAGCTCCTTCATGCGGTTGAAGTTGTTGCGCTGATACTCCATCTCATTCTTTGCGCTGGTGAGCTGTGCGTTGGCACTGGCAAGGCGCGACTTGAGGTTGGTCTTGTCGAGCTCGGCGATGAGCTGGCCCTTCTTGACCTCGCTGTTGAAATCGACGTAGATCTTGTCGATGATACCTGATACCTGGGTGCCCACTTCGACCTCGGTGACCGGCTCGATGGTGCCGGTAGCAGTGATACTGGTGCTGATGTCGCCCTTGTGGACCTGCTCGGTGCTGTAGGTCACCTTGTAGTCTTTGCCTCCGCAGCTTGCCAACAGGGCGCAGCACAGAAGGCCGAGGGCGGTTGTTTGGATTGACGTTTTCATTTTATTATGGGAGTTATAGGATTTTTATGGGAGTAATGGGAATGATGGGGAATGACGGAAGATAATTTCGAGTCACTGCCCTGTATAAAAGTCCATGAGCTCGAGGTCCATGAGAGCTGTATATTTTGACTGAAGTGTCTCCTGCTTGGCGCGCAGGTAGTTGTTCTTTTCGGTGAGCAGGTCGATGACAGACTCGAGGCCGACATTGTAGCGCTCCTCCATCATCTCGAAGCTCTCCTTGGCAGAGGCCTCGCTGGCGATGGCGCTCTGGTAACGTGACTGAGCGGAGAGGATGTCGAGGTGGAGAGATGCGATGGTGTTCTGGAGTTTGAGCAGCGCGTTCTCCTGGTTGAGCAGGGCGTTGCTGTACTGTATCTTGGCACGATCGATAGAGGTGCGTGTACGGCGGTTGTCGAGGATGGGCACGGAAACACTCACACCGATGTTCTCGCGCATGTGATCCTTGATCTGATCAGCGAAGCCGTTCTTATAGACGTTACCATTGCTGGAGCTTACACCGCCATTGAGCGAAACAGAAGGCATGTAACCGGCCTTGGCAATCTTGGTCTGCAGTTCTGCTGACTTGGTGTTAATCTCAGCAGCCTTCACGTCGGGCAGATAGTTCTGAGCCATGAGTATGGCGTCAGCCACGGGAGGGATGACCGAGAGGACATCCTCGTCGCTGAAGTCCTGGTAGTTGATCGTGAAGTTGGTGTCGGGATTGAGCTGGAGCAGCTGCATCAAAGAGAGGATGTTGGAGGCCTCGGTGTTTTGCGCGTTGACCAGATTATACATGTTCTGCTGGAGCTGGCTCTCCATCTGTGCTACATCGACCTTGGTGCCCTTGCCGACATCGAGCTTGGCCTTGGTGCGGTCGAGCTCGCGCTGTGCCACGGCCACGATTTCCTCGTTGGTCTGCACGCTCTCGTGGGCATAAAGGATCTGATAATAGGCCTGGATGATCTGCACCTGGATGTTGTTGGCGGTCTGTTGTGCTTCGAGCTCAGAGGCCTGCTTGTTGAGTTTGCTCTGCTTGAGGGTGCGCCAGTTGGCACCGCCATCGAAGAGAGTCATGTTGGCGCTTAGATTGTAGGAGCCGTTGTAGGTAGGGTTCTTCTGCTCGGCATCGAACGTGGAGTAGCTCTGGCTTTCGATCTTCTGGAAGCCGAGTGACTGCGAAGAGCTGAAGGAGAGCGAGGGGAAGAGGGCGGCACGGCTGGACTTGACGTCTGCCTCGGCTGTTTCGACCGAATTCTGAGCTTGCTGCACCTGAATGTTGTTCTCCAATGCATACTTGATGCAATCGTCCAATGTCCAACCTTGTGCATGGACAGTGGTAAAGGAAGAAACTGACAGCAGCAATGCGGTCAATGAAAGGGATAGTCTCATATTATATATTTAAAAACGTAATTAGTAATTAACAATTAAAATAAGGATTTTCTCAACCTTTTCGGGTGCAAATGTACGGAAAAAGTTATGGAATCCCAAAGAAATCCATAACTTTTTTTTTGAATTTTGCAATAATTATAATTTGGGGCTCCTATATGCCCTAAATAATTGTTAAATGTTAAAACGCAATTGTTAAACGGCCAAAATGACCCTTTTATTACCTATTTTTTATTATTTGTTGAGCTATTTTTGCCTTTCGTTGAAGAGAATTAAGTCTATTTTGCCCCAATTTTGAGCAAAAATGCCTTCGAAACGTATTTTCCTGCTTTGTCGAAACCTTGCAGAAGAATGTGATAATTGCCGGGGGCTGAGGGAGCCGAAAATGACTTCGAATTAACATTTGTCTCCACGACATCGGGATTCCAGAAAATGGTGCCTGCCTGCGCGTCGGCGGGGACGATGAAGTCGGGATGATCCTGCGGGAAACTATAGGAAACGAGCTGATTCACGCGGTCGATGTTGAAGTTGGAGAGCCGCCCCTTCTGTGAGGTGAACGAGATGATGCCTCCGTAGGTGGTGCTGCCAAATGTATAACGGTCGGTATAGATCTGAACGTACTTGAGCAGTCGCGCATCATAGTCGAGGATGTCGTCGATGTTGAAGATGGGCATACCATCGAGCAGTACGAGGGCCGACCACTTGGAATACATATTCAGGTCGGGGTCGATGGTGAAGAGCTGGTTGACGCCGTGTACCTTGCTGCGTTTTACTCCGCGCACAAATTCGATGAGGATCTCGCGCACGCTCTTGAACTTGGTGTATTCGTCGAGATTGTAGCTGAATCGGGGTTCGCCTGACAGCAGTTTTGGGTTGAAGCTGATGGAATCGTTGGCGAGCCAGTCGGTGATATCCTGTTCACGCCGGGCACTTTCGGCACGTCGTTGCAAGTCAGCCTCGGTGCATCCCACGCTCAGCTTGGGCAAGTCGAGGGGAAGTATCTTGGCAAAGGGGGAGACGAATCCCATGGGGACGGAATGACCCTCGGTGTCGTAGGCGCTGAGCATGGCGGGACGCTTGCCATAGAGGTTGGTGGTGTAGTAGAGCCAGCTGCCGTCGGATTGCCATTGCCCGTCGTAAATGGCATTTTGGCGACCTATCATCACAAGGCGTGTTTGTGCGATGATAGACTTCTGGTCAGTGGGACGCGCCAGAACGAGATGCCCTTCGAGTTCGGGCATCGTTTCCGAATTCTTCGGGGTGGAAGATAGAAGACGCCGTTCCGGCTTCAAGTCGGAATAGTCGGGTGCCTCAAGGTCTTGACGCATCATGGAGACCGTTGTGAACAGCATGTTTTCGCCCAATGACAAAGGAAGAGAGATATTCCCTTCGGCATTGCATTCGAGTAGTGTTGCAGCTGCATTGTCAAGGCGTGGTGAGATGCTGTCGGTCGGAAGAAAGACGATGTTGTCGGCTCGCGACACGTGTGTCGGGTTGACAATCGAGATCACCTTCGAGAACAACGCATCGTCGTGTGCCAGATCCAGGCTGCGCATGGCACGAGTATAGACCGAAAGCAGATAGTTGCCGCTATGCATCGAGGCAGGCAGCGCGATGTCGGCCCAGCCGCGTCCATGGTCGAGCGACACCATGCCTTGTGCGCAGAGGCGATAGGTGTCGGAAATCTCGACGTAGGCCACACGACTAAGGGTAGAGGGGCGCATGTCGTCGTCGAGAATGCAAACGCTGATGTGCAGTCGTTCGCCAGTCACATAAAGCTCCTTGTCGGTGAGGGCAAGGGCGCGTTCGGCTGCCTGGCACGTCAGGGAGCCGAGGAACAACAGAGTGAGGAGAGGGAGGGATATACGGGGCATTTTCATTGTTTTTTATTCTTCTTTATCTACCCAGAAAGAGGGACGATCGAGTGATGCTCCCCACGAAGGGTCGGTGCAATCGACACACCAGCGGCGTGTCCAAGTGGGAGGGAAGGGACTTCCCGGGTTGTATTCATAGACACGCCATCCCATTAGCCAAAGCCAGTACCATGTGGATTGGAGAAGGTCATCTTCGGCCATTTGCACCACGCGCCTGTCCACGTGGTTTACTTCACTTCGATTAGCATAGACATGGGCCGAAGTGGTGTTGAGGCTCACTCCGATATAGCCGATGGCCTGCAGGTCGGCCGTCTGGCACTTGATGTTGGTGGGCAAGGCAGAAGGTTGCGGGGTGAAGAGGCCTCCCATCTCGTCGCTGAGCTGACGAGAGAGATTCTCGTATTCATATTCTTCGCGGGTGATGGCCGTCTGATAGACACGGGTGTAATATCGATAGACAAATCGGTCTTCATCTTTGTGAATCTGATAAACTACAAGATTGTTTATCTGACCATCCTGATAGCTTTCGTTGCTGCCGAGCTTAGAGAAGCGGCCGTTGGCATGAGCCCATCCGATATTGAGGTATTGATTGACACGTAGGATTGCGTCCTGTTCGGGAACGTATTCGTAAAAGGCAACCAAGGGTGTATGCACTTCCCAGGTCTCTTCGTAGTTCCAACGGTAATACTGCTCCTTGGTGTCGGTGGGGGCAGGGGTGACCATGATATTGACATACTGTCCATCGACCGACATTCCCCACGAGACGTTCTGAATTTCAGGTGTCGGGAGCGGAAGTTGGGGCTTGGAGATGTAAGTGTTGTCATTCCAGTTTATTTCGAGCCAGTATTCAGTGGATGGGTCAAGTTGTCCGACAGGGACCACGTAGGTGCCTTGCATGAAGCCATAGCCGCCGTAGCCAATGTATTTGTCGTAGGTAGAGCCTGTATAACCTTCGTAGATGTTATGACCTTGCCATATCTGGCCGTCTGATCCATGCACGGCAATTTGTGCATCCCAGATTGCGAAGCCGTCGTAAATCTCATCGTCGTCAAGTTTGATCGGAATGCCATGCGAGAGGTAGAAGGTGCAGTCGGTATTGCTACAGATGGAACCTTCAACACAAAGGATACGGGTGTCCGACGAAGGTAGATCTGCCTCGAACTCATCGATGCAGGAGCAGCACAATAACGTGGCAATAATTATATTATATATGTACGAGCGCATAGGTCAGAACTTGATATTGTAGGAAACGAAGGGGATGGGAGCACCGAAGATCGAAAGCTTGTAGCCCTGAATGGAACCGTATTGGGCAAGATAGTAGATCGAATAAGCATTCTTGCGAGCCAGAACGTTGTAGCATCCGAAGGAGATCCAGGAATGGGTTAGCGCGGTGAGGTGATGCGAAGGCTCGATGTTGAACGATGCATCGACGCGGAAATAGTCGGGCATACGATATCCGTTGCGTTTGGTGTAGAATGGGAGGAGACGACCCTGCTGATAGTTGTAGTACTGACCGGCTGGGATTGTGGTGGCGCGACCCGTGCTATAGTCGAGGTTCATCGATAAGCTGTATCGGTGGGTGAACTTGTAGTTGCCTACGAACTTGAGTTCGTGCGGGCGGTCGTATTCGGCAGGGAACCATTCGCCGCCATTGATGGCCAGGGCGTCGGGGGCATCGTTCTGTTGGAGTTCGGTGCGCGAATAGCTGTAGCTCACCCATCCTGTCAGCATGCCGACATCTTTCTTGAGCTGGAGTTCCACGCCGTAGGCGCGTCCATGGACACCAATGACATCGTTCTCAAGGTCGGGATTCATAAGCAACTTGCCTGCACTGCGATAGGTCAGGTAGTTGTTCATCTGCTTGTAGTAGGCCTCGACGTTGACCTCATACTTGGCATTGTGGGTCTGGTAGTAATAGCCTGCGGCCACCTGCCATCCTTCCTGGGGCTTGATCTTCGAGTTGCTGAGTGTCCAGGTGTCGGTGGGCGACATGATGCTGGTGTTCGAAACCTTGTGAATGAACTGGTGCATCGTGTTGAAGCTGGCTTTGACGGACTGGTCTTCGGCTAGCTTATAGCTTGCCGACAGACGAACTTCGGGCGAGTGGTAGGTGTGAGTCTTGCCTTCGCGCAGAGCATTGAAGAGGTTGTATCGGAGGCCGCCGATGAGCTTCAGTTGGGGTAACACCTGCCAGGTGTCTTCGACAAAGATTGCCGACTCGACGGCCTTGTCCTGATCGAGCTCCGTGTAGGCGATGTAAGATTCGCCTCCGATGGGTTCGTAGGTGCCGGGGTTGAGCTGATAGTACTGGGTGTTGAGACCTGCCAGCAACTGGTGGTCTTCGGCAATATCGATGTTGACATTGGCACGTGCAAACCATTGATTGATGTCGAACGAAAGACGAGCGGCATCATAGATCATCTCTTTTTCCTCGTTGTAATAGTCGTAGTGGTCCATGCCGATTGAAAGGCTGGAGCTCACTCGATCGTTGTAACGGCTCTTCCATTCGAGCGAACCGTTGAGGTTGGTGTACCCATATTTGTCGAACTCCGAGAACGAGAAGCGGTCGTTGCTGACGTAGAAATAGGCATTGATACGTTGATTGCGATTGATGGCTGTAGCGAGGGTTGCACTGGCATCCCAGAAACCGGCCTTGCCGTCGCGATAGCCGCTCTTCTCGGGAATCATCTTCAGCATCCAGTCACTATAGGTCGAACGTCCGCCCAAGAGGAGTGTGGCATGGTCAGCGACGATGGGTATTTCGAGAGTGGCCTTGCTGGTGACGAGTCCGATGCTGGCCGACCCGTGAAACTCCTTCCAGTCGGCAGTGCGGTTGTGGATGTCCATGACCGAGGAGATACGACCACCATATTGCGTGGGAATACCGCTCTTGTAGAGTTCGGTTTCGCCCACCATGTCGCTGTTGAATGCCGAGAAGATGCCGAACATGTGCATCGGATTGAAGACGGTGTTGCCATTGAGTAGGATGAGGTTCTGGTCGGCAGCACCACCTCGTACATTGAAGCCGCTCGACGCTTCGCCCATGGTCTTGACACCGGGGAGGGTCTGCACCATCTTCATCACATCGGCTTCACCCAATGCCAAGGGGATGTTGCGAAGCTGGGCGGGACGGAACTTCTCCATGCCCACTTGAGCGTTGTTGACCTTCTGGAGGAAACCCTGAACGGTTACCTCGTCGAGGATGTGGTCTTCGCGAATGGGTTCGAGGTCGGTGAAGATGTCCGATTCATAAACGGTTTCCTCTTCCTCATATTCGGGTTTGTTGTCGCCTCGATAGGCGTAGAATGCCTTGATGTTTACTGGTTCGTTCGTGAAGATGGAATCGGGAGCCTGGCTCCAGGCGAACATGCTCGGAGCTGGAAGACCCGAAAGGTCCGAAAAGTCCTGAATAGAGAAGAGAGGGGCTCCGGCGAGCAGTTGGTCCAGATAGGTCACATCTTCGCACAGGCTCTTCTCAAGGTGAATGTCATGGTATTTGTGCTTCAACTTGCGGCTGTTGCTGCGCAGCGGCTGCTTGAATTGGGGGTATGCTTCGATGAGGGTCTTGACATTCTTGAGCTTCAGAGGTTCTGAATCGGGTGTGTATAGGAAATAGTCGTCGTCGGTTGACAGTCTGTGCAACGTATGCAAGTCTTCAATGACATCGCTGACACGGGTCTTGAGGCGACGATGTATCAATGCCACATGCTCCCCTTCCAGAAGGATTTGGCAGTAGTATCCGTCAATGAGGACAAAGCGCTTGCCATCGATGACGAAGTAATCAATCTTATCCTGATCGGGGAGGATGGCTATTCCTCTTATTGGGGAGAGAACGGCTAGCCAGTCGCGATAGATGTCGAAGCGCAGTCCGACGTTCGGATAGAGCATCCCTTTGAAACAGACGTCGCCGACGACGAATTCCTTGCTGTCCCAATAAGGATGGTCGGTCCAGGCCTGCAGTGGGAACCCGGGTTCGATGCGTCCCTGATAGAGGGCCGCATGATCACCGGCAACTTGCAGGTATTGCTCCGTTGTTTGTGCCTTGAGGATAACAGGGAAGGCAAGGAGGAAGAATGAAAACCAGAGGAAAATACCTTTGTTTAACATAATGGAACTGAAAAGTTTCTTTATTATCGTCAATGATCTTGATTTATCAAATAAATGCAGAAAGTCAGAAAACCTTGCATCGACGTGTGAAAAAATTTTCAACTTTCGCGAGCGCGAAAGTTGAACTAATATTGTTTTGACAATGTAAGCCCTATCGCAGAGAGCCCGACAAGGCCTGACACATCCCTGGTGTCGGGGATGAGTATCATGCGATAAGTGCCAACCGAATCGAATCGGATGGTCAGATTGTTGATGTAGTTGTCGTAGTCGATGAGTGAGCCCCACGATGGTCCAAGGGGATGGCCTAAGGTGTCGCGCACGGCTGGGGCTATGTGCTGGCGCAAAACGTTTCGCACGATGTGCTCATGGCCTCCAGTAGTGTCGGTCTGCTGGACGATGAATTGCATGGGCACTCGTGTGAACCGATAGTCGGACGACATTCGTACGCTGTAGCCCAATTGGTAGGGCATACCCTGTAGGATAGGGGTACGTATGGTCGAAGGACTTGTGATTTGAATGGAGAAGATCAGGGTATCGGCAACTTTCCATCCGAGTATGGGAACATCGATGACCACATTGTAGTCAGGCTCAGTTCCGTCCGTGTTGCTTTGGCAGGCGCTCACCATCAGTGCTACCACCGCCATTGTTGTCAACATTGCCATTCGACGGATTGCCCTGATTCTGGCTATCCTGTTGTTTGTTGTCATTGTTTCGGATCTTGTTTGCACGCTTCTTCTTTTTCTTCGACCGGTCGAAGCGATTAAGCGCTTCGTCGCCTACACCATCGGTAAATTCCGGGCTGTTTGCGACCTCGTTACCCTCGATATCGAGTCGCTCGGGCTTCTCGCCGTGCTTGTTCTGATGATATACTTCAAACGCACGCTGGGCCGTGATGGTGACCAGGTTGAAGCCACCCTCCCGTCCGGACGAATAAGTGCATTTGCGCGCCAAAGTATCGACCTTGAAGAGATGCCATTCGCCTGCGAGCGTATAGAGGACGATGTCCTTGCCAGGAATCTCGTTGCTGGCTTCCATGTAACAATCGACCTCGTAATTGAGGCAGCACTTCAGCTTGGCGCACTGGCCGGCCAGTTTCTGGGGATTGAGCGAAAGGTCTTGGAATCGGGCGGCGGCGGTGCCGACCGACTGGAACCGTGTCTGCCACTTGGCGCAACAGAGTTCGCGGCCACATGGTCCGATGCCGCCGATGCGTCCTGCCTCTTGGCGTGCACCGATCTGCTTCATCTCGATGCGTATCTTGAAGGCTGCAGCGAGATCCTTGATGAGCTGTCGGAAATCGACGCGACCGTCGGCAATGTAATAGAAGATGGCCTTCTGTCCATCGCCTTGGAACTCCACGTCGCCGATCTTCATCTCCAGACCCAGGCCTTCGGCAATCTGACGACTGCGCAGCATCGTCTCCTGTTCGCGGGCTTTCGCTTCGTAATAGCGCTGCATGTCGTTCTCGCGGGCATGACGGAACACCTTCTTCTGGGCATCGGGCGAATCGAAGTGGAAGTTGCTCTTCTTCATCTGCAGATGCACCAGGTAGCCGGTGAGTGTCACCTCGCCGATGTCGTGTCCGGGATTGCCCTCGACAGCCACGATATCACCCTTGTGCAGGTCCAGACCTTCGGAGTTGAGATAGTATCCTTTGCGGGTGTTCTTGAACTGCACCTCCACATACGGGCACTCGCCGACCAACTCAGGAGCATCGTCCATATAGTCATAGACCATCTGGGGTTTGTTCTGTCGGCAAATCTGACAGTGACTTCGGCGGTTGTCCGAGTCCTTCTGGCAGGGCTCCGATTGAAAAACCTCAAAGGGTTCTATGGCGTCAATATATTCGATTTCTTTTTTTGCTGCCATGAGATATCCTTTCAGCAATAGCACCTCGGCTTACTTGGCGTAAGCTACGGAACGTGTTTCGCGAATCACGGTAATCTTGACCTGTCCGGGATAGGTCATTTCGGTCTGTATCTTGCGGGCGATATCGGCGGAGAGCTTCTCGGCCTCAGCATCGGAGATCTTGTCGGCGCCGACGATGACGCGCAGTTCGCGACCAGCCTGGATGGCATACGACTTGACGACGCCGGGATACGACTGTGCAAGATTCTCGAGGTCGTTGAGACGTTTGATGTAGGCTTCGACAATCTCGCGACGAGCACCAGGACGAGCACCCGAGATGGCATCACAGATCTGTACGATGGGGGCGATGATGGAGGTCATCTCGCACTCCTCGTGGTGTGCGGCGATGGCATTGACGATGTCAGTCTTCTCCTTAAATTCCTCGGCAATCTTTGCGCCAAGCAATGCGTGTGGCAATTCGGGTTCGTCGTCGGGCACTTTGCCGATGTCGTGGAGCAAGCCTGCGCGGCGTGCCTTCTTGACATTTAGCCCAAGTTCGGCAGCCATGATGGCGCAGAGGTTGGCAGTTTCGCGTGCGTGCTGCAGGAGATTCTGGCCGTAAGATGAACGATATTTCATCTTGCCGATCATGCGTATCAATTCGGGATGGAGACCATGTACACCCATGTCGATACAAGTGCGTTTGCCAGTCTCGATGATCTCTTCTTCGAGTTGCTTCTTGACCTTGGCCACCACCTCCTCGATGCGTGCAGGATGGATGCGACCGTCGAGCACAAGCTGATGGAGGGCAAGACGTGCCACCTCGCGGCGTACGGGATCGAAACAGGAGAGGACGATGGCTTCGGGGGTGTCGTCAACGACGACCTCGACACCGGTAGCTGCTTCCAGAGCGCGGATGTTGCGGCCCTCACGACCGATGATGCGTCCCTTCACCTCGTCGGAATCGATGTGGAAGACGGTGACGGAGTTCTCGACGGCAGTTTCGGTGGCGACACGTTGGATGGTCTTGATGACGATCGACTTGGCTTCCTTATTGGCCGTCATGCGGGCATCGTCCATGATTTCGTTAATGTAGCTGGCTGCTTCGGTCTTTGCCTCGTCCTTCAGACCTTCGATGAGGTTCTTCTTGGCTTCTTCGGCACTCAAACCGGCAATCTGCTCGAGCATCTTGCGGCCTTCGGTGATGCGTGCATCGGCCTCCTTCTTCTTTTGCTCCACAAGGTCGAGCTGCTTCTGCAGGTTCTGACGGGTGTTGTCGTTGTCGTTGATGCGACGGTCCAGTTCACTCTGCTTCTGCTGGAGCTGCTGTTGCTGCTGCTTGATGCGCTGCTCGTTCTGCTGCAACTTCTGGTTGCGCTGATTGGCCTGTCGGTCCAATTCACTCTGCATACGGCTGATCTTTTCCTTCGCTTCAACGAGTTTCTGCTCCTTGAGGAGTTCGCCTTCTTTCTCGGCTTCAGCCAGGGTCTTCTTATAGGACTTACCCAGGAATGTGTTCCATATAGCGAAAACGATGACGCCTCCGAAGACGAAACCGATGATCGCTGCTAAGATTATTGATGTCATTGATAGAACAGGGATTGAAAGTATATAATTGAGTTAAAAATGTGCAAATGCAGCAGCGCCGACATTCTCGTGGAAGAGATGCCGGTAAGCGATGGATGCCTGCTGGAAAAGGGGAATTGTGTGTGCAGTCTTAGGCATATAGTCGAGGATGTAACGATGGTTCAGGACTGTGTAGCGTCCTCACCAAGGAACTCCTGCAAATCCGCCACGATGTTTGCCAGATTGGCTTCGGTGGCTTCGAGGTTGGCATTGTCACCTTGCTTTTGGCACAATACTGCCAAATCGATGGCAGCCATAGCCATCACTCGCTCGGAGGGGAGATTTGCACCTCGAAATTTTGTACTATAGGCAATGAGTCTTCGGTTCACCATTCGGGCGGCCTCGCGAAAGAGCGGTTCTTCTTTGGGCTCAACCCACAGGGGATAGATCGACTCTCCGACCTGTATATTGATTCTGATCTTTTTATCCATGTTGCAACGTCTGGATGCAAGCATCTATCTCGCTTACCATGGCGAGGTATTGTTTCTTCAGCTGTTCCACCTGCTCGGGATCGTTTCCCGTGGCAGCCAGTCCGGACCGGAGATTCTGATATTTTCTGTCGAGTTCGGCTTTCTCCTTCTCCAGTTTCCTGCATTTTTCCTGCTGTTCGTCCAGTTGCCGCTGCAGGTCCGCTACGCGGGCTTCTGCCTCAAGGCAACGTTTCTTGAGTTGGCCAATCAGCCTGCGCAAGTCGCCGGTCAGTTTGCGAAAGTCGATACTCATGACATAAAATTGTGTGCGAAGATATGTATTTTTTTGGAATTGTCAAAAAAAATGCCCCGATTTTTACAAAATCAGGGTTATTTTTCCTTGTTTTCTGTCCGTTTTGTTCACAACATGCCGATTTTTTTCATTTCATTGGCGCATATTTTCAACTCGTTGTACCACTCCTCTCCAAATCGACGAATCAGTCCGTCGCGAACGCATTGGTAGATGTACATATCCTTCTTCCTGCCAAGTTTTCTGGCACATCCGCACATGGCGGGTTGTTTGTCGTAGTTCACTGCTGTGTATTCGCCGATTGTCTTCAGTCGGATAGGGTAGAGTTGGCAGGAAATGGGTTTAATGAATGGCGTCTTTCCGTCGCGATAGCTTGGCAATGTGGTGAATTTGCCTTCGCGAAATGCCTTTTCGATGGCGCAGAGGCAGGCGCCCTTGAGCGGAATATCGACGTTGGTGTCGTTGTAGGTGCAAAACACGCAATCGTGTCCATCGACGACGGTGGTCACCCAGTCGCCGGCCTTATCTTTGAAGTAGGGACCCGTTTCACGGAGAGTTTTCTGTCCACGGGGTGTCAGGTCGTCCCACACGATGGGGATGACTTCCTTCATGGCCTGGAGTTCGTCTTCTTCGAGAGGCGCGCCGCTCTCGCCTTCGCTATTGCAGCAGTTGCCTTTGCAAACGCTGAGGTCACAACAGAAGGCTTCAGAGAGTATGTCTTCGCTGACCAATGTGTCGCCAATATGAACCATAGTCAATTTTCAGTTAACAATTAACAAATAACAAATAAATGATGAGGGTTAGAGATTGGCGATGAACTTCATCAGTTTGTCGTAGATCTTGGGCGTATTGTCGAGGATAAAGAGGATGGCTTTGGGATAGGCATTCTTTTCGAACACGGATGCGAAATGTGCGATAGCTTCCTGGTTCTTCGCCTTTTCGAGCAATGCGTAATAATTCTGTAGGTTCTGGGTGATTGTCTGGATGTTGTCAGCCTTGATGTCGCCTGCTTCCAGATAGCGGAAGATGCCGTCGTTGACTATGGCAAACTGGTGCAGTTTGTACTTGTCGAGCACGGCTTTGCATTTGTCGAAGTTGAGCAGAACTTCCATGCCTGAGAGGACCTTGTTGCCTGTGATCGAACCGAAGAAACGGCTTGTGGCAGCGGGCCCGACGATGCCTGCCACGAGTTTCTTGTGCAGTTCGTTCAGTTCTTCCTTGCCCACGATTACATCCGAGACTTTTTTCCAGGCACGTCGGTCGGGAGTTTTGTCTAGGCCGGTGTCGATGCCTGCCTTCTGTCCCTCGTTGCCATCGAGCCACACACCCTCATTCTGAATGAATTCCACGACACGGTAGTCGATTTTCTCCCTTTCGGCCCAAAGCAGCCATTCGTTGATGGTGGGGCGGAAGTTATAGATGTTGAATCGCGAGACGAGTGCGGGGTCGAGGTCAGTCAGCTGGTATTCTTCGCCGGCATTGACCGCAGAGATGATGCGCGACCCTTCGGGCAGCAGTCTGCCAGCCAGTTTGCGGTTCAGTGCAAGGTCCATGATAGTCTGGAGCACTTCCGGACGGGCACGGTTGAGTTCGTCGAGGAAGAGCACGATGGGTTCGTTGTTGAGGGGCCACCAATAGGGTGGGATGAATTCAGTGCGAAAGGTGATATTTCTGCCGTTGCTTCCAGTCGAGTACTCTGCTTTCGATGGTAAGCCGATCAAGTCGCCCGGATCGGACATCTGGCCCAGGAAGAGGGCGACAACCTTCATGCCTTTTGCTGAGAAATATTGCGTAAGGATTTCACTTTTACCGATACCATGACGCCCCACCAGCATGATGTTCTGCGTGGCGGGTGTCTGGTCGAGGATTTCCAACAGATCCTGTGTCGTGATGTTGATACCCATTTTGCTTATAATATTATAAAGGTGTATAACTTTGTCGTTTTTTGTAGTCTCCTATTCGAAAAGAGGGTGCAAATATACGCCTTATTTGCAGAAAAAGCAAATATTTTGGGATTAAAAATATGTTTTAGGACATGTTTTTCCAAAAAAAACGACAAAACATTTTGCGTTTTCCATGTTTTTTTATATCTTTGTCCCCACAATTTGTTAGTACACTGATGCGTTTTATTTCAATCGTCAAAATTATCTACCTTAAATTAAATATATTATTATTATGTTCCTTATGATTCTTGAGCTGCTCATCGTTTTGGGAGCGCTCTATGTAGGTTCGCGTTACGGTAGCCTTGCTCTGGGTGCCATTTCCGGCATCGGTTTGGCTATTCTCGTGTTCGGCTTCCACCTGAAGCCAGGTACTCCACCCACCGATGTTATCTACATCATCATTGCAGCCGTAACCTGCGCCGGTATGTTGCAGGCCGCCGGTGGTATGGATTGGATGATTCAAGTCGCAGAGAAGATGTTGCGCAAGCACCCCAA
Organism: Bacteroidales bacterium; assembly: GCA_017548545.1. Taxonomy (GTDB): domain Bacteria; phylum Bacteroidota; class Bacteroidia; order Bacteroidales; family UBA3663; genus Liminaster. Next base: position 31,003 of record JAFYZW010000089.1, on the reverse strand, counting down.
CAACATCACCTTCCTTGCACCTCTCTGCACTTTCTTCCTCACTGTGTTTGTTGGCACAGGTCACGTGGTTTACACTTTGATGCCGATTATCTGCGACATCGCCCTTAAGAAGGGCATCCGTCCCGAGCGTCCTTGTGGTGTAGCATCCATCGCCTCGCAGGTAGGTATCACATGTTCGCCCATTGCTGCCGCCGTTGTTTCATTCACCACGATTTCAGCTGCCAATGGCTTTGATGTCAGCAACCTTCAGGTGATTGGTATTACCATTCCTGCCTGTCTTTGCGGTTTGATGGCTGCAGCTCTTGCCAGCTACAAGCGTGGTCTCGACCTCGATAAGGATCCCGAGTTCCAGGCACGTTGCCAGGACCCCGAGCTTTATCATTACATGTATGGCAATTCTGCTACCCTTCTTGACAAGGAGATTACCCCCGAGGCTAAGCGTTCGGTTTATATCTTCCTCTGCGCTCTTGCCGTCATCGTCATCTTCTCCATCTGCCAGATTCTCGATTGCGATATCCGTCCGGTCTTCGACGATAAGCCACTGAAGATGAATCTCATCATCCAGATTGTCATGATTGCTGCTGCAGCATGTATGATTCTGTTTGCCAAGGCCAAGCCAAAGAAGGCCGTTTCGGGTGCTGTTTGGCAGTCAGGTATGGTCGCCGTTGTAGCTATCTACGGCATCGCTTGGTTGGCCGACACCTATTTCAGCAACTACATGACCGAGATGCAGGCAGGTCTCCAGGACATTGTCGCCAAATATCCTTGGGCAATCGCCTTCGCCTTCTTTGCAGTTTCCGTGCTCATCAACTCGCAGGGTGCAGTTGTAGTAGCCATGCTTCCATTGGCCTACTCTCTCGGTATCGCAGGACCAGTGCTCCTCGGCCTGCTCCCATCGGTTTATGGATACTTCTTCATCCCGAACTATCCTTCCGATATTGCCACTGTGAACTTCGACCGTTCGGGCACCACAGTCATCGGTAAGTACCTCTTGAACCACTCGTTCATGATGCCTGGCTTGATTTCGGTAATCGTGTCTTGTCTCGTGGGCTACGGCCTCGTTTCGATTTTCTATTAATCTTAATTATAGATTAGAAGATATAGCCATCTCTGCATTTGCACAGGCAAGCAGAGATGGCTTGTTGTAGAAATATGACAATAAAGCAGCTTTTGAAGGATTGGACACTCCCTGTATCGATGGCAGTGGGTGCCTTATCCTATATACTGTTTACCCAGGTCGAAGCGTTGTATGACATGAAGGTGGCATTGGTGGGATTCATACCCTATCTGCTTCCGATGCTTATTTTTGTCATGCTCTTTTTCACTTATTGCAAGATTGAACCAAGGGAATTGAAACCACGCCTCTGGCATCTATGGCTCATTCTGATTCAATTGATTGAGGTTGGGGTTGTATTATGGTGGTGCATGCAACATGAAGATTCGAAATGGATTCCAATTGGGGAGGCATTGTTGGCCTGCTTCATCTCGCCTATGGCAGCTGTCGGTGCTGTTGTGACACAGAAGATTGGAGGTAATGCTGCGACAGCAACGACCTATACACTGATTTCTTCGACCTTTACAGCTATCATGGTGCCTTGGGTATATCCGCTTGTCGAACCTGGTATCAATATGACGTTCTCGGAGCTGTTCCTTAGGATTCTTTATCGTGTCTTCCCGACTATTATGGCACCACTTGTCCTGGCTCTGCTTTTATGGTGGCTGATGCCAAAGGTAAAGACGTATCTTGCAGAAAAGTCGAAGGACTATTCATTCTACCTTTGGGCAATATGTACGATGGTAAATACGGCACAGATTATCCGCTCCATCGTGGGCGCGCCAGGAAGTGGCAGCATTGTCATTTGGATTTTTGTAGTTATCGGTATTATTGTTTTTGCCCATTTTTTTGTAGGTAAGACTATCGGCAGCGTCTATGGAGACAGGATGGCTGCAGGGCAAGGATTGGCACAAAAGAATACTGTCCTGTCTATCTGGATGGCAATGTCATTCCTCAATCCTACAGCCGCAATTGGTCCGGGGGCTCATCTGCTATGGCAGAATCTCTTCAATTCCTGGCAGATTTATACACATGGCAGGGAGACTAAAAGAATATAATAAAACAGCGTTTGGGAGATAGTCCTAAACGCTATTTTATCATAAAGCATAAATATATCATGTGTAGGAGAGATCCTTGATGTCTTCGATTGAAATTATTCCGTTGACGATTGCATAGATGACGAGACCGGCAGGGGAGTGGATGCCGAGTTTGCGTGCAATGTTGCGTCGGTGTGTCAGCACGGTGTGGATCGAGATGCAGAGATGGTCGGCAATCTCCTTGTTGGTCTGTCCTTTCACCACGCCTACGATGATGTCCTTTTCACGTTCACTGAGGGTGTCCTTCTCGAGGGTACTCTCAGTGAGTGTGTCATCGGTCTCTTCGTTGATATCGACCTGGCTCTCGAGCAGTGAGACGACAGGAATGAAGATGGTATCTTCGAGCTGCGTGTGGCTGCTGAGGTCGGTCTCGAATTCGAAGAGGTGCAGCAACGCGTCGTTCAACTGCTCCTTGTGGGCAGAATTCGGACAATAACGGATGATGATGTTCTTTAGATCGGACATTTTCTGGGCGATGAGCTTGTCATGATCCGTATGGATGCGGTCGTTCTCGAAGTTGGCGAGGCTTGTGTCAGCCTTGCGCTTGCCTTGGAGGAGTCCCTCGACGTAGGTGAAGAGATGGTCTGACTCGTATGTCTGGTGTTTGGCGATTTCTGCCACATAGTCGTCGAAAAACTTGAGGATGAGGAAGCCGATCTCGTTGCGTGTCGAACAATCCACCGAATCCACGAACTCGCGACGAATACTGGGGAGCATAAAGTCGAGGAAGAAATTGTGACTGTTGCGTAGGTAGGTGAGCAGGCTGCCGGCGTTGAGCGAGGTGAACTCGTCGAACGAGGGTTTGATACCTTGGCTGATGAAATTACAAACGGCGACAAATGTCTCGGTGTCAACATTATTCTCCTTGCATACCTGTTCCACAAGTTTATCGCCGAATCCAAGAGCGATGCCGAAACGGCTGAGCACCTGTAGCAGTTTGAAGTCGTTGCTTATGAGTTCGGCCAACGAGTCGTTAGCTTTATATTTGTGTCCCATACCTTGCTTGTATTAGTTGTCGTCTCTCTCTTCTTTCTTGTTCTTTTCCTTGACACTTTGTGCTGGCGTCACGGTCTCCAGCGCCGATCCACAAAACTTGCAGTACAGGGCATCCTTGTCGTGACCTATCTTTCCGCAGTTGGGGCAGACGCGGCGAATCTGCTTCTTGGTGTTCTTCACCATTTCCGATGTGACGATGGCGGGAGGAACAGCCATCGTTGTATAGCCTAGGAGCATTACGATGGTACTGAAGAATCGTCCCATGCTTGTCACTGGAGTGATGTCGCCATATCCCACAGTGGTCATGGTGACTACAGCCCAATAGATACTCGTTGGGATGTTGGTGTATTGCGAGCCCTCAACACCACTTTCCACGATGTACATCACGGTGCCGAGGCAGATGACCACGATGACCACGAAAAGAAAGAAGAATACCATCTTGTGTAGCGAGTCGCGTATCGACTTGAGCAGCAGATGTCCTTCTTCGAGGAAGGCGAACAACTTGAAAATGCGGAACACGCGGATCAGGCGGAATGAGCGAAGCAGGAGCATATAGCGCGCACCATGCAAAATGAACCCCAGATACATAGGGAGAATCGACACAAGGTCGATGATACCGAAGAAACTCAGCGCGTAAGCACGTGGTTTGGGCGAACAGTATAGACGGATCGCGTACTCGATGGTGAAAAAGATAGTGAGCAGATATTCCAGCACCACAAAGGTGCGCATGACCCAGAAGTGATCACGAAACAGAGAGTCGAACATCACGATAAAGATGCTCAGAATAATGGCAATTATCAGAGCTATATCGAATTTCTTGCCGGCTTCAGTTTCACTGCCGAAGACAATTCTGTATAATTTGTCCTTCAGCTCCTGATTGGACATAAGGTTTTTCCAGCGTTCTTTGATAGTCATATTGTCCTGTATTTTTGATGCAAAGATATGCGATTTTGCAATATGATGGTGCAAAAATGATATAAAATCGGCCAAAATTTATTGAAATTCTTATTATTTGCATTAAAGTGTTAGATTTTTCGTTATCTTTGCAAGCACAAAAACGACTCTTTCACGAAACATAAATCCCAATCAAAAAAGAAGCATGACTGTATTCAGTATTCTTATGCGTCGCTATAGGAATCTTCAAAATCCGGCCAATTTAAAGACGGTCATTGGAGGATTCCTGGCATTTATTGCCTATTTCGGCATTTTGTTTCTCGATCCTGCTACCTATGGTCTTCCCAACCTCACAGCGGTTGAAGTCCGTGTAGTAGCAATCTTTTTGACAGCAGCCATTCTTTGGTTGTCGGAGGCTATACCTACATGGTGTACTTCGGTGCTCATCATTGTTGTGATGCTGCTCACTGTATCCGATTCCTCGCTATGGTTCATGAAGGTTGCTTCAGCGAAAGATCCTATCGAAATCCAGCAGCAGTATGGCCTTGGCATCGACTATAAGGCTATCATGGCAACCTTCGCCGATCCTGTTGTCATGCTCTTCATGGGCGGTTTCGTTCTGGCTATCGCTGTCGAGAAGGTGGGCTTGGACGTGTTTATGGCTAAGGCTTTGCTGAAGCCATTCGGTTCGCGTCCTGCATCAGTGTTGGCAGGTTTTATTCTTGTAACTGCACTTTTCTCGGCTTTCATCTCCAATACGGCCACTGCAGCCATGATGCTTGCCTTCCTGGCTCCCGTGCTCCGTTCACTCCCTGGCAATAGTAAGGGCAAGATTGCACTTGCCATGGCCATTCCTTTGGGTGCCAACATCGGTGGTATTGCCACTCCTATCGGTACGCCTCCAAATGGCGTTGCCATGAAGTACCTAAACGACCCGGCAACACTTGATATGCTGCGTGAGGCCGGACAGGAGGTACATGAGGTATCGTTTGGTGAATGGTGTGCCCTTATGACCCCTGTAACGTTGATTACTCTCGTCATCGGATGGGTGGTACTTCAGCTCATGTTCCCCTTCCAGAAGGGTGAGCGTGTCGAGATCAATATCGAAGGTGGTCTGCGCAAGGGATATAAGACATGGGTGGTAGGCATCACTTTCGCCCTAACCATTATTCTCTGGTTCACAGGTGAGTGGAACCACCTCAATGCCAACGTTGTTGCTCTCGTGCCCATTTGCTGCCTCTGTCTCACAGGTATCCTGCACAAAACTGACCTTGAAAAGATCAACTGGTCGGTGCTCTGGATGGTTGCCGGTGGCTTTGCCCTCGGTCTCGGATTCAATAAGTCGGGCCTCGCTCATGATCTTGTTACAGCCATTCCGTTCGGTTCTTGGTCGCCCATTGTCGTGCTAATCGCAGCAGGAGTGATCTGCTGGATACTCTCCAACTTCATCTCCAACTCTGCTACGGCAGCCCTTCTCATCCCTATCCTCTGCGCTGTCGGCGTGGGCATGGGTGATAAGCTCCTTGAGATCGGAGGCCTCCGCTGCCTCCTCTTCGGTACAGCTATGGCTGCTTCGCTTGCCATGACACTGCCCATCTCCACACCTCCCAATGCCATCGCTTCTTCGACGGGTATCATCAATACCTCCGATATGGCCAAGTCGGGCCTTACCATAGGTATCCTTGGAGGTATCGTGGGATATATTCTCCTCATTTTCTTAGGTTGATCTAATCATCACCAGTATAAAAAACGCCCGATCTCTTTGAAACAGAAGAGGTCGGGCGTTTTAATGTCCATAATTATTTATTGTTTCTTTTTGCGCTTGGATGCATCGAAGAGCATCTGTTTCTCTTCGGCAGTCAGGCCATCATAGCCATGTTTCGATATCTTGTCGAGGATGGCATCAATTTGTTCCTCTTGATTACGACGGTCGGCGTTGTAATCCATGTCACGTTGTTTCTCGGCGTTGATGGGGCTGTGTCCGCCACCACGAGTGGCTTTCATTTTCGGGCGGCGTAGGTCATCGATCCATTGGCCGATGCCATCGATGAGTTTCATGGGCCATGCGCAGATGTCGGTGCCGCGTCGCTCCATCCATCCATACCATAGACCGAAGAGGATGCCGCCGATGTGGCAGACTTGACCGCCGGCATTGCCCCCATTGAAGCCAGTGAGGACGGTGAGCGCGAGTATGGCGAGGGCCAGCCACTTCATCTTGACCCAGAATACACGTACGAAGAGGTTGAGTCCAATGACTTGTTGCGACTGACGCATGCCAACGGCGACGATGAGGGCGCAGATGGCGCCAGAAGCTCCGACGACATAAGAATACATGCGTTCGAGTCGGAAGTAGGGGAATACATTGTAGCAAATGAGGAAGAAGAGCCCTGCAAAGATTCCACTTGTTAGATAGAACGACAACAATTGACGACTGTTGTGGGTCTGGAGGAAGAACTGTCCGAACCACCACAACCAAAGCATATTGAAAATGATGTGGAACGGGTCCTGACTGAGGTCGGCATGACAGAACATGTAGGTGAGCAGGGTCCAGGGATGCGCGAAGAAGTCGTTTAGGTTTGAGGGAAGGGCGAGCCAATGGGTCCAACTGTATCCACTCCAGACAAAGAGGACACCGACGAGTTTCCAAAGCTGTGTAAGCAGAAAGACCACTACGGTGATGTAGATAAGCTTGCCGTAGATGGGAAGAGTCTTATACTTGATCATAAATCAGAATGTCATACGTTTGTCGCGCCGCCAGATCATGATGAGGATGAACCCGAAGAGCATTCCGCCAAGATGGGCGAAGTGAGCTACATTGTCGCCAGCAGAGTTGGCTACGCCGCAGAAGAGCTCGAAGACGCCATATCCGATGACGAGCCATTTGGCTTTGAGTGGCATTGGGGGGAAGAGCAGGAAGATGGTGGCGTTGGGAAACATCATGCCGAAAGCCAGCAGGATGCCGAAAACAGAGCCGGATGCGCCTACAGTGATGTATTGGTTGACGTATCCTTCGCAATAGTTGAGCAACTCGGCGTAGGACATGGCGCTAATCTGGTCGGAAGGTGTAGTAGGATTGGCCATCATGAGCGCACTGGCCATGGCATCGTGCATGCCCCAGCGCCAGGTCAACTGCTGGACGATGGCAGCACCCACACCGCATACGAGGTAATAGATGAGGAAGCGCTGAGCTCCCCACACCTGTTCGAGCAGTCTTCCGAACATATAGAGCGAGAACATGTTACAGAAGAGATGAGTGAAGTCGGCGTGCATGAACATGTAGGTGAACGATTGCCAGACGTGGTAATTCGGCGCATCGTAATAGTGGAGGCCGAGGAACTGGGTGAGATTGATGCCCTTGTTTCGAAGTATGCCTGTGGCAAGGAGCATCACCACGTTGATGATGATGAGATGTAGTGTCACCGGAGTTGAAGGTGAACCGGTATAATTATTGTCCGAAATAGCCATATTGATTAGTTTTTAGGGTGCAAAAATAGTATTTATTTCTCAAAAACGTGTCATAAACTGGTGTATTTTGTTCTTTTTCATGCAAAAAAGTTGCTTTTCGTGCAAAAATGTATTATATTTGCACCGATTTTGGGTAATTTCGGCTCTTCGGAACTGCCCACAAATGGTGTAGATATATAAACAAGAAATCAGTAATCTGTCAGTATAATGAAGCGATTCTTCGGCGCAAAGTTTACTTCCACCCTCAGCATAGCTCTGGTGCTCTTCGTGTTGGGACTGATGACGATGGGAGGACTGGTGGCTGCACGCGTAGCCAAGGAACTGCGTGAGCGTTTCACGGTGACCATCACAGTGAGTGATGTCGCTTCGACCGACTACGGTCAGCGTCTGGTGAAGCGGCTCAATCGGTCAAAATATACAGCTGATGCCGTGTATGTGAGTGCCGATAGCGCCTTGAAGGTCCTTCAGACCGAACTCGGGGAGAATCCAGCCGAATTCCTGGGATATAATCCCCTTTCGCCTACTGTTGAGCTCAAACTGAAGGCTGATTATGCGGTGGCCGACAGCATCGAGATGATTGTGAAGGAACTAAAACGTATGCAAGGCTCCAACATTGCAGCTATCGACTACAACGACACACTACTCGACATGGTGAATGCTAACCTCAAGCGTTTTGCCATTGTGCTAGCTGTGCTTGCTGTTGTCCTGCTAATCATCTGTGTTTCGCTCATTGGCAATACCGTACGACTGATACTTCATGCCGACCGATTCCTCATCAACACGATGCGACTGGTGGGTGCCACCAAGTGGTTTATTCGTTGGCCATTTATCAAGACACACATCATCTGTGGCTTAATAGCTGCGGTGGTGGCTCTTCTGGCCTTAGCCGCTCTCGTCTATGGTGGGGCCAGCCAGGGCTTGGCTAATGTCGTTGCTGAAGTGCTTTTGCAACCCCTTCCTTTGTTGATTATGGTCGGGACGGTTGTGGCGCTTGGTATCTTGATACCTGCGTTGGCTGCCTGGCATGCTGCTGACAAGTATATGGGCAAGACGGTAGATGAACTTTACTTGATGTAGAATGTCTCTTAGAGAGTATTTATTAGAAAATTTTTAATTGTCAATTATATCATGCGTCTTTGTTTAACTAAGATCAACTTCATCATCATGGCTCTTGCCGCCTTGATGATTCTCATTGGGTTCGTGATGACTTGCGGTTCGGCAAGTACTCCTGATCACTTCAACCCTGATGTGTTCAGCAACACCCGTGTCGTTTATGGTCCCAATCTCTGTTTCTTCGGCTACCTGCTGATGATAGTAGGTATTTGTGTTAAGGGCCGCAGCAAGAAGGACAGCGCAGAATAATCATCTAATAATAAGAAAGAATGGATTGGTTACATGCGCTTATTCTTGGCATCGTCCAGGGGCTCACGGAATATCTTCCTGTTTCGTCGAGCGGACATCTGGAAATTGGAAAGGCACTGCTTGGCCCCGAGGCTGAGGCTGGCGGTTTGACATTTGATATCGTGGTACATGTGGCAACGGTGCTGGCCACATTAGTCATCCTTTGGAAGGAGGTAATCTGGATATTTAGCGGCCTGTTCTCTCCGCTTAGGAATGGGAGGATGAACAACGAGCAGCGATACGTGATCAATATCCTTGTTTCGATGATTCCTGTAGGCATCGTCGGACTCTTCATGAAGGATAGCATCGAATCGCTTTACGCTGATGATAGCATCAAACTGAAGGTTGTGGGCGTCTGTCTGCTCATTACAGCATCTCTGCTTGCTTTGACACATTTCTACAAACCCAAGGAGAAGGAGAGCATTTCACCTTGGCATGCTTTCATTATCGGTATTGCGCAGGCTTGTGCTGTGTTGCCGGGCTTGTCGCGCAGTGGTTCGACCATTGCTACAGGTTTGCTGTTGGGCAACAGCAAGTCGTCGCTTGCCCAGTTCTCCTTTCTCATGGTCATCCCGCCTATCCTTGGCGAGGCATTGCTCGATTTCAAACATATTGTTGCACCTTCGGCCGAATACCTTGCCTCTCACAATATGAGCGAGCCAATTGGACTCGTGCCACTTGCTGTTGGTTTTGTGGCTGCCTTTATTAGTGGTTGCTTTGCCTGCAAGTGGATGATTACGTTGGTCAAGAAGTGCAAGCTCATCTACTTCGCTCTTTACTGTGCGTTGGCGGGTGTGCTTACCTTGGTTTTCCTCTAAATTTCTAGATGCTCTAGAAGCTCTGGAATTTCTAGATTTCCTAGATTATCTAGATTCTCTTGAAGAATGAAAACCTATAATTTCATCGAGGGAGAAGTGCTGGCTTTCGACAAGCCCCTGACCTGGACGTCTTTCAATCTGGTGAAGGTGGTGCGCAACAATTTGAGCCGTCGATTGGGTCTTAAGCGCTTGAAGGTGGGACATGCAGGGACGCTTGATCCGTTGGCCAGTGGTGTGATGATACTATGCACTGGCAAATGCACCAAACTGATTGACCAGCTGCAAGGCGGCACCAAGGAATATGTCGCTACGCTACGACTGGGATGCACCACACCATCGTTCGATGCCGAACATCCCATTGATGCCACTTATCCCACCAGCCACATCACCGAAGCTGCCGTTCATGAGGCATTGAACCAGTTCCGTGGATCCATCTGGCAGGTTCCTCCTGTCTATTCTGCATGCAAGGTGGAGGGCCGCCGTGCTTTCGACTACATTCGACAGGGAGAGAATGTGGAACTCAAGGCCAAGGAGTTGGTCATCGATGAGTTGGAACTCCTCGACTTGCACTTGCCGGAGCAGGGTCTCTTCTCACCTCATGCTGATGACGTGGCCAAGATGGCACACGACGACATACATATCAAAGACTATGGGCGAGACAAGGAGGCTTACGAGATTGCTGAAGCGACTGACATCGATATCGCACATTTTTCTTATCTGCAAATCCGTGTCGTCTGCTCGAAAGGTACTTATATCAGAGCCTTAGCCCGAGATATCGGACAAGTGCTCGGCAGCGGAGCCTATTTGATAGGGTTACGACGCACTCGCGTAGGAGATATCCGTCTGGAAGACTGCCTGCCGATCGAGAATATCGAGCAGTGGTGTAATACAGTTCCGATCGTGGAACAACCGACTAAATAAATTAAAACATATACAACCGTGAAATTAAGCCAGTTCAAATTTAAACTTCCTGAAGAGCGCTTTGCGCTGAAGCCTAGCGAGCGTCGCGACGAATGTCGAATGATGGTGCTCCACAAGAAGAGTCGTGGCATCGAGCACAAGGTATTCAAGAATTTCATCGATTATTTTGATGACAAGGACCTCGTGTTGTTCAACGACACCAAGATTTTCCCCGCCCGTCTCTATGGCAACAAGGAGAAGACGGGTGCCCGTATCGAAGTATTCCTTCTACGAGAACTCAATCCGGATATCCGCTTCTGGGATGTGCTTGTCGATCCTGCACGCAAGATCCGCATCGGTAACAAGCTATATTTCGGCGATGACGAGAGTCTGGTTGCCGAGGTGATTGATAATACCACCTCGCGTGGACGTACATTACGCTTCCTTTTCGATGGTTCGCATGACGAATTCATCGAGGTGCTCTATGGATATGGCGAGACGCCGATACCTCCATCGCTCAAGCAGCGTCGTGACGTCATTGATACCCCTGAGGATGATGAGCATCCCTTTACTGACCGTGAACGATATCAGACAATCTTTGCCCGGAATGAAGGTGGCGTAGTGGCACCACAGGCAGCTTTGCATTTTAGCCGCGAGTTGCTTAAGCGCATGGAGATCAAGGATGTCAATTATGATTTTATCACAGTGCACAGCAATCAGGGTAATTTTCGCGACATCGATGTTGAGGACCTGACCAAACATAAGATGGACTCGGAGCAGATTATCATCGGTGAAGAGGTTGCTGCTCGTGTCAATGCAACCAAGGATGCCGGTCATCACGTATGCGCTGTTGATACTTCGGTAATGCGTGCCATCGAATCGAGTGTGTCGACAACGGGACACCTCAAGCCTTTCGAGGGATGGACCAACAAGTTCATTTTTCCGCCCTATGAATTCTCCATCGCTGATTGCATGGTGGCAAACTTCTATGAGCCCTACAGCACATTGCTGATGCTTTCTTCGGCATTTGGTGGATATGACTTCGTAATGGAAGCTTACAAGCTTGCAATTAAGGAAGGTTACATGTTCGGCCCTTACGGCGACGCCATGTTGATTATGCCCGATTAATGGACCAGCATATTGTATATATTGGCTTAGGCAGCAATCTGGGAGACGGTCCCAAGAATCTGGATAAAGCTGTCTCCTTGCTGCAAAAGGAGGCGGGAGAAGTGCTCTACACTTCGGCCTATATTCAAAGTGAGCCTTGGGGATTCGAAAGTGATCATCGCTTCACCAATGCGGTGACAGTGATTTGCACTACACTTGACCCTTTGGCATTGCTTGACCTGACACAGCAGATTGAACGACGGATGGGACGTACGCGAAAGCGCCGTCGAGGAGAGGGTTATTCCGATCGTATCATCGATTTGGACCTGCTCTTATATGACGATGTGTGTATCGAAACGGAACGTCTCACTCTCCCGCATCCTCATATTGCCGATCGCGATTTTGTAAGACTTCCCCTTGAGGAATGTCAGACATTTATGCGGCAGACAAACGATATCGAGATAAACGAACAATAAAAATCAATTTATAACGCAAAAATTCTTATGAACAGTTTTTGGAAAACAGTGTTGGCCGTCATTGTCGGCACACTCCTTGTGAGCATCATCAGTTGTCTTTTCACCACTTGCGTATTTGTTGGCATGATTGCCGCGTCGTCATCTTCCGACAAAACTGCTAGTACGAAGGAAGGCGATGTGATGCTGCTTAAGATCAACGGTCCCGTGACTGAGATTCCGTCGTCGATGCCTTTCGCTTTCGACATGCTTGGGGGAATCACGAAGTCGCAGGAACTCAGTCTGCGTGGCTATCTGAATGCCATCGCTTGTGCCAAGGCCGATCCCAACATCGCCGGCATCTATCTCAATACTGACGACATGTCGGCAGCTCCCGCCAGTTATGAAGCACTGCGCGATGCTCTCGTTGATTTCCGTGCCAGCGGCAAGTGGATCATTGCTTACAACGATAACTATGGCTTTGGCCAATATTATTTGGCTTCAGCCGCCGACTCGGTGTTTGTCAATACCATCGGTGCAATCACCTTCGACGGCATGTCGAGTGTGCAGATTTATCCGAAGGCTATGCTCGATAAGTTGAACATCGAGATGCAAGTGTTCCGTGTCGGCCAGTTCAAGAGCGCTGTGGAGCCTTATATGGTGGAGCATATCAGCGACGCCAACCGCTTGCAGGTTGAAACCTATCTGCGTAACATTTGGGATCAGGATGTGAAGGACATCGCCGCTTCGCGCAATCTTTCTGTCGAGACATTGGAGGCTTTGGCCAACCAGGCAGTAAGCTATATGCAACCCGACGAATTGATCGAGACCGGATTGGTGGACGGTATGCTCTACAAGAGTAACGTCGAGAAGATCCTGCTTGCGAAGATGGGTAAAGACGAACTCAAGAAACATGCCATCACCGCCAGCCAGATGGTCAATAACTATGACAAGCTTTTCCCAGAGAAGGGCGAAAAGATAGCTGTGCTCTATGCCTCTGGAGAAATTGCGAGCGAGGCTAAGGGTAGTGGAGATGATATCTACTACGAGTCCCTTATCAAGAATATTCGCAAGATTGCCGAGGACAAGAAGGTCAAGGCTTGCGTTCTTCGCGTGAATAGTCCCGGCGGTAGTGGCTTTGCCAGTGAGCAGATCTGGAAGGCCCTCATGGACCTGAAGGAAGCCGGCAAGCCCCTGGTGGTTTCGATGGGCGACTATGCTGCCAGTGGTGGCTATTACATCAGCTGCATGGCCGATTATATTGTTGCCGAGCCTAACACTTTGACAGGCTCGATCGGCGTGTTCGGCGTGATTCCCAACTTTGGCGGTTTGGCCACAGGCAAACTGGGTGTTAACTTTGAGGAGGTTAAGACGCACGATTTTGGGACCCTTACCACTATGCGTAAGGCTACGGAAGCTGAGGCTGCTAAGATCCAGCATGGGATCGATGCCTTCTACGAGCTTTTCACCAAGCGTTGTGCCGAGGGCCGTGGCATGGAACAGGACAGCATCAAGGCCATCGCAGGTGGTCGTGTATGGACTGGTTCCGATGCCGTGAATATCGGTCTTGTCGATGAACTCGGCGACCTCAACACTGCATTGGCAAAGGCTGCTGAGCTCGCAGGAGTTACCGATGGCAAGTACTATCGTGCGGTATATCCCGAGGCTAAGTCTTCGTATGAGACTTTGCTCGAGATGTTCGACGACACCAAGCAGGATTTGACACTCCGTATCGTTGACCACATCATCGGAAGTACTCCTGCCGATCGCGAGGCACTGAAGTTCATCGAGCATCTGAAAAATGCCGATAGGATTCAGGCTCGTTCGTTCGATGCAGTAGTATATTAATATGTATCTCCCTAAGGTAAAAAATCAACCGTCACTAGCCCCACTCTCATGGCTTTATGGTCTGGGAGTGTGGGCTCGTAACAAAATGTTCGATTGGGGGCAGAAGAAGTCCACGTCGTTCGAAGACATTGTGCCCGTGATTTGTGTCGGCAATCTTGCTGTGGGCGGAACGGGCAAGACACCCCACACCGAATATCTGGTCACTCTGTTGCATCGTCATGGTTATGGACCCATTGCGGTGCTGAGCCGTGGTTACAAGAGGCACAGTGAAGGTTATCAAGTGGCGATGCCGCGTGCCGGTAAGGAACCTGACGGGAAAATAACAGCCACTCTCTTGGGTGACGAACCCTACCAGCTTTACCACAAATTTCCTTTCCTGATTGTTGCGGTCGATGCCAATCGTGTACATGGTATCAACGAACTGTTGAAACTCCAAACTCCTCCTCAAGTCATTATCCTTGACGATGCGATGCAACATCGATATGTGAAGCCAGGTTTGACAATCTGTTTAAGCAGTTATAGCCGTATATTATATAAGGATATGCTGCTGCCTGCTGGTCGTCTGCGTGAGCCTATGTCGAACATCTCGCGTGCTGACATGCTCGTCGTGACCAAGTGCCCGAAGGCGTTGCGCGCGGAAGAGGAGACCGAGATTCTGGCAAATATTCCTACCCGCTTGGATCAACCTGTCTTGTATTCTGCTTATAGGTACGGAATGCTCGTGAACCTCGATACGTTGGAGGAATGCGACATCGACCATTCGACCGAGGTGCTTATCGTAGCAGGTATCGCCGACCCCAAGGTCATGGAGGACTATGTGCATACCCATTATCGTCTTCTCGACATTATCAGCTTCGGCGACCACCATCACTTCTCCGACAAGGATATCGAGACCATCAAAGCACGCTTGGATGATGTGAATGGCAAAGGATATGTCTCGAACGACAGTGGCAATAAAGCTGTTATCATCACCACCGAGAAGGATGCGGCACGCCTTGTCAACAATCCGGCGGTGAATGAAGACCTGCGCAAGCGCATCTATTATCTTCCCACCGAGGTATATTTCCTCAAGAATCATGCCGAGAAGTTCGATAAGATTGTGCTCGATTATGTGAGGAAGCCTCGTGCAGGTATTGTAAAAGGAGCTAATATAACCATTGGCAAATAATACACAAGCATGGAAATCAGTCATTACGGCGAATTCGGCCTTATACGTCATCTCACCGAAAACTTTGAGCTCAATAACCCTAGTTCGGTTTATGGTGTCGGTGATGATTGTGCGGTGATCAACAACCTGCCCGACGAAGGCATGACTGTGGTCACCACAGATCTTCTGCTCGAGGGCATTCATTTCGACTTGACCTATTGCCCGCTTCGTCATTTGGGGTATAAGGCATGTGTCGTGAACTTCAGTGATGTTTATGCCATGATGGGTACTCCACGGCAAATCACGGTGTCATTAGGCATCTCGAAACGTTTCACTGTGGAGGATCTCGACGAACTGTATGCTGGCATGAAGTTGGCTTGTGAGATTTACGGGGTTGATCTGGTGGGTGGCGACACTTCAGCATCGATGACTGGCCTTGCCATTTCAATCACAGCCATTGGTGTGGCCAAGAACCCTATCTATCGAAATGGCGCCAAGCCGAATGATCTGGTCTGTGTGAGTGGAGATCTCGGGGCTGCCTATATGGGTTTGCAACTCCTCGAACGGGAGAAGGCAATGTTCTGGCAGGAGTACAATGAGTGGCGTCGCACAAGCAACAATGGCGCTGATGGCTCTGAGGCTCCCAAGTTCCAACCGAAGTTCGAAGGTCGCGAATATCTGCTCGAACGCCAGCTCAAACCCGAAGCGCGCAAAGATATTGTCAAGGCCCTGCAGGAATCAGGTGTTACGCCAACTAGCATGATGGACATCAGTGATGGCTTGTCGAGTGAAATGCTCCACATTTGTAAGCAGAGCCACGTGGGCTGCCGTATCTATGAAGATCGTTTGCCTATCGACTATCAGACAGCTGTCCAGGCCGAGGAATTTAACCTCAACGTGACCACGGCTGCCATGAATGGCGGCGAAGACTATGAATTGTTGTTCACTGTTCCTTTGGAGCAACATGAATTGATACAGCAGATATCTGGCGTTCGTCTTATTGGACACATCACCGACGAGAAGCTTGGATGCGCCATGATTACTCGCGACGGTAACAGCGAGGTGACGCTGAAGGCACAAGGCTGGAATGCATTTACCCAAGGTTAAGAAAGGTTCAAGAGGTTAAGAAAAGTTCAAATCGGTTATTTGCTCGAACCCCTCAAACCTTTCGAACCCTTCAGAACCCCTCAAACCCCTCAAACTCCTCGAACCCTTCAAACCCCTCACCCCCCTTTATACATGAAACACTATCTTCTTCTCGTTTTTGCAGCTTTACTGCTACCATTTACCCTTTCGGCCAAACCCAAGACCAAGGTACAGGTCGATCTTTGGCCAGATGGCACTCCTGTCGGAGAATGGTTCCATACGCTTACACCAGTCGATGTTGAGTCGTTGGGCAAACAGTACAAACTTACCGATTACGGTATCTTTGCCGATGGCACTGTTCATACGCAGCAGATACAGAATCTGATTGATAAGATAGCGGCTGAGGGTGGTGGTGTTCTTGTTGTACCAGCTGGCACCTATCTCACGGGTGGCCTTTACTTCAAACAGGGCACACACCTCCATCTTCTCGAAGGAGCCACCCTTCAGGGTTCGGACTTTATTGGCGATTATCAGCTCGACAAGACCCGTATTGAGGGAGAAACATGTTCCTACTTCGAGGCATTGATCAATGTGAAAGGCCTGGACGGATTCACCATCACCGGCAAGGGCACCATCGACGGTAATGGCTTGAAGTATCATCAGTCGTTCTGGCTCCGCCGCAAGTGGAATCCCAAGTGTACCAATAAGGACGAGCAGCGTCCGCGCCTTGTCTATGTGTCCGACTCCAAGAATGTGACCATCGAGGGCGTTCGTCTTCAGAACTCCGCCTTTTGGACGACACATATATATAATAGTTCGCGCGTAAAGATTGTCGGCGTGTCGATCTTCAGCCTCGCTCAACCTAATTCGCACAAAGGGCCATCGACCGATGCCATCGATCTCGATGTCGTCGAAGATGTGCTCGTGCATGGTTGTTATATGGAGGTGAACGACGATGCCGTCGCCATGAAGGGTGGCAAGGGTCCTTGGGCCGACGATCCTGCTAAGAGCGAGGGTAATGGCGCCAACCGCAACGTGATTATCGAGGATTGTACCTATGGGTTCTGTCATGGTTGCTTGACCTGTGGTTCGGAATCGGTGTTCAATCACAATATCATCCTACGTCGCATCAAGGTAAATCATGCTACTCGTTTGCTTTGGCTCAAGATGCGTCCCGACACTCCTCAGCGCTACGAATACATCACCGTTGAGAATATCACTGGACAGGTTTCACGAGTACTTTATGTGCGTCCCTGGACACAGTTCTACGACTTGAAGGACCGCAAGGATATACCTATGTCCTATAGCGACCATATAACGTTGCGTAACTGCACCATCGACTGCGACATCTATAAGGAGATCGAGTTGAAGCCCGACCAGTATGAACTCTCGAATTTCGTATTCGAAAACATGAATATCACTGAGAAGAGTCCCGAGAAGGCTCCTAAGCTCGATGATGCTGGAGGCCATGTCTTTTGGACTGAGAAGTAATTAATTCTTAACACATCTAATATGAAAAGACTATTCTTAATCATCACATTGGCAGCTATTGCCCTCTCAGGCTTTGCTCAAGATCAGCTTCCTTCTCGTGCTGAGGTGCTCAAACTCGCCCAGAAGGTGAACTCTTGGTTTATGAAGAAATACGATGCAGCAGATGCCTTCCTCGGTGGAGGAAAGGTGCGTACCACCAATCTGTGGACTCGTGCTGTCTATCACGAAGGTCTCTGTGCACTTTATAGTATCTATCCGCTCGAGGAGTACTATGAATACAATCTGAAGATGGCCGAGGGCAATAAATGGAGCCCTCGCTACGGTGCCTACAGCTTGGATGCCGACAATTATGCCTGCGTGCAGACTTATGTCGACCTCTATCGCCTGGAGCCAGAATCATACAAGCTGCGCAAGGCTATAGCTTGTTTCGATGCCATCGTTAACAACCCCGATAATAGCGGATGGTGGTGGATCGATGCCCTCCAGATGGGTATGCCCGCTTTCGCCAAGCTTGGTCGAACTACATGCAATCATAAGTATTGGGACAAGATGTGGCAGATGTACGAATATACCCGCAACCAGTATGATGGCGGTCTGTGGAATGCCACTGAGGGACTCTGGTGGCGTGATCACGACTTCAATCCTCCTTACACCACTCCCAATGGCAAGAACTGTTATTGGAGTCGTGGCAATGGCTGGGTGGTGGCTGCTTATGTTCGCACGATGGATGAACTCGACGAGCCCGAAGCCCCTGTCAAGAAGGGGCAGGTGGTAGCCGATCCATATCACTATAATGATTACAAAGCTGATTTCATAGCCATGTGCAAGGCCCTAAAGGGCATCCAGCGTGAGGACGGCTATTGGAACTGCGACCTTGGTGACCCCGATAACTTCGGCGGCCCCGAGACCTCGGGCACAGCACTCTTCATCTATGGCATGGCTTGGGGTGTGCGCAAGGGCTATCTCGATCGTAATGAGTTCATGCCTACTATCGTAAAAGGATGGAAAGCTCTTGCGAAAGCTGTGCAGCCCAGTGGCTTTGTCGGCTATATCCAGGGCACGGGCAAGGAGCCTAAGGACAGCCAGCCTGTTACTGTCGATGGCAAGCTCGACTTCGAGGATTTTGGTATAGGCTGCTGGTTGCTGGCCGCAACCGAGATCTGGAAGCTATCTCCAGGGGAGCAGGGTCTTGGTGCTGCCAAGCTGGCGGCTATGAAGAAATAAATTAATTACAAAAAAATGCGAAACTATTTCACGACCCTTTCCACTCTTTGCCTCGGTCTATTGTTAACTGCTTTGCCCGAGACTATCAATGCTCAGGAATGGCCTGTTGTTAAGCAGGAGGCCAAGCCTGGTACTCGTTGGTGGTGGATGGGCAGTGCTGTCGATAGCACGAACTTGACGTATAACCTTGAGACATACGCCAAGGCCGGCATTGGTGCCGTCGAGATTACTCCCATCTATGGGGTGCAGGGCAACGAGAAGAACGATATCGACTTCCTGTCACCTCGATGGATGAGGATGCTTGGCCACGTTGAAGCTGAAGGAAATCGTCTGGGCATTGAGATTGACATGAACACTGGTACCGGCTGGCCATTTGGCGGTCCGGAAGTAAGTGTTGAAGAAGCGGCTACACGTGTCTATTTCACTACCTGGCATGCCGGCGATGTTGTGCCAGAACTGACAGAAAAGGAGAAAAAGAACTTCCCCAAACTGCAGAAAGTGTATGCCTATCTCAATTTGAATGAGATTCTTGAGGTTGAGGCACGGGCCAATGAGATCAAAAAGGAACAAAAACGTAAGGAATTTCTTGCCAATTATCGATACGATACCCTCTTTGTGGCTTATTATATCGCCAAAACCCGCCAACAAGTCAAACGTGCTGCACCTGGCGGTGAAGGATACGTGCTGGATCACTTCAATCCGACAGCTGTTAGGAATTACCTCAAGCGTTTCGACAAGGCCTTTGCAGCCAGCGGTGTGTCTTATCCCCATACATTCTTCAACGACAGTTATGAGGTTTATGAAGCCGATTGGACACCTGCCATGCTTGAGGAATTCAAGGCTCGACGCGGCTATGCTTTGGAAGAATATTTCCCTGTCTTTATGGATGCAAACTATAATGACTCGAAATACTTCTCGATCAACTATCGTACCTATCCACAAACCAAGGCTGTCCGGTTCAGGACACACGAAGAGGTCATCGCCGACTATCGCCTTACCTTGAACGACTTGCTCCAGAAGATGTTTACCAACCCTTGGATCAAGTGGGCTCATACACATGGAGCAAAGATTCGTAATCAGGCACATGGCAGTCCGGCCAATCTGCTAGACCTCTATGCCGCCGTTGATATTCCAGAGATTGAGAGCTTCGGTCTTTCCGACTTTGGCATTGTGGGTCTGCGATCAGATACGCTTACTCGCAAGAACGACTCGGATCTTTCGATGCTGAAATACCCAGCCTCTGCCGCACATTTCTACGGAAAGGAGTTCGTTTCGGCCGAGACCTTCACTTGGCTTACCGAGCATTTCCGTACATCGCTAAGCCAGTGTAAGCCCGATTTCGACTTGATGATGGTGGCAGGTGTCAACCATTGTTACTTCCATGGCACGACATATTCGCCCAAGGATGCACCCTGGCCTGGACATCTTTTCTATGCATCAATGGAGATGTCACCTATCAATACGATCTGGGAAGATGCGCCTGCATTCTTCGAATATATCACACGTGTGCAGTCGTGGATGCAGTATGGTCAGCCCGACAATGACCTGCTCGTCTATCTTCCATATAATGATATCATTCGTGAATATCCAGGACGTCTCCTGCAGTTCGATATCCATTCCATGGACAAGAAGGCACCGCGTTTCATCCATGCCGTCAATACCATCTATAATGCAGGTTATGACATGGACTATTGCTCGGATAAGATGATTCTCGACATCACTGGCGTTGATAACGAAGGAAATATCATTGCTCCAAGCGGCGTGCGCTACAAGGCTTTGATTCTGCCCGAGGTCAAGTATCTTCCCGACAACGTCAAAGCTCGTTTGGAGAAATGGAAGGTCTTTGGAGCAACCATCATTTCGGTGGACAATCCTGATGATTATGTGTCGGCATTGAAGCAGTACCCGAGGATTGTGCCCGAGGATATAACGGCGCTTCATGGACTCAAGTTCATCCGTCGTCACAATGTCACGGGTTATCATTATTTCATCACCAGTCTACAGGACAAAGGTGTCGATGGTTGGGTTGCGCTCGCAACTGAAGCTCACCGTGCGTATATCTTCAATCCATTGACGGGCAATGTGTATGAGACACCCGTTCGACAGCAGTATGGTCGCTCGGAGGTTTATCTTCGTCTGGCTAGCGGAGAGAGCTGTATCCTTCAGACCATCGTTTCCGATCGTCAGATCACGGCATTCCAGGGACAAAAAAGCACCGCTCAATACACAAAAATCTCTGCCACTCCCCGTCAGTATATGGCTGCCATTGACTTGACCGGTAATACATGGACGTTAAAACCCAGGAACTTCGACACTTGGGGAAGTGTCGGCAACCAGACCATCCAAGGTCTTAAGCCATGGACGGCTTTGGGCAAAGCTTGGGAGACGGGCAAGGGCACTGTTCGTTATTCGACAACAGTGAATGTTCCAGCAGGTGCAATCAGTGGTTCAAAGGATGTGCTCCTCGACCTCGGTGATGTGCGCGAAAGTGCCCATGTCTATATCAACGGTCGCGATGCAGGCATTGCCTTCTGTGCTCCGTTCCAACTCAGTGTGGGCAAGTATCTGCGTGCCGGCAGCAATACAATTGAGATTGACGTGACAGGTCTTGCAGCCAACTACGTAGCCGAGATGGATCGACAGGGCTTTGTGTGGCGTATCTTCAAGAATGCCAATATCGCAAATCTCAAGGGTGGCGCAGTGAGCTATTATGGCAACTGGGATGTCATGCCTGGTGGCCTGAATTCCACCGTCAAACTGATCCCCATCAAATAAAAACAGCTCCTTTCGAACCCCTCGCTTCCCTCGGACGCGACCATTGGGAGCAACCTTTCGAACACTCAAATATGAATATCGCAGCCTTATTATCAGGAGGTGTCGATAGCAGTGTAGCTGTCCACCTGCTTTGCGAGCAGGGTTATCATCCCGACCTCTTCTATATCAAGATTGGCATGGATGACGGTTATAGCTGTCCTCAGGAGGAAGATCTTGAGATTGTTCAGGCCATGGCTCATCGCTATGGCTTGAAGTATGATGTCGTGGATCTCCAGAAGGACTATTGGGACAATGTTGTAGCCTATACCATCGACAAAGTGAAGCGAGGCTTTACGCCCAATCCCGATGTGATGTGCAATCGCCTCATTAAGTTCGGAGCTTTCGACCAGCGGGTAGGACATCTTTATGACAAGACGGCGACAGGTCATTATGCCACAGTGATTGAGGAGGATGGCTTGTCGTGGTTGGGCACTACGCCCGATCCCGTCAAGGACCAGACTGACTTTTTGGCTCAGCTTACGGGCCTGCAGGTGGCACATAGTCTTTTCCCCATCGGCAAGATGGCGAAAGGGGAGGTGCGTCGCATTGCCGAGGAGGCCAAGTTGCCCAGCGCCCATCGAAAGGATTCGCAGGGCATCTGTTTCCTCGGAAAGATTGACTATAACCAGTTCATCGAACGTTTCCTGGGCAAGAAGGAGGGCCCGATTGTCGAGATTGAGACAGGCAAGGTGTTGGGCCATCATCAAGGATTCTGGTTTCACACCATCGGCCAACGCAAGGGACTCTACTTGAGTGGCGGCCCATGGTTTGTGGTTAAGAAGGATATCGACGAAAATGTCGTGTATGTGAGCCGAGGTTATCAGCCCGAAGCTCAAATGAAGGATGAACTAGTGATGCGCGACATGCATTGGATCACTTTGAATCCCTACGAGACTCAGACCCCCATTCTTCAGGTCACGAATGATGAGGCCTCTGTTCTTTTCAAGATTCGTCATGTCGCCGAGCTTCGTTCAGGTAGCCTTTCGCGTCGCCCCGATGACAGCTATTATCTCAAGATGGACCAGAAAACCAACGGCGTCGCTCCCGGTCAATTCTGCGTAATCTATACCCCCGATGGCCGTATCTGTCTTGGCTCGGGCGAGATAGCGTGGGAATAATACTCCCGAAACACTCAATTATCTCTGCCAGTGCTAAAAACATTAAATATGAAAAGATTCACATTTGTTCTAGTATTGTTGTTCGGTGTTTTTGTTTCGTCATGCCAAGAGCAAGATGACCCGTTAGTTGTCAAAACGCAAAGTGGCACTATTATTGGCACGATGCAGGAGGGAACGATGGCTTTCCTCGGTATCCCTTACGCACGTGTAGAACGTTTCATGCCACCTCTGCCTGTTGAGAAATGGGATACTATTCGCGTATGCGATCACTTCGGACCGCAAGCAATGCAGCAGACGGGAGGTCGTGAGCTTTCCGAAGGCGAGATGTCGGAACAGAATTCCTGCGTGCTCAATGTGTGGACCACCGACAAGAAAGGGCATCGTCCTGTGATGTTGTGGTTGCATGGCGGCGGTTTCGAATCCGGCACCTCGGCATGGGACCCTGGCATGTGTCTGGCAAAGAAGGACGTGGTGGTAGTTAGCTTGAACCATCGTCTCAATATCCTGGGCTTTATGGATCTATCGGGCGTTTCGGAGAAATATAAGTATTCAGGCAATGTGGGCATGCTTGATATCGTGGCTGGATTGCAATGGATACGCGACAACATCAGCAAGTTTGGAGGTGACCCGAACAATGTGACCATCTTCGGCGAGTCGGGTGGAGGCGGCAAGGTTGGCACCCTGATGTGCATGCCATCGGCCAAAGGACTCTTCCACAAGGCCATCATCATGAGCGGCACGATTCTGAACGTCAACACGAAAGAGATGTCGCAGGCTTTAGGCAAAGCTGTGCTCAGTGAATTGGGCATTGACGAAGCACATCTCGACCGCATTCGTGAAGTGCCTTATCAGGAACTTTACGAGGCTGGACAACGGGCTATGGCTGCAAGCATCGGTACACGACGGCCGGGAACACCCATGATGTGGGGATTTGGACCTGCACCCGATGGAGAAGTTTTGCTTCAACACCCCTTCCAACCAGGATTCGCCAGTCTCTCCGACGATGTGCCCCTGCTCATGGGAACGACCTTCAACGAACTGCAACGATTGCAATATAATCGTGAACTTACTTTGCAGCAGGCGCGCGAAGAACTGCTGCAGACTTTTGGCAGTGAGACCGATGCCTACATCGAAGCTTTTGGAAAAGCATGGCCAGACTACTCGCCACAGGATCTGCTCAGCATCGACTGGCTCTTCCGCCCCAAGACACTCATCACAACCGATGTTATCGGAGGACATCGTCAAGCTCCTACCTATGTCTATCTTTTCACTTGGCGCTCACCCGTGAGCCATGGATCTGTGCATGGCAACGAGTTGTGTTTCTGCTTCAATCGTCTGCATCAGGTTCCCAATATCGTTCCTGAACCCACTCCCGAAGATTTGCAGTTGGCAGATACCATGTCCGACATTTGGGCCACCTTCGCCCATACGGGCAATCCCAATGTAGAAGGACTTCCGACCTGGCAGCCCTATACCAAGGAGAACGGCGAAGTAATGCTTCTGGGCTACAAGTGCGAACTGTGTCACAACCATGATCGTGAGCTCGAGGAGATCATCGACCGTCATTGCTTCCGTCAGCTGGACGAGTTTCGAACCAAGAATAATTGAAAGTTATAAACTCGACAAATTGCTGGTTTCATGCACAAAATTGTCATGAAACCAGCTGTTTTTTTATCAAAATGGACAATTTGAGGGCTTAACTATCATATTTTCAGGTAAAAAATTGTAGGATTCGTTTTTTTGTCTTATCTTTGTCGCCTATACTGAGGCATTTATGTGTACCTTGTATATAGAATTTATTGAAAAATAAACTAACTATGAAATATAAACTAAATCTCTCTTTGATGGCCCTCATCGGATCCTTCCTCTGTTGGCTCGTCCCGAGCAGTGCTTGGGCTTTTACCAGCGAAGAAGACCTTACCGTGTTGGCAACAGGTTCTTGTGGCGTATCCCTTACCTATACCATCTATTCAGATTTCTCGATGGTGATCTCGGGTACTGGTGAGATGAAGGATTATGTAGATGATGAACTTCACATAGATGCCGATTATTTCCAGAAAATCACAAGCGTAGTAATTGAGGATGGTGCGTCCTCCATTGGCCAGTTTGCTTTCTACGACTTTATTCGTATGACCTCGTTGAGCATACCGAACAGTGTAACTAAAATCGGTAATGCCGCTTTCTATAATTGCGTCAGTCTTACTTCGTTGGATCTTCCAAGCAACGTAACTGAAATCGGCAATGGCGCTTTCTATGGATGCGATGCACTGACCTCAATAGAAATACCCAGCGGGGTGAATATCATCAGCCCTGTCCTTTTCTTCAATTGCACAGGTTTGACTTCGGTGACAATACCCGATGGTGTGACAGAGATCGGCAATGCAGCTTTCGAATGCTGCTCCAGTCTGATAACTATCACGATTCCAAGCAGCGTGATCTCTATTGGCGATGCAGCTTTCGAATGGTGCACCAGCCTGACTTCCATCACGGTTGAAATTGACATTCCCCTTGAAATCAGTGCTGCGACGTTCAATAATGTTGATAAGGCCGCTTGTACGCTATATGTTCCAGCAGGCAGCAAGTCGGCTTACGAAAGTGCTGAGGTTTGGAGCGAATTCCAGAATATAGAGGAGATCCCTGGAGACTATGTGATTGGCGATGCCAACGGTGATGGTGAGGTTCTTATCGGCGATGTAATCGCCATATTGAACTATATTGTCGGCGTGACTTCCGACAACTTCAACGAGAAGGCAGCCGACGCAAATGGTGATGGGGAGATTCTTATCGGTGATGTTATTGCTGTGCTGAACATTATCGTTGGTCAGTAATTCAAAATATATAGATAAAATTAATTTAATGCAATTGATATAAACCAATGAAAAGGAAATTGATTTCAAGCCTCGTGCTTTCAAGCATAATCGCCTTCGGAGTACAGGCTGAGGACTTTACGGGCAGTATCTATATCAAGGATGCCACTATTGCCCCCGGTGGGACAGCTACCCTATCTGTCCAGCTGGAGAACAACATAGATGTCGCTGGCTTCCAATTCGACATGAAGTTGCCTGAGGGTATCAGCTACAGCAGCTGGGGACTCAGCGAGGAGCGTCTGCCATCAGGAGCAACAACAAGCGACTGCGCCAAAAGTCAATCCTTCGAGAACCAGATTTTTAAATGTGCTATGGCCTTGAGTTATGGTGCAGGAGCTGCCTACACAGGGACTTCGGGCGAAGTAGCTATCATCACCATTGAGGCTGATGCCGCAGCAGCCGAAGGCACTTATACTGTTGAGTTGGAGAATGTTGTAGTGGGCTTTCCTTCGAATGCAAATGTAAAAATCGATGGAACGAGCTTCACACTAACAGTCAAGACCCCAACCTTCGAGGAAGGCTATGCCGTTGAAATTCTGCCATTCGCTTTCAAGGGAGATTTGGAGATTCCCTTCGTGATGGACAATGCCTTAGCTATTGCTGATATGGAATTTGATGTGGTAATGCCTTCTGTCCTTGCCGACAATGAGATTTGCTATACTGATAAAGTTTTCGCTAAGACCAAATTTGATTTTGATAGCGAAGTTAATTCTGATGGCATCATACATGTTTCTGTTGTGCATAAAGGATCGAATATGGTTGCAGCAGGAGAAGGAGAAAATATTGCTGTCCTTGGTTTGATTTGGAATAATGCCATCCCTGCAGGTGTCTATCCAGTAACCATCGAGAACATTGTATTGGCTGATTCTGATGGCAACATTCATCTGGCAGCACCCTGCACCACGGAGATTTTCGTGGGTGATGCTCCGAAGGCTACAGTTGCCGATGGCGTAACTGCTTTCCACGGCAACTATGGCGGAGCCGATGAGTATGCATTGCTGACGGCTGCCTTGCCAGAGGGCGCTATGGTTGACTTGACCGAAGTGAGCGCCATGGCAGAAGACCCCACGACATTGAAGACGAACAACGTGATTGTGACCGCCGATGCCGTAGCATACGGTCGCACCTTGCCAAATGCATGGGGAACGCTCTGCCTGCCTTTCGCCATCGAAACCAATGACAATATTCAACTCTATGAATTTTCTAGGGCAACCAGCACAGGACTATTTTTCGAAAAGATCACTTCGGCTGCTGCCAACACACCTTTGATATTCAAGGCCACGGGCGAAGATTTTTCGGTTAAGATCGCAAATGATGGAACGTTTGAGGTAGGATATGCCAATCTATCACCTAACTTGACTCCAAGCGTTGACAATTGGGTCGTTAATGGCTCATATATCAATGAGACGGTCGATGTAAGTAGTATGCAGGCCTACGCTCTCTATGAGGGCGAGTTCCGCAGGGTGACAAGTAGAATCAACGTGAAGGCCTTCCATGCTTGGCTCCAGAACAACGGCGAGCCGATGGGCGCTGCCATCCGTATCTCTGAAGGGACTGATGGAATCGACATCATTGAGCAGGAGGACGGCAGTATCAAGCTGATCTATGACATGCAGGGCCGACAGCTCAAGAATGGCGAGGGTCAGCAGATATATATCGAGAATGGAAAGAAGGTGATATCAATTAACAATTAACAAATAACAATTAATAATTTGAGGTTAGTTGTATAGTAAAATCGATAATATGAAAAAGAAATATTACAATCCTATCATCCGTTTGCACGATGTGAAGGCAAATAATGTGATCGCAACGTCTGATGAAATACCTATCGGTGATGACGAGCCGGAGATTCCAACCCAGGCTCCTATCCGAAGCGATAGCGATTGGTCGGACTACAACGGATAACGAATGGCAGTTTGTATAAAATACAGACGGGTCGCTTGTAGCTTCAAGCGACCCGTCTGTTATGATTAGAATCCCTCAATCCCACGATCGGCGGGCGGGTAGTCGATGGAGTAGTGGCAACCTCGGCTTTCTTTGCGCTCCATAGCCTGGCGCATGATGATGTAACCGGTGTTGATCATGTTACGGAGCTCGCAGATGTCCATGTTGACTTTAGAGCGGAGGAAGAGTTTCTCAGTCTCTTCGTAGAGGATGTCGAGACGAGTCCATGCACGCTTCAGACGGAGTTTCGAACGGACAATGCCGACGTAAGTCTGCATGATCTGCTGTACCTCGGTCTTCGAGTCGGTGATGAGGTAAAGCTCCTCCTGACGCACGGTGCCGGTGTCGATCCAGTCGGGGATGTCGGTGCGATAGGTGAGGTCGTTGATACGGGGAATACTGTGCTTAGCCGCCAGATCGGCATAGACAATGGCTTCGATGAGCGAGTTGGAGGCAAGACGGTTGCCGCCGTGCAGACCCGTGCACGAACATTCGCCGGCAGCGTAGAGGCGGTTGATTGACGACTGTCCGTCATAATCGACCTTGATGCCGCCGCACATGTAGTGATGGCAGGGCACGATGGGGATGCACTCCTTGGTGATGTCGATGCCGATGGAGAGACATTTCTTGTAGATGTTGGGGAAATGGTGTTTTGTCTCCTCTGGATCCTTGTGCGTCACGTCGAGCAGTTCGTGATCCTCGCCACGCTGCTTCATCTCGTTGAAGATGGCGCGTGCTGTGATGTCGCGCGGTGCAAGTGAAAGACGTGGGTCGTATTTGTGCATAAACTCCTTCCCGTCCAGTGTACGCAGGATGCCGCCATAGCCGCGCATAGCCTCAGTGATGAGGAAATTCTGATGGTCGCCTGGGTGATAAAGAGCGGTGGGGTGGAACTGAACGAATTCCATGCCTTCCACGGTGCCCTTGGCGCGATAGACCATTGCTGTGCCGTCGCCTGTGGCTATGGGGGGATTGGTAGTATTCAGATATACTTGTCCTACACCGCCTGTTGCCATCATGGTCACCTTTGAGAGATAGGTGTCAATCTGCCCGGTTTTTTCATCGAATACATATGCTCCGAAGCATTCGATATCGGGTGTGCGACGTGTCACTTCTACGCCCAGGTGATGCTGGGTGAGAATCTCGATGGCGAAATGACGCTCCAGGACCTCGATGTTGGGATGCTTCTTTACAGCCTCAATGAGCGCACATTGGATGGCATGGCCCGTATTGTCGGCATGGTGGAGAATACGGAATTCGGAATGTCCGCCTTCACGATGCAGGTCGAATTCGCCATTTTCATTCTTGTCGAACTCTACTCCCCATTCTACGAGCTGACGGATCTGCTCGGGAGCCTTGGTCACGACAAGTTCCACGGCCTTCGGATCAGAGAGCCAATCACCTGCGACCATCGTATCGTGGATGTGCTTTTCGAAATTATCCAGTTTGAGATTGGTTACCGAAGAAACGCCGCCCTGCGCAAGGTCGGTGTTCGATTGCTGTAGGTCACTCTTGCAGATCAGCGCCACTTTGCCGGCATGTGCCACCTTGAGTGCGTAACTCATACCTGCTATGCCGGAACCGATGACCAGGAAGTCGTAATACTTTTGCATTTTTTGAGTTGTGAGTTATGGGTTATCCGGTGCAAATTTATGAAAAAAAGAAATAGGATGGTATTTAGAGGGCGCTTTTTGTGTTGATTTATGGCAAATAAATTCAAAATACTTCGTTTATGTTCAAAAATTTTGGCATTCTCATGACTTTTTTATATCTTTGTGGCCAATAAATAGCTCTTGCAAAATGAAAAAAAACGTTCTTTCGCTCTTTGCTGTCATCATAGTGACCATGTTGCTCTGCGGTTGCCACAGTAGGGAGAAGATTGTTTATGTCCAGGGTGCCGAAGTTATTGGTACTTTCCAAAATGCCACTCCTTACGAGGCACGAATCGCCAAGGACAACCAGCTATCCATTCTGGTGACATGTAGCGATCTGCTGTTGGCTGTGCCATTTAATCTGCAACGTCCTCAGGCTTCGATGCAGGAGGGTGGCGGTAGTTATAGTGCCAACATCAACGATAATGACAACCTCTATTATCGCGTGGATTCCAATGGCGACATTCTCTTTCCATCTATCGGCAAGTTGCACGTCGAGGGTATGACACGTGGTGAACTCTCGGATTATCTGACTAATTATTTGAGTTCAAAAGGCTATATCAGCGACCCCATTGTCAATGTTTCATTCACTGGGGCTCACTATTCCGTGATTGGTGAGGTGAATAGTCCGGGTATCATCAACATGACTCAGGAACGTGTCACCATCTTTGAGGCATTGGCTGCCGCCCATGATATGACAATATTCGGTGAACGTGACAAGGTGCAGCTGATGCGTGAGGAGAATGGCTCTCAGAAGGTGATCCGTCTGGACCTCAAGGATCCGAACATCATCGCGAGTCCCTACTTTTTCGTGAAGAACGGCGATGTGATTTATGTCGAGCCCAGTGGCACACGCGCTTCCAATCGTGAAGTTTCGAACCTGTCCTCCTTCGCCATCTCCATCACATCCATCCTCATCACCATCGCCAGTCTGATTATTACAGTGACGAAGTAACCCTTCAAACTCCTCAAACCCCTCAAACCCTTCTTAACCCCATCAATATATGGCTTTACAATGTGGTATTGTAGGATTGCCCAATGTGGGCAAATCCACCCTTTTCAACTGTCTGTCGAGTGCTAAGGCACAGGCAGCCAACTTCCCCTTCTGCACCATCGATCCTCAGGTCGGCATTATCACTGTGCCGGATGAGCGACTTAATAAGTTGGCCGAACTTGTCCATCCTGGGCGTATCGTTCCGGCTACCGTCGAAATCGTAGATATCGCGGGACTCGTCAAAGGAGCCTCGAAGGGCGAAGGTCTCGGCAACAAGTTCCTCGCCAACATTCGTGAGACGGATGCGATCATTCATGTGTTGCGATGCTTCGACGATGATAATGTAGTGCACGTTGATGGCTCGGTCGATCCTATTCGTGACAAGGAGATTATCGACACCGAGCTTCAGCTAAAGGACCTTGAAACCATCGAAACACGTCTGCCTAAGGTTGCCAAGTTGGCTCAGGTAGGTTCGGACAAGGATGCCAAGGTTCAGTACAACCTGATGACACGCATCAAGGATGCCTTGTCACAAGGCAAGTCTGCCCGCACGGTTCAACCCGAGAACCCCGACGAGGAACGTGCCTATCATGACCTTTTCCTTCTGACCAGCAAGCCGATTCTTTATGTCTGC
>JAFYZW010000088.1 GCA_017548545.1 Bacteroidales bacterium | reverse complement strand
TTGTATTTTCGGCATGTAGCGAGGAGGGGTCGAAGGATAATGACCAGCGACTTTGGTACGACGAACCTGCAACGGTGTGGCTTGAGGCATTGCCATTGGGCAACTCACGCATGGGTGCAATGATCTATGGAGGCGTGCAGGAAGAGGAAATCCAGCTCAACGAAGAGACTTTCTGGAGCGGAGGACCTCATGACAACAACAGCACAATGTCGAAGTATTATCTGAACACGGTACGCGACTTGATCTTCAAGGGACGTGAAGACGAGGCACATCGTATTGTCGATCGTCGCTTCATCGTGGGTCCCCACGGCATGAAGTACCTCACTTTGGGCAGCCTCAAGATACTGAATGACAGTCTTGGCGAGATCAGCGACTATGAGCGTGAGCTCAACCTCACGGATGCTACGGCCGAAGTGCAATTCAGGGCCGATGGTGCGCAGTTCACGCGCAAGGCCTTCGCCTCGATGGCCGACAGTGTCCTCGTGGTTCGCTTCAAGGTCGGTGCGCCAGCCCGAATGAGCTTCTTCCTCGATCATCAGTGCGATTTCGACTACGAGACCGAGGTCGATGGCGATACGCTGATTGCCATCATCGATGGTGTGGATCATGAAGGCATCGTTTCGAAGCTTACTGCCCAGTGCCGTACCGAAGTGGAATGCGATGGCGAAGTTTCGACCCGCGAGATCGATGGTCGCAAGTGCCTTCGTGTGGATGGAGCCACACAGGTGACGCTCTATATCAGCGCAGCTACCAACTATGTGAACTACCACGACGTGAGCGGAGATCCAGCAGCCAAGAATGCCAATCGCATCACTGCTGCCCGTAAGCATAGCTTCGAGGAATTGTTGAGTCGTCATGTCGCCCAATATCAGTCGCTTTACAATCGAGTGAAGCTCAACCTTGGCGATCATACCGGCAACTACAAATTGGAGACAGATGAGCGCCTGGCCTCGTTCTACAGTAGCCTCGATTCGGTGCCCGACCTTGGTATGGTGACGCTGCTCTTCAACTACGGTCGTTACCTGCTCATCTCGTCATCTTTGGGCAAGGACGGACAGCCTGCCAACCTGCAGGGCGTGTGGAACAACAAGAAGAATGCGCCTTGGGACAGCAAATATACCATCAACATCAACGCTGAGATGAATTATTGGCCGGCCGAAGTCTGCAACCTCAGCGAGACGGCCGAACCGCTCTTCTCGATGATCCGTGACCTGAGCGAAACGGGTGCCAAGACGGCGAAAGTGATGTATGGCTGCGGCGGTTGGGTGGCTCATCACAACACCGACCTCTGGCGTATTGCCGGGCCTGTCGATGGTGCAACATGGGGCATGTATCCCAGCGGAGGCGCATGGCTGACCACTCACCTTTGGGAGCACTATCAGTTTACGGGCGACACCCTGTTCCTTGCCGAGTATTATCCTATCATGAAGGGTGCTGCCGACTTCTTCCTCGACTTCCTGGTGCAGCATCCCGACTCGGGTTATCTCGTCGTCGTTCCTTCGGTAAGCCCCGAGCATGGTGGCGTGGGACGAAAATCGACGCTTTGTGCAGGCTGTACGATGGACAACCAGATTGTCTTCGATGTGCTCAACAATGTGCTGCAAGCCGCCCGCATTCTGGGACGTGACGAGGCCTATCAGGATACGCTTGTGAAGACGATTGCCCAGCTGCCGCCTATGAAGGTCGGACAATACGGACAGTTGCAGGAGTGGCTCGAGGACATCGACGATCCGAACGACCAGCATCGCCATATCTCGCACCTGTACGGACTTTATCCTTCGAACCAGATTAGCGCCACGCGCACTCCCGAACTGTTTGCCGCAGCACGCAAGACGCTTGAGCAGCGCGGCGATCAGGCCACGGGATGGAGCCTCGGCTGGAAGACCAACTTCTGGGCGCGTATGCAGGACGGCAACCATGCGTTCCGCATCATCAGCAATATGCTGCGCATCCTTCCCAATGAGGGACGTGAGCGCGAATATCCCGATGGACGCACCTTCCCCAACCTCTTCGATGCACACCCGCCGTTCCAGATTGACGGCAACTTCGGCGTGACTGCCGGCATCGCCGAGATGCTCGTGCAGAGCCAGGACGGTTTCGTTCACCTGCTTCCCGCCTTGCCCGACGCCTGGAAGAAGGGTAGCGTCAAAGGTCTCTGTGCCCGTGGCGGTTTCGAGGTGAGCATCGATTGGCAGAATGGCAAGCTCACTTCGGCCAGCATCAAGTCGAAGCTCGGTGGCAAGCTCATCCTCCGCAGCGCCACGCCTCTCTCGGGCCAAGGCATCACCCGTCTGGACAATGGCGATTACGAGATTGACACGACACCAGGGCTTGTCGTGAAGGTCAAGGGATAATCTCTGAATTTACGGAATACAATCAAGGTGCATCACGAAGGTCTCTCGACCTGTGATGCACCTTGTTTTTTCTATCAATGATTATAGCGCATTAAATGTACCACTTGTAACAGTTTGAAATGTGCCAGCTAAAACACTTTCAAATGTGCCACTTGTAGCGATAACAAATGTACCACCCTTACAAGGTCATTTTTCGAGTGCAAAAATAGTGACTATTTTCTTTTCTTTTTCCTCATTGACTCACCTTTCAGCTCTACACGATGTGCATTTGCAGTCAAACGGTCCATTATGGCATCTGCAATTGTCGGTTCGTTGATGTAGTCATACCATTTGCCGATAGGAAGCTGGGAAGTCACGATGACGGATTTTCTCTCGTAGCAGTCCTCCAGGATCTGGAGCAGAGCAAGCCTTGAATTGTTGTCGAGCGGCTGAAGGCCGAAGTCGTCAAAGATGACCAGGTCATTCTTCTCGATATGGTTCACCACCTTGAGCATAGTGCCTTCCACCTTTGACAATGCGATGCGTTCTATAAACTTGTTCATCGAGAAGTACTCCACTCTGAGGCCGAGGATGCAGGCCTGCCTTCCTATGGCACATGCGAGATAGGACTTTCCGCATCCTGTCTTGCCCGTGATAAGCAGGTTCTCTGCCCTTCGGACAAACCCGCAGTCAGCAAGTGACTGCAGGTCTTCCTTTGTAAGGTTTCGCTCTGTCGAGCACTCGACGTTCTCGATCACGCTGTCATAGCGGAGCTTGCTCGTCTTGAGGTACATCTCTGTCCTTCTGCGATTTCGGTCCTCGATCTCGCTTTCGACGATCCTCGCCATGGCCACCTCAAGCGATGGCCGGTCCTGCAGCCGCATTTCTGTCAGGCTGCGCAGGTAGTTTGCCATGCCTCTGAGCCTCAGTGACTCGAGCTGGCTGATTGTTTCCTGATTGTTCATTTGAATGTGGTCTGTTGAAACTTATATTGTAGCTGGCACATTTTCTCACTGATAGGCTTCCGGGCCCCTTACGTCGTCATTCCCGGGCATGTAGCCTTGTGTTGCGGGGATTTCCTCATCGGCCATCAGGTCCCGGTTGCTCTCGAGCATTCTGCGGATCCTTGAATAGTTGGCGGCCCTCTTGTCCTCAAGCATGCTGCAGACCTTCTCAAGCCGTATGGCACCATAGCGCCTGTAGAGGGAAAGTATCCCCTGGCATGCCTTGTAGGACTGCTGGAGGAATGGCTTGGAATCAAGGATGGCCTGCATGGCATCCTCCACGCTGGGCCCTATCTGGCGCGCCTTCTCCATGAAGTAGCCCGCATTGTACTGCCTGGACCTGCGCTGGTATTCGCGATGCCTTTCCGGCATGTGGTCAAGTACGGTGGTGTATCCGTCGCAGAACTTGCGCTCGTGTGTGGCGACACGCTCCATGTCCACCCATATCTCCACCGTATTGCAGTCATATACCGCCTTGGCCTTCCTGTTCACATACTGGTAGGGGACACTGTAGTAATGCCTCTCCTTGCCGATGCTCACATGGTAGGTGCCGTTGACCGTAAACGGCTTCTCGTGCTTCAGTGCAAACGGCTCGGCGGGAATGGGCAGCATCTCGTCCATTTCTTCCCCGATGTACTTCTCCCAACGGCTGCGGCCACGTCCCTTCATGGTCTCGTTGTTGTACTGGTCCATCAGCTCGAAGATTCTGGAATTGAGTGCGTCAAAGCTGCCGAACACCTCCCTTCTGCCGTCTCCCCGCCCGTTCTCTATTCGCGCATAGACATACCTGTACACCTGGTTTACAAGGGATTCGACAGCCCCCTTATCTCTCGGATGGGCGGCCCTGCAGTTCTCTATCTGTGCCCCGTAGTAGAGCCCCCATTGGTTGGCCGCCTCGGTCAGGGTGGGCTCATACCGGTCATACTTCTTCACCCATTGTGCCATGTTGTCGCTCTTGACTATCTGCGAGACGCCGCCGTAGTACATCAGGGCCTTGGACAACCCGTCGAAGAAGAACTCCGTCCGCGTGGATGGCATGGCGATGGCAAAGCCCATCTGGGAATAGGGAAGGACACAGACAAGCACATACGCCTTTACGGCTATCCTCCCCCTGCCCTCATGTACCCACAACGGGTCGCCGGCAAAGTCGACCTGCATCTCTTCGCCCGGACTGTAGGTGTTGTGGTACGAGTAGTTGTGGGCCTTGCAGTAGGCCTTGATGATCTCCTTGAACTGGGTATAGCTGTAGGTGTAGGAATAGGCTGATGCATACTCGTCATAGAGCACGTCGAATGTCATGTGGCGGCGGGTGAGGCGGCTCGCATATTCCGGGATCAGCGGCTCAAGGATCCTGCGCTTTTCCGCATCAGGCTTGCGATGCCCCTCGGGACGGCACAGGACGGCATGCAGGCCCGTGTCATCCATGGCCAGCAGCTCCTCCCAGGTGTATCCCGATTCCTCGGCCCTCTGCTCATAGATGTTTATGGATGTGCGGCTGATTCCGCAGTCGCGACTGATTTTGCGCTTGCTGGTGTTGCTTGCAAGCCCGCGGATGATGATTCTCAGATCTGTCATTGTCGTTTTCTTGTTTGCCATGATTATTGTTGTTGTGGTTTCACGCCACAAAGATAATCATGATTTCCGAAAAACGACCTTGAGGTGGCCACAGAAGGTGGCACATTTGTTTCCGCTACGGGTGGCACATTCGAAACTGCTATGCCTGGTACATTTGTTTCCGCTGCGGGTGGTACATTTGAAACCGTTATGCCCGGTACATTTCATTCCGCTACAGGTGGTACATTTGAAACCGTTTTGGGTGGTACAATTAAACCGCTGCCATCA
>JAFYZW010000087.1 GCA_017548545.1 Bacteroidales bacterium | reverse complement strand
TCTCCTTGTCGATCTCCTGAATGCTATCCAACTGGTCGAAGGGGCGGATATCGCTATGGATGAAATGATGCTTGTTGTTGGACTTCTTGAAGTCGTTGACCGTACGGGCATCTGATTTCAGATTGTATGAGTCCTCATTCGGCAAGGGCTTACGGAATCCCATCAGGAGTTTCTCTACCGTCCAACGATTGTGTTCGACAATGCCCATACGCTCGACAAGGTCGGCATCGAGATGCATCAGGTCAGTGATGCCCATAGCTTCAAAGGTACGGACCCTGAATGGAATGTTATAGGCTCCATAAAGGCTTGACCATTGATCGGACTCCTTACAAGTTTTCCACAACTCATGTGCCTGCTGAAGCACTTGTTGACGATCGTACTTCATCATCCCCTCCAGACCATCGTCGGAAACTTTTGTCGTGGTGAAATAGAGGTGATACAAATAGTTGATACATTCGGCCATCAGTCGAGTGCGTTTCTGAACATCGAAGACAATATCGGTCATACCAAATGGATAGATATTGGCATAACGACTGACAGGTGGTGAAGAAACAACTTGACCATCGGGACCAATTGTCTTCTTCTCATATTGATGGGCAGCCGACGTGGCCTGAAGTTTCGAAAGGAACCTGCTGGACGTGTTCTGACGAACGAAGACCGGCACGCATGACTCATAGACCTCATCGGGCAGACTCATGGCAGCAGACATATTCTGACGAGAATCGGTCATGGCAAACACAAGTGACAGCAGTTGATTGTCGTCGGTAGCCCATTGGGTGATCAGTTTCTGAATCTCGGGCGAATAGATATCACCCTTGACAAAACCGAACTCTACATCGAGGAAGTCGGCATCCTCACCGCTGAATTTAGAGGCGGGAATCAACTCACCTTCATAGCGATAGGACTCGACTTCGAAGAAATGGCGGTAACGACTCTGGAAGAGGAACCTCTCGGTATCGGCATTCGGGTCGATGAAGGTGATTTCGGTCTTATGGTTCCTACCGTCGAAATTCGTGAAGTGCAACATCTTGGCTGCTTCGACAGCCAACGTCATGCCAAAGGTGGAAGTTCCGACGACGACAAGATGCACATGACGATGATCGTCGGGCGTAATGCCATCACGATCCAAATGAGGATAATTGTGAGTTACCCCATTATCGGTATAGTTGCCATCGACGAACATCTGCTTGGCCCAATCGACATAGAAGTTGAACGGAATAAACTCTACACCGACATGACGCAAGTTATCGAACAAGTCGGTCACCTGCATAGCAGCATAGGTTTCGGCATCCTCAAAGACAGCGGTGACGGTATCGGGATGTTCACCGCCAGCCTGCTTCAACAATTCTGCTATCTTATCAAGACACTCGATGTTCAGGGCATCGTGATTCTCGGCTGTGCGGTCACCCACCACAAAGATGCTGCAGGCTTTGGGCAGACGCAGTTCCTGCAGGTCCTGTAAAGAGGTACGATGTCCATTTCGGATGATGATACGCTCATCGAATTCCTGGGCAATCGACACCCGCAGCTTCTCGCGAAGTTCCTCGCTGGGCATTGAACTCTGAAGCAGCACATACATCTGCCGATCACTTTCGCAAACCTGCCTGATAATCGACGGGACGATTTCATCGTAGCCAAGAATCACCGTATGACCAGAGACCAGATAAGTCTTCTTGCCCGATCGGTAATTCTCGATACGACGCTCGAGCATGTTGGTAAAGATGGAGATGAGCATGCCGCCAAAGAGGATGATACCCAGGAAAGAACCCAGTGTGACAAACAGCATCATCCAACGTCGTCCGCCTTCGGGAAAGTCATCCATATAGAGGGTGTTGAGCGCATTGCCATCAATCAGGATATACAACGCCCACTCCCAGAACGTCAGTTTCTGTGCAGCCTCGCCAAAGGTGAGTCGCGAGCACACAATCCACCCGGTGATCAATGCCACCAGGAAGATAATGATCAGTACCAAAATCTGTTGCCAGACACTCTCAGAGAATATCCGGTCGAACTTCAGCAGCCAATTATGCAGTTTCGTCTTTCGCCTCATTGTTGCCATATCCTATACGATTTTTCATTCCTTAATGATAAACCCTATGATCTTTGGTCCACCTCCTCCACCAAGCATAGCAAGGAGAAGAAGAATGAAAATAACGCTACCAATCCATCCCATCAGATAGATCATGTGGCCAATGAACATCACCAGGAACAGGAAAGTGGCCAAGGCACTCACCACATAGAGGGGGGCATAAATCGCAAAGCAGATAATTCCCATCACACCCTTATCGCCATCGACAAACATCGCGTAAAGATGGAGTGCCAATCCGACGAAGAGAAGCAGAATGATCCACGGCTGGAGGAAAGAGAAGAAGAAAAAGGTGAGCAGATAAAGGATTCCGCAGCCAAATACAGTGATAGTACCGATATGTTTTGCGGCCGATCGCGCTTCATCCTCTCCAGCTAATCCAAAAAAGATGGATTGGACAAAGAACAGGATGGACAGCATGACCAGCCAGAACACGATAGAGAACAACTCGTCGTGAACGAAGAATCCAGGACTTCCACTATAGCACAGCATACATTTCAACTCGTAATAGCCTAAAATGGCCAATCCCATCAAAGGGATATATTTCCCCAAAAGGAAGCTGCCAAAAATCTTGGATAATATCCAACAAACCAATAATACGATAAGCGGCAAGAAAAGCATATACTCGAAATAGCGGGTAGATTTGCTTTGCTCAATATGGATGCCAATGGAAGACAATGCATTCAGGAAATGTTTCTGAACAACCACAGCGGGATCCTTCTCGTCGGCCGTGGGTTTTCCACCTACTTCACCCGAAGTGAGTGATTTTGCTTTCTCCAAATACCGTGAAGCCACATAGAATGTCTCACCAGCATCATTCCTGCAGGTGGCCCAACCATTGATGATTGTATCCACCTGGATGACATCACCCTTCTTCAGTTCGCCCATTTTTTCGGCCGAGCCTTTAGGTGCTACCCTCATGTTCAGATTCGGTGAATTCACCACATAGGTTTCTGCTGCATAGCCTGCCATGCATAGCAGTAACAGTACGATAAATGTAACAAGTTTTTTCATAGATTTATCCCTTATAAATTTTTCAGTCCATCAATCTGGTTGAGCAATTGCATGGTAGAAGCCATGTCGGCCTGTTCGAGAGCAACGATACGTTCCTGCAAAGCCCTCTGTTTGAAGAGATATTCCAATCCCACACAGATCTCTGCCATCTCAAGACGACCATAGTCGATAGCTGTCTGACAAAGCATGCGCAAGAATTGGATCAACAGTTGGAAATCGTCGATACGACCTTTCTCGAAAACGGATTCATTGAGTATCGAGGCTATCTTCTCGCGATACTCACCCGCCGAATCCATATCATTATTAGCCATATCCACCTGCGCATGAGCTGCATAATAGTGGAGGGCTATGTTGCGAACCTTGAGCGAGTCGGGCATCATGGTTGTCATCTTCCCGACCACCTCACCCGCGCATTGTAGGAAAAGAAGCGCATTTGCGCCATCACCTGCACTCAATGCCGACACACGGGCCTGACGAACCTTATTGATTACAAAACTGCGCATCTTGTCGTCGTTGTCAGGATCAGCCTCAAGCTCCATTGACAGGATGACCGATGCCGTCTGCAGGCTTGCCAGCGCATCGCCGGTGTTTCCCTGCTTGTCGAACATCTCGCCCAACTCGTCGAAGATCAATGCCTTATTCATCGGGTCGGGCTCAGCATCAAGCTTCTGACCAACCTTTTCCAATATCTGTTGTCCAAGTGCTACAGCCTCATCGATCCTGCCGCTCACCTTCAGCCGCATCATCTGATAATAAGTTGTCACCAACAAATCGTCGGCATGCAGGGAGGTAGGGTTATTCTCGAACAACTCTTCGAAGAGCGTGATAGCCTGCCCGGCACTCTGCTGGGCCTGGTCATATTCGTGGAAGAACTGGAACAACATTCTGCCCGTGCCATCCAATGCCGCTGCATAACGACGGACAACCTCGGGATTGCCTTCACGGAAACGCCGGTAGTTGTTGAAGACGGCATACTCCTGCTGCTTCTGATAGTAGAACGCGCTATTGTAGTCGCCATACTGCTCATAGTACTTGCTGATAACCGAATAGGCCAACGAATAGGCCGTAGTGGTGATAGCCGTATTGTTATGAGCATGCTTCATATCATTGATGGCATCGCGCAGCATCGATATCAGATTCTCAGCCAACTTGTGATCGCCATGATACAGGTACAACTCGTTGCACAGTTCGCTGGCACTGCACAGGTTGTAGAAACTGAGCTGGAGGTACAATTCGGATGCCACATTACCATTTCGATTTATATCCAGTATTGTACGGAAAGTGTGGAGAGCCTCGGCCACCCGCCTTGGCATATCGGCAGTACTTGTGCTGTTCGTGCATAAGACGTTCCGCAACATCGAGGATAGGGAAGCCGCCGATGCAGCCTCTTCATCAGGAAGATGTTGCCATTGCCGATAGTCATCATAGTCGGGTATGGCTGCACCGAGAACTGCCGAACACTCATCGGCCATGCTGAGTATCAGACGTCCCATGAATTCATCACCGGCCTCGAACATAAGATCTGAGCCCTGGTGCAACAGCAAGGACATAGTATATTTGCTGTTCACCCAACTGAAGGAATCGTAAACATAGGCCTCACCCTTCCTGATCTGCTCGGCAGTTTCGGTATTGAAGATGCCCACTATCTCGGCAGCTGTCGTCTTATCGCCTGTATAGCTGAGGAATGTGGCAATATCCCTGGCAAGCACCACCACATTGTCAGTCCCGATATCCAGGACTTTCTGGAACCACTGGACGAAGTCTTTACGGTGATCGGAAAGAGCGATGGCGGCATTCACCAAATGGGGCCATACGAGAGAGGATGTATTGGAAAGAACGGCCTTCAGGACCTCTTCGGAAGGATTGTTGATGGCAATGGCTCCCATCTCGCGGCAAGCAAACTCATCATTCGGATTCTGATAAAGCAGATTGCCCATTCGGGCCGTGATATTCGCATAGAAGTTCTCGAACGGCTCGTCCCCTTCATGGTGAACATACTTCACAATCTGGCGATAGCTCTGGTAGGAAAAGTCGATGACGCCTGTACGGGAATCGATCGTCAACAGTTCGCCCAACCATCGTTTCATTGAAGAAAACTCCAACTGGTTCCAATAATCTCCCGCAAATGCCTGGAAATCCTGTTCACGCAAGCCGAAGTTGGTCGCAGCCAACAGGCGAATGGAAGTCCATAGGAAACCGAAATTCATGAAACGAGCGGCGTCGTGGAGAAATACGATGAATAACTGTTCGGGATAAGGTGCAATACGACCCATCTCGTCGGTGATCTCGGTCAGGTAATTCTCGATGGCGGCATCTCCGTCGCCACGCAA
Organism: Bacteroidales bacterium; assembly: GCA_017548545.1. Taxonomy (GTDB): domain Bacteria; phylum Bacteroidota; class Bacteroidia; order Bacteroidales; family UBA3663; genus Liminaster. The sequence continues at coordinate 1,463 of JAFYZW010000087.1, read as the reverse complement.
CCGGATTTGCTCGTAATCGTATGCTGTCAGACTTGTCAGTTTGCGTACCATCAGCACATCCCATAACGGGCAGCCGCAACAAAGTTCGTCATGCTCGGAACGGGCATCCATCAGGTGATTGAGGACAATCTGCGGAAGGCTCTTGCCTTTGGCTTTCATCAATTCGCGAACAATCTGCCCACCCTCATCGGCTTCGACAGGAGGCAAGAGAACCTTCGCGACATCCCATTCGGAGAAAAGCTTCATCTTCTCGCTTTCTGCAGTAGCGATCAGCATACAGAAGTTCTGAAGTCCTCCAAACATGAACTCATACACATTCTGCATCAGATGAAGATCGTCGATGAGAAGGAGCGGCGGCATTTCAAGGTCTTTGGTAGCATGATAGAACTCCTCGGCCAGTTCACCGAACTCCACATCCTCGTCAAGACTATAGCGGCGCTGTGGATGGATTCGGGGGTCGGCAAGCCATTTTTTCAGCGCCATGGCGGGAGTGTCGCCATAATGGGTAAAGTGGATGAATACCAACAGACCATCGACCTCCTCGAAGCGTCGGTATGTTTCACAGAGGAAAGCGGTTTTTCCATAGCCATAACGTGCATAGATCAGTCGGGGTTTCTGGTCTTCATCATATCCTTCCGCGATCTCGTTGAAGAAATTCCTGCGCGAATCGCAGTTCACGTAGTGCTCACCTTCTTTTGCAATCGTCATGAGGTCGGCATCGGCCATCTGCTGGAACTCATTGACAGGATTCTCGACCGCATTACTACCCTCATACAACATAATCTGAGCATGCAGGGTCTTGGTGAGGAACGATCCCAGGTCGTCGAGACCGATGAGCGATCGACCATCCCATCGGCAATTGTACTCAAATATATTATTGCTACAGAAGGCATTTTGGCAACCATCGACAATCTTCTGCTTCAATGATGCAAGTTTGCGGTCGGCCTCGTCATTCAGGTTGCAGAACTTACGGCGAGCGACATCGTCCATCTGCTCATAGACAGCCGGATTGCGGAAACAGAACAGACTGCGGCGCAAAGAGCTGGTATCCATCAGGGCACCGAAGAGCATCTCAAGCTCGGTAACACTCTTCTGCTCGCGGGATTCCTTACGGATGTACTCTCTTTCCTCCTCGGTCATCTCATCGAGCATCACCTGCCAACTTTCGACCGATGGTATCCAGCCATAACGGTCACCAAGCAGACCGATAAAGAAAGGACGTGACTGGCGAATTTCAGAGATACACTCACGAAGCACAATATTCTCCCGTTCGTTCTCGTCAGCGTCCTGGGTGTTTACCCCCCAGCGCAGGTCGATGAACTGCAGCGTGAAGCCCTGTGGTGCCAAAAGCTGCTGAAGCGTTGGCGCGACTCTGTTCATGATCAGATCGCGCTCAGCATCCATGTCCTTGAAGGTACTGCTCAGGAACACCTTGATGTTCTTCCCGTTCTGCATAGCAAAAT
>JAFYZW010000086.1 GCA_017548545.1 Bacteroidales bacterium | reverse complement strand
ACGTTGGCCTGAGCCCAAGCCACTTCATCGGCAAACTTGTATGGGAACAAGTTGGAGAAGAAGACCTTGGTGCCGTCGTCGCTCGTCGAGACGCTTACAGGCACATCCGAAAAGTACTTGTCGTTCAACACGTAGGGCTTGGGTGTACCCTCGGGGGTCACGAAAGCCGTGGCAGTCTTGGCACGGAGAGCTCCAGTGCTGATCTCATTCCTGAAAAGATTGGTAGCATCGAAGTTCTTTTCAACAATGTTCTGGCGAAGTTCCAGCTCATTGGATGGCGCAGGGGTCTTTTTGGCCTGAAGGGCCACTTGTGGAGTCGAAGCAGTAGCACCCAACGTCAGCGTTGCGGTAGCTACAAGAAGTAAAAGTTTCTTCATAAGAAATAGTAATTTGGTGTGAAAAATATATACGTTAGCCCGCAAGGGCAGACCAGTAACATAAGGAATCGCGGCAAAGATACGAAATATTTCGATACCTTCGCCGCGAAAATTGAAAAACTTCAGAAAAATATCAATTTTTCCTTGTTTTTGGGTTGTTAGGCTTATTTCTTGTACATCTTGACAGCCTTCACGGTACCGTCGGAAGCAACCATCTTCACAACGTTCACGCCCTTCTGAGCAGCCTCGAGCTTGCGGCCCTCGGCATCGTAGATAGCGATGCTGGTGATCTGCTTAGCGTTCACGTTGTTGAGTCCATCAGGATTGAGCTGAGGAGCAGGAACGGTATATACATTGCCCTCGAGGTCAATGCTGACTACGTTCGAATAGTTAACCTCTTCGCCTACAGTATAGACAGCCTGAACACCAAGAGAAGTCAAGAGAGGCTCAGCGATGTAAAGATAGCCAGCACCGATATCCCAACCATCAGAGAAGTCGTAAGGAATGAGAGTCATATCTTCAGTAAGATTCTCGAACACATCAGGAGTAAGGGTATATGGCTCATCATCCATGTAGATGTAGTAAGCAAGGTTATTGGTATTGAGAATCCTTCCATCTACATCGAATGGATCGAGGTAGTAATCGAAGTAGTACTGGTATTGACCATTGGCTCCCTTATAATCTGTCAAAGCCAAATATGGATCGTAAGGATCGGCAGGAACAGCAGCACCCTCAAAAGGCTTACCTACAGTATAGTCAAATGCATATGTGTAAAGGCTCTCATCTGGTAAGAACAGACCAGTGTAAAAGTCCTTGCCCTCAACCTCTGCAGGAACATAGGTATTGCTCTCGGGGTCAAAAGTCATCACATAGTCACAAGGATAGATGTAGAGATTACCCTCCTCATCAGCAGTACCATCGGTATAGAATGGCTGGAATGAGAGGAATGCACCCAGGTTAACGAACTGGCCACCGGGGAAAGTAACAGTATTGCCGTCCTTCGTACCCTTCACCCAAGCCTCCATTCCACAGGTAAGGAGGTTCATATAGACATCATTGCCATCAACATATACCTGTCCGCCCTCTATAACCTGATATGCGCCAAAGAGGCTGGCAGCATAATAGATATAGACATAATCCTCAGGCTGTGCACCTTCGGGAAGCTCTACGACTTCTGTTGGTCCGGTATATGGATCATAAGAGATGATCATATTATAATCGAACCAACCCAGGAATTCGCCATTTTCATCAAGAGCAACAAGATAGATTAAACGCTGGGGATCAGTATAGTCATCCTCAATATAGATTCTGCCTTCTTCTGTCTTGGCAAAAACAAGCTCCTTATAGCCAGCATAATATCCTTCCTCATCCACCAATAACTCAACTGGATAAGCCGAGAGCACACCATCAGTGGTGGTCTCAATTTCTGCAATGGGTTCAATAGGAATCGTTACACTGGTTCCATCAGTAGAAATAATGCCCTTTACCCAAGCTTGTTCATCATCAAAGATGTAGGGGAACATGTTGGAGAAGTAAACACTTGAACCGTCCTCGCTGAAAGATACAGATACGGCGGCACCGCTGTCATAGTAAGCTGAGAAGATGTAAATCTGTGGTGTGCCTTCGGGGGTCACGGCAGTCTTGGCGCGACGAGCACCTGAAGTAGCCACTTTGTCGAAAGACATCATCTGAGCACCAAGGACATTGCTGGACTTGAGTTCCCGAACGGTCTGATGTGATTTGATGGCTGGTGTTGCGATCTTTGGAGTCGCAGCAGTAGCGCCCAACGTCAATGTTGCAGCAGCTACGAGAAGTAAAAGTTTCTTCATAGATGTTAATAATTTGGGGTTTAAAAAAAGTAATGTGAAACTAAGGATCTTGTTTGGACATTCGCCCAACCGCTCAGCGCTGGAAGCTGATGCGGCCGTTGCGAATGATAATACCAGTAGCGTTGCGGCTGATGCGACGACCCTGGAGGTCGTAAAGTGTCTCGATGCCCGTCTCGGCATCACGGCTCACCTGCTCGATGCCCTGAACCAGCCCTTCGATGCTTGCGACCTTGGCGGCCTGCACGATCTCATTGCTTGCACGGTTGGTCAGGAGCACAGCAGCCCAGACGTTGTTGCCATCGGCGATGGTTGGGAGGTTAGCCTCATATTCGATGGTATAGACTTCGCCGCGATTGAGCTGCGAAGGAACGAGTGTGCTCGAACCCGTAACCGAAGGATAGACGCCACGAGCTACATCGTCAATCTCGATTTCGGCAGAACGAGGAAGATCTTCGAAACCACCCATTGGGCCAAGGCCGCCACCTGCATAGTAGTTAGTCTGAGTGATGGGGAGTTTGTCTTCGAGCACGACAAACACTATATTGTACTGGGCATCGGTCTGATTGGTCAATGAAGTTAGCTCGACGGAATATTTCACCTTGTTATTGTCGCCCAACTTCGCAGCAAGTTTCATGTTGATATCGCAGAACGGGTACATGTTGTTGAGATTCTGCTCCATTTCTGAACTGTTGGGGTCAATCACCTTGGCACGATTGACTACAGCACTCGGATAACCATCAATCCAACCGCGCATCCAGTTGTCATAAGCGCTCACCACATACTCATCGCCATTGTGTACACCGATACCGATGAATGTGTCGGGATAGTGTTCGCGCATATAGGCCATGCCTACCAAACCGCGCACACAATATCCGCACCAAGCACCCGTAGCCTCCTCAGCTACCATGACGCGAAGATACACATCCTTGCTGAGTGTAGTGGTGAGACTGTATTCGTTATCGGCCTCATATTCGTCAGCTGAGCCATCGGCCCACTTCAGACGGATATCCATCGTCACTTCGCCTTCCTCTGCAATGCTCTCCGTAGGCACGTCGAGACGTAGATCTTTCTTGTCGCGATAGTTGAGTGTGCCGGGATATTCGTATGTATAAACCGGATTGCCGTTGAGGCTGAACTCGAGGACAGGCTTCACGGCAGCAACAGTGGCATTGTTGACGATGCGCACATTGGTCTTGATAGGCTCACCGAGATGAGTCATGGTATAGGCTGTCGATGCCGACGCAATAGTCAGATTGTGCTGGGGAATGTTGTCACCCTCAACAACACCTTCTACCGAAAGGGAACCGTAACCACGGCCTGAGAAGTCATAGTACTTGGCGTTCTTGACCACCCAACAGCCATCGACACTGGTCTCGCCTGCAAACGAAATGATGTTGAGCTTCTTGCTCTGCACGAACTCGAAGCCAATCCACAACTCCTCCTCATTGCCGGTAACGGTGTAGGCCTGGTCCAGCCTGATTTCGTTCCAGCCCTTGTCAGGTGCCGAAAGAGTGCCCGTAGCAAGACGTTCGCCTTCCTGACTGGCAGCAATCCAGCCGGTGAGTGCATCTGGATAAGCCGATGCGTCGGGAAGACCGGCACGCACAGCCGCAATCTGAAGGCCCTTATAGGCTGCAAGCATCGAACCGGGAATACGGATCACCTCTCCAATCGTGGCATTCGTGCCGCTCTGGCCTGCAATGGTGCCCGAACTGCTTGTTGCAATCAGTCCGTCACAATAGCTCAGGAACAACTGTCCTTCTGCCTTGGAGACATTAAAAGATAAGAAGGTGATGGCACAAGCCACCAAAGAGAGTAAAAGTTTTCTCATAAGCACTATATTAAAGCTATCACTTGTTTGAACCATTATAGCACAAAGACGAGTGCAAAGATATAACATTAATCAATCGGTTCCAAATAATTTTAAGACTTTTTACACAAAAAAGTGAAAAATCGTAACATTTGGGGGTGAAAAATGGAATAAAATGAGCTTAAATGTCCTCATCGACGACGACACAATGCTGCATATAGTCGCGAACCACCATGTGATGGGTGACCCATATCAGCGTCTTGTGCAGTTCCTGTCGCTGCAACTCTTCAAGAATCTGGCGCTCGGTATTGGGGTCAAGAGCCGACGATGCCTCATCCATAATCAGGATGGAGCCTGGTTGGAGCAAGGCACGGGCAATGGCTATACGCTGGGCCTGCCCTTCGGAAAGGCCGCTACCCTTCTCGCCGCACAGGGTGTCAAGCCCGCGCGGCAGGTCATAGACAAACAGCGCGCTGGCAAGTGCCAAGGCATCACGCATCTCCTCTTCTGTAGCATCCAGCTTACCCAGCTGCAGGTTGTCGCGAATCGTTCCACTCAAAAGGCTGTTGCCTTGCGGAACATACGCGATAGCATATTCGTCGGCTTCCAGAGGAAGTGCATTGCCTTTCGGATCGACGAGGCACACGGTTCCTCCCGTGGGACGAAGCAAGCCGAGGAGGATACGCACCAAAGTGCTCTTGCCGCTGCCCGTCGGGCCCACAATGGCAGTGCTGGTAGCTGGGGCAAAGGTATAGGTAAAAGAATGAAGCACGTCATGGTCGCCATCGGGATAGCGATAGGAAACATCCTGAAGCTGCAGGCCCATGATTTCGCTTGATGCGGGCCGTTCCTTTTTCTCCTTTTTATTATAGGTCGGGTCGGGATTCTCGAGTTCCTGCAGACGTTCACCTGCCGTAGTGGCCTTCACAATGGCCGGGAAAAGGGCCGAAAGGTTGAGGATCGGGCTCTGAACTTGTCCGACGAGCTGCAGCAGGGCCGTCATCATACCATAGGTCACTGTGCCTATCATGATGCCGTAAGCCGACCAAACGAAGGCCGTGTAATATCCGATCATGAATCCGCAGGAGATGAGCAGGCGTGTGCTGATCGAGAAACGCAGACGGCGCGAGAACGTGCCGAAGAGGTGTTCCTGACGTGTGACAAGGCGTTCGATCATCAGTCCCGTGCGACGCAACGAGAGCAGCAGCGGGCGGTTCTCGACCGACTCCTGGATGTGGCTCTGTATGTCGGCCTCTTCGCGACGTATCTGCTTGGTGAGCCGGCGCATCGTCTTGTAATAGATTTTGGTGAGCACGATGGCCACAGGGACGATGACGAGCACGATCCACAGCAATCGAGGCTGCAGGCTGAAGAGGAACCACGAGGCTGCAAGCAACTGGAATGTTGCCAGAAAGACATCGGGGATATCACGGGTGATACATTCCACCACGACACGCAAGTCTTCGCCAATGCGGCTCATCACATCGCCCGACTTGCGGTCTTCACGCCCATGCCACGGACTGTTGAGCACATCGTCGAAAAGCCTGCTTCGCATGGCATTGACCAGGCCCTGGCTAACGCGCCCGTTAACCCATAGGTTGATGCCTCGCAGTGCCAGTCGCATGAACAGCATGAAGGCGAGAATGCCGACATAGGTCCACAGGTCGGCGTCCAGCTTGCTTGTCGCGATATCGACAATACACTTGCTGATGTAGATGAACAGCAGACCGAACACGATGCTCAAGAAACCAAGCGTCAGACTCAAGAGGAGCCTGAGACGGAATCCTTTGCTTTGTTCGAAAAAATAACGTAGTTGCTTCAACATAGTTTTTGCTATTCAAATAGCTTTTTAAAACACGAATTATCACGAATGTCCATAAATTTTTATTGGGCCAGGGATCATAAACAATTAATGATAATTATATGGCAATTCGTGTTTCTTATCTTTATATGGCAATTCGTGTTTCTTTATCAAAACTCATCGTTCATGCCGCGATAGGCGACTTCGGCAGCATCGGGATTCATGTTACAGTGCAGTTCGTAGAGCCCGACCTGCTTGGAAAGCGAACTCAAAAGCTGCATCGTGCGAATCGTCACCATCGGGTCCTCCGTACGGAACGATTGTTGCAAAAGGGTTGGGAAAGCCTCCTGGACGGTGATTGCATGGATCTCGTTCTCCTCGCCACGTTTCAAGACGACAATGGCCTTGAGTGGCACGGCGATGTTGTTGCTGAGATGATGCTTGCCATCCCATGGTGTGCCATAGACAATGGGTCGCCCCTCTCCTATCCTCACCAGCGGCTTGTCGTCGTTGACCATCACGGCACGCTGTCCAAACAGTTTGCGCCAAAGCCGCACATGTGTGCTCTTGCCCGTTCCACTGAGCGCTGTGAACATATACGCCTCGCCATCGACAGCGATGACCGAACCATGCATCAGAAGAACGTTGCGCTGCATGAAGGCCAAAGCAATCTTGCGATAGACGGTCAACGTCTCAAGATAAGCCGTTGTGAACTTGCAGGGCGGCAGGCCTTCAAGTTGGCGTTGCTCGTCGCTCAGCTTATCCTCCTCGGCAATCTCCTCGGCAGTCGTGGTGACAATGACCTCCGGCTCCAGCTCCGTTCGATAATCGGCACACATCACCTGCACCTCTTCGTAGAGCGAAAAGATGCGAACGGGTATTTCGGCGAAAAGATAGGTCCCAGAGGGCATGGGTTCAAAAGTTTCTGAAAGGTTCGAAAGGTTCTGAAAGGTTCTTTTATTCGTCCAAAACTTCTGCTTCGCGGAGTTTCTGGATGAGGTCGGCCACGTCCTGACGAAGCTGCTCTTCGGGCACATCATACTCGGCAAGCATCTTCTGGACAAGTTCCTCCTCGGTGATGTCCTCACGCAGGAACTCCATCATGTCCTTGGCACTCTCGTTGAGGCTCATCACGCCGCGATACCTCTTGGCATCCTTGCCCACTGGCACAGCAGCCCAGAAGTCGGTCACCTCTTGAATGGCAAAATTGTATTTCAGTTTCATTGCTTTTGTTTTATGGTTTTGCGGTATTTGTAAATCATCCATTTGGTATGGAAAAACACCAGAACCGCACGGATGGGGAAAAAGAAACACCATAGGAAGACATAGAGCTTGTACTTCAGTGGAACGTTGGGATGTTCCTTGGTGGCACGCACATGAAGTTCCTTGCCATCACGTGTCACTGTCTCAAGTATGCCGATGATGTGGCGGTCCTGTATGCCCGTCTCGGGATGCCACTGGTTGTCGCCGCACAGAATGTAGTCATTCTTGCGCACCCACAGCACACGATGCATGACGTACTGTCCATTGTCCCTTCGGTAAAGGGGGACATCCCACATCTTGAGCCGCCCCTCGGGCTTGGGAGCAATAATCAGCAGGTCACGATGCTGACGCAGCAGAGGCATCATGCTCGTGCCCACATTGGTATAGACAAGCTTGCCCTGCTTGGCGAGAATCTCTTCAAACGTCATTGCACAAAAGCTCAGACAGGCATATTGCCATGCTTCTTGGGTGGATTGGACTTATTCTTGTTCCTGCAGCAATCGAGGGCCTGTATGAGAGCCTTGCGGGTATCGGCAGGTGCAATGATGTCGTCGATGAAACCGAGTTCGGCGGCGCAATAGGGGTTATTGAACTTCGCTTCATACTCCTTGATGCGCTCGGCCTGCTGCTCAGGCGTCTCTTTGCGATAAAGTATCGACACGGCACCCTTGGCACCCATCACTGCAATTTCGGCACTCTCGTAAGCGAGGTTGACATCTGCACCGAGCTGCTTGCAGTTCATCACGATGTAGGCACCGCCGTAGGCCTTGCGGGTGATAAGCGTAATCTTCGGCACAGTAGCCTCGGCAAAGGCATAGAGCAGCTTCGCACCATGACGAATGATACCACCATGCTCCTGGTTTACGCCAGGCATGAAGCCCGGCACGTCCTCGATGGCGATGATGGGGATGTTGAAGCAGTCGCAGAAACGCACGAAACGTGCCCCCTTCTCCGAAGCATCGATATCCAACGCCCCAGCCAGCACCTGTGGCTGATTAGCGATGAAGCCTACCGTGCGGCCTGCCATGCGGCCAAAGCCGATCACGATATTCTTGGCGAAGTTGGGCGCAATCTCGAAGAAATACTGATGATCGCACACAGGCTCGATGATGTCCTTGATGTTGTAGGGGATGTTGGGGTCAGTGGGCACTACGCCTTCGAGCTCGTGTACCTGACGTGTCACTTCGTCGGTCTGTGGAAAGGCAGGTGCATCCTCCATGTTGTTGTTGGGCAGGAAGCCGATGAGCTCGCGGATAGTCATCAGACACTCCTCATCACTCTCGCACACAAATTGGCAGACACCCGACTTGGTGGAGTGTACGTCAGCACCTCCAAGGCTCTCCTTGTCACATTCCTCCTGTGTCACCTGCTTGACCACATTCGGCCCAGTGATGAACATCTGTGCCTCGTCGCGCACCATCAGGATGAAGTCGGTGAGTGCCGGTGAATAGCAGCTGCCGCCTGCACATGGGCCCATGATGGCCGAGATCTGCGGAATGACGCCCGATGCCATCACATTGCGATAGAAGATATCGCCGAAGCCCGAAAGAGACTCAATACCCTCCTGGATGCGTGCGCCACCCGAATCGTTGAGACCAATGATAGGTGCACCATTGCGTAAGGCTGCGTCCTGCACCTTGGCAATCTTGGCAGCATTGGCAGCGCTAAGTGAACCACCCAGCACGGCAAAGTCGAAAGCATAGACGAAGACCAGACGACCGTCGATCTTGCCAAAGCCGCATACCACGCCATCGCCGGCCACGCGCTTGTTCTCCATGCCGAAGTTGGTACAATGATGCTTCACATATTTGTCCACCTCGCAGAACGTACCCCTGTCGAGGAGAATATCTATTCGTTCACGAACGTTCAATTTCTTATGTTCCATTGTTTATTAACCCTTAACCTTGAACCCTTAACCATTAACCATGAACCCTTACTCGAGCTTCAGCGAGACAAGTACCTGCTCGGCCATCACCGAATCATTCTCCGAACACTTGACCTCGAGCACCGTACAGGCCTCCGACACCGAGATATTCGACTGCATCTTCATGGCCTCAATGGTGAGCACGATATCGCCGGCCTCGAGTTGCTGTCCCGGTTCGACATAGACCTTGACAATCTTGCAAGGCATAGGTGCCTTGATCTTGTCGGCCTGCTTCTCCAGGTCGTTCTTCTTGCGCATACGCATATACTTGGCCTGAGAATCGAGCATGTCGATCTCGTAGTTCGAATAGTTAAGCGCCACGCGGTAATGCTTGCCCGTATCGCCCTTGATGAGCGTGGCATCGTAGGAAAGGCCATTGTTGAGTATCGACACCTGTCCATTGGCAAACATGCAGATATCGACATGGTAGATCTTGCCGTCGATCTCGATCGAAACGTTGTTGCCCTCCTTGCTCAAGAGGGTCACTTCGGCGAGTCGGTTACCGATTTGTATTTCCATTTTGTTTTTCTTTCTTTTTCTAGATTATCTAGATTTTCTAGAGAGTCTAGAGCATCTAGATTTTCTAGAGAGCCTATACCCTCAAAACGCCCTTCTGCAGGCCGAAGGCGCGCCAGCGGTTGAGTGCGCTTGAATTCTCGCTCAGGTTGTCGGGTTTGTTCTCCTCGTAGTTCATGAGGTAGTCGATATAGGCGGCAATGATGGCCATGTCCTCCGAATCGTTCTTGAAGCCCGGACGCGGACGCAGACGCTCCTGATTCACCTCGATGAACGAAGTGTCGTAATTGCCCTCCTTGAACTGCGGCACATCGATGATACGGCGCAGGTAGCGTATGTTGGTCACCAGTCCAGCTACCTT
>JAFYZW010000085.1 GCA_017548545.1 Bacteroidales bacterium | reverse complement strand
TGTACGAGGTCGTGGACGGATGGTGCCTCGATGGTGACATGCTCATCGGCCATCAGACAGTAGCCGTGAAAATCGTCGGAAGTGGCGATGACATCGACGGGGAGGCCTGGCGAATAGGTGTACAGGTCGTTGGGGTGCAGCGTTAGATCGCGGCCGTTGTAGTGTATCGCCATCCACCCTTTATCAACCAGCATAAAGGCAAAGCAGGAAACGAAACCCCGCAGCAAGTTGGCACGAAGGATTTTCACCCCATCTGTCTCCAGACAGTACATCCCGCTGTCCCAGCCTTTTTCGGGCAAGTCGGCGCCAACAAATATAGGCAGATATTCATTCAGCGTATACACCTCTGTTATTTACAATTGGACGATTGACAATTTCTTTGCGACTGCAAAGTTACGAAAAATCTCCCTATTCTTCTTGCAGAATTTTTAACACAATATTCCGATGATATCGTAGTCAGCCGAAAAGGGAAAGTTGTTGATATGAGGTTCGAAGAGTCAGTAGCGATGCAATTGCACCGGCAGGCGTACGCATCAGTTCGTTGGGTTCTATCTTGCGCAGCCCGCCGCCGTAGAAACGACCGTTGCGAGAAAGTGTATCGGTCGGGATTGTATTCAATTCGTGCCAAACCTCGGTGAGCACAGTTTCATCCTTCATACAGCGAGCGTATTGGGGCTTGGGGTACAGGAGGAGATAGACGTTTGTAGTGATGGCCTTCGAGTCGTTGAGAATGAAGCGGAAAAGTCGATTGTCTGTTCCCGCCCGCCCCATGTAGGGAACTACGATAGCGGCTGGCTCTCGCTCTTCGCAGGAATACCACGGACTGCGTCGGCTACAGATATAGCCCTTCTGTACGCCACGCTCGTAGCCTTGTCGTACATACTTCCAAACTTTCGGGTAGCGTTCCTTCAAAACGCTTTCTGGCAGACTGCACGTAAAGAGGAATTGCTGGTGCTTCAGAGCTGGGAGACCATTGTCGCTATTGATACGGTCGCCCTTGATGTAGCGGGGGCTGGGCAGAATGGGGCGTAGGAATTGTTGCGGTATCTCATACTTGGCTATTGTCTCTTTGTCGAGGATAAAGAAGTCGTTATCGCCCGTGGCTATGCCTCGCTTGATGGTGAAGAAGTCGCCGAGTGTGGCTTGGGGTTCATTTATTGGAGCTTCATCGGTGAACAAGTTCGTCCATTTGTCTTTGGCTTTCAGCTGCGACATATCAATGCTTTTGACCGTCTCAGGATTATTAATGCTTCCACCGAGCGAGAATTTTATCTCTTGGTCTGCTGTGGGCTTGCTATTTCTGAAAATTACGATGCAAGAGCTGACGAGTGCATCGGCAAACTGGAGGTCGTCAGCCTTGAAACGATGGATATGGAGTAGCTGGACGTTTTGCATGAGGTAGCACTTGACGGCCTCGCCATAGTTGACGTCCATGAACTCGCTTGGCACGAGCCAGCAGGACAGACCGCCTTCTTTGAGCCATGCGGAAGAGAGCATCATAAAATAGCAGTATAGGCCAGCAAGGCCTGAGATTGTGATGCCTGTTTGACGTTGGACTGTTTTTTGTAGCCGGACTTTTGTCTCATTGTCGATATGGTGATGGCGCACGTATGGCGGATTGGCCACCAGCATGTCGAAAAGCTCGTCGGGTTTCTGAGCGAGAAAGTCGCTGCATCGCATTTCCAGATTCATCCCTTGCCAAAATTCGCTGGCAGGCTTGAAGTAATGGGGGTCAATCTCGAAGCCAAGCGCATGCCCACCACCAACAAATGCTTCGGTGAAGGCAGAGTAGAAAACACCCATGCCGATGGATGGCTCGATGAACGAAACGTTGTCAGTGCCGATGAGGCTACGCATGTATTGCATGATGTCAAGAGCAAGCGGATAGGGCGTTGAAAACTGCCCCATCACGTTACGGTCTTTCTGCGTCTTCTGCGCATCCAGAGCGTCTTGCATCTGCTTTCTTCTGATTTCCCTGTCGTTCATAACTTAGATGCCAGCTTTTTGAAAGTCCTCAATTCGATGTTCCCAAACCCAGTCGATGCCCTCGGCGGCTTCGTAGCCCAGATAGCCGCTATCGAAATAGCCGCAGAGGAAGAGGATGAACTCCACCGTCTTGCCGTATTTGTTCCGCAACTGCTCAATTTTCGTGGCCTCTTCTTTGCGTCGCTTGTTTGTATTGGTGAAGTCGCCAGCCGACTTGCATTCTACCAGCACTGGCAGCTCATCGTCGTCGGCATCCTTACGTTTGATTACCACGTCGATAGGCATGTTGACGCTTTTGCCGTCACTCCTTTTTGCGGGAACGTTAAGATGATAGGAGAATGTCCCGGCCTCCATCGACATGAAGTCATCGATGTCCTTCGACTCGACAAATGTATAGCCCTTGCCGTTGAGATATTCGCTGATGCTTTTCAGTTGGCGGCGCTCCTGCTCATTGCGGATGATGGGGTCGGACAGCGAACCGCATACTCGGTCGCCAATCACGTGCGTTGCTAGCAATCTATCCATCTCGTGTGGATAAGATTTGCACTCCAGCCACGGCATGATGTCAGCATCGAGGAGCCGATTGATGATGTCAATGATGCGGCTTAAAGACTTGTCAATCTCCTTCTGATTCATCCTTGGAGGGAACCGTCCTTCTTCCATCTTCTCCATCAGATTACCCGAAATGTCGGCAAGCCCGATGAGTCTGTCGCGTGCCAACGGCGGCGTGGTTGCCATGCGGAGAATCGTGATAACCTCCGGAGATTTCTTTAGCATGTCAATAGACAGGCTGTTGAAGCATTCCGTCTTCTGAAAAGCAAGCTCCACCTTGTTAATGGCTTCCTGTCGGGCATTGATATAGGTATCGGGAGCAAAATTCAGGAACCATTCGTTGTAGAATAGAACCGATTTCTGCACGTCAGCCTTCCATCGCTCAATGTTCTTCTTATTGATAATGTATTTCTTCATTGCCGTAATCTTTTTGAACACTTATTGATTGCAAAGATAATCATTTTTTCGAAATCTCGTATCACTTCGGTCGTTAAAAGTACGAAATAATCTTATGGTAGTATCGTTTCAGACAATTTTTGTATTGTTTCAGATTAGGATTCGCCTGAAAAAGGTCGTAATTTTGGAGCGTCATTCAGAATTAAATAACATCATCGTTTAACAACTAAAAAAAGCATTATGGACAAGCAGAAATCTATTGAAGCATTACAGTTTTTCGTAACTCATCTTGCAGAAGGTGCTATCGTACACAAGCAGCAGGGCATGATCTTCAAGTCGCAGGGCTTCACCAAGCTCGGAGAAAAGTACATCGGCCATTTCAATGAGGAAATGGGCTGGGTTGAGAAGTTTACAGAGCGTATCCTCGACCTTGGTGGAGAGGTTAAGTTCGAGGGCATGAAGAGCCGTGACCTGATTTGCGACCCCGTAGAATATGTAAAGGCTG
>JAFYZW010000084.1 GCA_017548545.1 Bacteroidales bacterium | reverse complement strand
GAAGTGCGCTGCTGCGAACGGGTTGCCTTCCTCGACCACGGCAAGATTCGCGGTATCGATACGCCCGAGGTGATACTCGACAGGTTCAGCGACGTGTTCAATCCGCCGGGGATTGAGAAAGGGGCTGCAACAGAATCGCAGCTTACGGAGAACGTGATCGAGGTGGAGCACCTGGTGAAGGCCTTTGGCTCGTTCCATGCTGTGGACGACATCTCGTTCACCGTAAAGCGGGGCGAGATCTTCGGTTTCCTTGGCGCCAATGGTGCAGGCAAGACCACAGCAATGCACATGCTGACGGGATTGAACCAACCCACGAGCGGCACGGGCCGTGTGGTAGGCTACGACATCCGCACGGAGTATGAGCAGATCAAGCGCCACATCGGCTATATGTCGCAGCGCTTTTCGCTCTACGAGGACCTGACCGTGGCCGAGAACATCCGACTCTTTGCCGGCATCTACGGGATGAAGGACGACGTCATCCGTCGCAAGACCGACGAGGTACTGGAGCGACTGCAGTTCGCCGACCACAAGAACGACCTCGTGAAGTCGCTGCCCTTGGGCTGGAAACAGAAGTTGGCCTTCACGGTCAGCATCTTCCACGAGCCCGGCGTCGTCTTCCTCGACGAGCCGACAGGCGGCGTTGATCCAGCCACTCGCCGCCAGTTCTGGGAACTCATCTACGACGCTGCCCGTCGCGGCATCACCATCTTCGTCACCACCCACTACATGGACGAGGCCGAATACTGCGACCGCATCTCCATTATGGTCGATGGCAAAATCAGCGCCCTCGGCACGCCCGACGAACTGAAGGAGCGATTCCATCAGCCCGACATGGACCACGTGTTCACCTATCTCGCCCGACAAGCGACACGTTCAAACGACTGACCCTATGAAACAATTTATATCATTCGTCATCAAGGAAGCCCGCCACATCCTGCGCGACAAGCGCACGATGCTCATCCTGTTCGGCATGCCGACCGTGCTGATGCTCCTCTTCGGCTTCGCCATCTCGACCGATGTCCGGAACGTGCGCACCGTGGTGGTCACTTCGCAGATGGACCCGCTGACACAAGCCGCCATCGAACGACTCAGCGCCTCAGAATATTTCAACATTACGGCCACCACAGCCACGCCCCAGGAGGCCGAACTGATAATACGCCACCAGAAGGCCGACCTTGCCATCGTCTTTGCCAAGGACTTTGTCTCGAAACATAGCGGCATGCAATTCATCGTCGATGGTGCCGACCCAAACATGGCGCAGCAATGGACCAACTATGCCACAGGCGTCATCACCGGCATGCAGGGCGGACTCGTGAACCAGAAGATGCTCTACAACCCGCAGATGCTGTCGGCCTACAACTTCGTTCCCGCCATCATGGGTATGCTGCTGATACTCGTCTGCGCCATGATGACCTCCATCTCGATTGTTCGCGAGAAGGAACGCGGCACAATGGAGGTGCTGCTCGTCTCACCCGTGCGTCCGCTGATGGTCATTGTCGCCAAAGCCATTCCCTATCTGGTGCTGGCTTTCGTCATCCTGATTGTGATACTGCTGATGGCCCACTATGTCCTTAGCGTGCCGCTCGCCGGCTCACTGGTATGGATTCTGCTGATTTCGGTCATCTATATCCTACTGGCCCTCTCGCTCGGACTGCTCATCTCGAATGTGGCGCAGACGCAACTCGTGGCCCTGCTCCTTTCGGCCATGGTACTTCTGATGCCCGTAGTGATGCTCTCGGGCATGCTGTTCCCCGTCGAATCGATGCCAAAGATCCTGCAATGGATTTCGGCCATTGTCCCGCCACGCTACTACATCTCGGCCATGCGTAAGCTGATGATCATGGGCGTCGGCATTCGCGAAGTGATGCACGAAGTTGTCGTCCTCGTCAGCATGACCGCATTCCTGCTCACCGTCGCCCTGGCGAAATTCAAGGAGAGGCTGTAAAATAATGTGTTGAACAAGTTTTGAAAGCAATGACACTGAAATATCTTATCCAGAAAGAGTTCCTGCAGATAAGGCGCAATACCTTCCTGCCCCGACTCATCTTCCTCTTCCCCATCGTCATCATGTGCGTCATGCCCTGGGTGATGGACATGGAGGTGCGGAACATTGTGGTGGATGTGGTCGATAACGACCGCACGATGTCGAGCCAGCAACTCGTCCACGACATCGAGGCAAGCAACTACTTCATCTTCCACGGACAACAACCCACCTATCAGGCAGCGCTTGCCGACATCGAGACCGGTAAGGCCGACGTGGTGCTGGTGATTCCGCAGGATTACAGCCGCGACCTCACCATGGGCCGGCAGCCGCAGGTCCTCATCGCCGCCAATGCCGTCAACGGCACCAAGGGATCGATGGGCTCGGCCTACCTGTCGCAAATCGTCACCGCCCAAGCCCTGCCCGAAGCAGCCACCATCCAGTCGAAGGTGTCCACGCTCCTGCTCTACAACAAGCACCAGAACTACAAGGTCTTTATGATTCCCGCTCTCTTTGCCATCGTGATGATGCTGATGACGGGCTTCCTGCCTACGCTCAACATCGTCGGCGAAAAAGAGGCAGGCACCATCGAGCAGATCAACGTCACCCCGGTCTCGAAGTGGGCATTCATCCTATCCAAGCTCATCCCCTACTGGCTCATCGCCCTCTTTGTCATCACCGCCGGCCTGTTGCTGGCATGGGGGCTCTACGGTATCACCAGCAGCGGTCCCATCTGGCTTGTCTATGTGCTGGCCATGTTGCTCGCCTTGTTCTTCTCGTCGTTCGGCCTCATCGTTTCGAACTATTCCGACACCATGCAGCAGGCGGTCTTTGTCATGTGGTTCTTCGTGGTTTGTCTCATGCTGCTCAGCGGCCTCTTCACGCCGACGCGCTCCATGCCGCATTGGGCCTATCTGACCACCTACGTCAACCCGATGCACTACTTCATCGACGCCATCCGCACCGTCTTCATCCGAGGCGGCACCTTCCAGGCAGTCGCCCATCAGATCCTTGCCCTGCTCTCTATCGGCCTCGTCATGGCCTGCTGGGCGGTGCAGAGTTACAAGAAGAACAATTAACTTAGAAAAGCCGAGATAGCATAACCACTGTTCTCGGCTTCTTTTATCATAGTTTTGGACCTTTGCTATACCTTTTTCCCAATTAATTCCTTACCTTTGTAACGCACTTTAGATTCATCAAAAACAAATAACCAACCTTCTTAAACCAATCATCATGAACATTCTCATTCTACAGGCCTCTCCAAGGAAAAATGGCAACACCGCATGGATGGCGGAAGAGTACAAGAAGGCTGCAGAAGCAGCCGGACATCAGGCAACCATCGTCGATGTGGCTCACAAGAAGATAGCAGGCTGTCTGGCTTGCGAATACTGCCACACCAAGGGCAATGGCGCATGCATCCAGAAGGACGACATGCAGGATCTCTATCCACTGATGGCCGAAGCCGAAGTACTCGTGCTGGCCGCCCCCATCTATTACTTTGCACTCAACGCACAGTTGCAGGCTCCCATCGACCGCATGTATTGCGTGATGAAACCTGCCAAGCTGCAGAAGATGGCATTGCTCATCTCCAGCCACTCTCCCGGCGTCTATGAAAGTGCCAAGGCCGAGTACCGCGACCTCTGTGGCTTCTGGGGAGCTACAGACACCGGCACAGTCACCGCCATGGCCTCCGAGCAGAAGACCGACGAGACAAAGACCAAGATTGCCGCTCTCGTAGGCAACCTTTAAGCCAAACACGAACTCCAAAGCGTTTTCCATCCTGCTTTGAACAGCCTCAAATGGACGGTGCTGGCCGACAATCGAACCAGCAATCCACTTCTCGAAACCGAACACGGGCTGAGCATCCTGTTGGAGACCACACGCCATCGCGTACTGCTCGACGGGCAGGAATCCGACGACGAACTCATCGCCCTCGGCACCAGACTGAAAGAAAAATATCCCCAGACGCAATTCTACACCAGCCACTGCACGGGAGACTTGGCCTTCCAACGGCTTAAAAGTGTTATGGGGCCACAACTCAATACATTTATTTAACACATTCCCATGAAAGTCAAAAAAGG
>JAFYZW010000083.1 GCA_017548545.1 Bacteroidales bacterium | reverse complement strand
CCATCGAAGTGCTCGACAAATAGTAAACAAACATTGTATGATATATCTGATTTCTGCACTCGTCGTTCTGGTGCTTGTAGTAACCATTCCCTCGCTTATCGGCCACAAACGCTACAAGAAGCGTGTAGCCGAAGGCACGGCGAAACCCGATGAGACGTCCCCCCTCGAAATCACCAAGGACGTGCCCGAAGAATGTTGCGGACAACACGCCACCTGCGAACGTGATTCGTTGCTTGCTGCCATTTCCAATGAGATCATCTATTACGATGATGAGGAACTTGACCAGTACAAAGGGCGCGAATCGGACGAATACACCGACGAGGAAGCCGAGGAATTTGCCAACGTCTTCTACGAACTCAAGGAAATTGAAGTAGCCGGCTGGGTGCGTTCGCTGCAACTGCGGCAGATAGCCTTGCCCCTTCAGCTCATGGATGAAGTGCTCCTCGTGGTGCGCGAGCGTCGCTTCCAGTCGGTTTCGGCCGACGGAGTGGACCATAGTAATGATAAGGTGAGGGGGTAAGAAGGGTTAAGAGGTTAAGAAAGGTTAAGAGGGGTTCCTAAAGAAATAATTCTTTAATTCTCAAATTCGTGATAAAAAAACAAGGATAAAAAACAAGGATAAGAAAAAAATTGAATAACCGACGTCATCATCCACTACACTTGATCGGCACGGCGTGCATCGCGGTGCTGATTGTCGTATGCCTCAGCGCATGCAAGAGCAACACCAAGCTGAACCGTGGCATGAAGGCGATGACGACGAAGTACAACATCTACTTCAATGGTAACGAGGCCTTCAAGGAAGGGCTCACTGCCATGGAAAACACCCACGACGAGGAATTTGGTCAACGTATCAAGCTCCATCCCGTCTATAAGCACATCGATGCAAAAGAGCCACCAGCCAACGCACAGTTCGACCGAGCCATTGAAAAGTCTAAGATTGCCGTGCAACGCCGCAGCATAAGCAATAAGCCCAAGCGACGCGGACGCAACACGCCGGAATACAAACTGTGGCTCACCCACGGCGAGTACAACCCATTCCTGCACAACGCCTGGATCCTTTCGGGCAAGGCTCAGTTCTACAAGGGCGACTTCAATGCTGCTGCCGCCACCTTCACCTACACCGCACGTCGTTTCTGGTGGCGCAAATATACCGTAGCTGAATGTCACATCTGGACCGCACGCGTCTATGCCGTGCAAGGCTTCAACTTCGATGCCGAAGCCGAACTCGGACTGGTCATCAACCCGAAGCAATACAGCAACCAGAAGGAACTGAGCGCCTTACCCGTCTATAAGGACCTGCCCCGTTCTCTCCAAAAGGCTTTCTCGCTGGCACAGGCTGAAATCATGCTTTGCAAACCCGAGACCTCTCTCGAAGCCATCGATTACCTACGTGTAGGACGCGATGCTTCACATTCGCGGGCACAAGCACTGCGTTGCGACTACCTCCTTGCCCAACTGCTCGAAGAACGCGGCGATCTCGACGAGGCGTACAAGATATTCGGACGACTGGGCCATAGTGGCGACGACTACAAGACACAGTTTAATGCAAAGCTTGCGCAGATCAACGTCCTCTCGAAGAAAGGTGGCACCTCAGCCAAGAACCTCGCAAAGATCGAAAAGAAGTTCAATCACATGCGCCACCAGTACCGCAACGAAACGTATCTCGACCAGATTTATTATGGACTCGGCAACGTGGCTTTGCTGCAAAACGATACGGCCAAGGCCATCACGCAGTTTGAGACAGCACTCGAAAAGAGCACACGCAATGGCATCGACAAGGCCATCGCAGCCCTTCGACTGGGCGAAATCACGTTCATTCAGGAAGATTACGTCAAGGCGCAGAAGGCCTACAGCACGGCGATGGGCATCATCGACAAGGACTTCAAGGGCTACAAGGAGATACAGCGTTTGAGCACCGTGCTCGACGAACTGCAGACTCATGCCGAAACCGTACAACTGCAGGATAGTCTGCTCAAACTTGCTGAATTGCCCAAGGAAGAACTCGACAAGGTGATCGCCAAGATCATCAAGGACCTCATCAAAGCCGAGAAAGAAGCAGAAGACCAAGAGCGATTGGCCGAATATAATGCCAATCGTGCAACGAATGCCGACCCATTGGCCAGCGAAGACGAACAACCCACCGTAGGCAAACAAGACAAGTCGTGGTACTTCTATAACCCTGCTCAAGTCGCCAAGGGCAAGACCTCGTTCCAGCGCACATGGGGTGCCCGAAAGCCTGAGGATGACTGGCGCCGAAAGAACAAGACCGAGACGGCATTCTTCGACAACGACGAGGATTCGAAAGATGGCAGTTCGGACGAACATCTTGCCGAAGGGTTGCCCACTGATAGTACCGCTACCGAGGGCATTACGGACGAACAAGCAGCAACTGAAGAATCAACAGAAACGACAGAGGACGAGGAAGCCAACGATCCCCACAAGCCTGCCTACTATCTGGCACAGATTCCGTTCACCGACGATCAGAAACAGACGGCCAACGAGCTCATCGAGGAAGGACTCTACAACGAAGGTGTCATCATCAACGAGAAGCTCGAGAATTTCCCGCTCTCCATCAAGACGTTCCGACAGCTCGAGACACGCTATCCCGAGAGTCAGCATCGTCCCGACATGTATTATGCCATCTATCTGATGTATATGCGTATGGCCGATAGGGCGCAACGCAAGGGAGACACAGTGCAGCAGAACAAGATGATGGCCGAAGCCGAGATATGGCGACACAAGCTCATGGACTACTATCCCGAGAGTGCCTACGGTGTGGCCGTCAGCGACCCCAACTACATCGAGACCCTGCGCGAGATGGCCAAAGGTCAGGACTCGCTCTATATCCACACCTACGAAGAGTATCTTGCAGGCAACACCAAGCTTGTGCACGACAACTACAACTACGTTCACGAGAAGTGGCCGCTCTCGAAACTCATGCCCAAGTTCCTCTTCCTCCATGCTCTCAGCTACGTGCAGGACGGCGAGAGCCAGCAGTTCAAGGAGGCGCTCGAACAACTTACAGCCACCTATCCCGAGAGCGATGTCTCTCCACTTGCCAGTCTGATGATCAAGGGTTATCGCGAAGGTCGCGAACTGCAGCTTGGCTCTCAGGTGCGCAGCATGATGTGGGGCACTTCACTGCGCCGTGGCGATGGCACCGAAGAGGCGGTCGATGCTTCGATGCAGTTCCTCGACGACGATAACGTGCCGCATGTGTTGCTCCTTGCGTTCAAGACCGACAGCCTGACGAACATCCAAAACAACCTGCTCTTCGAGATTGCCAAGTTCAACTTCGAAAATTACCTCGTGAAGGATTTCGACCTCGAAATCATCGATACGGGCAATGGTCTTTCGGTGCTCGTCATCAGCGGATTCGACAACCTCGACGAATTGCTCGACTATCATGACCGCATAGATGGTAGCGACACCTTCGAACTGCCCGACGGCATCACGCAGATTGACATCAGCGATCCGAACTTCCGTCTGCTCCTGCGTGGCAAGACCTTCGAGGAATACTTCGATTGGGTACAGGCCACCTACGGCAGTGCTGACGACGAAGAAAGCGAGGAAAGCGAAGAGGGCGAAGAAAGCGAGGAAGGTGAAGGAGGCGAGACCGCCATCGAAGTACCCGCCATAGATCCAGGCAATTCTGAGAACTCAGAGCCCTCCGAAAATCCCGAAATAGAACCAGAAGAGAAAGAAAATGAATAATCCCCAGATCCTTTGGGCCGACGACGAGATAGATCTCCTCAAGCCCCATATCATGTTCCTTCAGAAGAAGGGCTACGACGTCATCACTGTTACTAACGGACAGGATGCGCTGGACTATACTCACGAGCATCCGGTGGATCTCGTCTTTCTCGACGAGAACATGCCGGGCATCTCGGGACTCGAAACCCTCAGCCAACTCAAGGATGCGCATCCCGACCTCCCCGTCATCATGATAACCAAGAGTGAGGAAGAGGACATCATGGACCAGGCCATCGGTTCGAAGATAGCTGACTATCTCATCAAACCCGTGCTTCCCAACCAGATGCTGATGAGCATCAAGAAGAACCTCCATGCACGCGAGATTACGCAACAGCAGCAGACATCGGGTTACCAGCAGGAGTTCGGTCGTCTGTCCATGGCCATCAGCGATGCCCGCACGTTCAACGAATGGGTAGAGGTCTATCGTCGCCTCGTCTTCTGGGAGAACGAATTTTCGGCCCACTCTGACCCGCAGCTCAACTCCATGCTCCAGATGCAGAAGGACGAAGCGAATGCTGCATTTTATAAGTTTGTCAAGCGCAACTACCAGGACTGGGTGAAAGATCTGGTGAAAAAGGCATCGCCAACCAATACGGTATTGAATACCTTCAAGAAGGATCTTGCCAACAACGATGCACCACTGATGTCGCCATCGCTTTTCAAGGAACGCGTCTTCCCACTGCTCGATGCGGGCGAGAAACTCTTCTTCATCGTCATCGACAATTTCCGCCTCGACCAATGGAAGGCCGTGCAGCCTCTGCTCTCACCTTATTTTAATATGCAGGAGGACATCTATTGTGCCTTGCTGCCTACGGCTACGCAATATGCCCGCAACGCCATCTTCAGCGGTCTGATGCCCGACCAGATTGCACGCATGTTCCCCGACCTATGGGTCGATGAAGACGAAGAGGAGGGCAAGAACCTCAACGAGGCTCCACTCATCCAGACACAACTCGACCGCTTCCGCAAACACTACGAATTCTCCTATCACAAGATCAACGAGAACAGCTATGGCGAGAAGCTCGTGGCAGGACTGAAGGGTCTCAAGCGCTATCCGCTCAACGTCATCGTGATCAACTTCATTGACATGCTGAGCCATGCCCGCACCGAAATCAAGACCGTACGCGAACTGGCTCACGACGAAGCTGCTTACCGTGCCCTCACACGCACCTGGATGGAACATTCCTCGACCCTCGATCTCTTCCGCACCATCGCCGAAATGGGTTACAAGGTGATTTTGACCACCGACCACGGCTCCATCCGCTGCGACAATGCCATCAAGATCATAGGTGACAAGAATGTCAACACCAACCTGCGTTACAAGCTGGGGAAGAATCTCAATTCCCAGTCGAAGAACATCTACTGGGTTGAGCGTCCGCAGGAGTTCGGCTTGCCCATCCTCAACGTCAGCACGCAATACGCTTTCTGCGGAGGTCACGATTTCTTCGCCTATCCCAACAACTACAACTACTACGTCCAATATTACAAGGACACTTTCCAACACGGTGGCATCTCGCTCGAAGAGATGTTAATACCTCTTGTCACGCTCACTCCGAAAGGATAGCTTGGTTCTCGATGTTATACGCCGACCTGATATTACCGGTTCCTCTGAACCAGACATTCACGTACATCATCCCCGACGAGTTCGAGAAGATGGTGCAGGTAGGTCAGCGTGTACTGGCACCCTTTGGGCGAAATCATACTTATACGGGCATCATCGTCGGACTCAATCCACACAAACCGAAGACCACATACGAGCTGAAGCCCATCCAACAGGTACTCGACGATGGCCCTGTCATCCGACATCCGCAGTATCCGCTTTGGCAATGGATGGCCAGTTATTACATGTGTCCCATCGGCGATGTGATGAAGGCGGCCCTCCCCAGTGAACTCAAACCTGAAGAAGGCAAGGAAGGGACGATACGCGAGGACTTCCGCCCCAAGATGCGCACCATGGTGCAAATCACCCTACCGGCTCTTGAAGACAGCTCTCCTCAGATTACTAAGAGTACTCTGATTACTCCGAGTATTCCGAAAACTCCGACCACTCCGAGCACCCCCTCCCCTCTGGAATCAGCCTTCAAGGCCCTGCAACGCTCTCCACAGCAGCAGGCGCTCTTCATGAAGTTGCTCGACATGAGCCACGCTCTGCAGAAGGACAAGGCTGATGCGGTTCCCAAGGAAGTGCTGCTCAAGGCTGCAAACGTCAGTACAGCAATCTTCAACGAGGTACAGAAGAAAGGTCTGTTCACCACTTTCGATGAACCTATCTCCCGTCTCGACACCCGTGATGACCCCTACCTCGAGCAGAAATGCGAGCCTCTGCATCCGCTCACCGAAATGCAGACGGTGGCTTATCGGCAGATTTGTCAATCCTTCCGCGACCATCAGGTTTGTCTGCTGCAAGGTGTCACCTCAAGCGGCAAAACCGAGATTTACATGCACCTCATCCAGGAAGTGCTGGATCAGGGACGACAAGCCCTGCTGATGGTGCCCGAAATAGCGCTCACCACGCAGCTCTGCCAACGCCTGCGACGTGTGTTCGGCAAGCAGATGCTTGTCTATCATTCCAAGCTCTCCGACATCGAACGCGTGGAGATATGGAAAGCGATGCTCGACAACTCGAAGGGTGCCACGCAAAGCTCCCGTCTTATCGTGGGCGTACGTTCGAGCATCTTCCTCCCCTTCCGTCAGCTGGGGCTCATCATCGTCGATGAAGAACACGAGCCGAGCTACAAGCAACAGGATCCTGCCCCCCGCTATCATGGTCGCGACACCGCTATCGTCCTGGCCATGCGTCATGGTGCCAAGGTATTGTTGGGCAGCGCCACACCGAGTCTTGAGAGTTTTTTTCTGGCCAAACAAGGAAAGTACGGATTGGTACGCCTCACCGAGCGACATGCCGGCGTGTCATTGCCCAAAATCACCCTGGTGCCTACCAAGGAAGTATTTTCGCCCGAACTCATCAAGAAGGTGGGTCAGACACTGCAGAAAGGTCAGCAGGCCATCTTGTTTCAGAATCGCCGAGGTTATTCGCAACAGATCGAATGCGTGCAATGCGGATGGACGCCACGCTGTCCTCGTTGCGACGTCACGCTCACCTATCACAAGCGCACCCGTGCCCTCGAATGTCATTATTGCGGCTATCGTATGCCCTGGCCACATGAATGTCCGCAGTGTGGAGGACAGCAACTCGAAAGCCAAGGTTACGGCACCGAGCGCATTGAGGAAAGCCTGCAGCGACTCCTCCCCATCGCACGTCCGATTCGCATGGACACCGATTCGACAGGCACACGGAAAAGTTACGAGCGCATCATCCAGGACTTCGAGCAAAAGAAATGTAATGTGCTCATCGGCACACAGATGGTCACCAAGGGACTGGACTTCAGCGCTGTCCAGACCGTGGGCATCCTAAGCGCCGACGGATTGATGAACTTCCCCGACTTTCGTTCGCACGAACGCGCCTTCCAGCTCATGGAACAGGTGGCAGGACGTGCAGGACGACGCGAAGGTCAGCAGGGTGAGGTCATCATCCAATGTCGCGACCCGAAGAACCCGCTCCTCCAGCAAGTGGTCAGCCACGACTATTTGAAAATGGCCGAGACCCAGCTCGACGACCGTCGCCGTTACGGATACCCTCCCTTCACACGACTTATCTTAATCTATATGAAGGGACGCTATGAGGACCGTCTCGATGCTATGGTGGCCCAATATGTCCAGCAGTTGCGTTACACTTTCGGCGAACGTGTCCTCGGCCCCGAAGCCCCTCCCATCGGTCGCGTCAAGAACATGCATATACGACAGGTTCTACTCAAGGTCGAACGTGAGGCTTCGACCAACGAGATACGACGCCTCCTCAACCTCATCCAAAGCCGATTGGCGCAGGATATCCAGGAGTTCTCCCGCATCGTCTTCTATTATGATGTTGATCCGATGTAACAAGCGTAACCTAGATAGTCTAGATAGCCTAGAAAGTCTAGAACATTTAGAATGTCTAGCCCCTCAATAAGAACAAACAAATGAGCAAAAAGATAGCAATCATCAACGATATCTCGGGATATGGTCGTTGCAGTATCTCGGTCATCCAGCCCATCGTCAGTCATCTGGGGGTGCAAGGTTGTCCGCTGCCTACAGCCATCTTCTCGAATCACACGGGCTTTCCCTCGTTCTATCGCGAGGATTTCACCCGTCGCATGCCTGCATATATCGAAGAGTGGAAGAAACTCGACCTGCAGTTCGACGGCATCATGACCGGCTTCCTGGGCTCCGCCCGCCAGATCGGTATCGTCGAACAGTTCATCAAGGATTTCCGTCGCCCGAACACCATCGTGCTCGTCGATCCAGTGATGGGCGACAATGGCCATATCTATCCCACCTATACCCGCAAGATGTGCCGCGAGATGAAGCGTCTCATCCAATATGCCGACATCATCACGCCCAATCTCACCGAGGCCTGTTTTCTCACCGACACGCCCTTTAAGCCCAATGGTTGGCGTCACACCGAACTTGTCGTAATGGCCCGTGAACTGATGGCCATGGGGGCCAAGCGGCTTGTCATCACCGGCATCATGATGGGCGAAAACTTCATCGGCAATGTGGTGGGCGAACACGATGGCGACGTGGAATTCCAGCGACAGATGATTGTCGAAGAAACCCGTTCGGGCACAGGCGACGTCTTCGCCTCGGTTCTCGGTGCCGATGCGGTCAATGGCGTGCCCTTCGCCCAGTCGGCCAAACGCGCCTCCCACTTCGTGCGTCAATGCCTCATCGAGACGCTTCGCACCCCCGGTCCCACCAACACCGGTATCGACTTCGAGTCCTGCCTCTGGCAACTCCGAAAGATCTGAAACAACCAATAAATAACCACAATGGAACAAAACAAACCCAATCAAGGACTCCCCGAAAACGCCATGCGCCCGTTGAAGCCTGGCGAGGAGTACCATCCGCTCATGCCTGCCAAGGCCAATCCCCGCGAAGTGACCACCTGGTCGGTCGTGTGGGGTCTGCTCATGGCCGTCATCTTCAGTGCTGCCACCGCCTATCTCGGCCTTAAGGTCGGACAGGTCTTCGAAGCAGCCATCCCCATCACCATCATCGCTGTCGGCCTCGCTTCGGCAACCAAACGTCGCGACCCGCTCGGCGAGAATGTCATCATCCAGTCCATCGGTGCCTGCTCGGGCATGATCGTGGCCGGTGCCATCTTCACCCTGCCCGCCCTCTACATCCTCGACTCGAAGTTCCCCGATGCCAACATCAGCGTCAGCTTCCTCGAAGTGTTCATCGCTTCGCTCCTGGGTGGTGTAATCGGCATCCTCTTCCTAATTCCGTTCCGCAAGTACTTCGTGAGCGACATGCACGGCAAGTATCCTTTCCCCGAAGCTACAGCCTCGACGCAGGTGCTCATCTCGGGTGAAGGGGAGAGTTCGTCTGCCAAGCCACTCATCATCGCATCAGTCCTCGGCGGTATCTATGATTTCCTCGTGGCCACCTTTGGCACATGGGCCGAAAACTTCACCAGCACATTCTGTTCGCTCGGTACGACAATAGCAGCGAAAGCCAAGTTCTTCCTGAGCTGCAACACCTCGGCGGCCCTGCTCGGCATGGGATATATTGTGGGCTTGAAATATGCTACCATCATGTGTGCCGGCTCGGTACTCATCTGGTGGATTGTCGTTCCTGCCCTCGCCTTCATCTGGCCCGATCTTGAGGTCGGCAACGGCATCCTTGCTGGCGATGCCATGCCTCAGCAGATCTTCCAGTATGCCAAGAGCATCGGCATCGGCGGTATCGCCATGGCCGGCATCATCGGCGTGTGGAAGAGCCGCAGCGTCATCATGGGCAGCTTCTCGCTCATCAAGCAAGCCTTCGGAAGCAAGAGTGCTGAAGCAGCTGCTGTTGGTGCATACGTTCCGCGTACACAGCGCGACCTCAGCATGAAGACCATCGTACTGGCCCTCATCATCGCTCTGCTCACCACAACGCTCTTCTTCTATCTCGATGTGATGCACAGTTCCCTTCTCTTCACTCTCGTGGCCCTCATCATCGTCTTTGTCATTGCCTTCCTCTTCACCACAGTAGCTGCGAATGCCATCGCCATCGTAGGCTCCAACCCTGTCTCCGGCATGACGCTGATGACACTCATCCTTGCTTCGCTCATCATGGCAGCAGTAGGCCTGAAGGGCACCGAAGGCATGGTTGCAGCGCTTATCATGGGTGGCGTGGTTTGCACAGCGCTTGCCAGTGCCGGTGCCTTCGTCACCGACCTCAAGATTGGTTATTGGCTCGGCACCACTCCTGCCAAGCAAGAGGGATTCAAGTTCATCGGTATCCTTGTCAGTGCAGCTACGGCAGCAGGCGTCATCATGATCCTCAACCAGGCTTACGGCTTCACGCCCGATAACTCCGACGTGATGGCTGCTCCACAGGCACGTGCCATGGCTGCCGTCATCGAACCGCTGATGATGGGACAGGGTGCGCCCTGGCTTCTCTACGGCATCGGTGCCGTCATCGCCCTCATCGTCAATGCATGTGGCATCTCTGCCCTCGCCTTCGCCTTAGGTATGTTCATCCCGCTCCAACTCAACCTCCCACTCATGGTTGGTGGTGCTGTCAACTGGTATGTCACTTCACGCAGCAAGGATCCGCAGGTCAACGCTGCTCGTGGAGAACGCGGCACGCTCCTCGCCTCTGGTTTCATCGCCGGTGGTGCACTGATGGGCGTGGTGAGCGCAGGGCTCGTCTTCGCTGGTGCCGATTGGCAGATTGCAGGTGGTGAATGGGCTACCAGCTTTGGCGGTCAGCTCCTCAGCCTCGTAATGTACATTGCCTTGATCATCTTCCTTGCCAAGGCATGTCTGAAAGTCCGCAAATAATATTCCTTAATATAATAAGAAAAGGGGTGTCGCCGCGTTGGCAACACCCCTTTTCTTATTTCAGCAATTTCAGGACCTGTCGTTCGTTAGCATCAGGCAAAATCTTCTTGAGCTGGACAACCAGCCGCTGTAATGACTCCTCAGGCGTTCGAACCCCGATGGCCGAGCGCACGAAGTCGGTACCATACATCACCTCCGGCGTGGAATAGCGTGCCAAACCCCAACCATAGCGGTTGCCATACTGGTCGATGTTGTATTCGAAATCCGAGATGCAGGCCCACAGTCCCATCTGCAACTGCGCGATATAGCGTTCGAACGTCGATTTGAGTTTCATGCCGTAGAGTCCCACCTCGCGCTTCAAGTCTCGCGAAAGCACATCCCTGTCGAGACGAAGCACCTCGTAGATAAGACGCTCGGGAGCTTGCGAATCTTCTGGTGGCAAAGGATAGGATGCCCTGCGCACATTGACAAGGTCGGGCAACCATTCCAAGGCTACCCAACCGGCTTTTCGGTTGAAGAACTTCCCGTAGGCCGTATGTCCCAGCTGGATGATGGGACCTTTCCATTCCCAAGGTCCGTCCTGTTCGTCACTGAACCAGAGTTCGGAAGGTGTATGTTCGGCCACACTGAATCCCGCGATGCCGTTTTCGAAGAATGGCAGCATCCCCACTTCCAGCACCGTCTTTTCGATGTCGG
Source organism: Bacteroidales bacterium (assembly GCA_017548545.1). Taxonomy (GTDB): domain Bacteria; phylum Bacteroidota; class Bacteroidia; order Bacteroidales; family UBA3663; genus Liminaster. The sequence goes on along the minus strand of JAFYZW010000083.1, from coordinate 162,553 downwards.
CTGGATGCCGGAATTCTAAATTGGAACCGAACATTGCCCTCTATCAATACTCAATCTTATCGACCTTAAGGCGCCAATCGCGGAAGGCCTGCTGCGCCTCATGACGGAGCACGCATATCGACGGGATGGAACGCTCGGTAGCCGGACGGTCGATCTCATCGTAGATGAACTGGTCGTCGAAGTTGATCATCTTGGCATCGATGGCCGTATTGCCATAATAGATCTTCTGTATGCCGCTCCAATAGATTGCACTCAGACACATCGGGCAAGGCTCGCACGACGTATAGATCACACAGCCGTCCAGATTGAACGTACCCATTTTCTGGCAAGCGTTGCGTATGCACGACACCTCGGCATGGGCTGTGGGGTCGTTGTTGGCCGTCACACGGTTCACACCCGTAGCCACCAGTTCTCCGTTCTTGACAATGGCTGCGCCAAAAGGTCCACCGCCATTCTTCACATTCTCGATCGACGCTTCGATGGCGACGCGCATGAACTTCTTGTCTTCCTCAGTAATCTCTCGGCTCTGCACCATGGCGAGGCTTTCGATCCTGATATCGTGGAACGCAGCATGGATATTCTTGCGTCCGTTCATGAACTCCTTCTCGATCATGAAGGCTGCACCTGCAATCTCAGCTCCTGCCATGCGGCATAGATCGAGCGAAGCAATGGCAGAACTGCCCGACGAAAGGAAGTCATCGACGAAGAGCACCACATCGTCCTTGCCCAGATATTCCTTGCTGACTACAAGCTCGTAGTTCTTCGACTTGGTGAACGAACGGGCGCTGGTCTTGTAACAATCCTCCATGGTATTGGGTCGGTCCTTCTTGATATAGACCACAGGCAAACCCATAGCGAGACCGGTCATCAGGGCTGGGGCAATGCCACTGGCTTCCACAGTGACAATCTTGTTGATGCGCGTTTCGTGTCTGAAAAGACGAGCGATCTCACGTCCTACAGCCACCATCAGTTGAATATCAATCTGATGATTAACGAAACCATCAACCTTGAGGACACCTCCTGCGAGGAAATGACCCTCACGAATGATTCTATCTTCAAGTTCTCTCATAATTTTGTGTATTTTTCGGGTACAAAGATAAATAATTTTTATCTTTCAACCAAATTTTTATGCAAAAAATTTGTTCTTTTCATCAAAACAACGTATATTTGCAGCGTAATAAACGTCAAGATAGAATCGATATTACGATATCAACTGCAACTCACTTAACCCGTAAAATATTATGGATACCTTAGGAAAACTCATCGGTTCGTACATGACCGAAAACATCCCGTTGATGACCAGCATCGCCATCCGTCTTGGACTGGCCCAGCACCGCCTGGCGCGTTACTACGTCCAGGAACTTCGTGTCCACGAGGGTGGAATCCATCTGATTTCACGTCATGGAGAAAAGAAGAACAAGATGTATCGCTGGAAAGACATTCGTCGGGTATGGTTCGAACGCTTCGAGACCGCCAAGGACGGAAAAGGCGAATTCAGCTTCCGTATCGACATCATCGCTCCCAACCTCGATGTCATCTTTAGTATGACACAAAACGGCTGTACCCCCGAAACCGAGGATTACCAGCTTATGTCGAAAATCTACGAGTTATGGCACAAGGAGACGTGGCATCACTATCATGTCGTGGCTGCCATCATCCATGTGGTTAAACCAGGCGAGAAAAACATCGTGTCGAAGGACACCCGTTTCCTTTGCACGCAGAAGGACCAGACGCGCCATCATTACACCAGCTTCCACTGGGAGTTCCCGGGCGGCAAGGTAGAGCAGGGAGAAACCGAAGAAGAGGCACTGGTACGCGAACTGAAAGAGGAGATGAACTACGAAGTCACTATCGACCGTCATTTCATCACCGTCAATCACGATTACCCCGACTTCGCGCTTACACTCTCCTGCTATCTCTGCACCGGCAAGGAAGAAAAATTCACACGTCGCGAGCATCGCGACCACCGTTGGCTCACTCCCGAAGAGATGAAGGGACTCGAATGGTGCGATGCCGACAACGCGGTAATCGAATTGCTGAATCAGTTGTAAGGAATTTACTACCCTTAAATTCCCTTCGCCTTATATTTCTCCCAAACCGGAGAACCGAAGAAGGTCACGAAGAACTTGGTGAGACCTGTTCCGACACCTTTGCTTCCGTTTATAACCACCTCAGGAAGATTCTTCATCGAATCCACCACGGCCTGGCGCTTCACATTGCGTCGGGCCGTACTGTCGTGCATAGCCGCAGCACCCTCCATGAGATATGTGCGTGCCACATAGCCGATGCGCAGCGTCATCAACGCATTCACAGCGCCATCGATAGCAGGACCAGCGATGATGCCCGGGATCTTGAAGTTGCGAAGGATGGCACCCAGCGAGAAGCCCGATTCAGCCTCGGGGTCAATGTCGCCTGCATCCACCACCACGTCCGAACCATCGACAGCCACATCGGTGCCGTCGGCCACCTCACCCACATTCACATCTGCGCCATCCACACCGCCAGAAAACAGTGAGAACGGATGTATGTCGCCCACACCATGCAAAGCTTCCGACACACACCACGAAAGCACTGCAGTGATGAGGATGCGCCAATACAGGCGCATCAGCTGAGGATAGGTGGGACGATAACCCGCAGCCAGAATCAGTTCCTTCACCATCGTATAATCGAGCACGAGGCACGACAACGTATCAATCTTGCTGCTTGGTGAGACTGCCGTCACCATGAACACCGTCTGTGCCCACTGCCGCACCAGCGGATCGATGCCACGCACACCCAGCGCCGCATCGCCATGCAGACGCAGCTGCACCTCGCGGTCAACTACCACGCGCAAGTTCTGTTCGTCGTGCCACTGCTGCACATCATTGCGCAGCTGCAGTTGATGATCCACACGCAGCTTCTCGTCTGCGATATAGTTGCAGTTCTCGGCCAAACGTGCACCAAACTTCTTCAATTCGACAACGTTGTTCACCCCTTCATGATTCAAACTCGGCAATTCGGGTGTGCGATGCAGTTTGACGATAGGGCGTATCACCAGCAAAAGGAACGCCAGAAGAATCACGCCATAGAAAGCATATTCCATCCACCATAGGTGCGTCACCCTTGCCAGCTTCTCGCCTATCGTAATCACGTCACCGATGAACATCAGCACGATGATGCCCAAGATAATAACCAGTGTGATGATGATGTTTCGTTTCATATTTCTTGATTAAGTAAGGGTATTTAAGGATTCAAGTAACGCATCTACGTAAACTGAATGCCCTCGAGCTTCGTCTTGAGGGTTTTCAAGGCGGTGATGCGGGCATCCACCTGGTCGAAGTCGGGAATGATGGCAGCAAGCACCTCGCCACGTTTCTCTTCAAGCAGCTTCGAATAAGCCTCGCTGCGCTTGCGGATGATGTCCTGCAAGCAGTTGGCCACATCCTGCTGCACACTGGGCAGAATAGTGGTCTGCAGGCAACCGCCTCGGTAGATGCCGGGCTCCGATGGCTGTGTGACGCCAATCACCGTCATCTTGGCCTCGTTCATCATGCTGCGCATACGCTCATAGCTATATCGGTCGATGAGGAAGGTATCACCAATCTTCTGCTCCACGTCATAAGCCTTCATGACAGCGTTGCTCTCGACCACCTTCAGTTCGTCGTCCTTGAATCCGCTTAAAGGTTGGATGGTGATACCCGCCACACGGTTCAAAGCATTGCGTATCTCGAGGAAGCGGCTCTCGGTCATGGCGTTGATCTTCTCCAGATAGTCTGTCATCGAAATGTGGCTATCGACATACGTCCTGATGGTCTGGGCGAACATATTGAGCATCGAAGTGACGATGCCGCGAGCCGTTGCTCCATTGTATTTGGCACCCATGTTCAACTGCTGGCTCATGGTCACGTTGGCAATACCGTCAAGGCTGCTTGCAAGGTCATCTGCCGAGAAATGCAAGGGGAAAGCTGCACGTGAATAGACGAGCTGATGGTCTTCGCGAATGGCATCGAGTTCCTGTTCGGCCTTGTCGTACTGCTCGCGTGCCTTATCAAACTTCGCCAGCTGCTCGTCAATCATCTTGCAGAGCAGTTCCTTCTCGTACCTGATACGACCCAGACAGTTGTTCAGTCGTGTCGTATGCTGGCTGCTGATAATATGCTGGTAGAGTTCCTTCTCGATCTCGCGGAAAGACTGGGTGGCAGCCTCCAGCTCAGCACGATACTCGGGCAGAACGATGGAACCTGTTGCCCCCTCGCTATTGTCGGCCACCTTGCCAAGGTTGATCGAGAAACAGTTGGCATCGGGCAGGTTGAAGCCGCGCGAACGAATGATTTCCTTCGCCTTCTCCATCTGTCCACGAATGGCTCGCTGTTGTTCCTCCTCGGTGCGCCAGTAGGCCGACTCGAAGTAATTATGGATTAAGCAGACGGGAGCCGAACCATTGCCTGCACGGAGGATATCGAAGAAGTCGGTCGAGATCTTCGAGATGGCCGAATTGGAGCTCTGGATGAAGATTACCAAGTCGGCACGGTGCGCGATGATGGGATAAGCCTTGTCCTCAAGGTTGGCATTCAGACCATCGAAGCCCGGCATATCGACGAGGAAGATATCACGACCCAGAAAGTCTCCACCAGGTGCTGTGATGGACGTCAGCACATTGTCGGTCGTGACGCGCACCACCTTGTTGTCGATGGGCTGCTCCACATGCTCGGTGAGATTCTCTTCGGTCAGCGGATAATGCTGCACCTCAAGGCCCGACAGGTCGGCATAGCTCAATCCCTTGATGTAGTCGATGATGGCCTCCACGTGGTCGGCCTTCGAGGCCTCGGGGTCGAACTCGGTCTGTCGGAAGGTGGTGATACGACACTCCTCCCCCGCCTTGCATTGCGAGATTACCGAAGGACGCACCGTACATTCGAGGAAGTGGGTAGGGCTGACGTAAGCATGGGCCAACGAATTGACGAAGGTCGATTTGCCCGACTTCACGGGGCCCACGACAATCACCACAAACGCCTTGCTGTGTACCTCCTCGGCACGGTTCAGAAGCAGGTGCATCTGCGTGTCGAGCTCGGTGTTCCATGTGAGGTCGGTGTCGTGCGCAATCGTCTTGAGGCGATTGCTCACCCTCGCTGCAGTCTTTTCGAGCAGCTCCAGACTTGTATTTGGGGTATTAGCCATTGATGGTTTCTTTTTCTGGTTTCCTTGTATTATCGGTTATTCTTCAACTCTTTGTATATCCTGCATTTTGACCTTCAGCATGTCTAAAGGTTTAGTCTTGCAGCACTTCTATTGATTTCGTCTTTTAATTCGCCGCAAATATACAAAGAATTTCCGACATGACGAAACAATTCTGCACTTTTTTCAAAACAGGCACAAAAAAGGAGCTGCAGCATGCTGCAACCCCTTATACATTGAGCGAAAATCCGGTATAGATTCTACAAATACTTCAAATTTCGGTGTAAGCACTATGTTGGCCGTTATAATGCTTCTTCTATTGTAGCAAACACTATGTCGCGCGTCAGAGTGCTATTTCCAATCGTAGCGAGCATTATGTCGCGCGTCAGAGTGCTTCTTCCAATCGTTGCAAGCCTTATGTCGGCCGTCAGAGTGCTTCTTCCAATCGTAGCAAGCATTATGTCGCGCGTCAGAGTGCTCTATCAAATTGCGGAAGCACTATGTCGGCCGACATAGTGCTATATCCATTCTAAAACGATAATTCCTATCTATAACTACTTTGCAGATTGGTGTATCTCTATATTACCATAATTTGGGCCAGTTTGAAGATGCAAATATAAATCTAACTTTTGTCCCGATTTGTTCTCTTTGACGGTCATAGTAATCTTTTGACCTTCAATCGCTGCATCCAAGTATGGTGATTCAAAGGAACAGTCAGCCCCTGCTGTGGTTGAACTCCGATTATGCAAACTGAGACCGTATCTTGTCCCGTCGAAATAAAAATCTAATGATAAATAAGACAACAGGGTGGAATCTAAATCCAAGACGGTTGTTTCCAACAGCGTTTCTTGTGGTCCAACATAAAATACGCTGTCCGTAAGATGAATCTTTCCCCATTTATCGCCAATCTCGACGTCGAAAGTATCCACATACGGTTCAGTATCCAACATATCATCGCATGATACCATAGAGAATAAAGAACCTAAAACGAAGAAGAGTAAACCAAAAATCATTTTCGTTTTCATAATAAAACGTATAATAAATGTTAATGTTTGTCTTAATGACCGCTGCAAATATAACCATTTCTCCCCATCGTTCCAAATTTTTTCGGAAATATTTTCATTTTTCCTGCAACATCGCGAATATTTTTGCTACATCGTAATGAAAAGCAAAAAAACAAACTTCAATAATCACTCTAAAAACCAAAAAAAAATGAAAACTCGCGTATTCAACCTCATCATCCTCGACGAGAGTGGCTCCATGAGCTGCATCGAGCGTCAGGCCCTCACTGGTGTCAACGAAACCCTCCAGACCATCCGTCGCGCACAGGAGAAATATCCCGAGCAGGAGCAGTATGTAACCTTCGTGCCCTTCCAGACAGGAAGCATCAAGTTTGTCCGCGACTGTGAACCCATCTCGGAGGTCAAGGACCTTGAGTCCAAGGACTATAACCCAGGCACCTGCACCCCTCTCTACGATGCCATCGGCCTCTCGGTCAATCATCTGAAGAAGAATGTATCGGAGAACGACTCCGTACTGGTCACCATCATCACCGACGGTTACGAGAACGATTCGCACGAGTTCACCAGCCGTGACATCAGCCGCATGGTCGAAGAGATGAAGTCGAAAGGTTGGCTCTTCACCTACATCGGTGCCAACCAGGATGCCATCGAAGTGGCCAAGACGATGAACATCAAGAACGCCCTCAACTTCGTGCAGGACGAAGCGGGCACACGCAGCATGTTCGCAAGGGAACGCCGTTCGCGCGAAAGTTTCATGGATAAAGTGTTTAATTGCTGCTATGCCATGTCACCCAAAGAGTCACAGGCAATGCGCCAGAAGCTGGCCGACTCGGACGACTTCTTTAAGGTTGACGACAAATCTTAAAGGACTTGGTTGACAAGGACGAATGGGAGAATGACAATAATGGGAGCGCCCGACTTGGGTGACTCCCATTATTTTTTATTCATGACTATTTTGAACTGAATATTTTTTTAATGCCTGCAGCTATACCTACAACGCCTAGGGCAATGATTTTCCAGAACTTCAATAGCATCGCCCCAATCTTTGCCAACAAACCAGATTTAGCGAGAATGCTACCTGCAACTAATCCTCCAATTGTCCAGTCGGAAATCTTGTCTCGTTTTTCATCGAAGTCGGCATAAGCATAACCTTTGTCAAAACGAATACTCTTAACCATCGAAGATTCATTAACTGAAACTTCATCAATGGTTTCCGGATCTGGATCGACTACCGCATTGACGGAAACATATCCATCCTTACCAAGAATTCGCATATCATAATTGACTGTCTCTCCATGTTGGAATGCCAACGTTCTTGCCCAAACCAACGCATGGTTCACCGAGTCATAATGAGGAGGGACTGCCCATCCAATTAACTCACATCTGTGTTCCTCAGGAAGAGACTTGTTATCATCTTTGAAATCCTCTTTCAATTGCTCCAACAATTCATCATAATCGATACTTTTTGCATCATTGTCCCTTATGTACCCGCAATTATCATACGAGATAACATAAGCCACGCATATCTGATAAAAAAACTCATTTTCTCTGGGTACAAGGACTCCTAACAGATCGTCAAGAACACTTTCAGAATTATCCCAATAATCAATCAGCAAGTTCTTTGCTTGTGCCTTATCAAGATATACTAATCCTTCTGGAACATCAATCTGCGCGTGGCATTCAGGAAGGGATATTTGTCCAGTCTGTCCATTAACGACATCTTGTTTAAGAATATCAAGATCTTCTGTAGTATAGCCATCAGAAAGCATCTCTTCATCCGATGTGCTTTTGAAAGAACATAGCATCAACCAAAATGATGCCAATAAAAGTGTAGATAGAATAATTGATGATTTACGCATAACAATAGAATTCTACAAATCATTTATTAGTTACCAAAATATCATTCGCCGTTATACAAAAATAACACTGAATGAGGGTGCAAAGATAATCGATTTTGGACGATTCTCCAAAATTATATATGAAAAAAGTACATTTTTTGAAAAAATAATGTATTTGTAGTGATATCGTTTATTGCTGTACGAAGGACTTGAAGCTCGAAACGAAGTTTTCGATGAAGGTCTTCTTACGTGCCTGCTGTGCCTCTTCGACTGAACGTGCCATCTTCTTTGCGAAAGGAATTTCGAACTTCGGAATGTGGAATGAGCGTTTGCTTTCTCGCATTGGCTTTTCAAGTTCGAAACTAGAACCATATTCAAGTTCTCTAAAGCATGCTTCTTCAAGAACAATTCTCTGCTGCTCATCCTGCTTCCTTATTCTTGCCTCCAGGATATCGTTATACTGCGGCAATTGGCGTTCGGCAGCAGTCACCAAACTATCGACGATACCGTCCAGTGTATCCTCATCGACACGGCAGATACTATCGACCAGCAGGAGGCTGTTGGCATCGAGTTGAGAAATGTCCTCTTGCTTCATCTCGGTCATCAGCCGCTGCACCTCCTTGCAGCATCGACTGACGCGCGAACGGAAGGTGGTGTACTTCATACCGAGGGCCTGAGCGGTCTCCTCATCGCTGAGTTCGTCGCTTAGATTGAGTGATTTAGTCACCTTCTTCTTCATGCTGCGGAAGAAGATGTAACGATCCTCAATCGACCCGAACTGGTTGTACCATGCCAGGCTGAAAGCGATGCGCGTAAGTTCGACCTGTGGCTCGTTGAGGTGTTGATATTTCTGTTCCTGAAGATAGGCGGGCAGGGCTTTGTAGAGTTTCATCAATGCACGTCGCTCGTTGCCGATGAACTGCTTGAAGCTATGCTGCATCCAAGCATCGACCTTGGTGTTGTCGGTGATGGTCTGCAGATAATGGAACTGAGTAGGTCCCGCCACATAGTCGGGATGTCCCTCATAGAGGTAAATGTAGAAGTCGGAGAGGTAGTCGTCGAAAGTCTTGAACGCATCGACGTGGACATCGTCGCTGCACTGGTTATAGCAGAGCTGCAGTTTGTCGTGCAAGCGCACCGAGAGGAAGTACCAGAGTGCAACGGTGCTCTCGTTGTTGCAAAGCAGGATGGCCGACAGCAGTTGCGCCGAGGTCATGCCCTCATAACGCATCATCTGCTTGGATAATATAATTGGTTTCTTTGTTTCCATGATTCGTTTCTCCTTCTCAAATCATTGTTTTGTCTTTATGCTATAATTGTTATTTGATTTATGCTTCTCCTTGCGGGTATAAAGCTTCTTCGAGCGATGGACTTTGTCCTTCGAATGGAAGCCGGGACCTAAGAGCTGCTGCTCGGCTTCGCGATTGGCCTTCTTCATAGCCTTCACGAAGTCGTCGATGGTGATTCGGGTTTTGCTTTTTCTAATTCGTTTCATGAGGTCTCCTATTCGTTAGTGTTGTTTTTTTAAGTGTAGAGTTTAGAGATTCACCGCTTTGTATTTTTAGGGCTGCAAAGATACACATTATTGTTGAAAGTTCCAAATTTTTGGACAATAATTCCTTCGATGTTCCAGTTTTCAGCACAGAAACTTGGATTTACTGATTCTTCTTCGTATCTTTGTGCCCCAAAACTAAAGAGAATGCAGACCGGAGAATGTTACGTCAACCGCTTCGACCCAAGCAAGGTTTACAAGGTGCTTGGCATCCAAGACTCGAAGCTCTACGCTGAACAATGCTTCTGCCGTCCCGACGGCATGGAGGTGAGCGGCTTCTCTTCGTCGATGGCCTATCGCCTCAAAGATCCGCAAATACGACCCGAGACCTACGAGCGCATCAAACGGCAGGTCGAAGAGGCTCTGCAAATGTGCGTCCAACTTGTCAAAGAAGCTGAAACTTCTCCTCTCATGCCCTCGTTCGACACTTTTGGAGATTGGGAAGCCTCGCCACAATCGGGAGATTTTATCGTGGCCTACTACGACGAGGTGACCACCCTTTTCCACGTCTCAAGCTGCAATGGCAACAAGGTTTCGGGCGAATATTTCCAGATCGACTCCACCTACGTTGAACACGACAGGGCACGCGCTTTCGACCTGCCCGACCGCGTGATGCTAATCAGCGAAACTCTCTTCGCCAAGATTCCCAAGGTGATGCAAATGACCGAATCTGTGGTCAAAGCTTTGATCAAAGGTGACCAAAAATCAATGAGCAATTAACAATGAACAATTAACAATGAACAATTAACAATTGACAATTGAGATTTTCGCACCAAAATTTGGCCACATAGAAAAAAATATGTATCTTTGCGCCGATTTTTAAGGATAAATTAAAATGATTAACAGACTACTTATACGTATCAAGACCATCCAACTCGTCTATGCCTGCATACAGAGCCAAGAACGCCTCTATGCCGACGAGAAATTGCGTGAGTCGCTTGAAGCCACCCAAAAGCTATACAATTACCTGCTCGCCCTCATCGTCAAGGTGACCGACTATCGTCGTATGCAGATATTGGCTGCAAAAGGAAAATTCCTGCCTACTGAAGAGGATCTGAACCCAAACACCCGCTTTGTAGATAACAAATTGGCACGGATGATTGCCGAGAAGAGCGAGGCTGTGGAATATTGCGAGCGCGAAGGACTCACCAGCGACTTCGACACCGAACTTTACCGCTCAATCCTGGAGGCTGTCGAGCAGACCGAGGGTTTTGAACAGTACATGACACAGCGTGAGACACCAACCTTCAAAGATGACAAGAATCTTTGGTTCGACATCCTTTCCACCATCCTTCCGCAATGCGAGAAACTCGACGAAGTGCTTGAGGAACGCGACATCTATTGGAATGATGATCTCAGCACCGTGCTCCATGCGTTGACCACCATGATACAGCGACTGAAGGAGGATGACGAGATGATTCCTGCCGGCAAGCTCTTCCAAAGCGAGGAAGACGAGAAGTTTGCCCTCAACCTCTTCCACCACGCCCTCGACGAATACTATGACAACATGAAACTCATCGATGCCATCACACCAAACTGGGAGGCCGAGCGCATCGCCATGATGGATCGTGTGATCATATCATGTGCCCTGTCAGAGATTCGTCATTTCCCCGACATTCCCATCCCTATCTCGATGAACGAATACCTCGAACTCGAGAAGCACTACAGTTCGGCCAAATCGGCCAGTTTTGCCAATGGCATCATCGACAAGATTGCCAAGCAATGGAGCGCCGACAAAGTAATCATCAAGAAATGTGAATCGAGGAAATCGAGATAATCCGGATACTTTAGAATTAAACCAAAAAACTCTATAATATGCTTAACACTATTCTACTTCAAGCCGCTGGAGGCGGCAGTCCTTACAGCTCGTTGATTTTCATCGTACTGATTATCGCAGTGTTCTACTTCTTCATGATCCGTCCGCAGCAGCAACAGCAGAAGAGACTGCGCGAGGAGCGCAACAATATGAAGAAGGGTGATTACGTCGTCACTACCGGTGGCCTCTATGGCAAGATTGAGGGTGTGAAGACTTCGCAGCCCGACAAGAAAGGCAATGTCCAGGTTGAGAGTTTCCTCATCAGCCTCAAGCCCGACTACACCACCACTGTCCTTGTGAGCAAGGAGTGTGTCTTCAAGGACCTCAACGACGTCACCGCTGCTCAGCCGAAATAACATGGCTTCGTCAAGGCATAATAGTGACAAAGACCAACGTCAATCAAAGTTCATCAGGAAAGCCAACATATTCTTCCGTCGTATTCGACGTGGTGAGTTGGGAACTTTCCTGGTCTTTGTCGCCATAGCCTTTTTCTTCTGGACCGTCCAGACCGCTCGCGAGGAATCAGCTTCTGAATTCATTGTGAAGTTCTTCGTCGAGGACCAGCCCCAGGACATGGTGTTCACCACCCACGTGCCCAAGGAACTCAAGGTGACCATCACCGACACCAATTCCCGACTCTCAAACTATGGCTTGAACAATCGTTTGGATTCACTCAGCGTGAATTTCGAACGCTATGCCGACGTGTTGGGCAATTTCCGTATTTCGGCAGCTGAATTGCAGTCGCTGCTGATGGCTGGCCTTGAGAGTAGCACGCGTGTTGTGTCCATCACCCCTTCGCTTATCGATGCTCGCTTTGCCCAAACCGAGGGTCGCAAGTTTCCCGTCAAGTTGAGCGGCACCTATACCGTAGCCGATAACTACCGCATGCGCCCCCCTGTGATCCGACCCGACTCGATCATCATCAATGCGCCAGCGGCCGTGCTCGACACCATGCAGTGGGTTTATGCCGTCAGCAAAAGCAGGCTGAATATGACCGACACCATCGAGGAGACACTCTCCCTCGAATTGCCCATCGGCGTGAAGGCTACTCCCGCAAAAGTGAAGGTGATGATTCCTGTCGCCCAATATGTTGAGAAAACTATAGGCCAAGTGGAGGTGCAGGTACTGAAAGAGCCGAGCAATCGTCATCTCATCATCTTCCCCTATTCTGTTGGGTTGACTTGCCTTGTCGATTACGAGCATTATCGTGACATCACCCCCGAAGACTTCCTTGTCGCTGTCAACTACGACAGCATCCAAGATCAGGGCCGTCAGGGCAAAGTGCCCATCGTTGTGCGTTATATCGGACCGCCGGAGATTGTGACCAATGTTCAGATTACTCCTCGTATGGCGGAGTATGTTGTTGAGAATAGATGACCCCTAAACTCATAGCAATAACGGGCGGAATAGGTTCCGGCAAGTCCGTGGTGTCACAGTTGCTGCGCACCATGGGCTTTACCGTCTATGATTGCGACGAGCGAGCCAAATGGGTGATGACGAACGACGAGCAGTTACGCAACGAGCTCTGCACCCTTTTTGGTCCCGACACCTATCTCCCCGCCTCCAACGGGACCTGGGAACTCAACAAACCCTATCTGTCGGACATAATCTTTTCGAGTGCCGATGCCTTGACGAAGATGAATGCATGTGTCCACCCCGCTGTCTGGCGCGACATGCAGCACCAACTAATGACCGAAATCCGTGACCGTTTCTTCTTTGAGTCGGCCATTCTTTATGAATCGGGCTTCGACCACCTTTCCCTTCCCGACGAGGTGTGGACAGTCAGCGCTCCCCTCGAACTGCGCATACATCGTGCCATGCAGCGCGACAACGCCCCGCGAAAAAAGATCCTGAGCCGCATCGCCTCTCAGCTGCCCCAGGAAGAAAAGGAACTACGCGCCGACCACACAATCGTCAACGACGATGCCCATTCGCTCATCGTACAAGTACATGAGCTTTTGTAATTCCCTTATCTTTGCCGCAACTTTTGACGTTTTTTAGCAAAATAAATGTACCCTATTGCCTTTGGTTTGCGTATATAAAGACAGAAATATCATATCATCATAAACAATGAAACGCATCTTTTCGCTAATCCTTCTGCTGCTGACCATCTGCTCAATGGTTTCGGCACAAATGGTGGACCCTGTGAAGTGGAACCACAAGAGTCAGGTCAATGGCCAGGAACTTACCGTAACCTTTACGGCCAACATCGACCCGACCTTCCATCTCTATGCGATGGATATCCCCGAGGGCGGCCCGCAGAAGACCGAGTTCACCTTTGAAACCCTCGAAGGCCTGAAGGTGAAAGGTCCCACGAAGGTCACCAACGGCAAACTCATCAAGACACACGACCAGGCCTTCGACATGGATTTGTCGTTCTACGAGAACACTGTCACCTTCCAACAAAGGTTCAACATCACCGGTTCACCATTCAAGGTTGAGGGTTTTGTCTTTTTCATGTCATGCAACGATGGCATGTGTACGCCACCCACTCGCTATGAATTTACAGTTACCGGCGAGGCAGATCTGGCTGCAAAGGATAAGGATGAGAAGCCTGTCGTGACCGAAGAAACACCTGCCGTGCCAGCGGCTGATACGCCAATCCTTGCGGAGACCGATTCAGCAACTGTTGCTGATGCTGTACCCGTTGCCGTGAGCACCGAAGGACTTTGGACACCCGTCATCGACAAGCTCGAAACTTTCTCCAACGGAACGACGGGCGATGATTCTGGACGTGCCCATTCCTGGTGGTACATCCTCATAGCCGGCTTCATTGCAGGCCTTGTCGCCCTCATCACACCCTGCGTATGGCCCATGATACCCATGACCGTGAGCTTCTTCCTGAAGCGCACCAAGGACCGTAGTCAGTCGATCCGCGATGCTGTGACCTACGGCATCTCGATTATCGTCATCTATGTAGGCTTGGGCCTGCTTATCACCGTCATCTTCGGCGCATCGGCCCTCAACAGCCTGGCCACCAATGCGGTGTTCAACATCCTCTTCTTCCTTTTGCTGGTAGTCTTCGCCATATCGTTCTTCGGCGCCTTTGAGCTCACGTTGCCCGAGTCGTGGACCACCAAGCTCGACGAGAAGGCCGATGCCACCACGGGCCTGTTGTCGATCTTCTTCATGGCCTTCACGCTGTGCCTCGTCTCGTTCAGTTGCACAGGCCCCATCATCGGCACACTGCTCGTCGAGGCTGCCACCTCGGGCTCGATGCTCTATCCTGCCATCGGTATGTTTGGCTTCGCACTCGCTCTGAGCCTTCCGTTCACGTTGTTTGCCATGTTCCCCTCGATGCTCAAGTCGATGCCATCGTCGGGCGGCTGGCTCAACATGGTGAAGGTTGTATTGGGCTTCTGCGAACTCGCACTGGCCCTGAAGTTCCTCTCGGTGGCCGACCTTGCCTACGGTTGGCGCATCCTGGACCGCGAAACCTTCCTCTGCCTCTGGATCGTCATCTTCGCCCTGTGCGGCGCATACCTGCTCGGATGGATTCGTCTGCCACACGACGATGATCCCGACCCGTCGGATCGCGTCTCGGTGACACGTCTGATGCTCGCTTTAGTTTGCTTCTCGTTCTCGATGTATATGGTTCCCGGTCTGTGGGGTGCTCCTTGCAAGGCCATCTCGGCTTTTGCTCCACCGATGTCCACCCAGGATTTCAAGCTCGGCGAAGATGCCATCACAACCTATCACAGCTATGAAGAGGGCATGGAGGCCGCACAACGTGCCGGCAAACCCGTGCTCGTCGATTTCAGTGGCTATGGTTGCGTCAACTGCCGCAAGATGGAGGCTGCCGTGTGGACCAACCCACAGGTGAAGAGCATCATCGACAACGACTATATCCTCATCGAGCTGATGGTCGATGACAAGGCTGCTCTGCCCGAAGTGGAGATTGTCCAAGAGAACGGCAAGGATGTGAAGCTGCGCACCATCGGCGACAAGTGGAGCTACCTGCAGCGTTATAAGTTCGGAGCCAATGCCCAACCGTTCTATGTGCTGCTCGATGGAAAGGGCGACCCGCTCAACGGCTCCTATTCATACGACGAGGATATCGACGCCTACGTCAACTTCCTGAAGACAGGACTCAAGAACTATAAGCAGTAAACGACCTATATGTTAGAGAAAGAAGAACGCCAAAGGATCATCGCCCTCATCAACAGCGAAGTGGTGCCCGCCATCGGCTGCACCGAGCCCATGGCCGTCTCGCTTTGCGTAGCCAAGGCCGCCGAGACACTGGGGCAACGCCCTGTGCAAATTGACGTGCTGATGAGCAGCAATATCCTGAAGAATGCCATGGGCGTCGGCATCCCCGGCACGGGAATGATAGGCCTGCCCATCGCCATCGCCCTGGGTGCATTGATCGGACGGAGTGAATATGGGCTCGAAGTATTACGTGATGTCACGCCCGAAGCCGTGTCCGAAGGACAACGCTTCATAGATGAGAAACGCATCAACATCGGACTCAAGAAGGACAACTGCCCTGACAAGCTGTATATCGAAACAGTCTGCGTGGCAGAAAACGGCGACAAGGCAAGAGCAGTCATCGAACATGATCACAACCATTTTGTCTTTGTTTCGAAGACCGTCAAGGGCAAGGAGAACATCCTGCTCAACACTCCCCGTGCTCATGTTCTCGAAGACGAGGTCGGTGAGGTGGCACTCACGCTCCGCAAGGTTTATGAGTTTGCCACTACCTCACCCCTTGAGGAACTCTACTTCATCAACGAGGCACGTCGCCTTAACGTGAATGCCGCACGCCAAGCCCTCAAGGGCAACTATGGCCACGAACTTGGCAAGACGCTGAGCCGTCCACTGGGACGTGGCATCATGGGAGAGTCAATCTTCAGCCACATCCTTTCCGAGACCTCCTCGGCCTGTGATGCGCGTATGGCAGGTGCCATGATTCCCGTGATGAGCAATTCGGGTAGCGGCAACCAGGGCATTGCTGCCACCTTGCCCGTCGTCGTATTTGGTCAAGAGAACCACAATACCGAAGAGGAGATTACGCGGGCACTTATCTTGAGCCACCTTACGGCTATCTACATCAAGCAGAGCCTCGGCAAGCTGTCGGCCCTCTGCGGCTGCGTAGTGGCTGCCACAGGCTCGAGCTGCGGCATCACTTACCTTATGGGCGGTTCGTACGACCAGGTAGCCTATTCGGTCAAGAACATGATTGCCAACCTAGCCGGTATGGTCTGTGATGGTGCCAAGCCGTCGTGTGCTTTGAAGGTTTCGTCGGGTGTATCGACTGCCGTACTCAGCGCCATGCTGGCCATCCAGAACCGCTATGTAACCAATGTCGAAGGCATCATCGAGGATGATGTAGATCGTTGCATCCACAACCTCACCCGCATCGGTGCTGAAGGCATGAACGAGACCGACGAGATGGTTCTCGACATTATGACCAACAAAAAACTTTCATGAATATGATCAAATGCTTGATTATCGGAAGCGGTCCAGCAGGTTATACTGCAGCCATCTACGCTTCACGTTCCGGCCTTGAACCAGTCTTGTACGAAGGCCCCATCAGTGGTGGACAACTCACACAGACCACCGAAGTCGATAACTTCCCAGGCTATCCTGAAGGGACCACGGGTCCGGAGATGATGGAAGATATGCGTCGCCAGGCCGAGCGTCTGGGTGCCGACATCCGTTTCGGCATCGTCAATAAGGTGGATTTCTGCGAAGACGGCAGCAAGCCCCATCATGTACATATCGACGATGGCACCGAATTCGATGCCCAGACCATCATCATCGCGACAGGTGCTTCGGCCAAGTACCTCGGACTGGCCGACGAAGAGAAATACGCCGGTATGGGCGTGTCGGCCTGTGCCACGTGCGACGGCTTCTTCTATCGCAAGAAAGTGGTGGCGGTGGTAGGCGGTGGCGATACTGCCTGCGAAGAGGCACATTACCTCTCGAACCTTGCACGAAAGGTTTATCTCATCGTACGTCGCAACGTGCTTCGTGCCAGCGAGGCCATGCAGCAGAAGGTGAAGGAACGTGAAAACATCGAGATCCTTTGGGAGACACAGACCGTGGGCCTCTATGGTGAAGACGGCGTCGAGGGCGCTCACCTCGTCAAGGGCAAGGGCACCGACCATGAGACGTTCTACGACCTCCCCATCGATGGCTTCTTCCTCGCCATCGGACATCACCCCAACACCGATGTCTTCCTGCCCCGCACCGATGCCGACGGCACACGTCATCCTGGTGTGGAGGTCGATGCACAGGGCTACATCAAGGTGAACCATCCCTACACCGCAACCAATATCCCTGGTGTCTTCGCCGCAGGCGATGTGGCCGACCCCATCTATCGCCAGGCCATCTCCGCTGCCGGCAGCGGCTGTCATGCCGCCATCGATGCTGAACGCTATCTGAGCAAGTGATTCATCACCACTATTTTCTTTAATGCCCCGAAGAGCCGATCCAAGGCCTTCGGGGCATTTCCGTTTTGTTTCATCAAAAAATACAAAACGTGATAACTATAATTTAAAAAAATGAGAGGAAATGCCTGTCTACGGGACTTTTTTATAGGTCATTTTCAAGAATTTGTGCATTTTTCTTGCAAAAATCATTTTTTTTTACATAATTTGCACGATAAATACAAGCAAAACCAATTTAAACAATAAAAAGAAAATGAAAAACAAATGTATGACATGGGCCTTGATGCTCAGCTCGTTGGTTGGTGGTCTGACCTCGTGCTCGATTGACATGCCCAAGGAGATTCCTTCGTCGTTTGAGACGATGACAGTGAACAAGTCCGACATTGAGGTGCCAATCAAATTCAGTGCCAGATTGAAAGGACAGTCCGATGTTACCATCACTCCTCAGGTGAGCGGTCAGCTGATGAATATCTGCGTCAGTGAGGGACAGCAAGTGAAAAAGGGGACAACACTCTTCGTCATCGACTCCCGCAACGCACGACTGGAACTGGAGGCAGCTGAGGCTAACCTGCAGGCTGCGCTTGCCAAGGAGAACAGCGCCAAGCTAGAATATGAGTCGAACAAGAACCTCTTCGAGAAGAACATCGTGAGCCGCTATATGCTTGATAACTCACAAAACAACTACCTGCAGGCACAGGCCTCGGTGAGTCAGGCGAAGGCATCGGTGAGCCGTGCTCGTGTAAACCTCGGCTTCTGCACCATTACAGCTCCAGTAACTGGCGTAATCGGTGAGATTACCGTGCGTACCGGCGACCAGGTATCACCCGCCACATACCTCACCGTGCTGAGTGGCAACACGACAATGGATGCCGAGTTCTCGGTTACTGAGGCAATTATCGAGGCACAAGTGCAGTCTGGCTTGACACAAAACGATAAGGCAAAGCATATAGCTGCCCTTCCCGATGTAACATTTGTAATGAAGAGCGGAACGGAGTATCCACATAAGGGCCGCATCACCAGCTTGACAGGCGTAGTAGATGTTGCCACAGGTTCACTGGGCGCAAAGGCATCGTTCCCTAATCCTGATGGGCACCTTTTCTCGGGCATTCAGGGCACTGTCGTTCTGCCGTTCCAACGAAAGGATGTGATGGTGATCCCACAGGTAGCTGTGGTGCGCCTCCAGGACAGATCGCTGGTATATAAAGTACAGCCCGACAATACCGCCACCGCAGTCACTGTGACGACACAGGATGTCGGCAACGGTCAGGACTTCATCGTAACCAGTGGCCTCAACGTGGGCGACAAGATCGTGACCATCGGAGCCAATAACGTACAAGAGGGACAGCAAGTAATCTTCCCCGATGCCCCGAAAAACGAGAAGTAGGCTATGAAGAATAATATTTTCATTAACAGGTACGTGATGGCATGCGCCATCTCGATAGTAATTGCGCTGGTGGGTTACATCTCGATGAACACACTGTCTATCGAGCAATACCCCAGCATCGCTCCTCCGCAGGTGATGGTGACAACAACCTACACGGGTGCCGACCCGAACACCATCATGAAGTCGGTGATCCAACCGCTCGAGGAGAGCATCAACGGCGTGCCCGGCATGACCTACATAACCTCGAAAGCCTCCGCATCGGGCAACGTGAGCATCAGCGTCTATTTCAAGCAGGGCACCGACCCCGACATGGCGGCGGTGAACGTACAGAACCGCGTGAGCAAAGCGCAGGCACTGCTGCCCGCCGATGTAACGAGGGTGGGTGTCCAGGTGATGAAGATGCAGAGCAACATCCTCCGCATCCTTGCCGTGAGGAGCTCTGACGGGAAGTACGATGACGACTTCATCTCGAACTACGTTGACATCAATATCAAGCCGCGCCTACAGCGCATCACCGGCGTTGGCGATGTGATGGCCTTGGGCAACACCTACGCCTTGCGCATCTGGCTGAAGCCTGACGTGATGGCGCAGTATGGTCTGGAACCCAACGACGTATTTGGAGCAATCAGCAGCCAAAGCTTCGTGGCCGCCACGGGTTCACTGGGCGAGTTGTCGGAGAACAAATACCAGTACTCTATGGAATACAAGGGTACGCTTAAGTCTGTCGAGGAGTTCAACGATATCGTGCTGCGCACCTCCGACGGCGGCCACCTGCTGCACCTGAGCGATGTGGCCGAGGTGGAGATTGGCGCCCAGAGCTACAGCTTCCTTTCGAACATTAACGGCAAGCCTGGCATTCTGCTCATGGTGTTCCAGGCTCCTGAAGCCAACGCGACGGAGGTGAACGCACGCATCAACAAGATGTGCGACGACATGAAAGCCACGATGCCCGCCGGTTTGGAGTTTGTGACAATGCAAACCTCCGACGACTTCCTCTTTGCCGCCATCCACAACGTGGTGGAGACGCTCATCATCGCCATCATCCTCGTCATCCTCGTGGTGTTCTTCTTCCTGCAGAACTTCAAGGCCACGATCATCCCGTCGATATCCATCTGCGTGTCGCTGCTTGGCACGTTTGCCATCGTCATGCTGGCGGGCTTCTCGCTCAACATCCTGACGCTGTTCGCACTGGTGCTGGCCATCGGTACGGTGGTGGACGATGCCATCGTGGTGGTCGAGGCTGTCATGGCGAAGATGGAGGAAGGGGTGTCGGATGCCCGTGAGGCAACACGCCAGGCCATGTCGGACGTCTCGGTGGCCGTCATCTCTTGTACCCTGGTATTCATGGCGGTCTTTATTCCCGTGACGTTCATGAGCGGCACGTCGGGCACGTTTTTCACTCAGTTCGGTGTCACCATCGCCTCGTCGGTGGGACTCTCCTGCGTGTCGGCCCTGACGCTCTGCCCCGCCCTTTGCGCCATCATGTTGAAGGTGACCGACGGCAAGAAAGAGGGCAAGTCGCTGTCATACTACACCAAGAAAGCATACGATGTAAGCTACAACGCCATCTACAATAAGTATTCGAAGGCCGTGCAGAAGTTCATCAGACGCCCAGTGTTTTCGTGGGGCCTGCTGGTGATTGCCGCCGTGCTGTTGTTATTCTTCATGAAGCACCTGCCATCGGGCCTCGTGCCACAGGAGGATCAGGGTGTCTTCCTCGCCGAGATCCGTGCCCCGGAGGGTTACACTTTGCAGCAGACGCAGGAACTGACGAAGCAGGTGGAGGAGAAGGTAAAGGAGATTCCCGAATTAGAGAGTTTCGCCGTATCGTGCGGTTACGGTCTGGCTTCGGGCAACGGCTCCAACTTCGCCACCCTTGTCGTCCGCCTGAAACACTGGGACGACCGTCCGGGCATGAACCATCTTATCGACCTAGTCATCGGCCGCTTCTACTACGCCTGTAAGGATATCAAGAACGTACAGGTGCTGCCCTTCCAGTTGCCTCAGGTGCCTGGCTACGGCACGAGCAACAGCGTAAGCCTTGTCGTGGAGGACCCGACCGACGGCGACCTCTCGGAGTTTGCCAAGAAGACGCAGTATTTCCTGACTAAGCTGGCCGAACGGCCGGAAATCGGTATGGCGATGTCGTCCTACTCGGAGCGTTACCCGAAGTATCGCGTTGAGCTCGACGCCACGCAGTGCGACCGTGCCGGTGTGTCGCCCAAGACGGTGCTAACAACGCTCGGCTCCTTCTGCGGCGGAAGCTACATCGGCAACTTCAACCAGTTTGGCAAGGTCTATCGCATCATGGCCAGCGCCACGCCTGATGCCCGTCTCGACCCATCATCGCTGCGTAATATTTTCGTCAAGGTGAAGGGTGGAAAGATGGCACCTATCTCCGAGTTCGTCACCCTGAAAGAGATTGTCGGACCGTCGAACATCGAGCACTTCAACCTGTTCCAGAGCATCACCTGTAACATCACCGCCGCCAACGGCTGCAGCGAGGGCGAGGCCCACCAGGCCATCGCCGAGGTGTTCAAGGAAACGATGCCCTCCACCGCAACCTACGAGTACAGCAACATGTCGCGCGAGGTGGAGGAAGCTGCAGGAAGCAACACCACTGCCCTTATATATATTATATGTGTGGTGCTGATATACCTTATCCTGGCCTCGCTCTACAACTCGTGGTTCACGCCGTGGGCCGTGCTGCTCTCAGTGCCTTTCGGACTGATGGGTGCCTTCGTCTGTGCCTATCTCGGCTCGCTACTCCACTTGCCAGGCATGGACAACAACATATACTTGCAGACGGGTGTCATCATGCTCATCGGCCTGCTCTCCAAGACCGCTATCCTGATTACGGAGTTCGCATCTGAGCGCCGTGCGCAAGGCATGAGCATCAGCGATGCTGCCTTTGAGGCTTGCAAGGAGCGTCTGCGTCCTATATTGATGACGGTATTCACGATGATTGCTGGTATGATACCTCTCATCATTGAGGGTGGTGCCGGTGCAAATGGTAACCGTGCACTCGCCCTTGGCGTTGTGGGCGGTATGTCGGTAGGCACCCTTGCCCTGCTCTTCGTCGTCCCCGTCTTCTTCATCGTGTTCCAGAACCTGCATGAAAGGTTCCAAGGAAAGGTTACAACAAATAATGAGGAGGAATAAGTCATGAAAAAACTAAGCTATATCTTCACCGCTGCAGCCGTGAGCCTCCTGTTCACGGGCTGCGGCATATATAATACATATCATCAGACCATCGAAACGCCGGCCGATGCTTTTGGCACAACTGATGATGTCCTTGAGGCTGAGGCCGACATGTCGCTGGCCCAGATGTCGTGGCGCGAGTTCTTCACCGACCCGATGCTGCAGAAACTCATCGAACAAGTCCTGGCCAACAACACAGACCTGAACTCCGCACGCCTGGCCGTGGAAAAGAGCGAAGCATCGCTGATGGCTGCACGCCTCGCTTATCTGCCGTCAATCACATTAGCACCGCAGGGTACCATTGCGAGCTTCGATCAAGGTGCGGCTTCGCAGACCTACAACCTACCGATGCAGCTTTCGATGGACGTTGATCTCTTCGGTTCCCTCACTAACAAAAGACGAGCCTCAAAAGCAATACTCCTACAATCCCAGATGCGGGAGGAAGCGGTACGTGTCAACCTCATCTCGACTACAGCCCAGCAGTACTATATGCTGCAGTTGCTCGACCGACAATTAGCGATCCTGACCCTGACCGACAGCCTGTGGAACGCCTCTCTTGAAACGCAGAAGATACTGTGGGAGAACGGCAAGTCATACTCCACCGCCGTCAATCAGATGGAGTCGTCGTATCTGAACGTGAAGACGCAAATCGTCGATACCCGCCGCAACATACGCAGTGTGGAAAACGCCATCTGCCGCCTATTGGCCATCACGCCACAACACATCGAGCGCAAAACATGGGGCAGTTCGGCTTTGCACCATCCAGAGGCACAGGGTGAAACCGGTCAGCGTATGTTCGATACGCAGTTCCTGAAGATTGGCGTGCCCGCCTCAATGCTCGAACTACGACCTGATATCCGCATGGCCAACCACGCTTTGGAGGAAGCCTTCTACAACACACAGGCAGCTCGTTCTGCCTTCTTCCCCAGCATCACGCTCACTGGAACGGGCGGTTGGACCAACTCGGCAGGCAGCGCGGTCATCAATCCAGGCAAACTGCTCCTCACCGCTGTCGGACAACTCACGCAACCCATCTTCGCCCGTGGCAAATTGAGAGCTAACCTGAAGATTGCCAATTTGACGAAGGAGGACCTGCAACGCAAATACGTGCAGACCGTTATCGATGCAGGCAACCAGGTGAACGAGGCTATGGCCGACTGTCAGGCAGCTCGTGAGAAGCATGCCTATTACCACCGTCAGGTACAGGTGCTCTACGATGCCTATACCGGCACACACGAGCTGATGGACAACGGCAAAGCCAACTACCTCGAAGTGCTCACCGCTCAGGAAAGCTTACTTAACGCCCAGCTCAGCGAGGCTTCGAACATGTATAAGGGTGCACAAGCCGTGATAGCCCTCTACATAGCATTAGGTGGAGGTTCGAATTAAACTGTCTCGGCATCCCGTGATTCAAACGGAAATGTCGAAATCAAGCATGAGATAGGATATCGATGTTGAAACATCTCTGGTTCTTTTGGCTATTGACCATTTTGCCCTTATCCGTTGAAGCGCAAACTCTGTTTCATCGCATGGACAGTGTGCTGACCCTAAGCTACCGCAAGGGCGATATCGACACAACATTTGTCATGCGACCACAGACCAAATGGACTGTCGTAGCACGACTCAACGTGTCGGGGGCAAAGTTGGAGACCATGGGGGTGACAAACGGGCAGAAATTCAATTCTGAGATAACTGCCGACTACAAATCAACGCTCAGCGTAGGTGTGAGTTATTTTGGATTCTCGCTCAGCGCAGCCCTCAATCCTGCTAAACTGATGGGCAAGTACCGCGACTACGAACTGAACTTCAATTCATACGGCAAGCGCTTTGGCTACGACGTCATCTACCAGGATGCCCACAACTTCACGGGTTGGCACGACATGGAGGGAATGGAGCGCGTCGAGCTTCCCGCCGACATGTTGTCGGTAAGGACGCTGAACCTGAATGCATTCTACATCTTCAACGGCCGACGGTTCTCCTTTCCAGCAGCGTTCACACAAAGCTACATCCAACGCCACTCGGCAGGCAGTTTCCTCGTGGCAGTGTCTGGTATGGGACAACATACCACGCTCAAATGGGAGCAGGAGACTCAGATAAAGATGACTAACATCGGCATCGGTGGCGGTTACGGCTACAACTACGTACCTTCTCAAGGCTGGTTACTACACGTATCCGCGACACCGACCTTCATCGTCTATAGCAACACTTCGATGACCTTCGGCGATTCGCATGTGCCCCTGCACTATCATTTTCCCGAGGCCATCATCACAGGACGAGGCGCTGTGGTGCGTCAGTTGGGCAACAAGTTCTTAGGCATGTCGATGGTGTTCAACTTCACCAATATCGGCAACGAGGAGAATCTTGCCTTGCACAACATAAAATGGCGCATCCGCATGTTCTACGGTCTGCGCCTATAGGAGAAATGATTATCATCGCAAGAAACTCAACTAACTCTGCAATGCCTCAAAGAGCTGATCCAAGGCCTTCGAGGCATTGCCATTTGCCTCGTTGAGAAGCTGGACGAACTTCGAGCCGATGATGGCTCCGTTGGCATTGGCCCATGCTGACTGAAGCGTCTGCTGGTTGCTGATGCCGAAGCCAATCATGGTGGGGTTCTTGAGATGCATATTGCGTACACGGTTGAAGTATGCCTGCTTGGCCGAATTAAATTCCTTCTGGGCACCGGTGATGGCTGCCGACGAGACCATATAAATGAAACCGGAAGTGTTGTCATCGATGAAACGGATGCGTTCCTCGGACGTCTCGGGCGTAATTAGCATGATGATGCGGATGTCATAACGGTCGGCGATGGGACGAAAGTCCTCCATGTAGTCCTTAAAGGGAAGGTCGGGAATGATAACACCATCGACACCCACACGTACACATTCCTGGCAGAACCGTTCAAAGCCAAATTGAAGAATAGGGTTGAGATAACCCATGAGAATGAGGGGGAGTGTCTCTCCCACCCCTCCAGCATCTGGGCTATTGCGGATGCCTTCGAGTTGGGTGAAGAGCTTGCGGAGTGTCATACCATTGCGAAGCGCACGTGTGGCTGCGTCCTGGATGACGGGGCCATCGGCCATGGGGTCACTAAAGGGAATGCCAATCTCGATCATAGCTATTCCATGCTGATGCATCGCACGTATGACGTCGGCAGTGCCATCGAGGGTTGGCGCACCTGCACAAAAGTAGAGGCTCAGCAGTTTTTTGGGTTTGCTGGCAAATAATGCGTTGATTCTATTCATTGCAATAGTAAATTTCAAGTGATTGTTTTTTTGCATATAAGCCATCGATGGCTTATGCGTTCTTTTCTGCCCGAAGCGCTTCGACAAAAGGCTTGAGCAAAGCGATGTCCTTAATGCCCGGGGATGACTCAAAACGACTATTCAGGTCAACCCCTATCCACTGGGGATGTTCGAACTCAAGAAGAGCTTGAAGCGACTGCGGACCAATGCCACCCGTCAGAAAGAACGGCGTATTACCACGGTAACTCGACAACAGATTCCAATCGAAAGACTCCCCCGACCCGCCATAACCTGTCGTAGGCGTTTCGAAAAGAATACCATCGATAATGCCATCCCACATCATTGCCTCATGTACTTTGCTGCGAGAAGCCACATGAACGGCCCTGACGATACGTGGCATTTTGTCCATCGAATCTGCAAGTTGTTTTTTGAGGCTCGTAACATAAGCCAAGTCCTCGCCGCCATGCAATTGCACGTAATGCATGCCATAGTCCTTCACTTTTTGGACGACTTCGTTGGGCGAAGCATTGACAAAGACTCCTGCCCGTTTGGCATTGACGGGCAGATAGTCGGGACGTTCGACGACATAACGTTTAGAACCAGGCCAAAAGATGAAACCGAGGATATCAACAACAAGGGCTTCCACATCGCGTATATTCCGGGCATCGCGCATGCCACACACTTTGATGACCATCGGGCATTGAGGGGTTAGGAATGTTCGACTGCATAGATGAAATTGGCCAATGCCTGTCCAGGGTCGGGTTCACGCATGAAGCATTCGCCGATAAGGAAACCACGGAAACCAACCTGTCGAAGCCTCTTGACCACATCAGGGTTCGAGATGCCCGACTCAGAGACGAGAACAGGTTGCCGACCGTTAAGACGGGTGACGGTTTCCTTCATCGCTTCGGCAATATCGAACGAATGTTGCACGTCAGTATGAAACGTGCCGAGCGAGCGATTATTGACACCAAGCATATCGGGCACTCCTGCAGCGAGGTATTCCAGTTCCATGGGGTCATGTACTTCGAGCAGAACCTCCAGATTGAGACGATGGGCCAGTTGGAGCAAATCGGCATATTCCTCTGGAGCAAGATCGGCGGCAATGAGCAGGATGGCATCAGCGCCAAGGAACTTCGACTCATAGACCTGATAGGGATCAATGACAAATTCCTTTCGGAGTATCGGGCATAAATCAACTTGACTACGCACACGGGGGATGTATTCTGGCTTTCCACCAAAATACTCTTCATTAGTGAGTATCGACAAGGCAGCAGCACCACCCGAAGCATAATGAGGGATCACTTGCTCGGGTTCGACGTCGGCATGAATCCATCCCTTCGAGGGGCTCTTGCGCTTGAACTCAGCGATGATGCCACTCGGCGAGCGATGCAGGGCTTCGGCCATCGACACACGTTTGCGCAATAAAAAATCGAGATCACGACGTTTGTGGGCTACGATGTCGTGTAGGATGTCTGTGGTCATCAGCTGTAAACCTTAAGGAATGTCTTGAATGCTTTCAAAGCACGACCCGAATCGAGTGACTCGCGTGCCATAGCGACGCTCTCCTCAATGCTGAGGTTGCGGTCGATAATTGAGATGGCGCAGGCGGCATTGGCGATGATAACCGACTTCTGTGCCTCGGTGGCCCTTCCTTCGAGCACACTGTCGAAGATCTTCTTTGCATCAGCTGGAGTTCGACCTCCAAAAATGTCGTCGGGATTGACATAGTTGAGACCAAGGTCCTTTGGCGTGAAGACTTTCTCAAAATTGTTGGTCACCAACTTGAAGCCTGAGGTGAGGGAGATCTCATCGTAACCATCGTAAGACGAAATGACGCCGAAGGTATCGCCGATCTTCTGGTGCGCATTGACATAGAGACGCATCTGGGCCTGATTGGCAGTACCATGGAGCGAATACTTAGGATGGCAAGGATTTACCAGCGGTCCCAAAAGGTTGAAGCAGGTGGGCACGTTCATTGCACGACGGGTAGGACCTACAAACTTCATGCCGTAGGCAAAGAGGGGAGCGTGGAAGTAGCAGATATTGGCCTGGTCAAGTGAACGACGGATGACATCAGTATCGGCTGTGAATTTCACGCCATGTTCCTGTAACACATTGGAAGCACCCGACACGGAAGTGGAACTGCCGTTGCCATGCTTCGAGACCTTATAACCTGCACCAGCAACGACAAACGATGCACAAGTGGAGATGTTGAAAGTGTTCTTGCCATCTCCTCCCGTACCTACAATGTCGAGAGTCTCGTAACCGTCAAGACTTACACGGCGACCCGTCTCGAGTAGGCCATCGCGAAAACCGAGAAGTTCATCTACAGTGATGCCTCGCATCTGCAATGCCATGAGCAGTGCTGCTATCTGGCAGTTGTTATACTTCTCCTGGGTAATGCCCAGCATGATAATGTGGGTCTCCTCACGAGTAAGGTCCTGACCCTCGATGATTTTGGTAAGATACTGTTTCATATTATTTGAGTTTTAAGATTTCTAAATATGCACTAACCAGTTGTTGATTATCTTCTTGCCATCCGGGGTAAGAACGGACTCTGGATGGAATTGAATACCACGAACGTCGTATTCACGGTGACGCAATGCCATAACCTGTCCTTCGTTGGAGGTACAGGTGACTTCAAGACACTCAGGCAAGGATTCAGCATCGACCACCCAAGAGTGATAGCGTCCCACGAGAATATCGCGATGGAGACCACGAAATAGGTAATCAACCTTGTGTTCGCCGTATTCGACAAAATCGACAATGTGGGCAGGAGTCTGCACGCCATGGAAGACATCGGCGAGATTGACAAGACAAGCGCCAAAGGCTTCGCCAATGGCTTGTTCGCCCAAACAGATGCCCAAAATGGGCTTTTCCCCAGCATAGGTACGTATCACATCGAGCAACAGACCTGCCTCACTCGGAATACCAGGACCAGGTGAGAGCATGATCTTATCGTAGGATTCGAGATCGGAGAGTTCGAACTGATCATTGCGAAATACGTTGATTTCGGCACCCAACTCCTTTACAAGATGTACGAGATTATAAGTAAAGGAATCGTAATTATCGATCATCGCTATTTTCATAATCGTTGAATTTTGTTTTTTCTATCTGGGCTATCTCAGTTTTCTTCTCTCACATCCCTTCTGCCATAACTATGGCATTTCGGAGGGCGCCAAGCTTATTATTTACCTCTTGGAGTTCGTAATCCTCATTACTTTTAGCTACGATGCCGCCACCAGCCTGGAACCAAAGCTCGCCATTGCGACTGACGAAAGTTCGGATAGTGATGGCTTGATTGAGCGAACCATCGAACGACAGACTACCCACGCAACCTCCGTAAGCACCTCGATTGTGTGGCTCGTATTCCGAAATCAGCTGCATGGCCCTCACTTTGGGAGCACCCGACAGTGTACCTGCAGGGAAGGTGTCGATAAAAGCCTTGATAGGGTCAGCATCACGATTAAGGATGCCGGATACGCGGCTTACAAGATGTATAACATGGCTATAGTACTGCAACTCCTTGTAGAAATCAACCTTGACATGATGGCAATTACGTGATAGGTCATTACGTGCCAAATCGACCAGCATCACATGCTCGGCATTTTCCTTCGGATCGTTGCGCAAATAATTGGCGTTCTTGATGTCCTGCACATCGTTGCCCGTTCGTCGGGTGGTGCCAGCAATAGGATCGATATAAGCCATGAAGCGATCGCCATTCTTCTCGATGCGGCAATGTGTCTCGGGCGAAGAACCGAAGATACGGAAGCCTCCAAAATCCATATAGAAGAGATAGGGTGAAGGATTAATGGACCGCAGGGCGCGATAGAGGTTGAAGTCATCACCCTCATAGTGCTGAACAAAACGACGCGACAACACAATCTGGAAAACATCACCGCGCTTGCAATGTGCAATGCCTCGACGAATGTTCGCCTTGTGTTGCTCGTCGGTCAACGTGCTGCTCACCTCGCCCACCGGTCGGAATGAGAAACGACCTACTGAAGGGCGATTCATCATTCGTTCAATCTCATAAATACCCGATGGCTCATTGGGTTGGAGGAGTTCGCAGATGGTCAGTCGATTGTTGAAATGATCAAACTCCAACACATATTTAAATAATATATACAGCATGTCGGGAGCGTCGTTCTGCGTCTGTCTTTCGTCCTTGACTGCAATGTCCTCAAAGTAACGCACTGCATTGAACGAAGTGAATCCCCACAACTGACAGCAACGCAACTGATGCTCATCGACTTCGATTGCAAATGAATGCATGAATTCGCCAATGATGGCATCGCTACGGTAAGTACGGTCGATTTGATGTTCGAAAGTCTTGCCATCGGGGAAGAGACAACTGCCCACACCATGGCCAATGGCAACATGTGCGATTGGTTGCAGTGCAATATAAGAGCGGGCATTCTTGCCCGAATGATAATCGCTCGACTCCATCAGGATGGACTGTGTTGAAAGGTCGCGAAGTCGCAAATATGCACTCACAGGGGTTACCAGGTCGCCCAGCATCGACTTACTGTTTATCTTATAGCAATACATAGTCGTTATGAGGGGGTTAAGAAGGGTTAAGAGAGGTTTTGAAGGGTTAAAAGAGGGGTTGAGGGTTAGAAGAGGTTAAGAAGGGTTCACGCCCTCGTCATCTTTATGCTTGAGGTAGGTGTCGAGGTCTTTGTCGCCTCGACCGGAGACGGTTAGCACCACGACATCCTCAGGTTGGAACAGATGTTTGAGTTTGGGGAGTAAAGCCAAGGCGTGTGCGCTCTCCAGAGCTGGGATAATACCTTCCATACGCGTAAGTTCGAAGGCGGCACGCAGTGCCTCATCGTCATTGGCAGGCAGTACGGTGGCGCGCTTCTGCTCGTAGAGGTTGCAATGAATAGGACCCGTGCCAGGATAGTCCAATCCTGCCGAGATGCTGTAAGGTTCAACAATCTGGCCATCGTCGGTTTGCATCAGTTTGATGCGTGAACCATGGAGGATGCCCATTGTTCCTATCTGCATGGATGCTGCCGTCTCTCCCGAATCGACGCCATGACCACCAGCTTCGGCCAGCACCAGACGAACACGCTCGTCATCGATATAATGGTAGATGGTTCCTGCTGCGTTCGAACCGCCTCCCACACAGGCCATCAGATAGTCGGGATAATCACGTCCCACCTTATCTCGAAGCTGCCACTTGAGTTCTTCGGAGATGATAGACTGCAAACGGGCCACCATATCGGGATAAGGATGTGGACCTACTGTGGAACCGATGATGTAGAAGGTATCAGACGGATGACAGCACCAGTCGCGAATGGCCTCATTCGTCGCATCCTTCAGCGTCTTGTTGCCACTCTCGACGGGATAGACTTCTGCGCCGAGCATCTTCATGCGCTCTACGTTGACGTGCTGACGCTGCACATCTAGTGCACCCATATAGACGCGACAAGGCATGTTCATCAGCGCGCACACAGTGGCTGTGGCAACACCATGCTGTCCAGCTCCCGTCTCGGCTACGATGCGAGTCTTGCCCATTCGTCGGGCTATAAGGATCTGACCGATGGCATTGTTGATCTTGTGCGCCCCCGTATGATTGAGATCCTCACGCTTTAAATAGAGCTGGCAACCATACTTCTCGCTCATACGTTTAGCGAAATAGAGCGGTGATGGACGACCTACGTAGTCCTTCAACAAAAGCCGATACTCATCCTGGAACTCCTTACTCTCGATAATGGGGAGATATGCCTTCTTCAAATCCTCAACTGTCTTGTAGAGAATCTCTGGAACATATGCTCCACCAAACTGGCCATAGTAGCCGTTCGAGTCAACCTGAAAAGATTTCATATACCTAAAAATAATAAATGAATATGCCAAGAAGATATGATAAAACAAAAGAGCTTGCAAGACGTTGTGTCCTGCAAGCCCTTCGTATGCTATTTAGGTGCATAAGGGTGCGACCCACAACGTCATGTTATGAGTTCGAGCCACCACCAATATGCACGATTCATTGTCATTTGCTTAATTCTTTTATTCGACGCTGCAAAGATATGACTATTTTCAATACATCGTACAAAAATGACTGTTTTTTTTGATTTTTTTGCAAATTTTCTATGTTTTAGGCACAATTTTGACAAAAATGTCAGAAAAAATGAGTATATTTGCGCACGAAAACAATGAACTGCCGACAATGGAATGTAAAATCATAGCACATATTGAAACCGACTTCGACAGTAAATTCGGTGTTCCCCGACAAGCTGGACTCATCCCCGAACTCGATGGACGTATCGTCTTCGAGCCCGACTACCGCGTGACTGAAGCCCTGCGAGGCCTCGAAGGTTATTCGCACCTTTGGCTGATTTGGGTATTCTCAGAGGTCTTGGCTGAGCAAACCTCGAAAGAAACAACATTGTGGTCACCGACCGTCAGACCTCCCCGACTGGGAGGAAATAAGCGTATGGGTGTCTTTGCCACACGTTCGCCCTACAGACCTAACCCCATTGGCCTGTCGTGTGTCGAAATGGCGGGAATAGAGTTCGACACACCCGATGGCCCCATCATACATGTGAAAGGCGCTGATCTGATGAACGGCACACCCATCCTCGACATCAAGCCCTACCTCCCCTTCGCCGATAGCCATCCCGATGCCTGTGGTGGATTCACCGAGCAGACAAAAGAACAAAAGCCCCTCGAAGTAGTGATACCTGAGGAGCTCTATACATTATATAATTTAAATAAGAATCAGTGGACAGCGCTTTGTAAGGTGCTCAGCCAAGACCCTCGTCCGCATTATCAGCATGACGAGGAACGTATCTATGGCATCTCGTTCGCAGGCATCGATTTTCATTTCAAGGTGACCGACGATGGTGTCGTTAACTTGCTGGAACCAACTGCCTAAAACGCCTGCTTGTCTTTTCTGATGACGTTCCAAATGGTCTTGAAGATAATCTTTATGTCGAGCGAGAATGACCAGTTTTCGACATACCACACATCCTTCTTGACGCGATCTTCCATCTGCCATAGTTCCTTGGTCTCGCCACGGGCGCCATTGACCTGAGCCCATCCCGTGATGCCGGGGAGTACCCAGTGACGCACCATGTACTTATCGATGAGTTTGGAATATTGCTCGGTATGCATCACCATGTGTGGACGAGGCCCTACAATCGACATCTCGCCTTTCAACACGTTGATGAACTGAGGAAGTTCGTCGATGGATGAACGGCGCAGGAAGTCGCCAAACTTCGTCTTGCGTGGATCGTTCTCGGTGGCCTGCAGGCGGTCGGCATCATCATTGACCTTCATCGAGCGGAACTTATAGCAAACAAATTCCTTGCCATTCAACCCGTTGCGTTTCTGTTTGAAAAACACTGGACCAGGTTGAAGGAAATGGGTCAGGATGGCAACGATGGGATAGATGAGTAACCAGAAGGGAATCATGAATATCGCCGACACAACGAAATCGAAAGCGCGCTTGATGATGCGGTTGGTCAGCGATTCGAGAGGATTATCGCGAATACTGAGTACGGGAATAGATCCCAGAACCTCGAGCTGCATCTTACGCTTCAGATAAGAGCGAAGTTGCGGAATAGCGTAGAACCGCACACAACTACGTTCACAGGTATCGATAATCTCCAGAATCTCGTTTGCACGCACAGCTGGAAGAGAACAATAGAGATGCTGCAGGTAGGTGTGTTCCTTCACATACGCGATTGAATCAGTCACTTTGCCCAAATAATTCAAACCCACAGGCGGGTTCTCCATAGGCTCATCGGCAAAGTAACCCTCCACACGATAACCATAGAACGGATGACGCATCTCTTCTCCTAGTTCGCGGATGGGATCATTATTGCCAACAAATATCACATGATGCAGGTTGCGACCTGTTGTGCGGAACCATCGGATAATCCATCGACATAAGAATCGCCACAAGGCCAAACACACATAGATGCTAACCAAGACATAGATGATGCGTATGGACTGAAACTTAATATTGAACTTGAATACCAAGGCTAAGATCCAGAAGGCCATCGTCATCGTGACTAAGGTGACGAAAACATTGCCCAGAATGGAGCCTCGACGATCAGAACGGTAGAAGAACGAGATCGGTCGAAACCAAATGCCCAGCACATACGAGATTGTAAGCGACATCGCCATAAATCCGAATTGGTAGGAGATATCGAAGGGATGCTCGCTGCCTGGACAAAGGATGCCCTTGTAGAAATAGTAGAATATCAGATTGATGATAATGACCTCACTGACATACATGCCTAGCTTCAAGAAAGCCGGCAACTGATACATTGTTCTTTCTTTTGTCATACGGAAACGGCTCCCTTAATTGCTGGATGACACTGGTAGTCGGTCAAAGTGAAATCCGTAATACGGAAATCACGCAGATCCTTAATGTCGGGATTGAGCTGCATTTTGGGCAACGGGTAAGGTGTACGTGTAAGCTGCAGGCGCACTTGATCAAGATGATTTGTATAGATATGGGCATCGCCAAAGGTGTGGACGAAACTACCTGGCTGCAATCCTGTGACCTGAGCAGTCATCAGAAGCAGCAGCGCATAGCTGGCAATATTGAATGGCACACCCAAGAAGATGTCAGCCGATCGCTGATAAAGCTGAAGCGACAACTTGCCATCCGCTACATAAAACTGGAAGAAACAGTGACACGGAGGCAAACCCATACGATCAATCTCCTCGACATGCCAGGAGTTGACGATGATGCGGCGCGAGTCGGGATTGCGCTTGATGTCGTCGACGGCCATCATCAGCTGGTCGTAATGCTTACCATCGTTGCCTTCCCAGTCACGCCACTGTTTGCCATAGACCGGTCCCAACTCCCCCGTCTCGTCATCACCCCATGAATCCCAGATGTGTACGTTCTTTTCCTGTAGCACCTTTTTGTTGGTCGAACCGCTGATGAACCACAGCAGTTCCTCGATGATGCCTCGAGTAAACATCTTCTTGGTGGTAACAAGTGGAAAGCCCTCGCTGAGGTCGAAACGCATCTGGTGGCCAAAGACACTGATAGTGCCTGTTCCTGTGCGGTCTTCCTTGCGGACACCCTCTTCCAAAACACGTTGTATAAGGTCTAAATACTGTTTCATGCGTAATACAAATGCAGCCTATTTTGCAGTTATTGGCTATTCAAAAATCATTTTTTTATGATTTCGTGCGCAAAGATACAAAAAAATATATATATTTGCGCCGCAAAAGAAGAAAATTGTCCAAAAAGACGTGAAAATATTCGGATTTCTTGGATTTTGTCACTAACAAAGTGTAAAAATGCATAAATTATTATCGTTCCTGTTCTTCTTGATGATCTGTTGCATAGCCGCAGGATGCCAAAGAGAAGGGAGCAAGGAACAGGGAACTGTCGATGATGAGGACTTCTCGAATATTCCAGGCATGGTGACCACCGACGTCTCCATGCTGGTTTCCGACTCTGGTGTGATACGCTATCATGCCAATACCCCCATCTGGTACACATATAACCTCGACCCGAAGAAATCCTATTGGTATTTTCCCGAAGGCATCGAGCTGCAGCAACTCGACGAAGAGCTGCAACCAGCTGGCCGACTGCAGGCCGACACTGCCTATCACTTCGAGAAAGAGCAGCAGTGGCACTTGATAGGTAATGTACGTGTATCGAACAACAAGGGCGAAAAGTTCAATACCGAGGAACTCTATTGGGACATGAAGAAGCACACCGTCTATAGTGATTCCTTCATCCACATCGAGCGCAACCGCGACATCCTGGAGGGTTTTGGCTTCAATAGCAATGAGACGTTCACTGAATATGAGATACGTCAGACCACTGGCATCTTTGAGATGCGTCAGCAAAACGGCTCGACACCCGTCTATGCGGACGAAGAACTCGACGACGGTGAGCACCTGGCTGAAAACGATGAGCCTGGCACCATCGCCCCTACCGACACCATCCAATCCGAACCTCTGACACCGCAGGAGAAAGCCGCTTTGGCTCGACAACGGCGCAATCATTCAGGTTCTCCCAAGAATATTCCTTTCGATAACAAAAGATGAGCTATTCCCTATTGTTCTGCATCTTACTAACACTCCTGTTCAGTGCGTTTTTCAGCGGTATGGAGATGGCCTTCATCTCGGCCGATCGCATCCGTCTGGAACTCGACAAACAGGAGGGTGGTTGGGTTGCACGCATTCTGCAATACTTCTACAATCACTCCGAACGTTTCATCAGCACTATGCTGGTGGGCAACAATATTGCGCTCATCATCTACGGCATCTTAATGGCCCAACTTATGGAGTCGCCGATACGTGAATACATTTCGGAGAATGATTTCATGGTGGTGCTCACCCAAACCGTTCTTTCAACCATCATCATACTGTTCACCGCCGAATATCTACCCAAGACGCTATTCAAGATGAACCCCAACATGATGCTACGCATCTTTGCGGTGCCGCTTTGGCTGATCTACTGGATCCTCTCCCCCATCTCTCTCTTCAGCACCATGCTTAGCCATGGCATCCTGCGTCTTTTCGGCATGCCCATCATCAAGGAAAAACAAGGCGAACTCACCCGTGTCGATCTGGACTTTTTTGTGCAAAAAGGTATCGAGAACGCCGACGATGACGACGAAAAAGACGACACAAAGAACCACAGCAGCCTCAGCAAGGCAGACGATGACGACAATCTGCAGGAGCTACAGCTCTTCAAGAACGTCCTCGACTTCTCGGAAGTCAAGGTACGCGACTGCATGATTCCACGTTCCGAACTCACTGCCGTCTCTATCGATACGCCCTTCAAGGAGCTCAACCAACTCTTTGTCGAAACCGGCTACTCGAAAATCCCCGTCTATAAGGAGGATATCGACAACCTCATCGGATACATCCATTCGAGTGAGATGTTCCGTCGCCCTCACCAGTGGCAACAAAAGATCATCCCTATCCTTTTTGTACCCGAATCGATGGCAGCACCGAAACTGCTGCGTATGCTGATGGAACACAAAAAGTCCATTGCCGCTGTTGTCGATGAGTTTGGCGGCACAGCGGGTGTCATTACCACGGAAGACCTCTTCGAGGAGATTATCGGCGATATCGAGGACGAACACGATCAGGTTCAACTCATCGAAAACAAGGTGAACGACCACGAATGGGAACTTAGCGGACGCCTTGAGATAAGCCACATCAACGAGGATCTCGAACTCAACCTGCCCGAAAGCGATGAATATCAAACCTTAGCCGGCCTCATCCTCCACCACCTGCAGACCATGCCCAAGGTTGGTGACACCATTACACTCGACGACGAACAGATCAGTCTGACCGTAGTGAAGACCAGTGCCACCAAAATTGAGCTTGTTAAGTTGTCAAATTTGCCAAGTGAAGAGTGAGAATTGAAAGAATTGAAACAATTTTGCACGATTTTAGCAAAAAAATCCGCAAATTTGTTCGACAATTAAAATTAATTATGTATATTCGCGTCCGATTTTGTGCAATTTGACCCCCTTACACAAGCGGTTCGAACACTGAATAATAAAATTATAACAAAATACATTAAAACAAATGGCAGTATTACAACGCATCAGAAACCATTCCATTCTCCTCTTGGTTATCGTGGGTTTGGCAATGGTAGCATTCATTGTCGGAGACTTGATCACAAGCTCCAGCTCCATCGTGCAGAGCCGACGCGATAAAGTCGTGACCATTGACGGCGAGAAAGTAACCTACGAGAGTTATGAGGCTGCACGTCAGCGTCGTCAGGATTTCGTCAAGGCCATGCAGGGCCAGGAGCTTGACAACCAGAGCACCCAGCAGCTCAACAATCAAGTTTATCAGGAGATCGTCACCAAGACCCTCATCGAGAAGGCATGTGAAAAATTTGGCATCGTAGTTACCAAAGACGAGATTAACGAGCTCGTGCAGGGACAGAACATGTCTCCTATCCTTACCCAGATGTTCGGACAGCAAGCCTCTCAGGTCGTTTCCTACTTTGTCAACCTCATCACCAACGATGGTTTTGAGCAGGCAGCTCAGCAGAATCCTTTCTTCTCGGAGGAGAACTGGATGGAAATTGAGAACCAGGTAGCCCTGAATCGCCTCGTCGAGAAATATACAGGCCTTGTAGCTGCAGCTGTTGCTCCCAACAAGCTTGAAGCCAAGGACAACTTCAACGGCGACAATACCGAGTGCAACTTTGCATATGTCAAGCAATATGTAAGCAGTGTTCCCGATTCGGTGGTAAGCGTGAGCAAGAATGACGTCGAGAAGTACTACAACAGCACCAAGCGCAACTATAAGCTTAATGCTGAGCGTCGCAACGTGAGCTACATCAACGTTGCTCTTCGTCCTAGCGACGAGGATTACGCACAAGCCGAGGCCGACATCAAGGCCCTGCGCGACGAGTTCGCTACCACTGACGAGGTGGCCGAACTGGTGAACGGAAATT
Source organism: Bacteroidales bacterium (assembly GCA_017548545.1). Lineage (GTDB taxonomy): Bacteria > Bacteroidota > Bacteroidia > Bacteroidales > UBA3663 > Liminaster. The sequence goes on along the minus strand of JAFYZW010000083.1, from coordinate 124,531 downwards.
CTTCTATCTCCTACATGGATGCCTGGGTACCAGTCAGCAATTTTGAGGGCGACACCAAGGAGTTCGTGCAGAACAATGGCATCGGTGCCATTTTGGAGCCTCACCGCGAGAGTGGCGACTATTACATGATGGCTCGTATCCTCGACAAGACCGTAGCACCCGATTCCATCGAACTGGCTATGGTAGTTGTTCCTACCACAACTGAGGCCGACAGCATCAAGGCCGTTCTTGCGGCTGCATCCAACGCCACCGTTGCCCTTGCTTCCTATGACCAGCAGCAGAAGTTCGTAGGCTGGATGGAGGATCCTTCGCTCCTCCAGAACTTTGGCAATGACCTTCGCAACAAGATTCGCTCTTGCGCCGTTGGTAACACCTTCATCCACGACATGAACGACAATGCCCATTTCGTTTGCAAGGTGACCAAGAAGACTGCTCCCGTAGCCCTTGCTAAGGTAGCTATCTATGCCAACGAGGTCTATCCTTCGACCCGCACCCGTGGCGAGGAGTATGGCAAACTCAACCGTTTCCTCACCACCTACAAGGACGTTCGTTCCATGCAGGACAGCGCTCGTGCTGAAGGTTTCATGATGATGCCTACCACCCTCTACTCCACCTCTTACAATGTAGGTGGCGTGCAGGATGCTCGCAGGGCTGTGCAATTCGCCTTCCAGAACAAGAAGGGAGACGTCAGCGACATCATTGAGACTGGCGACAATCTCCTCGTGGTAGCCATCACTGGCGACATCGAGAAGGGTTATCTCGACATCAACGACACCACGTTCTACAAGCAGCTTGCTCAGTTCAATGTCCTGCCGCTCAAGAAGGTCGAGAAGCTCAGTGCTGACTTCGAGGCCGTAGCCGACAAGACCCTCGCAGGTTATGCTGCTGCCTTCAATGGCGCCAGCATCGACACCGCCAAGTTTGTCAACTTCAACCTCAGCAATGTGGTTGGTCTGGGTTCTGAGCCAAAGATCTTCGAGGCTGCCCTCAAGGCCAATCCTGGTGACGTGCTCACCGTAGCCGGTCGCAACGTTGTTGTTGCCCTCCAGTTGCTCAGCAAGAACGACAAGGGCCTCACTTACGACGAGAAGGCTCGTCTCGAGTCAGTAGCTCGTAGCCGCGACTACGCCCAGGCAGCCAATGCAGCCCTTCAGGTCCTGACCGAAAACGCTAAGATCGAGGACAACCGCATCAACTTCTATTAATCAGATGCATCCAAGCTCATCGCTTAAAGCATGGGCCATCAACGAAAAAGGACGGACAGCAACTTGCCCGTCCTTTTCCATTCCCAAAAGAAAACCATGACTCCACTTTTAGGTAAGACAATCACCGAAATCCAGAAGATAACCGACACTCTAGGCATGCCGAAATTTGCGGCCAAGCAGATTGCCCAATGGCTCTACGTAAAACGAGTGCGCACCATCGACGAGATGACCAATCTCTCGAAGGACAATCGCACCAGCCTTGCATCGGAATACGCCATCGGATACGAAGAGCCAACAGGTGCAGCCCGTTCAACCGACGGCACCATCCGCTATCTCTTCGCTACTCCTACGGGAAAACCCATCGAGACCGTCTATCTGCCCGAACATGAGCGTGCCACACTCTGCATCTCCAGCCAGATTGGCTGCAAGATGAATTGCTATTTCTGCATGACCGGGAAACAGGGCTTCAACGGACAACTCTCCGCTCATCAGATCATCAATCAAATCTTCGCCATCCCCGAATCATCACAACTTACCAACCTTGTCTTCATGGGCATGGGTGAACCATTCGACAATTGGGAAGAACTACGCAAGGCCCTCGACATCATCACATCCCCCTGGGGTATGGCGTGGAGTCCCAAGCGCGTCACTGTTTCGACCATCGGACAGATGCAGCACCTTCCCGATTTCCTGCGGGAGAGCCATTGCAATCTTGCCATCTCCCTCCATTCACCTTTTGCCGACGAGCGACAAAGACTGATGCCCGTACAGAAAGCTTATCCTATCAGCGAGGTAATTGCTTTGCTCAAGACATACGACTGGACACATCAGCGTGAACTCACCTTCGAATACATTGTTTTCCGTGGTCTCAATGATGATCGACTTCATGCTCAAGCGTTGCTTCACCTACTCAAAGGACTGCCTTGCAAGGTTAACCTCATCCGTTTCCACGCCATCCCCGATGTGGAGCTCCTAAGTTCCGATCTCAAGGCGATGGAGGCGTTTCGTGATTATCTATGCCAGCATGGTTTGATGACCACCATCCGTGCCTCGCGTGGCGAAGATATTTATGCCGCATGCGGCATGCTGTCAAGCAAGAAGGATGAGGAGCGTCGTGTCAGGGAATAATCTCGTTTTTTGTCACCCATTGGCTGCAAATTAAGGTTTTTATTGTATCTAACAACAGTTTTTTTCAGAAATATTTGCATTATTTGTGAAAAGTGAGTATATTTGCACCCGATATAGGAAAAACTATAATACTATTCCAACAAAATACATAATGAAGAAACTGTACTCCACGATACTTGCTCTCATCTTTTGCTCCTCGGCTCTATTGGCTCAGGAGGAAACTACTTTTGCCTTCATGTACGGCGATGAGATCATTCCCAATGGTGGCACAGTGACCATCTCGGAGTATGAGGATTTCGACTTCATGATTGAGATGCAGGCTGCCATTTATATCAAGAACGTCAGCGAAGATGCATCCAAGCTCACCTTGACATGCATAGGCAAAGATAACTATAAAGGAATCGAATTCTGTCCCAACGGCAATTGCATGGCATGGCCAAGCGATGGCAACGAACTCACCACCAACTATAAGGATGCTATCCTACCAGGCGCTACCGTTGAACAGGGCAACAATTGGTTGCATGCACAAGTTTTCGACACCAAGTCCTTCAAAGGTTCTGTCGAGCTTAAGGCTTATTGTACTCTTGATCCTGAGGACTGTACCTCCATCACCGTTCTATTCGACACTGATGCACAAGGCATCGACAAGGTGACAAACGATCTGAACAAGATGGAAGTCTATAACCTCTGCGGAAAGAAGATTGCCGAAAGCACCAAGGGTCTTACCAAAGGCATCTACATCATCAAACAGAACGGCGCTTCTCGCAAGGTGGTTATTAAGTAAGAAATACTTACACACACATATTATTAATAGTTCAGAGGCAACGTGATAGCTCGTTCACGTTGCCTCTGGTTTTTTCTTTTCGTTCTTCGGGAATATCAATACTCGCTAGCAGCCGTCTCTTCCGCAGTCAGTGGTTCCTCGGGTAACTCGGTGCCTTTGAGCTTGTTCATGATGAGAGCCTCGATCTCGTCAGCCAACTCCGGATTGTCGAGCATGAGCTGTTTGGTAGCATCACGTCCCTGAGCCAGCTTGGTACCATTGTAGCTGAAGAATGAACCGCTTTTCTTGATTACACCATATTCTACACCAAGATCGACGATCTCACCAGAACGGCTGATACCCTCGCCAAACATAATGTCAAACTCTGCCTTGCGGAAAGGAGGAGCCACCTTATTTTTGACAACCTTCACACGCACCTGATTGCCCAATACCTGATCACCCGACTTGATGCTGGTGACACGACGGATATCGAGGCGTACCGATGCATAGAACTTCAAGGCATTGCCACCCGTGGTAGTCTCCGGATTACCAAACATGATACCAATCTTCTCACGAAGCTGATTGATGAAGATGCACACGGTCTTGGTTTGGTTGATGGCTGAGGTAAGCTTGCGCAACGCCTGGCTCATCAAACGTGCCTGCAGACCTACTTTGTTGTCTCCCATGTCGCCCTCAATCTCGGCCTTTGGTGTCAATGCAGCCACCGAGTCAATGACTATGATATCGATAGCTGCCGAACGAATCAGGTTGTCGGCAATTTCGAGTGCCTGTTCCCCATTGTCGGGCTGCGAGATAAGCAGATTGTCAGTATCGACACCCAGCTTCTCGGCATAGAAGCGATCAAAAGCATGCTCAGCATCGATGAAGGCTGCAATACCACCTTTCTTCTGAGCCTCAGCAATAGCATGGATGGCCAATGTGGTCTTACCAGATGATTCCGGACCATAGATCTCGATAATGCGTCCCTTGGGATAACCTCCTACGCCAAGAGCTGCATTCAAACCAATCGAACCCGTAGGAATCACCTCTACCTCTTCAACCTTCTCTTCGCCCATACGCATGATGGAACCTTTACCGAAGGTCTTGTCAATCTTTTCCATCGCCATCTGCAACGCTTTCATCTTGTCGCTCAATGGGGCGGTTTCTTTCTGTACCTTTGCCATTTTTATTAGGAATTAAAATTATAGAATCGATGTTGAAAATAACTCCCAAGTCATCGCAGTGAGCAATGCTTGTAGTCAGGGTGGTTCTTGCCTTTAAGGATGGCCTGGAGTTTGTTCTTGATGAATGGTCTGCGCAGTGGTGATACTTTATCGATGAACATCTTTCCATCGAGGTGGTCATACTCATGCAACACCATGCGGGCAGCAAAACCATCAAGGCGTTCCTCATGCTCCACAAGATTCTCGTCAAGATAGTTGATAACAATCCAATCGGGACGCTTCACACCTTCATAAACGCCAGGGATCGAAAGGCATCCTTCATCCTTGACATTGGTCTCCTTGCTCTCTTCCACAATCTCAGGATTGATCATGCAACGACGCACACCCCGGCACTCAGGATAATCCTCGGCTAGTCCGTTGCCATCAACCACAAACATGCGCAAGGCTAATCCCACCTGCGGAGCCGCCAGACCTACGCCATTGGCCTTCTCCATCGTCTGGAACATATTTTCAGCGAGTGTCTTGAGTTCTGGATAGTCCTCGGGCACTTCCTCGGCTTCCTTACGGAGCACCGGCTCGCCATATAAGTAAATTGGTAGTATCATATTATCGTTATTTTCTTTTTTCTAGATTATCTAGAGTCTCTAGAGCGTCTAGAATATCTAGAGCATCTAGTCTTTCAAAGGGAACATCACCGCCGTATAGCTAGGCATAGATCGGTTGTCCATCCACTGCTGAAGGATGATAGTGGCCGAAACCTCGTCAATCATGCCCTTGTCCTCACGGCGGCGCTGCTTGCCTACGCCGCTCATCAAGATAGTCTGCGAAGCGAGCTTCGAGGTGAAGCGCTCATCCACCAGTTCGATGGGCAAATCGGGCAGCAACGTATGCAGACGATTGAGGAAAGGCTCGATGTATTGCCACGATTCGCTCATCTCGCCACTCATTCGTCGTGGCATCCCCACAACCACACGCTCCACTCCCTCCCGTGGGATGTAATCCATCAACCATTTCTCAAGTTCCTTTGTAGGAACAGTAGTCAGTCCGTTGGCAATGATCTGCAACGGATCGGTGACAGCCAAGCCCGTGCGCTTGCGTCCATAATCGATACTGAGGATGCGTCCCATAACGGTCAGTTTTCTATCGCGTGCAAAGATAGCACATTTTCGCGAATTCTGCAAATATTTCCCCTAATATTTTCCAAAATAATTTCTTTTTCACATTCGTTGTCAAAACGAACCCCTGTCACAGGAGGCTGCGGCAGGGGTTATGACATTCGAGAAGATAGATGCGTTCCTATTTGACAGCATCGATGACCTTCTTGATGTGAGAAAAGATTTCATTGATGTCACCCACACCAGGAATAGAGACATACTTCCCTTCGTCAATATAGTATTTCTTCAAAGGCTGTGTCATGTGGTGATAATTCTCCAGACGATGCCTTGCAGTATGCTCATTATCATCAGCTCGTCCCGAGGTCCTGCCTCGAAGCACAATGCGATGGATAAGCTCTGCATCATCGACCTCAAGACCAATGACGGTCGATATTTCCTCATCGCGGTCAGCAAGCATTTCATCAAGCGCCAAGGCCTGTGGGATAGTGCGTGGGAAGCCATCGAAGATCACACCCTTGATGTCCTTGCCCAAGGCATCCAGCACAGCGGCAAGAATCTGGATCATGAGAGAATCTGGAATGAAATTGCCTTCATCAATATATGAGGCGGCAAGTTTGCCAAGCTCGGTACCCTTCTTGATTTCTTCGCGTAGCACGTCACCTGTGGAGATATGTGCAACGCCATACTCCTCAATAATCTTGTCACTCTGGGTGCCCTTGCCGGAACCTGGGGCTCCGAAAATCACAATATTCAACATACTCTATTCACCTTAAAAACGAATAACTATTTTCTAGAAAAATCATAAAAATCTTGACAAAGGTAAAAATATTTTATCTAGAAAACAAATTTTCCAACAAAAAACTTGGATTTTGAAGAAATATAGCTCAAAATTGCCAACAAAAGTAATCAATTCTCACTCGCTTACCACCCAGATATCAGGAAGGTTGCGTCCCTGCTCATTGTAGTCCAATCCATAGCCTACAATGAAGTCATTGGGTATCTCTAGAGCCACATAATCGAGTTGCAGGTCTGTCACCTTCATAGCTGCAGGCTTTTTGAGCAGGCAACACACCTTGATGCTCCTGGCGCCCAGATCACCCAGCTGCGAGATGAGTCGCTGCATGGTATAACCGCTATCTACAATATCCTCAACGATCACGACATCGCGATCCACCACGCTCTCAATCAGTCCCACGATGGTCTTTACCTTTCCCGTGGTTCGAGTGCCTTCGTATGACTTCATGCGAATGAACGTGATCTCGGCATCCGGCAAGGTGATTTGACGGAAGAGGTCGGAAGCAAAGACAAAGGCACCATTGAGTACACACACGAAAAGCGGACGCTCCACGCCCCTGAAATCTTTCGATATTTCTTGGGCCACACGAGTCACCTCCGCTTGGATCCTCTCCTTGCTGAGATAGGATTTGAACGTTTTGTCAGATACTTTGATATATTCCATAACAACTACTATTATATTGTTCTAGTGGTAGCCAAGTCTGGCTGCCAATAATTCATGCAGTCATCATTTTCAGTTTCTTGAGGAGGGCAAACATAACGATAGCACTAATAAGGCATAGAGCTATGAGGATACCCCAGTTGTGCATCAGTGGTATCTTGTTCCAAAGTTGCGACGGAATGGAACTCAGATAATTGCCGATGGCAGTTGCCACGAACCAGCCACCCATCATCAATCCCTTGTACTTAGGAGGAGCCACCTTAGTCACAAACGAAATACCCATGGGCGAAAGGAGTAGTTCGGCCAACGTCAAGGTGAAATACGTCGATATAAGCCATCCTGGTGAAAGGATGCTCTGCGTGCCTTCACCAAGGTCCATAGGCGATGTCAGGGAAACAGAGGCAAGCGAGATGACGGCAAAGCCGAGACCTGCAACCAGCATGCCCCAAGCTATACGAGCTGGAGCACTTACTTCCTTTCCTTTCTTGGCCAATGTATCGAAGAACAGCATGCTGAATGGGGTCAGTGCCACTACGAAGAACGGGTTGAACTGCTGGAAGTCCGAAGGTTGTGCATGGGTAGGATCTGACATGCCGCGATAGAGGGCGTATGCACCACCCAGCAATACTAAAGTGATACACCACAGCAGAGAACGGTTTTTCGAAGTCTTTGCCCCCGCAGCACCAAAGCCCGTATAAACGGACAAAGCGACAAGGGCCAGACTAAAGATGTTGAAGCCCATGCGTAAAGGACCGGTAACCGTAAGGTCGGTATATCTCTTGGCAAAGAAGGTCAAGGCCGAACCGTTCTGATGGAAAGCCATCCAGAAGAAGATGACCACAGCGAAGACGAGCAGCAGAGCAAAGATACGGTCTCTTGTCTGCTTGGGTGTCAGCTCGACTATCTCGGCGTTGGCGACCTTGGCCTGCTTTGCAGTCACATCAGCATGCTTGAACCAGTTGCGGCAGGAGAAATAGATAATGGCCGAAAGCACCAGCGAAATGCATGCCACACCGAAGCAGAGTCCATAGCCGCTATAGAGAGCTTCAAGATAGGCAGGATCCTGATTGGCGGCATCATAGACGAAGCCTTTCCCCGCTAAATGTTGATTGGTGATCCACTTGGCCATCGACGGTGCAAACATCGCACCGATGTTGATAGCCATATAAAATAGGCTGAAAGCCGAATCGCGACGACTCTGGTAACGTGGGTCATCGAAGAGGTTGCCGATGAGCACCTGCAGATTACCCTTGAAGAGACCCGTGCCAAGCGACACTCCTGCCAAGCCTGCATACATGGCCCAAGCACCCGCCGTATTAGCTGGCGTAGGGATAGCCAGCCCCAGATAACCCAGAAACATGACGAGCATTCCGACGACCACACACTTGCCGTAACCAATCTTGTCAGCTACCCAGCCACCTACAAGAGGTGCAAAATATACTACGGCCAAGAAGATGGCATAAACCTGTCCAGCATGGGCTTCATCCCATCCGAACTTGGCCTGCATGAACAAGGCGAAGATGGCAAGCATGGTATAATAGCCAAAACGCTCACCGGTGTTGGCCAATGCCAAAGCATACAGGCCCTTGGGTTGTCCTTCAAACATATCTGATACCAATTTATTTTCGGTGCAAAGATACATAGTTTTTTTGAAACTACCAAATTTTAATTTGCACATTTATTCACAAATATTTGGAAATGCCATTTTTATTGTTTATCTTTGCACCGCAATTTCAATTGTTATTAACCAAATCACAATTGTTATTTGTTAATTGTTAATTGTTATTTGTATAATATGTTCAAAAGTCATCCCAAGGGTCTCATCCCTGCCGCGCTGGCCAACATGGGCGAGCGTTTCGGCTACTACATCATGAACGCAGTGCTCCTGCTGTTCCTAGTGTCGAAATTCGGCCTCTCCGACGGTACCGCCGGCATTATCTATTCAGTGTTTTACTTCGGCATCTATGTGCTGAGTCTAGTGGGCGGCATCATCGCCGACCGCACACAGAACTACAACCGCACCATCCAGTGGGGTCTGGTCATCATGGCGTTAGGCTACATCGCCCTCGCCATCCCCGTATTCAGCCAGACGGATTTCAGCGGCAGCTGGTGGGGCATTCTCATCTTCACTTGTGTTGCCCTGCTTGCCATCGCATTCGGCAACGGTCTTTTCAAGGGTAATCTGCAGGCCATCGTCGGCAAGATGTACGACGAATATGAGGCCGAAGCTGCCAAGGAAGGTCCTGAAGCCCTCCAGATTGCCAAGGACAAGCGTGACTCGGGCTTCCAGATCTTTTACGTGTTCATCAACATCGGCGGTCTGTTCGCTCCTTTCATTGCTCCATTACTCCGTCAGTGGTGGCTCACCAAGCACGCTCTTGTCTATAATGCCGATATGCCGGCACTCTGCCACCAATTCCTCGCCGATGGCCAGGTAACCACCAAGTTCACCGAGACGCTCGACAAGGTGCTCCTCCCCGGTTACAACTTTGTCGACAATGCTGCATTCAGCCACGATTACATCACTGTCTTCAACCAGGGCATCCACTACTCGTTCATCGCTTCGGTGATTGCCATGCTAATCTCGCTCGCTATCTTCCTCGCTTACAAGCATATCTTCCCACAGCCAGCCAAGAAAGTAGCTGCCGCTGTTGTCGAATATACCGAAGAAGAGAAGCGCACCATGGCTACCGAAATCAAGCAGCGTCTCTACGCACTCTTTGCTGTGCTTGGTATCGCCATCTTCTTCTGGTTCTCGTTCCATCAGAACGGACAGTCGCTGAGCGTCTTCGCCCGCGACTTCGTCAAGACCGACTCCATCGCTCCCGAAATCTGGCAGGCGCTCAATCCGTTCTTCGTGATTGTGCTCACCCCCATCATCATGTGGATCTTTGGAAGTCTGGCTGCCAAGGGCAAGGCCATCTCTACTCCACGTAAGATTGGTATCGGCATGGGTATCGCAGGCTGTGCCTACCTCTTCCTGATGCTCTTCTCGATGTTCAGCAATTATCCTTCGGGTGATGAGTTCCGCGCACTCGATGCTGCCAGCATGGCTGCAGCAGGCCTGGCCAAGGCTTCTCCTTGGGTACTCATCGTGACCTACTTCTTCCTTACTGTGGCCGAGCTCTTCATCTCACCACTCGGCTTGAGCTTCGTTTCGAAGGTCGCTCCGCGTCACATGGTAGGTCTCTGCCAAGGTCTCTGGCTCGGTGCCACTGCCATCGGCAATCTGATGATCTGGCTTGGCCCCGTCATGTACAACGCATGGCCCATCCAGTGGTGCTGGGCAGTGTTCCTCATCGTCTGCCTCATCTCGATGGCCGTCATGTTCGGCATGGTCAAGTGGCTCGAAAAAGTTGCTTGCTGATACAGCATTTGTATCAAAGATAAACTAATTATAAAAGGAGCAGGTCGAATGGCCTGCTCCTTTTTGTGTCCTTGCGAAATTGTCCAACTGTTCAGCTAGAACCTCGTTTATGGTTCCTTTCCCAAATAATGCTTCTCGTTATAGGCAGTGGGGGTCAAACCATACATTTCCTTAAAGGCGGTAGCGAAGTTATTGGGACTGGAAAAGCCCACCTCATAAGCCACCTCGGCAATCGACATCTTGCGCTGTGTCAACAGTTCAGCGGCCTTTGCCAATCGGATGTTGCGTATATAACTGCGTGCCGTCTGGTTGGTGAGTTCCTTGAGCTTGCGGTAGAGGTGCACACGGCTCAATCCCACCTTGTCGGCAATCATCTCGCTGGTCAGTTCTGAATTGCTCAAGTTGTCGTTCACTACCTTGAGGATGCGTTGCAGCAGACGCTGGTCGGGCGACTGCAGTTCAGGCGTATCGACCTGGTTGGCAGGAAGCTGCGAACCGCTGAACGAACTGCGCAGGCGTGCATGCTCCTCAATGAGGTTCTTGATTGTCATAAGTAGTATTTCCACGTTGAATGGCTTCGAGATAAAGGCATTGGCACCGATTTCAAGGCTCTTCAACCGGTCTTCGTCGCTTGATCTTGCTGTAAGCAGCACCACTGGCAAGTGATTGAGCAGCACATTGCTACGTATATAGCGGCAAAGTTCCACACCATCCATCCCGGGCATCATCACATCACTGAGCACCAGGTCATAGGCATCGGCATGCTCCAACAGTTTCTCGAGCGCCTCACGGCCATTCAGACTTGTCGTTACCCGATAGTAGGGTCGCAGTTCCGATTCCAGATAATTGCGCACGTCATCTTCGTCTTCAACCACCAGGATACGTCGCAGGTAACGGTTGGACTCCACCGAAGAATCTTCCATCGTCTTTCCTACTGCCTTTTTCGCTATCGTGACAGCATTAAAGTTGTCTGTCAATTCAGCACCCAAGTTCTGTTTCGAGATCTTTTCCTTGTCCGTATAGGCATCATTACCAGTAGGTAGCGAGATAATGAATACTGTCCCCTGTCCCTCCGGGTTATCTTCCACCTCAATATTTCCATGGTGCAGGTTAGTCAGCGCCCTCACGAGGTTCAGGCCAATGCCTGAGCCGATAGCTTGGGTGCTGTTGTCTTTCGAACGGTAAAAGAGTTCGAAGATGTGCTTCTTATCCTCTGGAGTTATACCGACACCTGTATCGGTCACACTGATCTGCAGCATATTCTCTGGCGACAATTTGGATTCAACAGTAATCCGACCGCCGCGAGGTGTATATTTGATAGAATTGGAAAGCAGGTTGATCACGATCTTGTCGAAGCATCCCTTGTCAATCCATGTCGTGAAACCATCGGGCAACAGATTATTGTATTTCAAGTTAATCTGCCGCTCTTGGGTCAAATCCAAAACCGTATCACAAAGGTACTGGAGCAATTGGGCAGGCAACAACTGCTGACATTGCAGATGCATCTGAGCCTTGTCGATCTTCCTGAGGTCCATGAGCTCATTGATCAGGCCTAGCACACGATTGGCATTTCGGTCGATAATCTGGTAACTGCGCTGGCGTTCCGAATCCGTATCATTCGACATCAACTTCTGCAGCGGACTTACCACCAGCGTCATAGGGGTACGAATCTCATGGGCAAGATTCATGAAGAACTGCAGTTTCTCTTCCTTGATTGCCACCTCACGGGCATGCTTCATCCGCAGTCTAGTCTCACGATATCGGCGTCGAAGTTGCTGGATAACGAGCCAAACAATGATGCTGAAGATGGCAAGCCATATTAACAGCGCCCACCATTTCAGGAACCACGGTCGAGCGACAAGTATCTGCACAGTCTTGACAGGCGAAAGTTTTCCATCGACATCGGTCTGGAATCGGAACGTATGTTTACCCGAACTGATGCGACTGAACGTGACTCGATTGACCGAGGGGGGCAGCGTCTGCCAGGCGTCGTTGTCCATTGCATAAAGATAAGCTACACTGAAGGTCTGCATAATGGGGCGCGTGGCCAGTTCGATCGAGAACGAACGGTCCCGCTCCTCGAGTTGATAGACACCATCCTTGTCGGGCAAAATGTTGTTAAGGTCGGTACTGAACCTCACTACACGAGCCTCGACCATGGTCTCGTTCTTGCGGATCTCCTGCGGATTGAACCAGTTGATGCCCTCCGTTCCTCCGAACCACAGCGTCCCATCATCATCGCGCATCGAGACATTCTTGTAAAACTCGTTGAACTGAAGTCCTTCTCGCGACGTGTAGTTGGTTATGGTTCGCTGGCTCAGATTGAGTTTCGAAATGCCTTTTCCGCTGCTCACCCAAAGATTGCCTTCTCCATCGGTCTGCGAAGCAAAGATATTGTCAGTGGGAAGACCTTCCTGTGTCGTATATACCTGGCCGCATCTTTTCTGTGTATCGAAAACGATCAGGCCGGCATTGGTACACAAACTGATTTGCGTGGCAGAAATACAAGTGATGCTATAGACAACTAGATCAGGGTAATACTGTTCACACGTCATCTCAGAATCAAGCTTGTTGATGATCATCAGACCACTGTATGTGCCCACATACAGTTGGCCAGTCACCGCGTCATAACACAAGGCACCCGCCCAGTTGCAGGATGCAGGCAGGTTCTGACGCACGAACGTTCTTCGCTGCTCATCGTACTTCAGTATGCCATTACCCATCGAAGCCACCCACACATTGCCCCTCTCGTCCTCCTCGAAGTCATAGATATTGCTGGTATTGCTTCGCTGGTTCTCCAAGGGTATGTAATGGCAGACGCCCGTCTTGACGTCCATCATGCCTCCACCCTGCCCGTATGAACCGAACCATACACGATGACGTGAGTCTTCATACAAGGAAATCAACGCAGTCGGCACCGACCCCGGTCCTGAATTGCAAGGATAATACGCCACCGTTTCACCCTGAGAATTCAAGCCATATACACCGCCATTGTCCGTGCCTACCCAAAGAATGCCCTCATGAGAACGGATCAAGGAGGTCACACAACGATCCCCGATGTTATTATATCGCAGGGAGTGCGGGCCGAAATAGTGGAAGTCAAACGGATTGCGCGACACCACCAGCACACCTTTCTGATAAATTGCCATCCAAATATCACCATTGCGCGAGGTAGTCAGCGAGTGGACCTTCTGAGTTCCCGCCTCCATTTGAGCATCGTCAAAGTCGAAGTCCATCAGCTGTCCCGTCAAACAATCCAGTATCTTGACACCTTCTCCATCAGTACATACATATAGTTGTTGCTTGCCAGGCACACAGCGCAACTCACACACCCTGTAATTGTCTTCCGGACGAGTGATCTCCTCTATCTGCTGTGTCACATTATTATATTTATAGAGGCCGCGATCCACGCCACCCAAATACACCACACCATCAGGACCTGTCAGCAATTCATTGAAGCCTTTGTTGCCATCGCTTAATGTTATCTCCTCCAAAATTCCCTGATTGTTGAGACGATGCAAACCACGCACTAATGAGGTTGCCCAGATGTTGCCTAAATAATCCTGACAACAGCAAATACTTGCTCCCAGTTCTTTAGTAAGGACGTTAGCCAGAGCGTGAGGCTCACCGTCCTCATCAATGTGAATCGTGAAGGTATTGTTTCCGCAGGCGATGAAGTCGCCATTTGCCAGACGGGTCAGATGCGACACATTGACGGGGCGAATCCCCTGTAGCGTGTCGCAGATCACCCTCGTAAAGTCATCGGTCTCGGGTCTATACATCTGCACGCCACCCATCGTTCCCACCAATACATGACCATCATCGTCGGTACAGATGGCTCGTACAACATTGCTTTGTAACGAATGCGGATTATTCGAATCATCGGTATAAGTGACAAACTGAGAGCCATCGAAACGGCACAACCCATCTTCGGTTACCACCCAAATCATCTCGTCGGCACTCTCTTCCACCTGATTGACCAAGCTGTTGGGCAGATTATTCTCGGTGGTATAGAGCAGATTCAACTTGGCATTCGCCTCATGGGCTATCAAAGCCATGACGAACGTCAACACTGCAATGCTGGTGCGGCGGCAAGAAATAAGCTTGTGTAACATAATCTTTATAAATTGTAATTCATGATAAATATGCGGCAAAGATAGCGAATAATTCGCAGAAGATGTTACATTTCACGCAACAAATTTCTCTAACAATGTAACATCACCTACAAAACCGCCCTTTTTGTACGATTTGACTCCCAAAAGACCAAGGGGCAGCGATTCCGTTCTGAAATCGCCGCCCCTTGTAATAGGCATCATCGTTTCTATTCATGAAACGGCAAGATAGGCTTATTCTGCTACAAACGGCTTCAGACCTTCGGCTGCCTCAGCGGCAGTGATCTGCTTGCCACCATTGTCGAGGTCGATGAGCTTGTAGCGATCGTGACCCATACCGAGTTCCTTCATGTAAGAGAGCTGGCGCAATCCATGGCGTGTGACAATGCGTTCCAACAGATCGTGGTGCTCCTCTTCAGTCATGGCAAAAACGATATCGATGCAAGCCTGGTCAACAGCAAGGATATCGGTCGAAGAAAGGATGCCGACGTTGGGCGTAACCACAGGAGCAGCGGCCAATCCCTCGCAGTCACACGACACGCTCATGTTGCGCATCACGTTGACGTATGTTACATGTTCGCCGAAAAAGTCGACGGTGGCCTTGGTCGATTCGGTCATTCGTTCCATGAACTCCTCCTCCTTGATGTCCCATTGATCGGGTTGTCCGGGCGTGGTGTGGATCATCGCCTTGCCGATACGGCCATCGGCACAACCGATGCCGATGTTCTTGTTCGAACCGCCGAAGCCGCCCTGCGTATGTCCCTTGAAATGGGTCAGAGCAACCAGGGAAGTGTAGTTCTTGAGATTTTTGCCCACCGACATCTCCTTGAACCACTTGCCACCCTTGACTGGCAGCATGGCAGTACCATCCTCGTCCAGGATATCGACAGGGCAGAAGGTCCAACCATTCACCTTCAGGGTCTCACGATGTTTCTCGGTGGTATAGCGATCACCCTCGTAATAGGTGTTGGTCTCCACGATGATGGCATCCTTCAGATCCTTTTCAAATAGGGCTTTCACCCATTCACGAGGCAGGATGTTGGGGCCGTTCTGTTCACCGGTATGCAGTTTCACTGCCACCTTGCCCACGATGTTCTGGTTCACCTTTTCGTATGCGGCAATCAGACCATTGGCACTTAGGTCTCGGGTGAAATAGACGACGGCCTCGTCGCCCGTACGCTCGTCATAATTCACATACCTGCGACCATCGGTGTTGCTTTCCGTCTTGTTAGACTGCGCCTTCCTCGAATTGCAGCTGGCCATCATTCCTCCACATAGGCCAAGCAGTAGTGCTCGTTTAATCATTTTGTTCATAATTATTTAGAAATTTAAGTTAATAGCTTCAAAGGCACACAGTTGGCCATCGCCTCATAAGCCCGCTCACTCGGATGCAGATGGTCGCCCGAATCGCAGCCAGGAGCGAAAGCCAGGGGTCGCTCTGGGTCTCTCACGGCCTGATCGAAGTCGATGCAGCCATCAAAGTCGGGTGAAGTGCGCAGCCACTCATTGAACTCACGACGTATCTGGTCGCGGAACTCGGCGTATGTCCTCCAGTTCCAGATAGGCAGCAGTGTGCCGCTCCACACACGAAGGCCCAACTGGCGGGCGTGCTCGATATAGAACTTCTTCATACCTTCGATGAGGTCTTCGGTCGTAGGCATATCGCTCATGGGACGGAACGGATTGACATCGACACCCACCGGATGGATGATGTCATTGATGCCATGCTGGATGATCACATCGCGCGCACCCGCCACATTCATCTCGATCGGGAAGCGCGTCTCGCCCTTCAATCCGTATGCCTGATAGGTGATGCAATTGTATTGGCGCAGGATGCGTGTTCCGCTCACCGCGCGTCGGATGATCGCCACATCGTGTAATCCTTCCTTCCAAGCACGGTTCGCCAGATAATCGGGCCAGCTTTGCGCTGTAATCGAATCGCCATAGCACACCAGGGCATGATTCTTCTCCTCGGTCAGAATGTCGATAGTGTTGAGGAAATAGAACCAATTGGTGTTCCTGGTTAAGTCAAGCGGCAACACCTTGGCATCGGCATAATCACCGTACGAGAACTTGCCCTTCGAAAGTGGTCCTGTCACCAACGTACCGGCATTCATCTGCGTATAGCTGCCCAGATAAATGCTCACCTCGATAGCATCACCTGCATTTATTTCCAAAGGTATCTCATCGCTCTCAACTTCCTTACCAGGTGCAATGTGGATACGTCGGGCCCCATCGAAGGTGATGGCCACAGGACGATAATGCTCCACCACTTTCGCCACACGCACCTTGGTGAGCGTCACCTCTTCGGTGCCCGTCAGGTTCGAGAAGCGGAAACGCAGCTTGCTGCCGCTGAAGCACATCCTGATAGGGTACCTGAGTGTGATATCCCGTGCATACACCGACATCTTTCGGTCGGAGATCGACGTGGCGTTGCCCCAGCAAGCCACCCATTTGGTATATTTGTTTGCTTGTTCCTCCATAGATATTATTTTTCGGTGCAAAGTTAAAACAATTCGCGCGAATCTCCAAGAATCCGCCTCTTTTTTTTCTATTTCCCGCCGTTTTTTCTCATTCTATACCGACAACATTGTCAAAATCACCGATTAATCTCCGAAACTCATTATCTTTGTCCCAGCAAAAAAGATGTGTCAATTTTCCCAGTTTCCGAGTCAAACTGACATTTTCAAGGTTGATTTCATCAAAAAAACAATGTAAACTGTCCGAGATATTGCAAAATTGACTATATTTGCGCCGATATTATTATACAATCGTAAGGTATAAGTCTATACCAAAACTAAGGAAAAACCTATGAAGAAACAAAAGTCTCTGGTGACTCGATTTCTCGTCCTCGCCTTACTCATGTCTTGCGTCTCTTCCCTTTGGGCACAAAGGGAACGCAACTATATCTACATCCTGGATTGTTCACGTTCAATGGTGACCGAATATCACATCTGGGATGCCACACTCGACTATCTTGAGAAGGATATTGCCCGTCTGTCAGACAACACGATGGTGACCATCGTTCCCTTCCAGGGCACCGTCTATGGCAAGTCGGTGAAACACGAGCTCAAGAAGGACTTCGACTGGGCGAAGTTTAAGAAGGAGGTCTATCGCTATCCCGATGCACTGACAGGCACCAATATCTGCCAGGCATGGGACCATGCCCAAAGCTACATTGATCCCAATAAGGACAACTACATCTACCTGCTAACCGACGGCAAGGACAACAAGAACCCCAGCCCCGACGGTACCGAGAACGTCTGCAAGCGTATCCGGCAATGGTGCGAACGCGCGGGCAATTCGCAGGGTTATTACGTAGCTCTCTCCAACGAAGCCATCGACGACCGTATCCGTACGGCTGTCGAACATTGTCCCAAGTTCAAGACCGTCAATGGCATTCAGAACCCGTTTGGCAGCTTCGACAAGACAGAGATGAACTACAACACCCTCGACCCGCACGATGCCATCCTGCCTTTCTCGGCCGAAGGCAATTTCAAGGCCAGCGCTCAGTCGGCCGATTCATCCATCGGAGTCACGCTTGCAGGCGGCATTATCCAGCAGGGACGTGCCACCTTCCACTTCACTCCCAATGTCGGCATCAGCCAGATGCCCCAGTCGTTCGATGTGCCCATCAAGGTGACCAGCGACGAGATCGATATCCTCAATCCCGACCTCATCCTCCATGTCAAGAATATCGCCGAGCGTTCGCTCCTCCTCCCTACCGAGGAGATTGACCTCGGCGAAGCAGAGTGGTACGATAGCTTCTGGTGGAGCGATGCCAAAGCCCAGGACACCCTCACATTCGACCTCAATCCGCAGTTCAACGAGTCGGCGAGCAAGATGGGTGCACATATCCAGCTGCGCTTCTCCGAGACAACGACCGACAAGGACAAACCTCTGGGCCAGCAATGTCAGTTGCTCTTCAACGGCGAGCCTTCCGATGGCAATCTCAACATCGACCCCGGTCAACCCGCCGTGTTGAGCATCATCCCCAACACCGACAGCCGCGAGGGCAAGCACTACTACCAGCTCATCTCTGTGCCGAGTTCGAAACGTAACCTCGAGAACATCAACGGCGAACCCGTATCCGACTATCAGCTCACCCTGCGCTCCAGCTACGACGTCGATATGAATCCGCTCAAGTGGGCCGTCATCATCATCTGCGCCATCATCCTCGCGCTGCTCATCGTCTGGTTCCTCATCATGCGTCCGCTGCTCTACCCCACCATACGACTCAGCAGCATCCAGATGGAGTGCCAGCCCATCTATAAGAATCCGCGCATCAAGGGCTGTCGCCGTGTGGTATTTAGCAACCGACGTCGCCAGCAGAACCTGCTCAACCGCATCTTCACGGGCGAAGTGAAATACATCACCGAAGACTTCTGGGACAAGGAGTGGTCGCTTGTCCCGGGCTCCAAGAAGACACGTGTCCGCGCCCTCGGCGTTTCGGGCTATGCCATGAATCCTCCAGGCAACACCATCGAGGCATTGACACCCGTCGAGATGAAGAGCCTCGCTACAGGCAAAAAGATCAAGATCACCCTCAAGAAATAATCCTTCGACAAAATCATTAAAAAACATCATATTATGGCAACAAAAATCAAACGCAGCCTTTACATCGGCTTAGGTGGAACCGGCATGAACGCATTGCTCAATGCCAAGAAACTCTTTATCGAAACCTACGGCGAACTGCCACCCATGATCGGCTTCCTCGGTGTAGATACCGACGGAGGCGCCTTCAAGAAGGAAATCGACTCGAAGATGGGCAAGATCCGTCTTGAGCCTTACGAGCAGCTTTCGCTGCAGGTGATGGATCCGCGCTCATTCTACGAGGTGAATCGCAACCACTTCACGTGGCTCGCCGAAAAGAACATCTTCGCACTCCAGTCGATGATGCTCGGTGCAGGCCAGGTTCGCTCCAATGGTCGTTTCGCCATCACCTATAACTATCAGAAGATGCAGACCCAGGTCAAGAATGTCCTCGACCGCATCGCCGATGCACAGATCTCCAACAACCCGCGTTACGAGCTTGCTGCAAGCAACGTCGAGATTCACATGATCTTCTCGGTCTGCGGCGGTACAGGTTGCGGCACGTTCATCGATGCAGCTTACCTGGTGCGTCAGTTGGCTCCCAACCGCAAGCTGACGGGCTACGCCGTGCTCCCCGACGTCTTCGAAAGCATGGGCAACGGCAATGCTGCCATGGCGCGCGTCAAACCCAATGCCTACGGCGCCATCCTCGACCTCGACTGGCTCATGCACCTGCAGATGGACAGCAAACCCGTGACCTTCGACTACGTGTCAACACCCGTTCTCGAAACCAGCCAGAACCCGTTCGATACCGTCTATTTCATCGACAACCGCAACTCCAATGGCGATATCTACAACCACGTCGATCAGCTCACCGACATGATCAGCCTTGCGCTTGTCACATCGGCCGGAGAACTCTCCAGTGCCTCGGCTTCGGTGAGCGACAATGTGCAGAAGATGATTGCTGCCGGCACAATGGATGTCGAAGGCAAGCGTGCCTGGTGCGCCGGCATGGGTGTCTGCGAGATACTCTTCAAGGGCTCCGAACTGCGTTCGCTCTACGCCTACAAGGCCGTCAAGCGTCTTATCGAACGCTTGTTCAACAGCTGTGTCGATAGCGATTCCATTGTCAATGGTTGGATCGACTCCGACACTGTTAAGATCCGCGAGAATGGCGGTGGCGAACACGACGATGTGATCGACTACCTGCTCGACATCAACCCGCCCTTCCAGCTCTCCGAGATCGACAACAAGGACAGCGCCAACGCTGAAGTGCAGGACTACCTCAACGGTTCGGGCATGAAGGGTCAGGAGAATATCGACGGCAAGCTCCGCCAGCTCAAGGAACGCGTCTTCGACGAGCTCCACAAGCTCCTTGTCAAGACCATCAACCAGGAGTGCGGCATCGGTGCCGCCGAAGCCGTGGTGCTTGGCATCCAGTCGCAGGTCAACATCTTCTTCGACGAGATGAACAAGGAGTACAAGGACCTCACCGACCAGCAGCCGTTGCTCGTCTCCGCCCTCGACAACGCCATCCAGGACCTCACCGACTACAGCTCCAAGTTCTTCAAGACACGTTCGCGTCAGCAGGAATATGCCGACGATGTGCTGAGCTGCGTGGCCAACCTCACCCGCAACAAGCGCGACCTGCTGCGCCACTCGTTCGCCATCTCGTTCTTCACCAGCCTGCAGAACGAACTGGTTGACCAATATACCAAGATACAGAACATCAAGCGCCTGCTCTCCAACGTCAACGACGAGTGCACCAACGCCATCTCGCGCATCGTCAATCAGGTCAACCGCGAGACGCAGATCTTCCAGATCGACCTCGCCAAGGAGTTCGTGGGCGATGTGGCAGTCAACGACAACGACCTGCTCATCACCGACCTGCTCAAGGAGTTCGAGGGCGACAAGCTCTTCAGCCTCGACACCATGCACAGCGAAGACGTGCTACGCAAGCTCACCGACTTCGCATCGCGTCTCAAGGCCGCTTCCGTCTGGGAGGGCATGACCATCGACAATGTGCTCGACAAGATGAGTCCCGCAGCTTTCGAACACGTCGTTCGCATGGCCATCAACAAGTCCAAGCCGCTTATCCAGTATGACGATCGCGGACACCGCCCGATGGTGGCTCCCACCGACTCCTACTACATCGGCGTGCCCGACAAGCTCAACTCACGTCTCTTCAAGGATGACTACTTCAAGAAGAAGATCGAGAACCCCGTGGCCACCGTCGATTTCGCCAACCTCGGCACCACCGACCGTGTGATCATCTATCGTCAGTTCGGCGTCTTCCCCGCCTTCCACATCGCCACGTTGCAGAGCTACAAGCCCAAGTACGACCGCTCGACCGTCAGCTGCCACCTCGACCAGAACATGCTCAACCGCATGATCCGCGAGGATTATCGCATCGAACCCACGCCGAAGGCCGACGATTCGTTGGGCCTGTGGATACAAGGTCTTATCTTCGGTCTCATCAAGAACGAGGACGGTCACTACCAGTACCAGAACACCGAGGAGGGCGATCCGCTCTTCGACTATTGGATGGAACTCAGCGAGTACCGCGACGAGGCCTACCAGGAGTTCAAGCGCCACATCGAAACCATCCACGACGAGTACGAGGCACTCATCGAGGAGATTGGCAAGAAGAACGGCAGCGAGTATATGGACAAGCTCCTGCAGGATGTCAAGGAAAACTATTTCGAGAAGTATTCCCAGATCAACATGGACAAGAAGCAGATCACGGCCAAAGGCTATGAACCCATCCGCCAATTGATCACCGAGGAAATCAGCTTTGTCAAAAAGGAACTCTGATGAACAGCAAAATGCGACATACGGCACACCTGCTTATCGGAAGGGAGCTCACCGAAGCGGCTCCCTTCCTCAAGCAGTACACCCTGATGTACGGTGCCGGCGATGCCTGCGACTATCTGCAGATATTCTCGTGCGACACGGCCGATGCCGATGGCGGTTTGCGGATTCAGAAGCTCGTCCAGAAGCCCATCGAAGTCGAGACCACCTTCACCTCGGGCATCAGCTACCGCTACCATGTCGAGGCCGACCCGAGCCCGACGCTCACCAATGCCGCACAGCTGCAACAATACTTCGTCGAGCTCTTCAATCGCACCGTCACCATCGACAACCCGGGCGAGACGGGCATGCTCAACCTCTGCCTCTACCTGCCCCTCTATGACGAACACTGTTGGTCCATCGCCCTCCAGCTCATCGCCGCCATCCGCAAGTCGGGCAAACCCTATCTCATCGACGTGATGGGATTGCCTGCCGTGCTGGCACCGCTCCTTGTCACCGGCGAGGATGCCAAGGCAAAGCTTCCCGACCTGATGGAGCAGCACAGCGACACCTGTCGCAAGGTGGCACGCGAGGTTATCGCACATGCCGACGTGCACCGTCTCCTGCTCTTCGAGGACTCCAATACGCAGGGCCTCGCGCTCAACCTCGACCGTGAGGGATTGCTGCGCATCCTGGGCGAATTCGCGCTCCTTGCCGTCGAACATTATCCAGCCATCTTCCCCGCCAACCAGCTCGGCAACGACATCGACGTGACCACCTTCGGCATCTCGATGCTTGCCTTCGACAAGATTTACTTCGTCGATTACCTGCTCCACAACGCCTATCTTGAGGTATTGGGACGCGAACGTGTCGAAGAGACGAAGATCAACGTCAACGAGGCCTCCGATACCGCCCTGCGCCTCCTCAGCCGTCATGTGCAGCTCTACAAGGACTTCGTGCACGACCGTGTCGATCCGAAGATTGCCGAAGCCAACGCCCGTGGAGCCTTGTCGCTCAGCGAGATGCAGCAACTCGAAAAGGAATTGCAGCAGCGCATCGATGCTTCGATCAACGACATGCAGTCGTTCATCAACGACGAACGTCTTTCCCTCCCCCACAAGCAGGCCATCATGGCGCAACTGCTCGGCGAGGATGATGCCCTCTTGCAGGGCATACAGTACCACAAGGAACAGCTTACCCTCGACGACTGCGATGCCGAGACCATCAACCTCTTCATCACCGAAGACAACAAGCAGGTCCATATCGAGGAAGCTACCGCCGACCAGCCGCGTCGCGTGCATCGCGGAGTCCTGACCACCCCGACCGACATCAACGAGCACGTCTATCTGCCCCTCGACGAGATGAAGCTGCTTCGCGCACAAATACGCCAGCGAACCGCCTTCATCCGCAAGAAGCAGGAGGAACTCGATGCCATCAAGGTACAGGTCAAGGCCGTCGAAGACTCGAAGAAACGCCTTTCCGATGGCGGCTTCAACTTCGAAGGGCAAATCTTCCGCCTGATGCCCACCGACCGCGAAGTGCGTCTATTTGAGGAAACATACGTGCCCCGACAGACCAACGAGCGCAGCGTAGATCTGCGTTCCAACTTCACGATACCCAAGAACCAGGGCACCCTCGGCACCTGCTCGGCATTCTCCATGGTTTCCATCTTCGAATACATCATGAAGAAGGCCAATCCCTCCAACCCCGACCTCAGCGAGATGTTCGTCTTCTACAATGCGGTCGATACGGGTGGCGTGAATTGGAAGGACAAGCTCAAGGAAGGCATCTCTTTCTTCGAAGCCGTCAGCGCCATGTCGGCATTGGGCATCTGTAGCGAAGACCTCTGCCCCTATGGCGAAAACCTTATCAAGCCCTCTCCCGAAGCCTACGAGGATGGCAAGACGCGTCTGGTCAAGACGGTCAAGAACGTCGAGATTGCCCACGAAGCGCTCACCTCAGCCCTCTCCGAAGGCTACCCAGTCGCCATCTCGCTCCGCATCTTCGACTCGTTCCAGGCCGATGGTAACGGCTTTATCTATCGTCCCACCGACCAGCAGATCAAGGACCATGACGAAGGCAACCATGCCCTCGTGATTTGCGGATTCAGCGAAGACGACAAGGTCTATATCGTCCGCAACTCGTGGGGCACCAGCTTTGGCGACAAGGGTTATTGCTACATCCCCTTCTCCTACATCGACGACCCCGCCCTTTGCAACCAGGCCTGCATCATCACCGATGTCGAAGTCACCGAGAAGGTCAAGGTATCGGGCATCGACAAGCGCAAGACCGTCTCGTTCAACCTCACCGACGACAACATCCGCGCTTCCATCCTGCACATCCTCATCGATTCGGAGACGCGCCTGCTCAAACAGGACACTGCACGCTACACATCGCTCCGATTCTCCTACGAACAGCTGCTGCAGACCCTTTCCAACCCCTCCAAGCGTGACCAGATCTTCCAGCAGTCCGTCGCACGTCTCGAAAGCGAGATAGCCACACAGAAGGACGCTTATCAGACATTCGTCTCCGAGACACGACCAAAGGCCATCAAGGAGTTCAAGCGTGTCCGTCGCAAATGGCTCTTCTGGGGAGCCATCTGCATCCTCATCTTTCTGCTCGATGTATGGCTCCTGTTCTACCTCGACCTCACCAAGATGGCTACCATCACTTCGGTCTTCACCGCGGTCCTCATCCTCCTCTACATCCTCGGCGTTTGGTATGCCCACCATCGGCTCATCAAGCTCAAGGAAAGTCTTGACGAGGAAGCGGCCGTCATCAAGTCCAGGATTGCCCATGCCGAACAGGAAAAGGCCGAGAAGCACCTGCGCCTCCATCTGGCCGGCATGGTCGTATCGAGCCTCACCGACATCAAGATCAAGCTCATCAACAAGTATCACGCCCTGGCCGATTACGTCTCCGACCTCGGCAAGTGGAGCCAAGAGGAACAGCAGACGCTCAAGCAGATGACCGTACCTTCGCGCACCCCATGTATCCAACTGCTCGACAATGCCGTGCTCGACACCTTCTTCGACAAGCATAAGCAGGATATCACCGGAGGCCTCCACCTCTATGACCTCGTCGATAGCTACAAGATGTCGCAGGACGACATCCTGCAGTTCAAGATTCAGATACGCGACAAGGTCATCACTCAGTTGCGCAAGGCCTACTCGGGCTTCTCGATGGTTGAATATCTCACCGACAAGACGCGTTATCCGTATCTCAGCGACAAGGCCAGCGACGTGGCGCAGCTCATGCCTTTGCTCGACAAACGCAGCGACTGCTTCCTGCACATTGTCCAGACGGGCGTCACCCTCGACGAGACCCTCGAGAAAATGGTTTTCATCCACACCGACTCGCAGGCCGACCGCAACGTTTGGCGCGACACCTACCAACGCTACTTCAGCTCACGTCCTGCCGATCTCGACCTCGACTCCCGCTACAAGCTCATCGAGCTGCAGATTCAGAACCTCAAGATCGACCAGGTCGCCATCCTCAACTGACATCACCCCCCTGATACAGCAAGCCGTGCGAAGCTTTTCACTCCGCACGGCTTGTTTTTTTATCAGAAGAACTTGACGACTTCGTCAAGCGGCCTATGCTCAGGCTGGTTAGGCTCCTGATTGCGATAACCCAGCGAGATGACAGCCATCACCGTCTCCTCGGCAGGGATATTGAAGATGGAGCGAAGAGCATCACCGTCGCGCATACCCATGATGAGGGTGTCGAAGCCCATGGCACGAGCCTTGAGAACGAGGTAGCAGTTGCTCAAACCATTGTCATAGGCACCCCAACCATCGCCAATCTCGTTGGTGGGCTGTCCACGGAAGAAGCCCGACTTACCACGTTCGTAGGTCGAGACGATGAGCACAGGCGCACCTGCCACACGTTCCTTGTTCCCATAGATAGCATTCTGCACAGCCTCCAGCTTCTCAGGGCTGATGGCAACATAATACTTCGTAGGCTGCTGATTGGCCCATGAGGGAGCTTCCTGCACGGCGGCCAACAACTGGCGCACCTCTTCCTTGCTAATGGTCTTGGTGGCATCGTAGCTACGGATGCTACGGCGCGTCATAAGCACTTCATCAAACGCTGGACCTTGGGGTGTCTCTGGCACACTCTGCTGCTTGTTGCAGGCTGTCAACCCAAGCAACATTACTACTGCACTAATAAACAAACTCTTTTTCATTGTAAGTAAATTTTGAATAAGAAAAAAGATGTTATTTGTTAATTATTAATTGTTAATTAGTTCTGTTATTTGATTACAGTAACCACGACGCGGCGATAACTTGTGAGGGCAGGCGTGCCCTTGTCGGTCACCTTTAGGATGAAATGCAAGGTCTCGGGTTTCTCGACCTTCGGAGCCTGCACCTTCACATGGTAGATGTTGGGTGAACCTAGGATGGGGACAATCTGTTTCAGGCTCCCCGCTTCCGGGTACTGGAACCACAGGTAGCTCAGGTTGTCGCCATCGGGATCGCTCGAACCCGTGGCATCGAGCATGAACGTATCGCCACCCTTCACCGTCATGTTGGTTATTTCGCGAGGCGCATTGTTGTCCTCGCCGTAGCCCGCCACCTCCGTCATCAGTCGTGCCATGGCCACGGGAGCATGATTGGCTTCGGCATAATCCTTGGTACACCAGTCCATGCGTGCGGCAAAGTCGTTCTGCACCTCGCTGCGCCAACGCCATACGCTAGCCTGTGGAGTGCTGTAGGTGGCAGTGTCACTTCGCACGGCACAACCATATTCATTGAATTTGTAAGGTGTATAACGATCGACAGCATTCGTCCAAATGGCACGAGTCTCCTCCTCAATCGGGATGGAACCATTGAAGCCCGTGGGGTCGCAATCCTCGCGACGTGGCTTGTAGAACGCGTATCGTCCACCCCATCCGCCCCAGTCGGGATGCTCCGGCTCATTCAGGCCGTTGGGAATCAGATTGAGCCACGACGGCGTATCGCCCTCCATGCCGTAGGCCACGTCGGGATAACAAGCCCCGAGCGGGCCATGTCCCTGCTGGATGTTTTCGGCAAGCCATCGGTTCGACACCTTCTCGTTGTCGGCACCCTCGGCCACCTGCATCATGCCCGTCCATGTGGCATTGCCATAGCCACCCGGGCTGACGATGTAGAACAGTTTGGGGAACTCACGGCGCATCCAGGTGCCCGTGTCGTCCTGATCGGAGATGGTATAGACGCGCAGCTTGCCGACAAGTCGCTCCAGATTGGCTGCCGACTGCGTTGCCCTCAGCTGATAGAGCGCCTGAGCCAGCACATTGGCTCCACCCCATGCGCAAACCCACAGCGGCCTGTCGTCATCGGTGCGCAGCAGTTCGCCGACAATCCAGTCGGAGCCTTCCGAGTTCTTGCCCTTCCCCACTCCATTCATGCCATAGAACGTCGAGCCTCTCTTCACGAGCGCGTGCAATGCGTCGGCCTCGGGAAATCCCGCCTCATGCTTCAGCAGGTTACTGCGCACTTGTCCGTAGGCATCAATCACACGATGGATGGACTCGGGAGCGATGCGGTTCCTCATGTGGGTCGATGTGGTGGCAATCAGTCCGCGCACGTCAATCCGATTGGTGTAGAGCATCAGTCGGACAAGCGACTCCGTATCATCAGGCTCATTCTCCGCATCAGTCAGGATAATCACGCGGTGCTTTGGCATCTCGCTGCTGTCATTGGCACGAGCCTCCATGCTCCCTCCAAGCCATACGAGCCCCACGAACAAGGTCAATAATAAGAACGGCTTTCTCATCTTTCTTTTCGATTATCAGGTTTTCTGCCGCAAAGATACGAAAAAGATTTCATATATCCAAGAAAAGGGCGACTTTACACCCATTTTCGGAAAAAGTCCTGTTTTTATCCCCAATTATTACGGAATAATTCCCGATTATGAGCCTTTTGTATGGGAAAGTACCATTTTTTCGCGTTTAAGAGGCTCTGAATATGGGAATACGATCTTTTTCGAAGATGATTTACACTCTTCTATCGCAGATAGTACTATGTCGGCCGTCAGAATGCTACTTCTTTTGTGGGAAGCATTATGTCGGCCGTGGGAGTGCTGTTTCCGATTGGAGAGAGCATTATGTCGGCCGTCAGAGTGCTACTTTCGATTGGAGCGAGTACTTTGTCGGCCGTTGGAGTGCTACTTCTTTTGCCGCAAGCATTATGTCGGCCGTGAGAATGCTATTTCCGATTGGAGCGAGTACTCTGTCGGCCGACAGAGTGCTACTTTTGTTGTGGCAAGCATTATGACGGCCGTGAGAGTGCTTTATCCGATTGGAGAAAGCATTTTGTCGGCCGTCAGAATGCTACTTCTGTTGTGGCAAGCACTCTGACGGCCGTGAGAGTGCTTTATCCACCCATTCTATGGCTGAGCAACCACAATAGCGTTCGAAGACATGCGACATCACCCTTTCGGTTCGCCATCCACAACGATTTGCCACCTCTGAAAGCAATTTCTTGATGGTTTGCTTCCCTCGTTTATCCATAGGAAGGTTGTTTATCCTCTCTCGGATAACGTCCTGGGCCTGCCTCAGTCGCCATTCGGTGATCACGTCGATGAGACGTGTTCCGGTCAGCATAAACCATGCAGAACGAAGGTCTCGCACCTTCACATCCATCAGCAGTGCGACATCCTCGGGATAAATCAACTTGTAATGCCGAAAGATATTCAGCACTTCATCGACAATCACTTCGCCAAAAGGTTCTTTTGCGTGGTACATCTCTTCCACGTTTTCTACAATGTGTTTCATTAGTTTTTAACAGCAAAAATTGAAGTTTATCAATAGGGAAAATAATTGTTAGATGCATAATGGGCAGAATGAGACTGATCCCCATGCCTTTTTCTGAGCCAAGATAAAGCCGTATGATATGCACTTCGCTTACTTCGAACAACATTCGTATCGTTTTCCATATCGAGCAAAACATCTTGAATCTGCGCATCTGTATATGATTTCTTAAGCCAGCCATATTCTGTCATTGTCAGTGGTTGTTCCATTTCAGATAAATGGGGGCAGTTCTTTTTCAAAAACGATTCAAACATCACTTCTTCTGCTATGTCTGGCCTATTTTTACAAAGAGCCTCTGTGTAGCGAGAAACGTCGCTTTGTGTGCCTTCATCTTCCTTTCTCTCAATTTTATTTATGACTAAAGAGTCATTAATTTTATTATCTTTTTTTTCTTTAAAAGAGGAACGGGCGGGTGTACACGCATCTGATGACGCGCCTGATGACGCGTGTGATGACGCACGTGACGTATGTGACGCATCTGAGGCGCGCGAGGAAGAACAAAAAAAAGAGAGGTAACTTTCGAGCGATTTTTCTCCGATGCCATTCCCTTTGTCGACCTTCAAGGTGACATAGTTGTTTTCATCGACATTAAAGAGATCATAATCGTTGATGATTGCCTTGACCACGTTGAAACTGATAGGAGGTTCTCTCAAAGTCAAGATGCTATTGAAATGTACCTTGATGGGGCATAACATCAACAGCTCGACTACCTTCCAGTAAAAGCCGAGTCCCGCCAACTTGTAATCCTTCTGCAATTTCTGCAGCTTTGCAGAATCACTTGCTTTAGTAGAATGAATAAAGAAATCCATAGTTTTTGTTGTTAAATTGTTAATAATTTATTACAAAAAAATCGCAGCCCAGAATGTTCCGGACTGCGATGCAAATATATACAAAAAATTTCAGATATTAGCAAGTTTTAGAACGAAAAAGACAAAACTAAATGCAAAACTAAAGAAGTTACGTTTCGAAACTAAAGAACTTAATAAGTTTCGCTTCCTTTATCGGCAGGAATCATGAAATCCTGAAGATTCTCGATCAAGTTCTTCTGAAAATAATCGGCCACCATCGAGTAACCGTTGAAGGTCTTTTCCTGTGCAAAGCCTGCTTTGTAGAAACCATTGATGTCCCAGGGATAGTTCTTCTCGTTACGAAAATAACTGGGTGGAGTATCCAAAGATCCTTTTTCACAAGGCACACTATCTGGTTTGATGTTGGCATTCACCCACTCGACGAACTTTGGTCTTGATGCAGGAAGAAAAATGGGCGAGCCATCCAACTGTTCCAAGTTCTGCCGCAATACGATGTAAATCGACAGCCAGTAACTCTTCTTGTTGAAGTAGTTCGATTTGTATTGACCATCGGTATAACTCCTGATGAATCCAATCAGCTTGGCCACATCGATTCTCTTGTTGATGGATCCGTCAGACGCAGCAGATGATTCTGTATTTGTTTTAGCAGGCACCTGAGGAGCAGCTTCTGTTGCCTCATCTTTTTCATCCGATCCATAGAGGAACTGATGATATTGCTCCGCCAAGCCATCATACAATTCACACTTGATCAGGTTCTCCCTGTGGACTCGATTGAAGAAGAAATAGACATTGTTTTCGTTTAAAACACGGCTCAAATTAAAACAATTACGAAACAACATATTCCAATCGAAAAGCTCCTCTGGATTAGAGTATTTTCTCAACAAGGTTAGTAGTTCTTTGCTCCATTTGAACTGTCTCAGTTCGCTACTTTCATAATAATCCCTACAGGCATTGTAGTCGACTTCTTCTCCATCGGCAATCTTTTTATCTATCTCATCGTCAAGGTCGGCCAGTTTTGCCCAATGGATCCGGGAAAGCGGCTCCAGTCGGTTAGCCTTGAGTTTCTTTGCATATTTTTCAAGCGAATGCTTCAAGCCATTACACGAACTGGCAGCATAACGGCGATAATTCTCGAGGATGAACACCTTAAACTCTTCATTGGACTTGAGTCCTTCTCGAATATGGGATAGATTATTGTCAACAACCGCACGCATGGATTCAAACAAATCGATAGTGGCATCAATTAAATTATTGATACTCGACTTCATAACTTCAGTCGATTCCAGAATGGCCTTTTGCTTAACAAAGACCGTCTCGTCACCACTATACGACTGCAAGTAGTCGAGATTGTCGTCAACAATATCGAAATCCCAGTGTTTATAATTATTCCTTAAATACCTAAGAATATTTGAAATGCATATGGTTGCAGCAGAGAAGTCATCAAAGGCTCTTTTTAAAAGAAAATAATACTCAATATCAAGTTTTGAGATATCTATGCCCTTGGTTTCTTCTTCGAAGCTCCGACAGATTCTAATATATTCTGAGAATACGCGGAGATTATAAATATTGTAGGATCTCTCACGATCATAATCACATAAAAAATTGGTTAACAAACGTCTTGTTTCATATAATAATCGGTCCGGATAATCGTTTTCTAATAAGAAAAAATCATAATCGTCTAGATAGTCCATATCGTCTTGATAGTCCATATCGTCTTTAGTTTAGAAAAATAATGAATAATTAAAAATCGGGCGCAAAGATAGTTATAAAATGTCATATGGCCAAATAAATAGAAAAAAATGATACGTATAGCCACACATAAGGCGAGAAACAGGCATCAGACCGTCATTTGAACAAGAATCCTGATGCCAAATCTACGCCTCTAAGACACATTTTTTCTTTATTTAATGATTTTTATGTACATTTTGCACACGCGAGACAGTTTACCCTTGTAATTCAAAAAAAATAGTCCTATCTTTGCAGCGTCAAAAACTTCAAAAATCCTTATCATTATGGAAAAGAAACTCAGAAAATGCCTGCTTATCGCTGTCATGTCAGTGATATTCTGGATGATCAGTTTCAGCATCATGGGTCTCGTAGGCGAACGAATCAAGTTGTCGGATGAGACACAAACGGAAGTAGCTGAAACCTGGAGCAGGAAACAGGATTTCGTCGGGCCCATCCTCTGCGTGCCCGTGGTCAGAGACTCTCAAAGCGTCGTTATGCCTTACACCTGCATGTATGTGCTTCCCGATCGCATCGAGCTGACGACGGATGTGGAGAGCGAGGTACTGCATCGCGGCATCTTTGATGCTTTGGTCTATCGGTCCAAGCTGTCGGGCAGCGGTGTGTTCAATTTGAAGGAGATGAAGACAACGGGCGTCATGGCGGGCAGTTCGAAACCCGTGCGCTTCGACTGGAGCAATACCCAGGTTATCATCGCCATCAACGACAAACGTGGTATCGAGGAGGCTGTGAAGGTGAACATCGGGGACAAGGCTATCGAACTGAACCAGTCGTTCCACAACTATGGCAATTCCAATCTGAAACATATCTTCAACAACGACAAGGAGCTCGTCTGCAAGATTATTGATTTGAGTGACCAGGTGGGCAACAAGGCCGTCGCCTTCGATATCGCCACTGAGCTGAAGGGCTCGGACGAACTCAACCTCTCCCCTATCGGCAATGTTTCCGTCCTCACGATGCAAGGCAACTGCAAGGACCCCAGCTTCATCGGATTCATGCTGCCTTCAAGTCGCGAAGTGACCGACGAAGGCTTCAAGGCGACCTGGAAGATTTCGAGCCTGAACCGCAACGACGTGGACCAGGTCTTCTATTCCCGCGACCAATCGTACGAATTACTGCACATCGGCACGAAACTGCTGATCACAGGCGGGCAATACACACGAATCAACCGTGCGCTGAAATATGCCTTCCTTGTCATCCTATTGTCGCTGGTGGCCGTCTTCGTAGCGGAGATGTGCGTCAACAGCGAGATCAATTTGCTCAACTACATACTTATCGGTGTGGCGCTGGTGCTCTTCTATCTGATGCTGCTTTCGTTCAGCGAATGGATAGGCTTCCAGAAGGCCTATCTCGTGTCGGCGCTGATGATACTGGGCATGGTTTTCGTTTACCTGAATGCGATCATCAAGAAGCGGAACGTGGCATTGGCCGCCTGCTCGTTCATGGCGCTGGTCTATATCTTCATATACGTACTGCTCTGCATCTCCAGCCTATCGCTCCTCGTCGGAACGCTCGGACTGTTCGTGATACTGGGTGTGGCGATGTACTTCTCGCTCCGCCTTGTCAATGCGAACAAGACGACATAAGTTTTTGGGCAAAATGACGGCAAATGGCGAAAAAGACACTCGCAACGGGTGTTTTTTTCGCCATTTGTTTTGGATTTCAAAAATTATGCGTATATTTGCAGCTGCAAATACAACAATCGTGCAAGTTAGACACGAAAAATAGGCTTAAATAATCCGATAGTATAATTTATAACGTGGTGCAAATATGACAGATTATTATGAATTTTCGATACCGGAACTGGTACGTTTGCTGGGCTCTCGATTCAAGGATTACCGTATGCGCTCGAACATGACACAACGTGACGTGGCCGATCAGTCGGGACTCACGGTCAACACCATCCACAAGTTCGAGAACGGCCTCGTGCCCAACATGTCGCTCAGTACCTTCCTGCTTTTGCTGAAAGCCATCGGCTGCATCGACGGCCTTGATGACCTGATGCCCGAGCTGCCCGAATCGGCCTACCTTGTCAAGGATGATGGAAGGAAAGCTCAACGCATCAGACATTCTTCCAAGAAGTCAAACACTCAATAAGACCAAGCCATGACAACAAGTATACTGAAAGTAATGTTGTGGGGACGGGAGGTGGGCAGGTTGAGCATGGACCTTCGTCGAGGCTTGCCTTACTTCGAATATAGTCGCGACTGGGTGGAGAACGGGCTTGACATCTCGCCACTCAATTCGTCCATCAAACTGCCTCAAAGCCTTCGCCCAATCTATGGTGCATCGGAGAAGATCTACCAGAAGCTGCCACCGTTCCTGGCCGACTCTCTGCCCGATGCATGGGGTAACGAACTGTTCGAACAATGGAGGCAACAACAGGGCATCAGGCTGGGAGAAATTACGCCCCTTGACAAACTCGCCTTCATCGGGAAGAGGGCAATGGGTGCCTTCGAGTTCCAGCCTGAGACATCCAATTACTTGTCGAAGGACAGTCTGAATCTGAAAGCCTTGATTGATCTGGCCAATCAGATTTATGCAAACCGAGAGAAGGCGCACATCGACCCTGAGCAGTCGCTTACGATGCAAGCATTGCTGGCTGTAGGCACCTCGGCCGGTGGACGACAGCCAAAGGCAATCATCGCTTTCAACCGAGAGACAGGAGATATTCGCAGCGGACAAGTCAGCGACCTTGTCGGATATGATTACTGCATATTGAAGTTCGGCATTCGCGAACGTTCGACTGCCGAGTTGGAAATGGCATATTATGAAATGGCCTGCAAGGCAGGAATACAGATGATGCCATGCAGACTGATAGACGTTGAGGGCGAAAAGCACTTCGTCACCAAGCGATTTGATCGAGAACAAGGGAAGAAACTCCACATGCAGACCTTGGCTACCCTCTATCCAGAAGCTGACAGTTATGAGAAACTGTTGTGGGTATGCCGTAAGATGCGTCTCACCGAACGGGACAGCGAAGAGGTGTTCCGACGTATGGTGTTCAATATTCTTGCCAACAATACCGACGACCATAACAAGAACTTCTCTTTCCTGATGGACGAACAGGGAAACTGGCGCCTTTCGCCTGCCTACGATATGACTTACATCTTCAATAGCGGAGGCTATCTGCCCGAGACGCACCATTGCCTGATGGTACGAGGAAAGTTCGCAGACATCACGATTGACGATGTCGTGCAACTTGCCGCAGAGAATGGCATACGCAGACCCGAAAACATCATTCGCGAGGTAGCGGAGGCCATTCAGGGATTCCGCAACCTTGCCGAGAAGCATGGTGCCCAGGAACGTTGGATAGCAGCTGTTGACACCACTCTCAAAGCCAATGTTGAAGCATGGAAATTGTCCCAATCAACTGCCATCGAATGCTATTTTGACGAACAGGGGCGCAAAATCGAGAACATCCGCATCGAACAGCAGTTCAAAGGGAATTACCATCTTTTGGCAACTATCGACGGGAAAGAGCGTAAATACGTCATACGAAAGAAGACCGCCGAACACGAGGAAATCAGCCGCCACGGACCTTCGGGCCTGTCAACCGATTATCTTAAAAGTCTTATCACACAGTTCCTTACATAACAACAAAACGATAATGATCGCACTAAGCTATATCTTCACGCCGCTGATTGCGGCAGCCATCGGATATGTGACCAACGACATCGCCATACGGATGCTGTTCAGGCCACATAAGGCAAAATATATATTCGGTAAAAGAGTGTGGTTCACGCCAGGAGTGATTCCGAAGGAGAAAGGGAGGATAGCCGCATCGATAGGCGAGGCCATCAGCGCCAACCTGATGAACCACGACGTTATGAAGGAAACGCTGTTGTCGGACGACATGCTCGACAAGGTGGGCGTGGCTTTCGACGAACTGGTGGACAAGCTGACCGATGACCGCGAACCTTTGCGCGAATACCTGAGCCACTATATGGCCGAGGAAGAGCTTGTAGCTTTGGAGAAGAATGCCACACAGGAACTATCGATCATGGTGGCCGACAAACTGGTGCATTCTGGTTTGGGCAAACAGATAGCGCACATCGCCGTGGAACATGCGCTCGACAAGATGCAGCATGGCGTGGTTGGACTGTTCCATGTGGATAAGGTCCTGAGCTTCGTGCAGGGGCCGACCGAGAGCCATCTGGCGAAGAACATCGACGAGATGCTGGAACAGAAAGCGCCCGAGATGACGGTGAGGCTGGTGGCCGAGGGCGTGGCCCAGGTCATGGGAATGCCCATGCAGGACCTCATCAAGGACCGACCCGAACAAATCGCTTCGACGCGTCGAGCCATCATCCAGCTCTATCAGTCGGTGATCGAGGAACAGTTGCCCAAGATGCTCGAAGCGCTCGACATCAGTCATATTATCGAGCGCCGTATCAACGAAATGGATATGATGGAAGCCGAACAGCTCATCACGAGCATTGCCCAGAAGGAGCTGAAAGCCATCGTGTGGCTCGGTGCATTGTTAGGTTTCCTGATCGGTTGCCTTAACTGCCTTCTGCTTTGAGGGACACGTCTTTGCTTCGTCGCAGGAACAACCACCGCAGCAGCCATCGCATCGGCGACCGCCGGTGCGACGCAGGGTGGTGACTGACCAATAGACACCTGCGGCAATGATTAATACGACAATGATGGTTGCAAAGTTCATTTCTTAAGTTTCGACTACGGACGAAGAATGGTGGTGATTAGAAGGCCATGAGCACGAGATGGGCAAGGAAGGCGACCAACCAGGCGACAGCACACTGCAGGACGACAATGATGAGCGCCCACTTGCCTCCGAGCTCGCGACGCACGGCTGCAATGGCTGCAACGCATGGCGTATAGAGCAGGCTGAAGACGAGGAAGACAAACGCCAGCGCTGGCGTCATGATCTCATGCAGTCCCACATCGCCCGGGAAGAGCACGCCGATGGTACCCACTACACTCTCCTTGGCCATGAAGCCCGATACGAGGGCCGTCACCCAACGCCAGTCGCCCAGACCGAGCGGTGCAAAGAGCGGAGCTATGATTCCGGAGATGTCGGCCAACATGCTGTCCGACTCATTGACCATGGAAAGAT
This sequence comes from Bacteroidales bacterium, assembly GCA_017548545.1. Classification (GTDB taxonomy): domain Bacteria; phylum Bacteroidota; class Bacteroidia; order Bacteroidales; family UBA3663; genus Liminaster. The sequence goes on along the minus strand of JAFYZW010000083.1, from coordinate 88,450 downwards.
GCCAGTTGAAGTTGCGTAGGAACCAGATGACGATAGCTGCCAGGAAGATGACGGTGAAGGCACGCTCGATGAAGTCCTTGGCCTTCTCCCACATCAGACGAAGCGTATTGCGCACACCCGGCAAACGATAGTTGGGCAGCTCCAACACAAAGGGAACGGGTTCGCCACTGAACGTGAAGCGACGCAGGATAAGGGCCACGACGATGCCCGTCAGTACACCGAGGACATAGAGCGAGATGATGATCCAACTGCCATTGCTGGGGAAGAATCGCATGCAGAACCATCCATAGATAGCATATTTGGCCGTACACGACATGAAGGGCGTAAGCATGATGGTGAGCTTACGGTCGCGTGCCGAGGGCAGGGTGCGCGTGGACATGATGGCAGGCACCGAACAGCCGAAGCCTATGAGCATCGGGACGACGCTTCGACCCGAAAGACCAATCTTACGAAGGATTTTGTCGGACACGAAGGCCACACGGGCCAGATAGCCCGAGTCTTCGAGCATGGAGAGCCAGAAGAACAGGATGACGATGACGGGCATGAAGCTGAGCACCGTCGAAACACCAGCATAGACGCCTTCGACAACCATCGAGCGGACGATGTGGTTCACTTCGAGACGGGTGAGCAGATTGGCAAGCCCTTCTCCACCCCAGTCGAGCAAGGCAGCAAACTCCTCCTGTATCCAGCCGCCCACCGAGAAGAACGTGAAGTAGAAGATGAAGCCGATGATGAGGAAGAACGACGGAAGAGCCGTCCAACGCCCCGTCAGAACCTTATCGATGGCATTGGTGCGCACCTGTTCGCGACTGCGGCGAGGCTTGACGACGGTCTTGTCGCACAATTCCTTGATGAACGCGAAGCGCATGTCGGCGATGGCTGCTGCTCGGTCGATGCCGCGCTTCTGCTCCATCTCCTTCACAAGGTGCTCGATGGCATGGCTCTCGCTCTCGGTGAGCTGGATGGCCTCGATGGTCATGGGGTCGCCTTCGATGAGTTTGGTGGCCGCGAAACGCACGGGAATGCCTGCACGCTCGGCATGACGCTCGATGAGGTGCATCACGGCATGGAGACAGCGGTGCACAGAGCCTCCGTGATCCTCGGGCGTACAAAAGTCCTGGCGATAGGGCGTCTCGTGATGTCGGGCCACATGGACGGCATGTTCGATAAGCTCGTCGATACCTTCGTTCTTGGCTGCCGAGATAGGGATGACAGGGATGCCCAAGGCTGCCTCCATCTCGTTGACGCGAATGGAGCCGCCATTGCCTCTCATCTCGTCCATCATGTTGATGGCAAGCACCATGGGCGTGTTGAGCTCGAGGAGCTGCATCGTGAGGTAGAGGTTACGCTCGATATTGGTGGCATCGACGATGTTGAAGATGGCTGAGGGATGTTCGTCGAGGATAAATCGTCGCGAGACAATCTCTTCGGCCGTATAAGGAGAGAGGGAATAGATGCCAGGCAGGTCGGTGAGCTCGGTATCGGGATAGCCACGGATGACACCCGTCTTGCGATCGACAGTGACGCCCGGGAAGTTGCCGACGTGCTGGTTGGAACCAGTGAGCTGGTTGAAGAGCGTGGTCTTGCCGCAATTCTGGTTGCCGGCGAGAGCGAGGGTGAGCGTAGAACGTTCCTCCTTTGTGTCTTTATGGCCCTTCATCCCCTTACGACGCTGCTGGTCTTCCTCATGATAGCGGCCGGGCTCACCGAGACCCGGGTGAGGTATCTCTTCGCCACGAGGCTGTGGCTTGGGAGGCAGGACGGGGATGTCGGTGGTGATCTCAATCTGGGCAGCGTCGGCCAAACGAAGGGTGAGCAGATAGCCGCGCAACAGGATCTGCATCGGGTCGCCCATCGGCGCATACTTCATGAGTGTGACCTCGATGCCTGGGACGATGCCCATGTCGAGGAAGTGCTGACGCAAGGCCCCCTCGCCACCTACGACAGTGACGATGGCGCGATGACCGATCTTCAAATCCCTTAGTGTCATAGAATCAATTAACAATAAATAATTAACAATTAACAGATAATTATTTGGTCAGTGCTATTATTCAATAATCGCTGCAAAGATAAGGATAATTTTGACAACTTGATGCATTTTGGTGAGAAAATACCTACTTTTGGGTATAAAAATATGTCCGCGCCGAAAATTGGCGCGGACATATTCGATTGATAGCGGCTCGGAGAGCAATCAGGCATTCTTCTGGAGCATGTCGAAGAGCTGGAGCAAGGACGTGACAGTGGGCTCATACTGGATGGTACTGTCGGAATTGTCCCAGCTGGAACCACGGAGCCAGATGGCATTGCAGCCAAGGTCGAGAGCAGGTTCGATGTCCTTCTTGAAGCTGTCGCCGATGACGGTGATGTCCTTCGGGTCGAGGTGAAGCCTGTCGATGGCGAGTTGGAAGATGGCAGGGTCAGGCTTGCGTACACCCACCACAGCCGAATCTATGACGACGCGGAAGCAACGGCCTAAACCGAAGTCCTGGATGACCGATGCCAGATTGCCGTAGAAGTTGGACACCAGCGCGATCTCATAGCAGTCGGATAGCTTCTCGATCAAAGGGATACTGTCGAGCGTACAGCGTCGTGCATAGTCGTAGCAATAGCCGGCAATGATATCGACAAAGTGCTGTGCGAGTTCGCGCATGTCGTCGATGATGGGTACTTCGCCCTCGCTGAAGATCTTGAGTGCAGTCTGGAGGATATCCTCGTTAAGCAGCCCCTGACCAATCAGGTAATCGATCTGGATGCCGATACGTGCCTGCATCAGTTCGAAGAAGTTGTAGCTGGGTTGGATGACGGGTGTGAATTGGACGTATCGTTCGGCATAGATATATGCCTCGCGGAAATGCTCCTTGGTTACTGGAAGAGAGACCTGGCAATAGCCCTCCCAAATGACCTCAGACCAGTGCCTCCCTCCGCTATCAATGGTGGCACCATAATCTAAAATTAAACCCTTCATATTATATAATATTTGTATTACTTGCGTTTCATGATGGCCAGTCCGACAGCAATCCAGAAGAACTCACGGATGCGCGTGGCAAAACTGAGCGTCAGCGCCACAGGTAACAGATGACCAGAGAGCAGATATTGGAGAGCCAGGAGAATACCTCCTTCGCGCGTTCCAACCTGCATGGGTGAAAAGAACAGAATATTGGCCAACAGCGAACTGAAGGCAACTACGAGCAGAGCCTCGAAATATCCGAACGAGGGATAACCGAGGGCATGCATGACAAGCCAATATTCAATGACGTTGACAAGACGGCTCGACAGTTCGAGCAAAAGGGCACGAATAAATCGGCCCGAAGGCAGAAGCGAAGGGTCGAGCAAAGACCAGTTGACCCAACGACTCATGAACTTTAGTGCAATGCCCCGGCGATAGAGTCGCCAGAACACGAATAGCAAAAGGAGACAAGCGAGCATCAAACCCGCGACCCAGAGTGTTTCGTCCCACCCGATGCGATCCTGTCCACGGGTGAGGGTGGCAGTGGCCAAAGCCACGAATGCGGCCAGGATCCAGAAGAGGAAGTGCGAGGCGATGTGCATCATCGAATAGAGCACGACACCCTGCGTGGCCTTTTCGGTGCCCATGGTACGTTTGAGCACCCATACCCTATAAGGCTCGCCACCAAGGAGCCCGAAGGGAGTGATGTAGTTGAGCGCGTAGCCCGAGATGGTTACACCCAGCGTGGCAAGATAGCTGAGACGAGCACCTGAACCGATCAAGACATGGCGGAACGCCGCCGCATTGAGCAAATATCCTACTGCCCACACGAGGATGCACAGGACAATGGTGCCAGGCATGGAGCAAAGGGTGTGCCACAACTGCAAGGGACCGGCCTTCCAGACCATAAATCCCAGCAGGAGACAGCAGCCGACAAAAAGCGCTGCTTTGAGCAGACGTCGTGTAGATTTCCTCATCTGCTATGAAGTCCTTCAAGTCGAAACAAAGCCTTCCGACACATCGACTCATGCCTATAAACCATGTAGAGGCAGAGGGCATTGAAGAGGGTCAGTTCGACGACCCAATAGAGCCAGGGCATCCCGAGCATCAGGGCAATGAACAGGGTGATGGCGCGGCAATTGAACGTCAGCGCATTGGCAATAGGCATGAGCGGCAGGGATTGCTCGCGCAACTGTTGCCAGAACCCTTCAAACCCTTCAAACCTCTCAAACCCTTCAACCTCCTCAAACCTCTTAATCTTCTTCCTCAGCTTCTGCAGCTGAGGAGTGATCCTCTCCTGCCCTACCGTATAGTTGCGATAGAACCAGAGGAAGACCTTGAGGACAGGGTTCTCAGAGAACCTTGTCTCGGAGTATTGGCGCGCCACCTCTTTGGCATCGTCAAGTTCGGAGCCCTGCTTGCCCTTGACGCAATAGAGGTGGAACTGACGATAATAGTCGGCCATGGCCGCCTGCTGTGCGTGGCAAGCGCCAGTGACGATGGCCAGGAGCCAACACCAGATGTCCCATTCGGGCGTGAGACGCAGGGCAATGGCGATATAGATGGCGACGAACCAGAAGTCGCCCGCCGCTCCATCGAGGATGCGTCCCAGTTGGCTGTACTGGTGGGTGAGACGTGCCAGCTGTCCGTCGGCCGAGTCACCGATGTCGGCTAGGATGAGCAGCACAATGGCCAGAAGGTTGAGCCAAAGGTCCTGCGGATAGCAGAGGATGCCGCAACCTATACCGAGGAAGATGCTGGCAATGGTGATCTGGTTGGGTGTCCATCCAAGCCTGCGTCCCAAGAGTGCCACGCGGAAACCCACGGGACGGTAGAACCACAGGTCGATGGGTTCCTCGACATCGGGGTGCTTGAGGCTGGCCCGATACTGTATCTTGTCCGCTTCGGTCATCTCACTTCGTTTTGGCCAATGAATCGGTGATGAGTGCAGCGATGGCTGAAGCTCCCTTCTGACGATAGGCCGAGAAACTGGGCCAATCGTTGACGTCGATCACCACGATATGCCCACTGGGCTCGATGACGACATCGAATCCGAAGATCTCGATGCCAAAGGTGCGGGCAATGACACCGGCTATGGCACGAAGCTCCTCGTCACTATATTCGATATGCGCCAAGGCGGTGTTGTGCTGCTCGGCCGTGCCAAACTTGGTGTAGTTCATCTCCTGCGGATAGAACGCATAGACGAAATCGGGCATTACGGCATAGACCTTGAGCAGGTCGCCTTCGACGTGACGTGTCACAACGATGTCGGGCACACGTTGGGCGGCAAGCTCCATCATCCGCGCATCGGCATCGAGGGGTGTCTCGACCCACGTTACATCGTCGTGGCGTGTGCCGCACTCGCGCATCACCTTGATCCATCCGGGCAGGAGTTGCTGGAGCAGCGGTTCGCATTGGAACATCTGGTCGTCGCTCGGCTCGTAGGCCCACCACGGGGGCACTGCGATACCCGCCTGCTGGAGCAGTTCGAGTGTCATCTCGCGACTTTTGGCCACCGTGAGCACCGCCTGGGGTGCATTGATAGCGGGAAGACCAAGACGTTGCAGCTTGAGAAGCGACGACATACGGCGCATCATGTGGATGACAAGTTCGTAGGAGCACAGTTCGCTGTAGGACATCCGCCCGAAGGTATCTTCATCGACCTCCTCCACACGGAATCCCTCCTCTTCGAGCTTGGAGGACACGAGCTGGAGGATGGCTGCATCGCTCACAGCAAGGTTGGGCGAGAATTCTGGTGCACGATGCACGGCCAGGATGGCACGCGTCTTGCGTGACAAGTCGAGCCACGCCTCGGCCTTCCGAAGATCGTCGGCATGGTCGATGTCCATCACCTTGCCGAAAACGTAGGCCGACAGAGGAACACCGGCACTCACCAGAGCTCGCTGGAAGTTGCGCATCCGATATTGCCCTTCGGCAAGACACTGTCGAAGGACGGGCCATGCTGTGGACGTCTCCAGACCATAGATTCCACCGCTTACGAAATGCCACTCGTCGTCGGACATCTGTGCCTCGTCATCGTAAAATCCTCGGATGGCGGGGCATACACGGCCATCAATCGTTCCCGCAGCCTCCTTCGAGCAGGCCACCCACAGGGGCCGCTCATCATCGACAAAAGGCGTGACGGCAAAGAGACCGCCCTGGCTATGTTCGAATGCCTGGATATAGGCGGCAAACTCCCGTTCGTGAAAGATGGTATCGACGGTAGTCACACATACCTTGCCCTCTGGAATGACAGCAGACAGACGTGCAAGGCTGTGCATGGAACTCGGCGTACTTTCGACCACAATATTCAGCACCAGGTCTGGATGTCTATCACGGTAGGACAGCAGATGCTCGTGTACCTCATGCATCTGAGAATTGCAGATGATCGAGATGCTCTCGGCTCCGCAACCCATCATGATATCCATCAGCCTATCCACCATAGCTTTTCCCCCAAGCGGGACCAATGGTTTAGGCAAGAGGACCCCTTCGTCACGAAGGCGCGAGCCCTCTCCAGCAGCTATGATAGCGTAGTGCATGACTATTGTCAAATTATTGAATTCCGCGGCAAAGGTAGTCTTTTTTTTGCTAAATTGTTCCTTTTTGAACCTTAAAAAGTATAAAAAAAGCCTAAAACTACAAAAAATAGCGTGAAAAGTGCAATTTTTTAGCGAAAAGTTTGTGAGTTATCGAATATTCTTATTACATTTGCATCGTCAAAGACCGGGTTTTCCCATTATTAACGACACTACATCAACCCTAATAATTAAACATCACTATGGAAGAATTGGTTCAGAAAATCAATGAACTTTCAGCCGCCTTCGCTGCTGACGCTACCGCACAGGCAGTAAAGGGCAACAAGGCTGCCGGCCTCCGCGCCCGCAAGAATGCCCTCGCAATCATCGGCCTCCTGAAGGAGTTCCGTAAGGCTTCGGTGGAGAAGGCTAAGGCTTGATCCGCTTTTACCTTAATCACCATTCCCCATTACTAAATGAGGCATCCATGGGCTAACACATCTGCACGTGGATGTCTCGTTATGTGGTCTATGAAGCAATTTCTCCTGGCAGCGTTACTGACGCTGACTTATTTTTTACCCGCGCGTGCGCAAATAGACTTCTCCGACTCTTTGCGCATTAGTTTGCTGACCTGTTCCCCCGGTCCCGATGCGTATGAACGTTTCGGGCATACTGGTTTGCGCATACAGGACCAGCGTAATCCGGAGATGGACGTTACCTTCCACTACGGAGTGTTTTCGTTCAATACCCCCCACTTCATCTATCGCTTTGTGAAAGGTGAGACCGACTACCAACTGGGGGCTGTCTATACCCGCGACTTCATCAGTGAATACCACCATCGCGGACTGGGCATGACCGAACAATGGCTGCGCCTCGACTCGGCACAGTCACAGGAGATGTTACGACGTCTGCTGATCAACTACCGTCCCGAGAACCGCACCTACCGCTACTCCTACTTCTTCGATAACTGCGCCACTCGCCCTTTCCATCTCATCAACGCTTCGGTGGGCGAACCACTTCATTACGATACAGCGTGGGTGAAGAACATCACGCTGCGCGAGATGGTGCAGGAGAAGACACATCGCAACAACTGGCTCGACTTCGGTATCGCCTTGGCCGTGGCGGCACGCTCCGACCAGCGGGCATGGTTTGAAGAACAGATGTTCCTGCCCGAACACCTAAGTCTGGCCGTCGCCAATGCGCAGATTGAGAAGGCCACTGCCTCAAACCGCTGGCATGTACCCTTCGTGACCGAAAGCGACACGATACTCACCATGCGACCCGACATTGCAGCCAAGATAGCGGCACCCGACCGCATAGCACCAGCCACCGTGTTCGGCATCGTACTCATTCTAGCCCTCGTCCTCTCGGCTTGGGAATGGCGCAAGAGAAAAGAGGCAGAACAGAAAAAAAGGCAAGCCCAAGTGCCCGTGCTGGTCAACACCTTCGACACCGTACTGTTCCTGGCAGCAGGGCTTACGGGATGCGTGGTGTGGTTTCTCAACTTTTTCTCGCTCCATCCAGCCGTTGACAACAACCTGAACTGCTTCTGGCTGCTTCCAACACATGTCATTGTGGCAGGGTTGCTTTGGGTCAAAGGACTCAAGAAATGGTGCAATATCTATTTTGGCATAACATTTGCACTTATCATCGCATACGTAATCTTCGACTGGATCATCGGACAATACTGTCCACCAGCCTTCCTTCTGCTATTGGCCACCCTGCTGCTTCGCAGCTATATGAGGTTCACTTCATAAGGTTCGAGAAGTTCGAGAAGTTCGAGAGGTTCGAGTGGTTTGAAAGGTTTGAATAGTAAATGAATTCACACAGGTCTGACATACAGACATTGACCCAGCTGGTTCTTTTGCTGACGGCGCTCCATGCGCTGCCAGTTGTTGCTGTTGAGCCTGACCAGCGCTACGCTGCCGCCAGTGCGAGCAGCGAGAGCCACGTCATGCCCCGACTCATCGTCGGCATCACCATCGACCAGCTCCGCACCGACTACCTCGACATCCTGCAGAACCGTTTCGGGCAAGGTGGGTTCCGCCGCCTGATGCAGGAAGGACGAGTTTATGACCAGGTAACCTTCGAGCTCGATCATCCCGATGCCACTGCAGCCATTGCCGTCCTGGCTACAGGCAGCTATCCTTTCCAAAATGGCATCAGCGGGGAGTTTTCCTTCGACAAGGAAACTCTGCGCCGTCGGCCCATCTTCTTCGACATCCAGTACATCGGCAATTCGACCGACGGATACTGGTCGCCACGCGCCCTGTTGAGCAGCACATTGGCCGACGAACTGAAGCTGGCCTCGATGCATAACAGCAAGATCTACAGCATCGCTCCCAATGCGCAGGAGGCACTCATCACTGCCGGACATTCGTCGGACGGAGCATTCTGGGTGGATGACAAACGGGGCAACTGGTGTTCGACGACCTACTATAAGGACTTCCCGTTCTACGTTTCGAACCAGAACAACAACCATCCCCTCTTCTGCGATGCCGAGAGCAAGGGCTGGGATTCGCAGCTCTTGACACAGAACGGTGTCTGCGCTCTTTCGCCCTATCAGCCCTGCAACCCCTACTTCACCCATAAGTTCCAGGAGAGCAAGCAGGTGATGTACAGTTGGATCAAGACCTCGCCCATCATCAACGAGGCCGTAAGCAAGATGGCACAGCTCTTCATCAACAGTGGACGAGTAGGCACAGCCGAATCGCGCACCGACATGTTGCAGCTCACCTTCTATGCCGGCACCTATCAGCATGTGGCCAAGGAGGTCTATCCCTGCGAACTAGAAGAGACTTATCTGCGCCTCGACCAAACCCTGGAAGAACTGCTTAACTTCATCGACAAGCAGGTGGGGTTGCGGAACACCCTTATCTACGTGATGGGAACGGGCGACACGCGCAAAGACACCGAAGAGATATTGGGCCTTTCGCTGGGCGAATTCAATGCCAACCGCTGCACAGCCCTTCTCAACATACAGCTTAATTCGCTCTATGGACAAGGACAGTGGATCGAAGGTTTCGACGACAATCAGATCTACTTGAACCATAAACTCATCGAACAAAAGCAACTGCAGATCGACGACGTGGCCCGCGAGGCCGCCAAGTTTGTCGCCCTCTTCAGCGGTGTCGATGAGGTCTTCACCGCCCAACAGCTGCTGCACGAAGACTATAGCCTGCGCATCGAACGCATCCGCAACAGCTACCGCAAGAACGGAGGCGGTGACTTGGTGATCATCCTACAGCCTGGATGGAATTTGCGGCTCGACGACAACAGCCGTCCACAGCCCCAGAAGCGCTTTGATGTCTATCCAGGACCTGCCATCATCTTTGCTCCTTCGCTGGTCAAGGCAGAGCGCATCCATACGCCCGTCGAGGCAACTACCATCGCCCCGACTGTCGCCAAGACCATCCGAATAAGGGCTCCCAGCGCATGCCGCGCCCTCCCGCTCTTCTAAAGAGCAATCAAGCGAACTAGACATCTAGAAAATCTAGAATATCTAGAGAATCTAGAAAAATACATAGAAAACAAAACAACAACAATAATAACAGAATACATGGGATTTAACGATTTCTTAAAGAAAATCTTCGGCGACAAGTCGAGCCGCGATATGAAGCTCATCCAGCCCTGGGTGGAGAAGATCAAGGCTGCCTATCCTGCCGTCGAGAAACTCAGCAATGACGAACTTCGTGCCCGCACCAAGCAGATCATGCAGGAACTGGAGGCAAGCGTCAAGGCTGACAAGGACGAGATACAACATTTGCGCGACACCGTCGAGGACCTTGAGGTGGAGAAGCGCGAGGCCGTTTGGGCCGAAGTAGATAAACTGAAGAAAAAGGTACGTGAGACACAGGAAGCAAAGCTCACCGAATTCCTTCCCGAAGTGTATGCCATCGTCAAGAACACGGCCTACCGCTTTGCCAACAACGAGACCGTCGAGGTCACAGCCACACAGATGGACCGCGACCTGGCTGCCACCCGTGACTTCGTGACCATCGAGGGAGACAAGGCCATCTACAAAACCACGTGGATAGCTGGCGGCAACCCCACCCGTTGGGACATGGTACACTACGACGTGCAGCTCTTCGGTGGCACAGTACTCCATCAAGGCAAGATCGCCGAGATGGCAACCGGTGAAGGTAAGACGTTGGTGGCTACGCTCCCCGTCTTCCTCAATGCCTTGACCCACAATGGCGTTCACGTAGTTACCGTCAATGACTATCTGGCCAAGCGTGACTGCGAATGGATGGGCCCACTCTACCAGTTCCACGGATTGACCGTCGATTGTATCGACCGTTATCAGCCCAACTCCGACGACCGTCGCAAGGCATACAACTGCGACATCACATTCGGTACGAACAATGAGTTCGGCTTCGACTACCTACGCGACAACATGGCCACTCATCCCGAGGACCTCGTGCAGCGCGAACACAACTTCGCCATCGTCGATGAGGTTGACTCGGTGCTGATTGACGATGCCCGTACACCTCTTATCATCTCTGGTCCAACGCCCCGCACTTCGGAGTATTCCGACGAGGAACTTTATCAGACCTATCGCGACCGTGTGGAGAACGTGGTGCGCCTGCAGAAGACTTTGGCCAACCAGTTGCTCAACGAGGCCAAGAAGAAGGTGAACAACCCCGACAAGCACATCAAGGATGAAGGTGCTACCCAGCTCTACCGTGCATTCCGTGCATGGCCGAAGAACTCGGCTCTCATCAAGTTCCTATCGGAACCAGGCGTTAAGCAGGAGATGCTACGCGCCGAGGCTTACTACCTGCAGGACAACCAGAAGGAGATGCCTGTGGCCCTCGAACCACTCTATTTTGCTATCGAGGAGAAGAACAAGCAGGTCGATCTGACCGACAAGGGTATCGACGCCCTGACTGGCAGCTCAGAAGACCCGAAGTTCTTCGTACTCCCTGACGTGGGTTCCGAGCTCGCCGAGATAGAGCATGACGAAAGCCTGTCGAAGGAGGAGAAGCTGGAACGCAAGGACAAGATCATGACCGAATACACCACCAAGGCCGAACGTGTACATGCCGTCGATCAGTTGCTCAAGGCATTCTGCATGTTCGACAGGGATGTCGATTACGTGATCTCGGAAGACGGTAAGGTGAAGATCGTCGATGAGCAGACCGGACGTATCATGGAGGGTCGCCGCTGGAGCGATGGCCTGCATCAGGCGGTCGAAGCCAAGGAGCGCGTCAAGATTGAAGCCACCACACAGACCTTCGCCACCATCACCCTGCAGAACTACTTCCGCATGTACCACAAGCTTTCGGGCATGACAGGTACAGCCGAAACCGAAGCAGGCGAATTCTGGGACATCTACAAACTCGATGTGGTGACCATCCCCACCAACCGCCCCGTGGCTCGTATCGACATGAACGACCGCGTCTATAAGACCAAGCGTGCCAAGTACAAGGCAGTCATCGCACAAATCGAGGAATATGTCAAGGCTGGACGTCCTGTGCTCGTCGGCACTACGTCGGTCGAGATCTCCGAGACGCTTTCGAAAGCCCTGCAGTTGCGTGGTATAAAGCATAACGTGCTCAACGCCAAGTTACACCAGCGTGAGGCCGACATCGTGGCTCAGGCCGGTCAGACATCGACCGTGACCATCGCCACCAACATGGCAGGTCGTGGTACCGATATCAAGCTGTCGCCCGAAGTGAAGGCTGCAGGTGGCTTGGCCATCATCGGCACCGAACGCCATGAGTCACGCCGTGTGGACCGTCAGTTGCGCGGACGTTCAGGACGTCAGGGTGACCCAGGTTCGTCGGTATTCTTCGTTTCGCTCGAAGACAACCTGATGCGTATCTTCGGTTCGGACAAGATCTCGAAGATCATGGACTCGAAGATGTTCGGCATGGCCGAAGATGATGTCATCGAGCACTCGCTGCTCAACAAATCGATCGAAAATGCGCAGAAAAAGGTCGAGGAAAACAACTTCGGCATCCGTAAGCGCCTACTCGAATACGACGACGTACTCAACAAGCAACGTGAAGTGGTGTATGCACAGCGTCGCCACGCGCTGATGGGCGAGCGTATCTTCATCGACTTCATGAACATGGCTTACAGCGTGGCCGGTAATCTCATCGAGCAATTCGGAATGAACAACGACTTCGAAGCACTGCAGCTCGACGTACTGCGTCACTTCGGTGTCGATGTGCCGTTCACCGAAGAGGAAGCCAAACGCCTCAAGACCGAGGAGATGGTCGAGAAGATCTACAAGACCGGCATGGAGAGCTTCAATCGTCACATGAAGGATTTGACAGAAAAGGTCACCCCACGCCTTAAGGAGATCTGGGAGCAGGTCAAGGATGGCGGACAGATCAAGAACATCATCATCCCCATCTCCGACGGCAAGCGTGTCTATCAGATACCTTGCCCACTGCAGGAGGCTGCCGAGACCGACGGCAAGTCGATCAGCAAGACCTTCCTCAAGGTCATCATGCTCCACAACATCGATGAGGCTTGGAAGCAGAACCTGCGCGACCTCGACGACCTGAAGCAGAACACCCAGAACGCAAGTTACGAGCAGAAAGACCCGTTGCTTATCTACAAACTCGAGTCGTACCACATCTTCGAGCGCATGGTGACAAAGATGAACTCGAAGGCCGTGTCGGTGCTTATGCGCGGACAGCTTCACCTGCCCGAGCCCACTCCCGAAGAGATTGCACAACAGCAGGCAGCAGCCGCCCAGCGTCAGCAGATGCAACAGGCCACCGCTCAGCGCAAGATGGCTGCCATGGGACAAACGAGAGGAGGCGAGAGTCCCTCGCGTCCGACTCCTCCTCCACCGCCGTTCCCACCACAGTTCCGCACGTCAGGCGATCAGCGCCAGCGTCCCGACTTCAGCCGTATGCAGGCCATCCACGCGGGGGCCAATGGTCAGAACACCGTGCAGCGCAAACCAGTGGGCACCACGCCTCATGTGGGACGCAATGACCCATGTCCCTGCGGCTCGGGCTTGAAGTACAAGAACTGCCACGGCAAGTAATTGCCTACGGAATATCCTACACGAATTATCATTCCTGTTCATGAATTATCGTAACTCACAACCCCAAACCCCTTAACCCCATCCCTCGATATTCATGTTCAAATGATAATTCGTGTTTTTTTATTATCGATCCAAAATGCAACGTTTTGAGTCAGGCTCCACCTTATATCTTCACCTTTTTTAATACCTTTTAAATAAATCCATATTAAACCCACCTTTCGAAACAAGTCTTATAGTTATGAAACACCCCATGACACTCACCCTATCACTACTATTGCTGGCAACTACGCTCTTGGCTCAGCATCCCGACCTCAACCGTCCCTTCGGTTGGGCCAATTGCACTTCGCTCACCTCGGGTGATAACTATTGCGTGACAGGAGGAATGGCTGTAGCAAGCCCTAGCACCATCACGCTCACCAACACGGGTGGCGACATGCGCAACACTCTCATCAAGGCCATTCAGGAGAACGACATCATCATCCTCGATGGAAGCAAGGGTGACTTCACCATCAGCAGCACGATGCGTTTCAAGGATCTCCAGAACAAGACCATCGTCGGCATCAACAATGCCCGCATCTGCACCCAATTCTTTCTAAGTCCCGAGATACACCAGTTGATGAACGATAAGAAAGTGCTCGAACAGAACACCTCGAAAGCAGACAAATTACTGACCCTCTCAAACGGAAAACCTGTGGGCGAGCCACGTGAATATCTCGTCCGCCAAACCTTAATCGACCAGATGAAAGACCCTGAAGAAAGGTTCCGCAATGCCGGCCTCTTCAATATCTCCAACTGCCAGAACATCATCATCCGCAACCTGACCCTGCAAGGGCCAGGTGCTATCGACGTGGGTGGTGATGATCTGCTTACTCTCAGCCGCTGCTCTCAGCACATCTGGGTCGATCATGTGGAGTTCATCGACGGTATGGACGGCAACTTCGACATCAACAGTTTCTCGGACTTCATCACCGTCACGTGGTGCCGCTTCCGCTACACCAAGCGCACCTACATCCACGCCAACACCAACCTCGTCGGCTCAAGCGATCGAGCTGAGCATAATGGCGAGGACAACCTGAACGTCACCTTTGCCTACTGTGAATGGGGCGAAGGCTGTGACCAACGTATGCCGATGGCTCGCTTCGGCACCATCCATCTGCTCAACGACCTCTACACCTGTGCAGGCAACAGTGCAGCCGCCAATCCACGCTTCAACTCGGAGTTCCGCATCGAGGGTTGCTATTTTGCCAAGGGTGTAAAGAGAATCTTCTCACAAAAGGACCCCAAGGCTTTCGTTTTCGTCGGCAACCATTACACCGAGTCGTTCGAACAACCTACCGACTTGGGCAGTGTCATCCTCCCCTATCGCTACGAAGCCATCACCGTCGAGGATGTGCCGGCCATCGTAGGCAAGCAGGCAGGTGCCACCCTCTCCGATCCGTTGAACATCTCGAAGGAGTAGTCCTTCGTCATTCAATCTCCCCCAATAAAATCACTACATCATGAAACGTAATCTTTTTATTGCTGCCTTAACCACCATCATGAGTATCCTACCATTTACCAATTCGAACAGTCAAGGTTATGATGACCTTTGGAAAAATGTTATCGACCTAAAGCAAAAGGACATGCCCCGCAAGGTGATTGACGAGGCACAGAAGATCTACGACAAGGCTTCGAAGGAGAACAACTTCCCCCACCTCGCCAAGTCGTGGATCACTATTGTCGAAACCAAGTGTGACATCGACCCAGACAGCTTCCTTATTGCCAACTTCCCGCCTTTTCCCCACAAAGGTCCTGTTCAGGATGCCGTCTATAATGCCATCATGGGCTCGGCATATCTCGCCATGAAGGATAGCCATATCTCCGACTTTGACGAAGAGACACAGAGCGACTACAGCACAAAGGCTCGCGAACACTTCGCCCTCGCACTGAAAAACAAGCCCGCACTCGCCAAAGCCTCAGCGAACGGCTATGATCCCCTCATCCAGAGGGGTGAGGACAGCAAGCTCTATCAGCACGACATGCTGTCGCTGCTCACCCGCTTTGTCCTGCAAAACGCACAAATGGAAGAGAGTGAGCAGGCCCAACTCCTTGGTGAAGTGGCCGCCTACTATAAGAAGAACGGTCCGCGCGATGCCTATGCCCTCACCCAACTCCAGTATCTTGACAGGATGCATCGGCACGAAGATTACAAACTCCGCATGTCGTCCAGCGAGTATAACGCTGCGCTCAAAGCCCTCGTCGAGGAAACCAAGGACATCGAGGCAGGTGCAGATGTGGGCAAGACTTACTGCGAGACATTCTATAACGATGACGAGAAGCTGACCTTTGCACGCTGGGCTCAGAAGCAGTATCAGGGATCTTATTGTGCTCCCTACTTTTCGAACGTGGAAGGCGAGATGATGAATCCCACCTGCACCCTCGACGTGCCTTCGGGCATCCTTCCCAACCAACCCTTCGACATCGAACTGCGTTACAAGAACCAGACACAGGCAACGGTCGAAGTACGTCTCTACAACGGCATGGACAAGAACCGCCAGTTCAAGACCGACGGCAAGCTCATCGACAGCCGCACTTACACCTTGGGTGACGACAGCCTCTGTGTAGCACGTCGTGCCGAGAACCTGCCCACCAGCGGCAAGCGCATCGATCAGTTCTCACTGCCTGCGGGACATTATATCTTTATCGCTCGAACACCGCAACGCGTGGCCATCGACGACATCGAGATTACCTCGCTGCGACTCTTCCTCTTCGAACTGCCCAGCAAGGAGACTCTCGCCTTCGTCTGCGACATCGAGACAGGCCGTCCCGTGTCCAATGCCTCAGTGGTTCTTGAAGATTATAATGCTGACAACCAGCATTACTATGCCGTCAACAGCAAGGGCGAAGTCCTCATCCCGGCCAGCGATCGACGTGCATATGCCTGGGCTTGCATCAAAGGCACCAACGACAAGACCAGCAAGACATATCTCTACTACAACGACTCAAGAGGGAAGCAGTCTGAGTTGAACAGCAAACTCTTCACCGACCGCGCCATCTATCGCCCAGGACAGACTGTCCATGTCTCGGCCATCGTCTATCAACAACACGGCGACAACACCCAAGTGGCGCCCGACCGCAAGTTCACCATCACCCTCAACGACGCCAACGGCAAGAAGGTCGAAACACGCGATGTGGTGACCAACGAGTACGGCAGCTACGACTGCGAATTCGTCATCCCTACAGACAGGTTGCCAGGCATGTTCTCCATCTCGGACAACAACCGCAGCAGCGTCTCTTTCCGCGTCGAGGAATACAAGCGACCCACCTTCGACGTCACAGCCAAGGCTGCCGATGCCGGAGGACGTGAGATCAAGATCGGCGACACCATCGACATCGAGGCTATTGCAAAGACCTACGCCGACGTGCCCGTGCAGGGTGCCCAGGTCAAATATCGTATCGAGACGGCCAAGTGCAGTTTCTGGTTATGGAACTTCGGAGGTTGGGAAGAGCTCAGCGAAGGTGAAGGACTTACCGACGATGCAGGACGCATCACCATCCCCCTCTACCTCGACCCCAAGAAACTCGACGAGGTTTACAGCGACCAGATGCTGCGCTACCGCGTCACTTTTGACATCACCGACATGGCCGGTGAGACACACAGTGCCTCCTACACCACGGCCGTATCGCGCCAGCCGTATAGCTTGAGCATCAGTGCCAATAGTCCATTCGACGTCAGTGGTTCGGAGCATATCGTCATCAAGGCACGCAACGCCAACGGAGAGGACGTCAAGGCATCGGGCTACTTTGAATTAAAACCAAGCAACGACAATTCGGAGACCGTACTTCACAAGGGTAACTTTCAAACCGGCGTGCCCATCGAGCTACCATCCTTGCTCCCCGGCGAATACTATATCAAAGCCATTGCCACCGACGATGCAGGACAGCCAGCAGGCATCAGTGCCTACAAGAATGTCTCCCTCTTTGACTCGAAGGCCGCTATCCCGCTTTTCCCCGGCAAGATGAAGTCGGACGAAACACAGAAGAACCGCACACGCTTTGCCAACGGCTTCTTCCACGTCACCGAAAACGAGTTTTCGGAGAACAAGCCTGCCGAGGTAATCTTCAGCCCTACGAAAAAAGATGTCTATGTGAGCTACATGATACTCTCCAACACCCGCATCGTGGAGCGTGGCAGCTTTGAACTGGGACGCGAACTCTATCGTCTCACCATCCCTTACGATGCAAGCTACGGCGACGGTGTCAGACTCTTCATCTGGTATGCTCGCGACGGAAGTGTATGCAACGAATCGGCCACATTGATCTATGTGCGTCCCGAAAAGCAACTCAAGTTTGCCTGGAGCACATTCCGTGACCGACTCTATCCCGGACAGGACGAGACGTGGACGCTCACCATCCAAGGCAAGGACGGCAAGCCCGTTGTCGGAGCCGAATTGCTAGCCACAATGTACGACGCATCACTCGATCAGTTTGCCTTCCACTCACTGCCCTTCTCGCTGTCGTTCCCGCGCCTGATACGTTCGTTCGAAAACAACACCTCGCGCCCCAACTACGGCACGAGTGTACATGCCACCCGCGCCTTCAGCGGAAAGTCGATACGCAGCCGCCGCTACGATGAGCTCACCGAATACATCCACCAACGCTGGCGCCGCAATCGCCGTATGCTGGTGCGTGGAGCCGCTCTTGGTGCAGCACCTGGTGCAGTATATGAGACGATGGCCGTCGAAGATGGTTTGGTTGCCGTCGAAGACGATATGGAAGTCGCGGAGATTGAGATGGCTCCCGCTGCAAACATGGCCATGGCGAAGTCTGCCACCGCCTTTGACGTAGTGGCCGAAGAAGAAGCTTACCAGCAAGAATCCGAAGCCGGAGGAACTTCACCCGCCCCGCAGCTTCGCAGCAACTTTGCCGAGACCGCCTTCTTCTATCCCCACCTCCTCTCCGATGCCAACGGAAACGTCAGCATCAGCTTCACCCTACCTGAAAGCCTTACCGAATGGAAGTTCCTCGGCCTGGCACACGACAAGGACGTCAACTACGGCCATATCCTGGCCACCGCTGTGAGTCGCAAGGACTTCATGGTGCAACCCAACCTGCCACGCTTCGTGCGTGAGGGCGACAAGGCATCCATCGCCACGCGCATCATCAACCAGGGCGAGAAACCGTTGAGCGGCACGGCACGGCTGCGTCTGCTCGATGCCGAGACCGAACAGGAAGTCTATAACGCTACGCAACCTTTCACGGTCGACGTGGGTCAAACCACTGCAGTTACCTTCGACATCGACATCGACGACCGCTTCCCGATGCTCATCTGCGAAGTGAGCGGTGTGAGCGGCGACTTCTCCGACGGTGAACGCAACTACCTGCCTGTGCTCACTTCGAAGAAGTACGTCACCGAAGCCATTCCGTTCTACGTGACACGCGACGAGCAGGAGAAGCACATTGACATCAGCAGCCTCTTCAACGACGGCAGCGCCACGGCCACCCACAAACGTCTGCTCTTCGAATACACCGACCGTCCAGAGTGGACCGTCATCTCGGCCCTCGACGGCATCAAACTGCCCGCCTATGACTGCGCCACCTGGTATGCTGCATCGCTCTATGCCAACGTTGTGGCTCGCCGCATCGCTCAAAGCATTCCAGGCTTTGAAAATGCCCTGCGTGCCGCCCAACAGGCAGGTACCGACCAGCAGAGCCAGCTCGACCGCAATGAGGACCTGCGTGACATCGTGCTCAAGGAATCCCCATGGGTCAACGATGCCTTGAAGGAAGCAGAACAGCGCGCCCGTATGCTTGACCTCTTCAATGACCGCCTGATGGATGAGCGTATCGAAAAGGCACGTACACGCCTCCAGAAGCTGCAGCTCGGCGATGGCTCATGGAGCTGGTTCGAAGGCATGAAGGGTAGCTACTACATGACGCTCGCCATCTGCGAAGACCTTGCCATGCTGATCAATGCCGAGGGCAAAGAAGGACTGGACGATATAGCCAAGATGCTCGAACACGGACTGCGCTTCCTCGACGAGAAGGAGCTCGAACACTACGAGTACTGCATCAGCAAGAAGCTTCCCATCACGGCCAGCAACAACACTCTCCAATACCTCTATGTTAGCTCGCTCGTACCCGACCATAAGGTCAGCAAGAAGGTGGGCACCATGCGCGAAGCCTACTTGAAGGATATTGAGAAGAACGTGCGCGACCTCACCATCCACGGACGCACCGTAGCAGCCTGCGTACTGCGCACCTTCGGCCATACCCAGAGTGCCGACGACTTCCTCGAGTCGGCTGTCGAATACACTATAACAAAGCCCGGCATGGGACGCTACTACGCTACCGACCAGGCCTACTACTCGTGGCGTGACTACCGTATCCCCACTCAACTCGCCGCCATGCGTGCTATCCGCCAATCGTCACGCAGCGACAAGGAGCAACTCCTCAACGAGATGCAGGTATGGCTGCTGCGCAAGAAGCAGACACAGATCTGGGACAACGAGATGAACACGCTCTCGGCCCTCGACTTCCTGCTCTCGGGTGCCGGTGCCAGCGGCAAGCAGGTTACCGCACGTCCACAAACCTTGCAACGTTCATTCAGCATCGATAGCAGCATGCTTCCCACGCCTATCGACACCACCCGCTTCCTGGCCGAACAACTCGGCTACGTTCGCACCAATGTCGATGATGCCATCACCGCTTCGCCCATCCACGACCTCACCATAAAGGGCAATGCTACAGCCGACGAACTCCCTGTCATCTCATGGGGCGCCCTTTATGCACAGTACCTTGAGGATATGGATCGCCTGAAGAACCAAACGACAGGCGAGCTAAAGGTGACTATCAAGTTCATGAAGGACGGCAAGGACTTTAATACCGAGACCGAAACGCTGAAGGTGGGCGACAAGGTGACACTCCGCGTAATCATCACCGCCGACCGCGACATGGACTTCGTGCAGATACGCGCCCAGCGTCCCGCCTGCTTCGAACCCGTCAGCCAAATCTCCGGCTATCGTTGGATGAATGGCCGTGGGGGCTACGTCAGCATGCACGATGCTTCAACCGATATCTTCTTCGATGCCTTCACCAAGGGCACAACGACCTACGACATCGAATTCCGTGTCGATCGCATAGGCCAGTACCTCTCGGGCATCACCACGGCCCAGTGTGCTTACGCTCCCGAATACGTGGCTCACACACGGGCATATCGTATCACAGTGAAATAAATTATTAATTGTTTGTTTATGAACCATTTTCTTTCAATAAAGGCACTGCGTGAATCGATGGCCAACGTCACCCGACGGTTCCCCGTTGCGTGTATTTTCGCCGTCCTCCTCGCCATCGTCCTCATCATCATGATATGGTGCGAAGAGTATCGGGGCGTAGCCGTCTATTACCTCACGGCGGGCTTTCTGCTTTCGCTCATGCTCTCGCTGTGGGCTGAGGAGTACCATCGCCCCCGTGTGGTGTGGACCGTAGCCATCGCAGCCCATGCCCTGCTTTTTATCGATGCCGTCATCTTGTGGAATTCGGTCAGCACGAGATTCAACTACGAGCTTTACATCGCTCGTTCTGCCGTTTATGTGGCTCTGATTCTAGGCATCCTGTTCCTATCCTTCTATAAGGAAAAGAACGACGTGAAAGCCTGGAACTTCACCCGCCACATGATCATTGCACTAGTGCTTACCTTCCTGATAGGAGGCGTGATGACTGCCGGAATCGAAGGACTGCTGGCTGGTGTTGAAAACCTTTTCGACATCAAGATCGACAGCAAACTGTATCTCATCATTGCCATCCTTTTCGGACAACTACTACCTATGCTCCTGCTGCTTTCCCGCGTTCCAGAAGGGGAAAGCAAGCACGACGAATCAATCATCACCTCCCGGTTCCTCACCGGCACCACCCGCTACCTTTTCATCCCCCTCGTGGCCTGCTATATGCTCGTACTATACGGCTATCTGGCCACAATCCTGATAAGTTGGGAACTACCCAAGGGCCCCATCTCATGGCTTGTCTCCACCATGATGTTCGGCATCATCGCCATCGAATTCCTCCTCTATCCCGCCATGCGCAGTGAAGACTCCAAGACGTTCGAACGATGGGTAGTACGTTGGTTCCCCATCCTTACCCTGCCCTTGGTCATCCTTATGACCGTCGGCATTGTGCGAAGGTTCAGCGACTATGGCATCACTGTCAATCGCCTTTATATTCTCACGCTCAACCTCTGGTTCTACGTCGTCTGCATCGGACTTTATGTATCTAAGGCACGCCGCATCCATTGGATACCTCTTTCGTTCGGCGCCATCCTCCTACTCACATCAGCCCAACCAATGAATTATTGCGAGATAGTCAAACGTCATTACAAACAGAAAATCAGCGATGTCATAGAACAATACAAGCCTGAACATCTGCCAATGACTCGCGACGAATTCAACACTTGGATGAAGATTTTGCCCAAAGACATTGCCGAGCAAACGCGCGATCAATTGAAGTATTTGAAAAACAACTACGAAGGTCAAACCTCCGTTTGGATTGGCAAAGAGATTTCGCTGTGGGGATGGAGCAATCTGAATGTAGCTGAAACGTTCTTCTACGAGACCAATGCGAACCACACCACCCTCCCCGCAGGATACAGTCGTCTTAGGACAGAGTCTGACTATAACTATAACAAATCCGGCTGTCTGAACGATAGCATCCTCCAGCTCAACTTTCAGGGGATCAACAGCGAGGATCTCTCCTTCGAAATCAACCTCGAGCAGTTCCGTAGGCAAAAACGCGAAGGCATCCGTCCAATCTGGTATACCGAGAAGACACGTGGCGATTCCATCCTACTCTATTTTGAACGACTCCGCATCACCTCTAGTGAAGACGGCACCCAAGACATAGAATATCGAGCCAATGTATTCTACAAATAATTGCACATCATGAAAAAAGCAATCACACTTATCTGTTTCCTCAGTCCTTTGCTGTTCAGCCTTGCAGCGCAACAAAAACAGCAACCGGCCATCGAGATGCTCAGCGACCGAACCATCATCTATCCAGATCGGCTTGACCTGCAAGGAGACGAAACCCTGATGGGTATCCTTCAGATGTATCCAGAACTGCTCATCGGCGGATACGACAACCTGTTGGGCAGTTACCAGCTTCGCCTCGACAACGTGGCCATATCGGGTGACAGCCGCCTGCTGATGTCGCAAATCAAGGCAAGCATCATCAAAAAGATACAAATCTGCGACAACTCCGGTGTCGCTAAAGGACGCACAGGCGAAGGTTGCGTCATCGATATCAATCTGCGCGAAACCGAAGATGATGCTCATGGCTATACCGTCCTTCAATATGCCACCGACCATCAGCTGAGTGGTACAGCTAACATCCGTTATGGCGACGACAACACCGATGTCTTCGTCAACGCCCAGTTCAACCGCACCGACGTCAAGGGCATATACCGCGATCAGCAGTATCTGCACGCCGAGATGACAAACAGGCTGACGGACCGCGATGTAATTCGTTCCTACGTCAACCAAAGTTACAAAAACACCAACACACCTTCTGAAAACCTCCGCAAAAACCTGCGCGAAGAGATGTTCCTAGTCCGTTCGAGATGGTTCCACACCTTCAACAAACTGGGTACCGAGTTGCTCACTATGCTTACTTATACCCGCGAGAACAATCCTTTGGAGCAATTCGCCATCCGTGACAACGAACACCGCATCATCCGCAACAGCTATGACCTCCCGGCCTGGCTGCTCGAACTGAATACACCTATTCCGTCTATCAAAGGGCTAAAGATGATGACCGGTGTCGAAGCGGGCTACAATATCCAGGACTATGCCATCAATCAACACAATGAGACCGGCCTGGCATTCGACGAAGAGAGCGAATATCACATTTGTCACCACGATGTCTATCTGCTGTTCAACTACAAGCGAGGTCCTCTGCTCTTCACCATCGGCGACCGTGTATTGTTCTACCACTACAAACAAAACGGCTATTCCGGCGGATGGTCGAAGAATTCTACGCGCAACATGTTCCAACTGAGCACCGTGTTTACCCCTCACCCACGCCATCAGTTCCAAGTCGCCTATTTCCGCAAGTTTACCAACCCCAGCGCTCTCGACGTATTCATCGAGCTGTGGCCCAACACGGCCGGTACATTTATCGGAGGTGAGGCTGACCTTGAGGAGACAAGGGTCAATCAGTTCAAGGTATCTTACGGCTACACACAACGCAACTTTACGGCCAAGGCCAACAGCAGCTATTACACCACCAGCAACGATGACAAGTACTACAAGGTTGATGCTTCCATCTACTACAAAGTAGGAAATCTTTCACTCACGGTAGGCTATAACCTCTATTCCATCAAGAATACAGCAATTTCCGATGCCGAACGCACTACCTATCACGATGCACGACTTGCCTCCAAGCTCTCCCTGCCCGGGCAATGGCTCCTCGGTGCACGATGGATCTGGTATTCCAAGGACATGCCCTACCGAGTGAACAATTACGACGACAAGCCCTTCTATGGGGGATTCGAAGTCACCAAGCGGTTCGGTTCCAATCGTTCCCTCGGTCTTCACTGGCACGACATGTTCCACAGCGACCTCAGCGCTGTCATCGCCACCGCTCAGTGGAACTTCTAATCAAAACTCATAAATGGATCGAAATACATAAAAATCAACGAAAGAGAAACGATTATTGGGCTTATTTAGCTTTTTTTAGGACAAGAGGATGCCATCCAATCAAATTTCTTGCTATCTTTGTGCCGTCAACATTACCTATTACTACAAAAAGATGAAACACCTTTTCTCAACCCTTGCCATAGCAATAGGCATGGCATTTGGCCTCCAAGGCCAGACGTGGCATCCAGACCTCGTAATCAAACTTTGGCCCAACGGCGCACCTACTGACAACGGCGAAACAGAACCAGAAAAAGACTACGGGACCCACTACGAGCACCCCAGCGATCCAGACATCTCGGTCTATCTGCCCGAGCATCCTTGTGGGCTTGCTGTACTCGCCATCCCTGGTGGCGGCTACAGCGGCGTATGGTACGGGCACGAAGGACATCTGCCCGCAGCATGGTACATCGAACAGGGCATCGTCTATGCCGTGCTGAAATATCGGTTGCCCAACGCCCATCCACAGGTGCCCCTCGAAGACGTGCAGCAAGCTATGCGCATCATGCGGGAACACAGCGAAGAGTGGAACATCCAAAAGCTCGGCGTGCAAGGCTGCTCGGCTGGCGGACACCTCGCCTCTACCGCAGCCACCCATTATCGGAAGCCCGCCGACCGTCCCGACTTCCAGATCCTCTTCTACCCCGTCATCACGCTTGATCCCGCCTATACCCACTTCTGGTCGAGTCATTTTCTATTGGGAGACAACCCACCAGCCCAACTCGTCCAAAGCTACAGCAATGAACTGCAGGTAACACAGGACACACCGCCCGCTTTCATCCTTGCCAGCAGCGATGATGACCTGGTACCCGTGCGCAACAGCATCCTCTATTACAACGCGCTCGTTGACCACGGTGTCTCAGCCACCATGCACCTCTATCCCGTAGGTGGTCACGGTTGGTGCTGGCGCGACAACTTCCTCTACAAGCCACAATACGTCAGCGAACTGGGCCAATGGCTGAGCACCTTCCTGCCTTAATTTCACTAGATGACGGAATCGGTTTGAGAAAGCGTGACGTTGCATTTCTCCCCAATAACTCAGTTTTTTCCAAGCCATTTGCGTATTTTTGACCAAGAAGCTTGGAAGAATCAAAAATAATTGTTATCTTCGCGGCGCTTCCATTAAGGCAACAATAGAAAACTATTCATTGTTAAAAGTAAATTATTCATTGTTAATTGAATTTGTTATGAAAGATAATTCCTGGCAGAACTTCCTGAACAAAGGAGCTCAGAACGGTCCTAAAGGCAAAGGCGGCAAGCAAGCCGGTACTGCATCTACTAAGGGTAATAAAGCTGCTCCAAAGCAAATGAATCGTCGCTCGCAGTAAATCCTGCGTTGCGTTCTTACTAAAACATCGAATAATCGTAGCAAGCATTCTGTCGGCCGACAGGATGCTTGCCGTTTTTCTAAAAACAATTAGGGCGTGCCAAGTTCGGAAAGACATTTGGCACGCCCTAAATTCAATTCTAATTAGGTGAACTATTGCAGATTATTTAATCATCACCTTCTTGCCATTGATGATGTACATGCCCTTCTCGAGTGATTGGATATCTTTGCCGACATACTGGCCATGGATAGTGAAGATGCAGGTCTCGTCCTCGTCGGCATTGATGGTGCCAATGCCAAGGGTGCCCCAATCGTTGAAGTTGCTGTTGCCTTCAATAGCCGACTGAGTGGTTTGGAATGCGATTTCGTAGAAGTACGACTTCTTAACGTTCACTTCCACCTTATAAACCTTGCTTGCATCGAGGTTATCAATCGTGATGACGAAACTATTGCCTGTTGTGCTGTACGAACCAGTGGCTACAACTGAAGATGATGCCGATACCGAGCCGTTGGAAGCTACCGTACACTCATAGACGTTGATGGTGGTAGAAGGACTGCTAAACCATGAGCTCGGATTGTAGCCATAAACCTTGACAGCTGTGAGGTTGCTCACATAGTAGGTTTGGGTAGCCGTGCCACTTGAGCTTGAGGTGATGGCACGAGACGACGAGCTCTTCGAGAACCAATTTGAATAGCCCTTGAAGACATCGTAGCTGCTCCAAGTGGTGCGTACCGTGCTATTGCTACTGTAAGAGATCCAGCCCTGGTAGCTGCTTGAACTATAGGCGCCATAAGCGGGAACAGTGATCCATGCCGAACCATCGGACTTCTCAGTGTAGGCGTAGAGTGCATTCACACCACTATAGCCCGCATCGCTGATGGTACTATACTTATGGAGATTGAGATAAGCATCAGTAGCTGTGCCACCTGCTGGTTCTGGTTCGGGAATTGCTGTTGCGCTACCTGAGAGGGTAACATTAGCCGAAGCGCTGCCGCTGGTGAAGGTAACGCTACCATTGTAGTTGCCGGCTGCTGCAGGACTGAAGGTAACGGTGATGGTAGCACCTGCCTGAGCTGCGCTGGCCGATACGGACGAAGGACTTACAGCAAATGTGCCGTTGCCACCAGTAAGGCTAACGCTGACGTTCTGAGTGAGGTTAGCGCCCGTGAGGGTGAAGGTCTGACTGACGGGTGTGCCCTCTTCGGTGTTGAAGCTGAGCGAAGACTTCGAAACACTGAGTGCAGGATCAGGAACTACGGGATCGTCACCACCGCCTTCACCAGGCACGGTGATGGTAGTCTTCTCATAGAAATAAACCTTCGAAGAGCTCGACGTGATGGTCCAACCGCTACTATATGCCAGGTATTTGGTACCACCGCTCGAATAGTAGAGCGAAGTTGCACTCGAGCCAACGGTCCACTTGGCATTGTTGGTCGAAGTATTCATCGAGAGTTTGTTGTTCTTGTGATAGAGGTAATAACTACCATTCTTGAACGTCTTGCTCGAACTGCTGGTACCGCAGGTCCAAACTGCATACGAGCTGGGCTCCTCGATGTACTTGATGGTGTTACCACTTCCATCATTGCCGCTCACGATGTTGACCGAGCTGTTGGTAACAGTGTGGCTGGAATTGGTGGTAATGGCGTTGGCCGAACCTGCAGTATTCTTATTGACAATCACATACTGTTTGCCCGAAGTAACGCTGCTCACAAGCTTATAAACCTCCTTGGTCGTAGTGGGTTCGGGATCAGGCTGCTGTGCTACCGATGTGCCTGCGAGAGCGATGGTGACAGCTGCTGCCGATGCACTGGTGAGGGTGAGAGTGCCTGAGTATGAGCCTGCGGTGGCGGGAGCGGTGAAGGTCACGTTGATAGCCTTGCCCGCAGCTGCCTGGGTGGTAGAGATACTGGAAGTATTAACTGAGAATGCCGAGCCGCTGACGGCTACAGTGATAACACCCGTGAGGTCCGAACCGCTGATGGTAACCGACTTGGTTTGTGTCTCGCCTGTGTTGGCGCTGAACGAGAGGCTGGAAGCGCTGGCCGTGATGACTGGCACGGCAGCAGCTGCAGCAGAGCCGCTAAGGCTGATGGTTACACTCTGTGCATTACTGCTGGCCAAAGTAAGGGTAGCCGAGGTATTGCCGGCTGCAGTCGGAGCGTATGAAACAGTAACGGTAGCGCCCGATGTAGCACTTGCCTTGCTGATGGAGCTTGGTGAAACGGTAAAGCAGTTAGAACCGTTAATAGTGACTGTGACAGCACCCTCAAGGTCGGTACCGCTTACGGTGAATGTCTTGGTGTAGGTCTGACCTACAGTGCCCGAGAATGCAAGTGACGAAGCGCTGGCCGTAATGACTGGTGTAGTTACTACAGTTCCAGGAGTAGAACCCAGAATCTGCTGGAGGCCTGCAAGAGCATTGATCTTGCCGTTACCGAAATGCGAGGCATTGGCACCAGTGGTCGTATAACTGTCCTTAATGGCCGTCTGCTTCATGATGTTCTTGATGTCACTGTTGGTAAGCGACTGTCCGGACTCCTTGGCTGCCTGGAGCCAAAGGGCAACGATACCAGCAGCCACAGGAGTAGCCATTGAGGTACCCTCCATCATAGCATAAGGTGAGGACGAACTGTTGACCACAAGGTCGCTGTTGTAGTTGCTTCCATAGTAGCTGTAGTCATCGACGCTGGCGGTATGGTAATGGTTCACACCGGCTGCCAGACGGGCACCGGGAGCCGTAATCCATGGGTACTGGATGCCAGTGGGGCTCTGGTTAGCGGTTGCATAACTGGAGAAATAGGCGATGTCGCCGACAGTATAGACGTCGCTCATGCTGTAGGATGAGCCATTGTAGGCTTTCCACGTATTGGCAGTCACGTATGCTCCAATGGAGATGACATTGGGATCGGTGGCTTCGTCACTTACACACATGTCATCCGAACCATTGGTCCAAGTGTAGCCGCTGGTCGAGAGATGATTGGTGAAGTAGCCGTAGCTGCCTCCCCAGGCATCGATGGTACAGCTGCCGCTGGTAGGATAGAACTGTACGGCAAGAGTATATTTGCTCTTGTAGTAAGTGCTACCGTTCTTGGTGGTCGTGGTATAGCTTCTGGAGGTGAGACCCGAGGTGTAGAGCATGATCTGGCTCTTGTTGGAGCTGACATAGTCCTTGTAGGCATAGAGCGTGCCGCTGAAATAGCTCGACAGACCGCTCACCGAGGCGCCACTAGTGCTTGGAGTAACGGTAACCGAAGTCTTGACAGCACCTGTGCTGGAATCAAGGACGAAAATCTTGCAAGCAAGGCTACCACTGCTCAATCTTGAGCGAGACCAAGCGTTAGCAATGATGCCATAGTAATAGTATCCGGCATCGGTATTACTGTAAGAAGCAGCACGCAGAATGGAGCCAAGGGGACTACTGCTCGATGCAGTGCCACTGACGTGATAGCCACCACCCTCTCCGTCCTTCGACTTGCCGCCATCGTTAGAGGCTGCGAAGAGGCAGACGTGGTTGGGATGGTTCGAACCAAAGTATTGTGCTGTAATGTCGGCAAAGTCACCTGTACCATCGTGAGGACCATACTGCGAACCCCAACTGTTGCTAATCACCACAGGCTTGCCCTGAGCATCGGCATAGTCACATATCTTTTGGAAAGCGTTGGCCATATAGGTGCTCGAAAGGCCATTGACACCAGCGAGGTAAAGGTCGGCACCCGGAGCCATACCGCCGTAGGTAGCGTTGGCATGGTCGTTGGTGACGGTAACGTTTGAGCCGCTGATGATGACACTCGAACCACCGGCAGTCGAACTGGTGTGCGTGCCGTGGTCTTCACTCTTGTCGTCGGTGGTGGGACTACTACTGGTGATAGATGTATATTCCTTGGCACTTGAACCATTATATACATACGCGCGCTTGATACGCGAATTGCCACTTGCATCCTTGAATGCGATGTGTTGGAAGTCGATACCTGTGTCGATCACGCCAAGAACAACACCCGAACCATCGTACTGCTTGCTGAGACCGAGGGCAACGGCATCGGCCGATTTGGTGAGCACATCATCGACATTGGAAGCCGAACGTGCATTGTTGGTGAACGGACGCATCAGCATCGACACGTTGATACGTTTCACGTTGCTGAGGAGAGCCACCTCCTCAATACTGTTCACAGGGATGAGGGCTGTATATAGTCCATTGTCAAAACTACTCTGGATACGGACACCCTTGTTGGTGAGCGTCTTGACGTCTGCATTGTTGTCCAAACGGATGAAGGCAGAGATATAGGCACGACCATCGATGGTGTCGGGAGCCGCATAGATGCGGTCGTCGTTTTTGTTTGCCTTGAGCCGCTTGCCCACAAACTCCAGGCCGAGGCGCTTCTCAGCGTCAACATTACGTTTCAACTCGAGCGCACCATCGCGCTCATCAATGAACATCTGCGTCGAGATTGACAACTTGTTACTGATGTCACTCTGACCAAATGACAGCATACTTGATGCCATCAGAAGAGCGAATAATAAACCTTTTCTCATAATGAAACAGTTTTGAGGTTGTAGTAATTGTTGTGTAAAAAAACGCCACAAAGATATGCAATAAAATGATACGACAAACATTTTTGAAAGATTTTTTAAAAAAATACACTATTTTTCTCGAATTTTCTTGAAAAACTATAAAAACACCACAATATTTAAATATTTATAACAAATTGAAAAAACGATGACGCACTTTCCCCGATAGCAGTGCAAACAAA
Organism: Bacteroidales bacterium; assembly: GCA_017548545.1. Classification (GTDB taxonomy): domain Bacteria; phylum Bacteroidota; class Bacteroidia; order Bacteroidales; family UBA3663; genus Liminaster. The sequence goes on along the minus strand of JAFYZW010000083.1, from coordinate 58,239 downwards.
ATGTCAGTAGTCCGACAGATATACTATCATTATGATTCGCTATGTCCTCTATTCGATAGGAAATGAAAGAGCCCACATGGTCAAAACCACGTGAGCTCACTATAAAATATTATATGTGTAATTAACCAACAGCCTCATGCCTCGGCAGCAGCAAGAAGTATCTCGCTAAGCGAAGGATGAGCATGGACAGTGTTGGCAATATCATGGATAGAACCTCCATTACGCATTACGACGGTGACTTCATGAATCATGTCGCTGGCATGAGCACCCAGGATATGGGCGCCAAGAATCGTACCCTCAGGGCTGACAAGAACCTTGGTCAAACCATCGTCAGCATCCATAGAGAGCGCTTTGCCGTTGGCGCGGTAGAATGCCTTGAGAGCACGGTATTCGATGCCTGCTTCGGAGAGCTGCTCTTCGGTCTGACCAACCATGGCCACTTCGGGTGTAGTGAACACCGCTGCGGGAATCACTTTCAAGGATTCGCGATAAGGATTGGCTTCGTCGGGATGAAGAATGTGCTGAAGCGCACAATAACCTTGGAAGGTGGCAGCATGGGCGAGTTGACATAGACCATTGACATCTCCAATGGCATAAACACCCGGGATGTTGGTCTGCATATTCTCATCGACGGTAATGCCGCGACGAGAATACTCTATGCCGATGTCATCGAGATTGATGGCCTCGACATTGGCCCCACGACCCACAGCCATCAGCACAAGGTCACATTCGAGCGACTGAAGCTTACCTTTCTCCTCATATTCGACGCGCATCGGAGTTCCTTCGTAGATGGCCTTGGCAGCAGCACCCACATGAAAACCGATACCACGCTTCTTGAGCGAGGTGCGCAGACGCTTGGCAATATCGCGGTCGAAGGCGGGAAGAATCTCCTTCATGAACTCCACCACTTCAACTTCCACGCCGAAACTGCGGAAGATGCTGGCGAACTCCATGCCGATGACACCACCACCGATGATGCAGAGACGACGAGGCAGGCTTGTGAGGTTGAGAGCCTCGGTCGAAGTGATTACACCCTGGGCATGTGCACCAGGAATGAGGAGGAACTTAGTCACGCTGCCAGTGGCGATGATGATATTGGGAGCAGAGAACTGCTCCTCAGCCCCATCGGCCTTATGCACAGCCACCGTGTGGGCATCAACAAAGCGAGCCTTGCCCTCGAGGAACGTGATGCCAGGCGTCTTCATCAGCATGGCGACACCAGCTCGCAGTTTCTCGACCACACTGTCCTTGCGAGCCACAATGGCTGCGATATCGACAGGAGAATCGGCATAACCTGCTGCAACAACTTCGTCATGTACCTCGGCCGAATGACACAAGCACTTCGTGGGGATACAGCCTGCATTGAGGCAAGTGCCGCCCAACGCGGCCTTCTCGATGACCACGGTCTTCAATCCCACCTTGGCGGCACGGACAGCCGTCTCATAGCCACCTGGGCCTGCTCCGATAATGATTAGATCCATAAGCTTATTAATCACGAATTTGAGAATTAAAGAATTAACGGTTAGCTTACAACCCCAAAATCGCTAATTCGCAAATTCGTGATAAAGGGAATAGGGTATTAGAGATTCTTGAAAGTAAACTTGGGCTCCCTGACAGCCTTCACATCGTCAAGACGACGGATGGGCGTGTGGTGAGGAGCGGTCTTGACCATCTCGCGATCATCACGTGATTCTTCGGCAATACGTTTCATCACAGCGATGAAGTCATCAAGTGTGTCTTTGCTCTCGGTCTCGGTGGGCTCAATCATCAGTGCCTCGTGGAAGAGCAACGGGAAATAGATGGTAGGCGCATGGAAACCGTAGTCGAGGAGACGCTTTGCCACATCGAGCGTGGTGACATGGTTATCGTCGTGATGGTCGCCACCGAATTCAGGACGCAAACCGTCGAAAACGAACTCATGTTTGCAGAGCCCCTCAATGGGCAGCTCGTAATGACTACGGAGACACTCCTTGATATAATTGGCGTTGAGCACCGAAAGTTTACCAGCCATCGGGACATTCTCCTTACCGAGTGAGAGCAGATAGGCGTAAGCACGAATGATGACGGTGAAATTGCTGAGGAAGGTCGAAATACTTCCAAGCGAATCCTTGTCACATTGCAGTGTATAGGTGCCATCGGCCAACTTCTCGACCTGTGGGTTAGGCAACAGATGTTCCAAACCCTTGCGTACACCCACGGGACCACTACCTGGACCACCACCACCATGAGGTGTGGAGAAGGTCTTGTGCAGGTTGATGTGCATCACGTCGAAGCCCATATCACCCGGACGACAAACGCCAAGCATCGGGTTGAGGTTGGCACCATCGTAGTACATCAGGCCGCCACAATCGTGCACGAGACGGGCAATCACGGGAATGTTCCTCTCGAAGATACCGAGAGTGTTCGGATTGGTCATCATCATGCCGGCCACATCGGGACCAAGCAGCGGCTTGAGATCCTCCACATCGACCGTACCATCAGCGAGACTCTTCACCTCCACTACCTTGAAGCCGGCCACAGCAGCAGAGGCCGGGTTGGTACCATGTGCTGAATTGGGCACGATGATCTTGGTGCGGGCGTTATCGCCGCGTTGCTGATGATAGGCCTTGATCACCATCAAGCCAGTAAGCTCGCCATGAGCACCTGCGTATGGGTTGAGGGTAAAGCGCGAAAGGCCAGAGATCTCAGACAGCGTCTTTTGTACCTCATCATATACCTTCAGGCTACCCTGCACAAATTCCACGGGTGTGGAAGGATGACGATTGAAAGCAGGGAGGGCACAAAGCTCCTCGTTGATCTTCGGATTGTACTTCATCGTACAAGACCCCAATGGATAGAATCCCGTATCAACACCGAAATTATTGTTCGACATGTTGGTATAATGACGCACCACAGTAAGTTCGTCACATTCCGGAAGGATAGTCTTGCCCTGACGCTTCAGAGCTTCGGGCAGTTCATTGAGACTGTATCCACTGATCTCGGACTTGGGAAGAGAATATCCTACACGTCCTGGCTTTGACAACTCGAATACGAGTTTTCCATAATATACGTTGTTCATAGCCTTTAAAGATTTGAGATGAGTGAATCGATTTCCTGTTTCGAACGCATTTCGGTGACGGCGATGGTGAGGCAGTGGGGCATACCCTCGGTTTCAACACCGAAGAGGAATCCACGTTCGGCCAAAGACTTGCGCAAAGCCTTGGCATCACCCTTGACACGCACGGTAAACTCGTTGAGGAAGGGTTGTGAGCCAAAAGCATCCTCGAACTTTCCGGTCTTGAGCAGTGCATCATGCAGATAATGAGCACCGGCATAACTCTGTTCATTGACCTCACGCAGTCCCTTCTCGCCCATCAGGCTGAGATAAGAGGCCACAAAGAGACACATGAAACCCTGAGCCGTGCAGATGTTGCTTGTAGCCTTCTCGCGACGGATGTGCTGCTCGCGAGCCTGCATAGTGAGGACGAAAGCACGACGACCGTCGGCATCGGTGGTGGCTCCAACGAGGCGACCAGGCATCTTGCGCACCAGCTCGTTCTTGGTGCAAAGGTAACCGATATAGGGGCCGCCGTAGTTCATAGGGATACCGAGACTCTGGGCATCGCCACAAGCGATGTCAGCTCCCCATTCGCCAGGCGAACGGAGTACTCCCAAAGCGCTAGCCATCGTATTGATGGCAAAGAGCGACTTATGAGCATGGCAGAGGTCAGCAAGGCCTGTGAAGTCCTCGATGATGCCGTAATAATTTGGCTGGCTGACGAGAAGGCCTGCCACGTCGTTCTTCTCGATGAGTTCCCGAGCAATGTCCTTGTCCATGACACCGCCCTTGGCCGGCACCTTCACCAGCTCAACCTCATGATAATGGGCATAGGTCTCGACGACGCGCAGCACCTGCGGATTGGATGTCGCGGAGATGAGCACCTTATTACGCTTCTTGGCCTGAGCCACACACATCATCATTGCCTCAGCTGTGGCCGTTGTGCCATCATACATCGAAGCATTCGACAGATCCATACCCGTTAGGTCGGCCATCATGGTCTGATACTCGAAGATGTACTGGAGCGTACCCTGCGATATTTCGGCCTGATAGGGAGTATAGCTGGTCGAAAACTCACTTCGACTGGCAAGGAACGGAACCACGCTCGGTGTATAATGGTCATAGACGCCACCACCAGCGAAGCAGAGGAGCGGCTTGTTCTGGGCAGCCAGGTCTCCGATGATCCTGCGCACCTCGACCTCCGACTTCTCGGAAGGAATGTCGAGGTCACGTTTTAGCTTCAGTTCCTCGGGAATCTCGGCATAGAGATCATCGAGGCTCTGAACACCAATGACACCCAGCATCTGCTGAATGTCATCGGTCGTATGGGGAAAGTATTTAAACATATTTACTCGCAAATTGCCTCGTATGCCTTGGCATCGAGGAGGTTGTCAAGTTCTGAAGGATCGGAAAGTTTCACCTTGATGATCCAGTTCTCGAAAGCATCGGCGTTGATGAGCTCGGGCTGCTCTTCGAGAGCTTCGTTGATTTCGACGACGGTTCCAGAAACGGGTGAGAAAAGGTCACTGGCAGCCTTGACAGACTCCACAGCACCGAACTCCTCGCCTGCAGTCACTTCGTCGTCAACCTCGGGCATATCAACATATACCACATTGCCCAACTGAGACTGTGCATAATCGGTAATGCCGACATAACCGTACTCGCCTTCCACTCTTACATACTCATGGCTCTCTGCATAAAAGAGGCCTTCAATAACTTTTGCCATTTTTCTTGAGGTTTTGATTATTATTTCTTATATGATTTCTCGTAGAATTTCTTCTTGACTACCACTCCCGGCTGGAGCTTACGGTGTATACGAACCTGCACGGGGGTGCCCAGCTTGGCATACTCAATCTTCACAAGGGCCATGCAGACACTCTTGCCTGTAGAGATGGAATTGTAGCCAGTGGTGACAGTGCCGACCACCTCATCACCAACTACGACATCGTAGCCATGACGTGGAATGGCACGTCCTTCGAGTTCAATGCCTACCACCTTGCGGGTGATGCCCTCGGCCTTTTGCTTCGCACACGCCTCCTTGCCGACAAATTCCTCCTTATCGAGTTTCACGAACATGCCCAAACCTGCCTCGATAGGGCTCAGTTCATCGGTCAGTTCGTCGCCATAGAGAGGAAGACCCACCTCGAAACGCAAGGTATCGCGGCAACCCAGTCCGCAAGGCTTCACGCGACAGCTCTCGATGAGCTTGTCCCATTGAGCTACAGTGAAGGCGTGCGAGCCATAGATCTCGAAACCATCCTCGCCTGTATAACCTGTACGGCTGATGATGATGGTTTCTCCACCGACATCCAACTTCTTGAAGGTGTAGAAGACGAGTTCGGCGCAAGGCAGACCCAGCACCTCCTCGACCACACGTTCGGACAGTGGACCCTGTACGGCGAGCTGTCCATAGTAGTCGCTCTGGTTCTCGGTAACGACATCGAAAGTCTTGGCCTGCTCAACAATCCAAGCGTAATCCTTATCGATATTGGCTGCATTGATGACCAGGAAGAAGCGATCGTCAGCCTCCTTATAAACCAGAAGGTCATCGACAGTGCCGCCATTCTCGTGGAGCATCATGCCATAGAAAATCTTGCCAACAGGAGCACCAGCCACATCGTTGGTGAAAATATGCTGCACGAAACGTTCAGCCTCACGTCCGGTGACAAGCACCTCACCCATATGGCTCACATCGAACACGCCACAAGCGGTGCGGACTGCGATGTGCTCATCGGCGATGTCGGAATACTGGAGTGGCATCACAAAACCACCAAAGGGAACCATCTTGGCACCCAAGCTCACGTGACGGTCATAAAGACATGTTTTCTTATCTTCCATAGATATAATTTGTAAAGTTGTTGTTCATTCAAATCATGCTGAATAGCTGTTCCTGGCTGAGATTGCGTATGGATTGTTCGGGATGATGCCGAACCACTGCCTCTCTGAGACTCTTTTTGGTGAAAGGAATACCCTCAAAAGTTTCGGCAAAAGCCTTTTGTGCATCAGTCGTCTCGAAAAAGTCGCCTGTGAGACGTACCTTTCGTATCAGGCTTCCCTTCAAATCGAAATGGATCTCAAGCGTTCCGCAACCTTCGATGCGTGCCTTTCGCACTTCCTCGTCGCGTGCCGAGCTGCCCAAAAGAAACTCTTCGGCGTAATACCCTTGCTCGATCTGCTCTATTTCGTGGATGGCCGAAAGGGGAAGCCGGATGGTACGGTCGGTGAGCTTCTGGCGCAACTGAGTTCTCAGCCATGCCACTTCTTCGGCTTCACTGAGACCCGCCGGAACGTTCAAACTGCCTTTCAGCCCCCCCACTCGAGCGCGAATGCTGCTAACGCCCTTGGCCTGAAGTTTCTGAGGATTGGAATGCAATGCACCTTGCATCAACAGCGGATCGGTGTCATAAAGCATCGTTCCATGAACGATGTTACGGTCAGCCAAACGATAGAAAGCATTGCCGCAAACCTTCCCCTTGCCCATGAGTATGACATCGTTGCGACCATGAACCTCTGTATGTGCTCCCAATTCATTCAAGCTTCGGGATACAGTGGTGGCATATTCCATAAAGATGGGCTCCACCTTGCCCTGGCTGGTAACAAAGCTAATCATGATGTTGCCCTCGTCGGCGAAGATTGCACCTCCCCCGCTTTTGCGGCGAATGACGTCAATGTGATTCTCACGACAGAAGTCAAGGTTCACTTCCTGATGAGCCACCTGGTTGCGACCCATCACCACTGTACGGCCCAGCTGCCACGTGAAGAGGTAATTGTCGGCAGGCAAATGGCTGGCTATCCATTCCTCGGCAGCGAGGTAGAAGGGTGCTCGAGCTGCACCCTCATGGCTCGAAAGCTCTACAAAGCAGGCTGGGAAATGCATAGTACTTTAGTTTCTTGTTGCAAATTAAATGCAATTCCTTGAATTGGCAAAATAATTCGGGCAAAAAATGGCAAAAAGTCAATAATTACACCTTATCGGGGGTCTTTCGGTATTCCATCATTACAAAATGAAAGGATAAGAGCCCACCTAATTGTTCAATTCGTTGGATAGAGTCACCGAAGCCACATTGCCCAACTGGTGAATCTCATTGAAGAGAGCAACATAGTTAGGCTTGCCGTATGAGACGACCACGAAGTTGATAACAGTTTGCCCTTCGGTATAATTGAAGCGCAGGAACTCATCAGAAATGTGGATGCTGTAGCTTTGAAGCATGTTTCGGAAGGTACTTATATCATTGACGATGCCAGAGACCTTTACACGGATGATTTTGCTCTCGCCAGCACGGATGAAGCGTGTCACATAGCGGTCGGCATACGAGAGGACGATGATGATAAGCAGCGTAGCCACCGTCGAGATGATATACATACCCGCTCCAATAGCCAAGCCGATGGAAGCAGTCATCCAGATGCCGGCTGCAGTGGTGAGACCTTTCACCGAACCCTTCATCTGAATGATGGCACCCGCACCAAGAAAGCCCACACCTGAAACGACTTGGGCAGCGATGCGTCCAGGGTCGCCATTCTTCAGCCCCATGTACTCCTGAGGGATGTAGATCGACACAAGCATTGCCATCGTGGCACCCATGCAAATCAGAGAGAAGGTTCGCATGCCGGCGAATTGCCCCTTATGATGGCGCTCCAGTCCAATCATGCCACCCAGCACAAGGCTGAGCAACATCTTGTAGATAGCTCCCACCAGATTGATGTGAGGGCTCATGATCATCTCATAGAATCCTTCCATGATGCATCAATTTATAAATAACCTTCGCGATTTTTCTTTACTTCGAGTTAAAATATAGAATCAGTAGCACTAACACGACGATGATGAAGAGGACTATATAGAGAGTCTTCTTGCTGTTTCCCTTCTTGACTGGCACTGGTGTCGGAGTCTTTTGGGTCGTTATACTTGTTGTGCCCTGCTTGATGACAACAGGTTCTGGCTTCTTCACCATCGAACGAAGTGGCTCGACCACAGTATTTACCGTGTCGCTTGTCAGGTAGATATGCTGAGCCAGAGTACGTAGTTCGAGGAAGGAGGCATCTACTTCCTTTTCTCCACTTTTCACCGATTTAACGGCATCGACGAACTCCTCAATTTGGCCAAAGACATCATCATTACCTGGGAAATACTTGTTCACCTCGCCGCGGAATTTCGACAGCGACTTGCCATTGAGGCAAACGTCCTTGATAAGATCGTTGACAAACTGGACGCTGGAGGCGCCGATATGACTTCTTTCTTCCATCCTTTTCGTATGATTAATGACCTATCAGAAATATTATAGACCTTTGACAACGTTGATCATCTCGATGGCCGAAAGCATGGCATCGGCACCCTTGTTGCCTGCCTTTGTACCTGCTCGTTCGATTGCTTGTTCGATGCTGTCGGTAGTCAGTATGCCGTTGGTGACAGGCACACCGCTCTTGAGGCTTGCTGTAGCTATACCCTTGGCGCTCTCGTTGGCCACCATGTCGAAATGAGGCGTAGCACCACGTATCACTGCACCCAGGCAGACTACTGCATCATACTTGCCCGATTCGGCCATCTTCAAAGCCACTAGTGGGATCTCGAATGCTCCAGGGACGTAGGTCAACGTGAGGTCGTCACCATTGCCACCATGACGAACAAAGCAGTCTTCGGCTCCACCGATGAGACGATCGACGATAAAGTCATTGAAACGCGATGCCACGATGCCTATCTTCTGGCCGGCAGCCGAAAAGTTACCTTCAATTCTTTTCATAATCTTACGTTATTGTTTGATATCTTTAAATTTTTTACGCAAATCCTTGACGTGCAACAGATGGCCCATCTTGGCGTACTTGGTGTACATATAGAACTCGTCCTTCTCATTGCAGGTCATCTCGATGGGCTCACGACTGACAATCTTGAGCCCAAACCCGTCGAGACCCTCGATCTTGGCAGGATTGTTGGTCATAAGTATGAGCTCATGGATGCCGAGGTCAGCGAGTATGGAAGCACCCGTGCCATATTCCCGCAAGTCGGCAGCAAAGCCCAGTGCCAAGTTGGCCTCCACGGTGTCCATTCCCTGATCCTGCAAACGATAGGCCTTGAGCTTATTGATAAGCCCAATACCTCGTCCCTCCTGACGCAAGTAAAGCAGGACACCACGTCCACGCTGCTCGATGCGACGCAGGGCTTCGGCCAGCTGTTCACCGCAATCACAACGCAAGCTACCAAAGGCATCACCGGTGAGACACTCCGAATGGACGCGACAAAGGACAGGCTCGTCGGTCGTCACATCACCCTTGACGAGCGCCACATGATGCTCGCCGGTCACACGATTCACATATCCGCAGGCTTTGAACGTACCGAAACGTGTGGGTAGTTCAGCCTCAGTAATCTTATCGACCAGTTTCTCGGTGCGACGACGATATTTCACGAGGTCGGAGATGGTGATGGCGACAAGGTCGTGCTTCTTGGCAAACTCCAGAAGTTCGGTAGTACGCATCATCGTTCCATCCTCACGCATGATTTCGCAACAGAGACCACATTCCTTGAGTCCGGCAAGACGACACAGATCGACTGTAGCCTCGGTGTGTCCGGTACGCACCAACACACCACCATCGCGTGCCTGCAAAGGGAACATGTGTCCAGGACGTCGAAAATCGACAGGCTTGGCATCATCGCTCACCGTAGCACGAGCTGTAATGCCACGCTCCACGGCTGAAATACCTGTAGTGGTGGAACGGTGGTCAATGCTGATAGTGAAGGCTGTGAGGTGATTGTCTCCGTTGTTGGCACACATCTGGGGCAAGGCCAGCTTCTCGCAGATCTCGCGGCTCATGGGCATGCAGATAAGGCCCTTGGCCTCAGAAGCCATAAAGTTAACGTTCTCTGTGGTCGCAAACTCTGCTGCACAGATGAGGTCACCCTCATTTTCACGATCGGGGTCATCAAGAGCCAAAATACACCTGCCTGCCTTGATGGCAGCGATGGCCTCTTCTATAGTGTTGAATTGATTCATTCTGTTTTCTTTTTGCTTTTCATTAGGGCCTAGATTATCTAGAGATTCTAGAAAACCTAGAGATTCTAGATGCCCTAGAGAAAGCCATTATCCCTGAGTTTTGCCATGAGGGTTTCGTCAGGAGTTTTGCCCAAGAGCTTTTCGACATATTTGGCGATGATGTCATTCTCGAGGTTCACAAGGTCGCCGATACGAAGGCGATGGAGCGTAGTGACGAGCTGGGTGTGAGGGATGAGCGAGACCGAGAAACTGCGTTCATCCACGCGAGCTACTGTCAAGGAAACGCCCTCGACAGTGATGCTTCCCTTCTCAATGATATATCTGAGCAGTTTGCTGTCGCACTCCACCGTGAGCCAAAGAGCGGTATCATCCTGACGACGGGCGGCAATGCGGCCCGTGCCATCGATATGCCCCGAAACGATATGCCCACCCAGTCGGGACTGTAGCGACAAGGCTCGTTCCAAATTCACAGGACTCCCTGGCTTCAGTCGTCCCAAGGCCGTGCGTTCAACCGTCTCAGGCATCACATCGGCCGAGAAACCATGATCTCCGAGGCTGGTCACCGTCAGACAAACGCCATTGGTGGCGATGCTATCGCCAACCTTCACATCCTGCACAACAAGGTTCGCCTCGACCTCAAGGGTGAAGCTCTTCGCACCTCTATGCAGGGCCTTCACATGGCCCACTTCTTCGATTATTCCTGTAAACATTTCAGATTACGAGTCCTTCTTCACCAATCCCCTCACGAGCAGGTCCTCGCCAATTCTTTCGACCTGGACATCGTGAAGTTTCACCGCTTGGGCCATCTTAGCAAGACCGAGCCCCTCGACGGGTGTCTTGGCATCCATACCTCCTATGAGTTTGGGGGCAATGAAAGCATAAACTTCATCCACGAGACCTTCGCGCAAGAAAGCTTCGTTGAGCGTGCCTCCACCTTCGAGCAGGATGCCATCGATCTTTTCCTTTCCAGCACGTGCAAGAAGGTCCTGAGGGGAATTGCAACACCAGGTCTTGACACCTGCCGCATTGAGTTGTGCGAGTTTGCGAAGGTCAGCCCCATGTGCATAAACGACAATAGTGGGAATCTCCTTGGCCGTACGCACCAGATGACTCTCGAGGGGCAAACGGGCCTGGCGATCTGCCACGATACGGATAGGATTACGAGCGGCAGGATATTTGGGGATGCGTGTCGTGAGGGTGGGATTGTCGGCAAGCACCGTACCTATGCCACAGAGGATGCCAGTCAGCTCTCGCCGCAGATAATGCACACGCAGCCTTGACTCCTCACACGACACCCACTTGCTGTCACCTCGGCGGGTACAAATCTTGCCGTCGAGTGTCATGGCATATTTCATCACCACCCAAGGGAGTCCTGTGGTTATATACTTCAAGAACACTCGATTCTGATAGCGCAATTCCTTTTCAAGACTTTCGGCTATCTCCACCTCGATTCCTGCATTCACAAGCTTCTCGATACCCTTACCCGCAACAAGAGGATTGGGGTCCCGGAGCCCGACAACTACACGAGCAATCTGACGCTCGATGATGGCATCGGTGCAGGGCGGCTGGTGTCCGTGATGACAACAAGGCTCCAAGGTCACATACATCGTTGCCCCCTTGGAGTCAGCTCCATGCCGGTCGGCATCCATAAAAGCATTGCGTTCGGCGTGTAAGTCGCCGAAGCGTGCATGATAACCCTCGGCAATCACCTTCCCATCGCGCACAATGAGCGCTCCCACAAGCGGATTGGGGTTCACCGAACCCTCACCCTTCTGGGCCAATGTCATCGCTTTGCGCATCAGATCGATATCGCTGGTCGTTACCATATTGTCATCGAAATAGTTGAAATACGGCGCAAAGATAATGCATTTTTGGCGAAAACCCAAGAAAATTTTCGACTTTTAGTGATTTTTCACGGTCAAAACTTTGAGAATACCAAAAAACTACATATATTTGCAAAGCATTTCTAAGTTAAACAAGTACAACCCTTAAAACAAAACACTATGAAATTCAAAGAAGTCGTACCCAATCGCTTCTCATGCTAAAAGTTTGACAGTAGTCAAATCTCCTACTCTCAGCTCGAAGCAATCCTTGAAGCAGGTCGTTCGACTTCAACCTCTGGCATATTTGTCAACACTCTTTGTCGCCCTTGACCATGAATTGAACAAACCTCTAAAACTACACATATATGAAAAGAGCATTAACCATTGCATTTGCCACACTGTTGGCCTTTGCAAGCTATGCAGAATCAGCCCCAGAAAACGCCAACGAGGCCGTTTCTTCAAAACCCGAATTTCCCACTGAAGAGACCTACGAGTCGGGATTCCTCAGCACACCACTCAACCAAGCCATCGAACGCGGTATGCGTAGTGCCGACAACGAGATGCAGTTCAAATACGGACGCACCGTCACCGACTTTGCCACAGCTCCCAAAGTCGGCGGATATTTCATGTCGGGTTATTACTACAGCAGTCAGGATGGAGCTCACAATGGCGATGGATTCAAACAGAAGAATATCCGTCTTTATGTGAGCGGTTCCGTCTTCAAACACTTCAACTACCTCGTGCAGGTGCAGCTCGTCAATGCTGCATTCCACATGAAGGACTATTGGCTGGAATGGAAGAAATATCCGGAATTCAGCGTGAAGGTCGGACAGTTCATTCGTGTCTTCGGCTTCGAGAATCCCTACAATCCCTTCGAATATCGTGATGGAGCCTATGCGCTGATCACCCAGAAACTTGCGGCTCAGTCGGACTACATCGGCACCGACAATGGCGGTGGACGTGACCAGGGCATCCAGGTGCAAGGCGACCTCTTCCCCGTAGGCAAAGACCAGCATCGACTCATCCACTACCAACTCATGTTGTCGAATGGCCAAACCATCAATACCGGAGATGCCAACGGCAAGAAGGACATCTCGGGCACCTTCCAAGTGCAGCCCATCAAGGGCTTCTATCTCGCCCTGTATGGCTGGACAGGCGACCACAAGGCCAACAACGTTACCGTCAGCCGCAACCGTTATATGATCTCGGCATTCTATGATGTCAACGAATGGACTGCACGTGCTGAGTACGCTCACTCTACGGGCCACAAGATCAGCGACTACAACCCCATCACCGGTGAATGGTCGGGCGCAGGAAAGGCACAAGGCTGGTACGCCACACTCGGCATGCCCCTCAACGATTGGCTCAAGATCTGGCTCAAGTATGATGCCTATCAGGATGATGCCTGTTGGGGAAGCACACGATCCATCTACTCCATCAGTCCCAACATCCAGATTCACAAGAACCTTTGGTTCCAGCCACGTGTAGGGTATGTTCACGATCGCACATTCGACGACAATTGGATGGAGGTTTCGATAGAGACCGGTGTCCGATTCTAAATTAATTTGTTCAGTCAGTCACAGACACACCTCTTAACACAAAGAAGCTATGAAGTCAATCCAGGAAATTAACAAAACGTATCTTGACAAGAATCTCGAAACGACGCCTCACGACGTCGCATTGCTTGATGCTTACAAGAAGAACCCAAAGACCTTGCCGGCGCATGAGAGCACCGAAGGTCTTGCCGAGGGCACGCCCGTGCTTACCAATTATGGTCTGATGGCCTTGAGCTTGGATGAAGACTACATGCAAGGCTTCTACGTGCCCAGGTGTGAGGAGCTGCTCAACACCAATGGCGAACTGGATCCGCTCACCGTGCGTACGCTGCGCGCCAGCCTCATCGAGTTTGCCATGCTGGGATGCATCGAGGCTCAGCAGGTCATCGACAAGTTCCTCGTCGAATACGGGAAAAGCGATAACGACATGCTTGCCTCGATCGTCTTGACTCGTTGGCCCGACCGTCACAACCTGCATCGTTTCCTGGCCATACAACAGGGCGGCAATGACCCGAACGTAGATCACACGTCGTTCCATCGTGCCATGACCGAGATCCGTTCAGGCAGTAAACGAACCCGTTGGGTCAACTACTTTTTCCCACAGATGAAGACCGACCGCGACCTGCCGACATTCTACTACAGCCTGCGCGACGAGACCGAGGCGCTCATCTACATCAACCATCCAATGCTGCGCAAGCGTCTGCTCAAGATGTGCGAGGCTATCCTCCAGAACGATCATTCCATCTTCGACATCTTTTCACGTTTCGACATCAAGATGATTCGTTCCAGCATCGACCTTTTCTCCCGCATCTCCACCATCAAGATCTTTGAGCAGATGCGCAAGGAATATGGCTGGAAATATTACAAAGACAAGTTTTGAACAAAAAAGAAGCCTGTCACATCATCAGAACGTGTGACCAAGACTAAGATATAACTGGAACTCTTTCGTACGATTACTCCAACCCAGTTCGGCGCTTATTGGTCCTAACAAAGTCTGATAAGCGCCTCCTATCATTCCGCCCCACATCGTATGGGACATTAAGATATCGCTCAGGTGATCGTCCTGTTGGGATGCTGTGACTTTAGCCAAAACATATCCTCTGTCTATGACTTGAAGCTGAGCCATGAGTTGTGCAGCAACAAAGGCATTCTCAGCCACATCAGCATGTCCGATACCCGGATATGGCATTTGCTGCGGCAGGTAACGTCCAAAGTAATTACCTCCAATCACATTGCCTTGCACACGATGAATATCTGTGCCAAAGAGCAGACGACCATAGACACTGGGCTGTACGGCAAGACGACTTCCCATCGGAATGGTAGTGCGTAACACACCATCGACGGCCGAGAAGCCCACGTGATCGTTGTAAGTTACCAGATTGTCGGTGTAATAGGCAAAACCGGCCCTGAAGTATGTTCCTCGTGTGGGGAAATACCAATCGTTCTCGGTATCGAAGCGAGTTCTTGCATAGTAACTGTAATTCCGTTCGTTTTCGAATGAATTCAGGTTCTTGACTTCCTCATAATTGACGTTGGCAAGCATATCGCCTACATGATAATACTCCCACTTGGCACCCACCCTGAAGTCGAATTTGTGGAAATGGAACTCCAGAGCCGAATAATCAATGGCATGATAATTATAGGTGCCATTGCCCATCTTATCACCCCTATAATAAAGGCTGATGTCATTATAGCCATATTCGTACGAGAGTCGTCCTTTGGTAGAACTGAACGACTGGTGTATCAACTCAGCTTTGGCCTTGACACGACGGCCCAGACGCATGGAGAAGGACATGGTGAATGGCACCTTGGAGCGCATAGGCACATCCATTCGAAGATTGATTGCAGCCATCTCTTCGTTATCGAAACGCCCGCCCACATGGAAACGTGCAGACTGACAAGTCCCGGCAGTGAACAATGCCACCTGCTGTCCCTCGTAGTCGAGCTGGTAATCGATGTCATCGTATAGGAAATCGCCACGAAGTGAACTGGCAATCAGCTCAGCTGTGTTGATATCGATGCTGTTGGCTTTCTTCAGATGGAATTTCCTACGTATAAAGCGTTCGTCGTACTTGCTAATTCCCTCAAAGCGGAACTCCTTCACTGGTGTGGCTGCATCCATCGACTCCACCTCCTGATGAGCCACGGGCTGTACCTGATAGTCAGGGGGGAGACCCAGTTTGCTCTTAAGCTCCATCAACTCGTCCCAATGGGCCATAGCCACTTCCTCACCACGGCGTATCAGCGTATCAACAGCTTCGGCCGTAAAGCTAATGGTACCGTAAGGACGCGGGTCGGCCATCAGCATCAGATCGGTCATGGCCATATTCTCTTCTATCTTGTTGCCTGTGCTCATGCCTATGTACAGGCCCACCATATCCAAGGTTGTTGTCACCTTGTCAGGATCGCGTTCATCGCCGAGGAAACGCACACCAATGATATAATCGGCACCCATCTCCTTCGCCAAGTCGGCAGGATAGTTGTTCTTCATGCCTCCATCGGCCAATATCATATTGCCCTTGCGCACAGGTGCAAACGCTGCCGGTATAGCCATCGTGGAACGCAAAGCCTCGGCGAGACGCCCGCTATGGAAATCATATTCCGTATCGGAGATGACATCAGTGGCCGCACATGCAAAGGGACGTGGCAACGTGTTGAAGTCGATGCTATCTCGATATCCATTGGTCAAGCGATAGAAAAGTGTAGCCAGATTCTTGCCACGTATCATACCTGCTTTAGCGGCTTTTTCCTTCGAGTTGTACGATACTCCACGACTGAAGAAATAGGTGTTATGCATCTCACGGTCATCAAGTGTCTGACGATCGGAGTATTCCTGATCGGAAAGCAGGAACATCCAATCTTGAGCCCTGACAATCGAGTCGATCTGCATCGGCGTGTAGCCCATGCTGTAGAGGCCTCCAATGAGACCACCCATCGATGTACCCGTCACGATATCCACGGGGATACCGGCACGCTCCAAGACCTTCAGCACACCGATATGAATCACGCCCTTGGCACCGCCGCCCGAGAGGGTAAGTCCTACCTTCGGACGATTGGCATTCGATTCATTCTGTGCCACACCCTGCTGTGCTGATACACACAACATGGCAAGTGAAATCAATAATGAAAAAACCTTGTTCATGGATGACTAAATATTTTTATTAATAAAATGTTTGCGGAAAAAAATTGACTAATTCGCGACATCATTTTTTGACCTTATCCATCATCTCATAGAAGGCCTTAGGATCCTTGAGCGAACCTCCTTCTGCGAAACGATCGATCTTGTTCTTTGATGCGACGGTTTGAATAAGCTTATAGTTACCGGCCTTGACAGCCTCCTTCGTCATGACACGGCATTGCATATAGGCTGGCACCATCTTCTGAAGCTGCACACGATTCCTGATGGTGCTCGATTCTGCGGCTTTCTCAGCTCTTGAGAGGATGGCGAGTGCTCTGTTGATGAAGGCATCGGTGTAGGTTGAACGGCCATGATAGATGGTCGTCATGCACTTCAGATGCGTATCCTTCGTAACCAGACCGTTCACCAAGGTAAGATACTCCTTCATCTGGGTTGCTGCCTTGCCATAGTATGCGTTGATGAACTCGTCGATGATGGCATCGGCATCGACATCGGGATTCCACATCAGCTTGGCGAGCAGGTAAGCCTTCAGTTCGGCAAAATCTCCTCCCGGCACGTCGTACGACCCTTCCTCCATCACGCCGATGGCATTGTGGGCACGGAAGGTCTGTAGATTCGATTGCAGCACCTTGATATTGGGGAATGGCAGGAGATACTGTTGGAAGGTAGTGACATAGTCCCAGATGTAGAGATGTGGCGAAATACGACTCCATGCCTTCAAGTCATCGAGGAACGCGGTGTTCTGCCGACAGTTCCTAATACTGTGAGTGAAGCAACATTCGATGCTGCAAAGCCGTATCACAACGTTCTGGCGCGGCTTGATGCCCTGTGGTGCCGAGCGCGTATATTGGTACGCAAAAGTGCCGATGTATTTGTCTGGGAAATCCTTCTCGACAGCGGCTGCCACCTGATTGACAAACCATATCATAGCACCCGACTCACCGCCATATTTCTTCACCAACTTCTTGCACTCTCTGCACTGACAAGGGTTCTGATTGTCGTTCTGTGTCACCGAATAGATCAGGAAGTAAGGATATTGGGTCATCACCTCCTTGATGCTTTTGATGCAAATCTGCAACACGTTCTTATTCGACAGACAAAGCTGGTCGGTCGTACGTTTCCCATTTCGCTGGCTGAAGTATTCGGGATGCGACTTGAAGTAGAGTTCCGGCTTACAGAGCTTGTTGAAGGCATGTGTCGACCAGAAGGCCTCACTGGGCACCTGTATTTTGCCGAACTCCGTCTTCTTCGAGTTCCTACGGCCACAGGTCTTGTTGCGCAAAGTCCAATCTGCATCGAAGGCGTCGAAATAATACAGGTCGCGCGATTGGAACGCCGGTTCCTCCTTGTCGTAGAGCTTGGTGAACTCATACCGCTTCTTACGTGGAGCGATGGAAAAGTCTTTCGTGTACCAGCGACATCCCATCTCATTTTCAAGGAAGGTATAGACGCCATACAGAGTGCCTATCTCTTTGCCTCCATAGATATAGATGTCGCCGCCCACGTTGCCATACACGAAGCCCTGGTCATCGGCCTTAGGACGTGCTGTCTGGACAAGTTTCTTCACTTCATTGCCATAGCCCACGAGGATTCGTTTACCGCGGACGCCCTTACGTTCGTCCACCACAGAAAGCTTGACACCTCCCACCTGCTGAAGCCAGTTTTGCAGCTCCTCGGCCGCATAACGTTCGGTGGTCGATGCATCGGCAGCAACCACGATGTGATACGACGAACGTCCACCGCTGAACAGTGTGTAGGCGCTCGATGAGACGGCGTTCAGACAAAAGATGAGCGTGAAGAGGGATAGCAGCCTTTTCATACGACGATGGGGAAGATGGACTTTTTTATCTGAAGCGCGAGCGTTTGTGCTTTTTGGTGTTCTGCTTCACAAAGGCACGAGTGACGAAGAGCATGATCGCAAATAGGAATGCCATGAAGACACAGCCTAGCGCACCAGCCTGTGATCCAATACCGAAGAAACAATAGCCTGCACCCAACAATGCCAGAAGGATGAGGACTGATACTACGATAGAGTAGATACGAACGAATTTCTGCAACATATTATATAAAGGGTTTGAGGGGTTCGAAGGGTTTGAGGGGTTCAAAGGGTTAGAAGGGGTAACCTACAGCAAGATTCCAGCCGAGGTTCTTGAGCAAGGCATGCCGACAGTTGAAGTAGCTGCCGCCAACTTCATTGGGGTCATGGAGTGGCACACCAATATCCAGGCGGATGATGAACATATCGAGATTCAGACGGAAGCCCACACCAACATCCAATGCAAGCTGCTTGGCAAAGTCACGACCTATTTGCTCTCCCTTGCTATAGGCATCCATGAAATCGCGGAAGGCCTGGAGTGCCTCATCGTCCAAATATTCATGCAGGAGGTCATAATCCTCCTCCGCAAGTGCCGACGAACGTAATCTCCACACATTGCCCGCATCGGCAAACAAGGCTCCATGAAAAGCACCAGCTATCGGGAATCGCAACTCGACATTACCTTCAAGCTTGATGTCACCTACACGCTGCAGGTAGGAATACTCGTCATCGCCATACTTCGAGATCCACGTTGTACTGCCAGGGCCGATGCCGCGCACCGAGAAACCACGCAGCGAGTTGGGTCCTCCGATGTAGAACTGCTCACTGTAGGGCAAATCGGTGGAATTTCCGTAGGCATAACCTATGCCACCCTGCACACGTCCGGCAACCTTGATGTCGCCATCGATGGTATGCGTGTAGCGCAATTCGGCTGTCGCTTTGAGGAACTGCGAAAACTTCAAGAAGAACAACTGTCGTTCCCCTTGAATGCGATGCGAACCCATCTGTCCCATCAGCACGTCGGTGATGCCGCCGGCTTCAGCCAGTGTCACCCTGGCATATTCACGATGGGGTCGCGACGATGTCGAAGAGGCGTTGTCGAAAGTCCAGCTCACCTGCATCTGTGGAATGAACTGGTCCTCGAACGCATGTTCCAGACTTTGGTAACGGGTGATCATTTCCTCGAAGGCATCCGTCTTGTTGAAGGCCGAAACGTAGGTCAGCTTGAGGGGAGTGAACGTCATGGTGTTGTACTTGTCGAGCCCAAAGCCATACTCCACCGAACCACTCGCCCTGACCATGTCGAGCCAACCGGCACGACGCATCCAGTCAATCGAAACGCTATAGGTCGATGATACCGGCTTCTCACGGATGGGACGGAAATAGTGCGGGATCTGCAGACGAGGCACCGAGAGCGACACCTTGCCACCCAAGTCATAACTGTTGAGCCGATGACCGCTGCTCGCATGCTTGCCTGTACGCCACTCGTAGGTACCATCAAGTTGGAAGACCAGCTTCTCGCCTCCTCCAAACAGATTGCGCCGCATGGCCTTAAAGGTGGCACCTGGTCCCGCCTGGTTGTTGTCCTTATATACAGCACCGATTTCGGTGGTTCCCGTCCATGGGTAATCGTAGGTGGCATTGATGACGAGGCGAACGCTGGTGGTATCCTCTCCAAGACGCAGCACCTGACCTTCCTCAAGCGGCACTCGGCTAAAGGTTCGGGTGAGCGAGTCGCCTGCCAGATGCATGATCTCGGTCTCTATCGGATAATACTTGAAGGTGTTCAGTCGCGAAATCAGTTCCTTGGCCAAGCCAATACGATTGGGGGTTAATAGCGCATGCCGACGGAAACCCAACGAACGCCGCAGGTGCCGGGTCTTCATCTGCTGTCTCGGACCATTCCATCCCACTGTCATGAATCGAAGCGAATCGAAATGACGCGACTTCAAACCTGCACCCATGTCGAGCTTGAAGTGGACCGAATCGATGGTACAAGGTGCCAATGCCTTTCGATCAGCACCAGGACCAACCAGCACACGCAGGTTGACCGTATTGCCTTGCAGCGTGCTATCGGCCATGTATTTGACGTACTTGGGTTCGAAGAAATAGTATCCCGAGTCTTTCAACACGTCGGCAATGCGAGTTCGCTCAGCATCCAGATTTGTATAAGAGAACCGATCTCCACTGCGCAACAGGCTCTTGTCGAGTGAGTGGTTCACGATACTGTCAATACGGGGGAAAGGACTGCGCATATAGGTCACAGTGCCCAATCGTGACTTATGCGCATAGTTGACAGTATAGGCAATCTTTGCCTTGAGCGAATCCTTCCTGTCATAGACGGTGTCAAAATCGACCGAAGCATTGAAGTAGCCTTCGTCCTTGAGGGCAGCTTCCGCGGCATGGGCTCGCAGTTCGGGATTGACCTGGCTGATAAGGGTGGGGTCACTCTTGAAGTGCTTCCAGAACCAATAGCGGAAACCCTGTTCCTCCTTCGGATGGAATCCGTTGTAGATCCAAAGGCCCACGGGGAAGGGAGAGATATGATAAGCCGAGCCAAGGAACGAACTGTTGGGTGCCACTTCGAGCTTGGTGGCCAAAGCCTCCTTGACGACACCATCGACGGTATCGACCTTGTTGTGATGAATCTTCGACACACCCGTATAGAGCACCTCCCCCTTGGGCAGTTGGCTGGTGATACTACATGCCGTGAGCCAACAGGCCAATAGGGCGAATGCCGTAAGGGTGGTCAGACCATTGCAATGACGAGGCAACAATGACCACAAGAGACTATTCAGACGTTTGTTCTGTTTCATTGTTTTCGTTCGAGATGGCTTGGGTTTCTATGTTCTCCTCCGACTGATTCCGACGCTCTTCCTCTTCCAGTAGCTGGAGCTGACGGATATGCTCCTCAATGCGTGCACGACGCTTGCGTCTGGTGGGAAGCAATAGCTGCTTGAAGCGATAGCCGGAGCTCTCCTGAATATAGCTGGCACCGGCTTCCACGACCTCGCCTTCGAGCACCGACTCGTAGTTGGTGCGACGGAAGACCTTGATGTAATGCGAGCCGTCCTTCTTAATCAGGTATTCGACCGACATGTCGCCAAGTTGTGCTCCATTACCCTGGTTGGCATCACCGCCGCTGCTTACCTGTCCGCCGATGGTGGCACGCACACGCTCATTGAAGAGTGTCTTGGTCACCTTGAGCGAATAGTCGGTGCGAGCGCTGCCCGACTCCGTATTGTACGTATCGACACCGATGTCGATGGTTGTGCCCTTCATATTGCCGATGAGCGACTCCAGCTGGCGGTTGATCATCGACGAAAGGGCGGCATTGGCGACACCGAGACCTGCCGAACTGCTGCTGCCTGGGCCCGTATAAGTTTGCGAAATCAACAGGATGAGGGCGATCTTCGAACGCTCGTCATCATCGAGCGATGCAATACCCGAATTGATGGTGCTGTTGTTGGCAGCGCTGCAGTCGAAGGTGATATGTAGGTCCTCAAGCGAGCCGGTGATGGCTATCGTGACAATGAAGTTCACGAGGCTCGTCTTATTGTCGGTATTGACCGTGGCTTTCACTTCCTCCGAAGCGATGATGTTAATGTCAGGATCGCCCGGCTCATCGCCTGTCCAGCTGACTAGGCTCGAACTGTTGATATCGAAGGTCTTGACCATCGGCAGGATGGGCAGCTTGTAATTCACCTTTCCGCTGATGATGTCGTAGGTGCCATTCATGATGAATTCACCCTGGTTGTCGGTCTGCAGGTTGAGGCTTCCACCACCCACAATATCGACCTTGTTGTTTTCAGCGTCCAGATAAGCCGTCACCTTCACATCCTTGTCAATCTCTATGCCGAGACGCACCTTCATGCCTTCGTCGGCCTGATCCTGCAAAGGCTGGCGGCGCCGCATGCCCGACATAGCCATCTCTCGATCCTGTTGGCGGAAGTTGACAAACTCGACGATGTCGTCAATTCTGCTGTTTTCCAGCAATGGGTCGTCCGACATGTAGTAACTGAGGTTCGTACCCGAATGAACACGCAGCGTGCCGCTCACATCGAGTCGGTTGAGGGTGCCGCGCACACGGATATTCGGGGAGATGGGCAGACGTCCGGTGATATACTGGTCGCTCAGCCGCAGCTTGTTGTTGTCGATGAGCCTTACCCTATCGCCCGTCAGATTGAGGCTGATGCCCGGATTGCTCACCTGATTGCTGAGGTCAACAGTGCCACGCACGTTGATGGGATTCGAATTCGCCCCATAGATCTTGAAATCATTGAGCGCAAGGCGGTTGTTGATCAGCCGGATGGTGTCTTCGCAGAACCTGAGTTGTGCATCCAGGTCATCATACACGACACCCGCCTCATGCATCGACAGATGTGCATCGACCTTTGCCATGTCAAAGTCCTTGCCGAGCATGGTAAGCCGTCCGGTGGTAGTGCCCCAAAGGTTGATGTTGCTGGGCAGGAAGGTATTGACAAGCGGCAGGGGGAACTCGTCAATCCTGGCCCTGACATTGACACTATCAGCCAAGCGAGCATCGATGTTCAGTTTGACGATGCTATCCACCGTGAGCACACCATTGGCATCACGCCGATTCTTTGCCATCGCGAAATTGCCATCGAACGAGAGCGTATCGGCCCGATAGTCACCCAAGTGGAATGTCTTGATGCCCGAACGCAGACGAGCACCCAAGCTGTCGGGATAGAGATTGACCACTGCCGTGAGCCCGAAATTGCCGCCGGCATCGCCTCCCTCCCATTGCATCAGTTGTGTGGCATAGGCAAGGTCGAGGTTACGCACCAGCAGCAGCATCTGGTTGCCTGCTTCGCTCCGCGTGTCCTTACGTGTATAGAGTCGAACGTTGAGACCACGCGGACCATCGAGGATGATGCGTGCCCGAGTGTCGGGCTTGCGCACTTCGAGGTTCTTGTAGTGCATCACGCTGAGGTAGTTGCCACGATTGACCGAAAATGGCTGTTCGTAAAGGATGGGATCCTTCTCAAGATGGAAGGTGACACTATCATCAGCGATAGCCAACGAGGCTTCGACATCATAAAGCGTCAGGTAGTGACCGTTGATATACGTGAGGCCTGCGGTGATGCTATCGGGCATGAACTTGCCATCCAAATGAATGTCGTAGGTCTTCGAAGCCCTGGGGTCGATGTGCATGGCATGCACCGCATATTCGTACGAATCGTGTTTGCTGGGTTGGACAGAGATGGCAATGGTGTCGAAATCAACACTGCCAGTCTGATCCACAAGGTTCACGATCGTGCCTTCGAGCGAAAAGCGATAGGCATTGAGGGCCATGATGTCGATGCTGCTGAACCCATAACCCGTATGATACACGATAGGCTCGTAAAAGGGATTCTCATTCGCAATATGCAGATCGACCGAGAGCTGCGGCACCTTCGAGACGAGTGCATTGAAGTCAAACTCGTAGTTCGCCAGCTGACGATTCACCTCGACCATCATCGTATCGACGATGGCAGGAAGGTCGCGGATGCTTCGATCGGTACACATCATCACGTTGGCATCACCACCCGAAAGGGAGATATCCATCATTCCCGGACTCGACTCAAGGCCGATGACAATGTTCTCGAAGTAATCCGACCGTGTGGTGTTGGCATAGCCCAACGAATCTATCTTTAGCTCTAGATGCGCGTTATCTCCCCAGTCGTAATACCCTTCAAGGGTGCTGTTAAGTCCAATCCTACCCAAGTCGGGACGTGCCAAGCCGAATGGCAGCTGAGCCAAATCGAGCGAGGGCAGTCTGACATATCCCTTGGTCGAAAGGGTATCCTTCAGGAAGAAGCCTTCCAGATGAGTATCGAGTGCCACGATGTGATGTGTGGAATGGATATCGGCCACATAATTGCCATCCACCATCGAAGCGTCGGCCGAGACTCCCGTGAAAGTGTTGCGTCGACCAGTATTATCTACGAACTGAAGGGTATCGATCAGCACCTTTGCATCAAGGCGTGTGCGCTTTCCAGGGAAGTCGAAGTGCCGGCCATCGGCCAAGGCGGTTGCAGTGAGATGGTCGGCGATGATACCGGGCACAAACTCGCTCACGTTGAGCCCCCACGTCTTGGCATCGATGTGATATGCCTCGGTGCTCAGGTCATAGTTGCCATCGGCTCTCACGATATTCTGTCCATACTGCTTCATATCGGCACGAGCCGTGAAACGCTGTCCACGCTGCACTCCTGTGAGGTCAACATCGAGCGCTTTAGGGATACGATAGGAACGATTCGTGGGCTCATCGACAAAGGCCGAAACGAGGAAGTCGGCATCTTTCAGCGAACCCTTGACATTGGCAGAAGCCTGGCGTTTCTGGTGGTCGAAAACAGAAGCCCCCACTACGTCGGCCGAAAAGTCGATGTGACGAGGTATCTGGAGCGTCAGCTGACGCACATCCAGCGAATCGGGTGTCACACGTCCCTGCAGTACCACCTTGGCACGTTCGTCCACCCAATGTTTCTGCAGGTTGGGCAAATAGGGAGCAGCCAGTCGGCATAGGTTCGCAGAATCAATCTGTGCCACAAGGTCAGCATCGATATATCCAGTCCGCACAGAATCCAACATGCCTAAATGGAGCACGGCATCGCCCTTCAGGTAATCGCCGTCTCCCAAACCAAGATCAACCTCATGGAGGGCGATGACATCATCCTCCATGTTGAAGTTTGCCGCCAACTGAGTCACCTCCAGGCCGCAATTCTCTTCGCGTGCCCTTGCGTACTTCACATCGGCATGAATGACATCGGGTGTATAGGTGATGTTCTCGGCCTCAAGGTCAAGGTCGGCAACGAGCAGATGATTGTAATCGAGATAAGGTGAGGTACTGATGCTCTTCAAGGCATTTGCCAGACTCTCGTCGCTCATGTCGAGGCCCACACGTCCATTATGGATGGCCACTTTATCTACTGTCACGCGCCATGGCGCGCTCTCCTCATCGTTGCTGTCGGGTGGCGATGGACCGAGGTAAAGTCGTACGTCGGGACCATCCAACACACCCTCCTTCAGCCGTATCTGATGGTTGGCAAGGTCCAGCTCCAGTCGTCGGACATCGAGGCTCTTCAGCGTACCCGTCATTCCGAATGATTCGGTAAGTGAATCCATGCCGACCACAACATCTTCGATATGCACCTTGTCGAGCACAAAGAATGGTTGGTTGATGGGGATATCGTCAAGGCCCGTCGATAGTTCGCCCACGTGAATCAGCGTCGATCCGTCCTTGCGTTTCAGTACGTCCACATCCTTCACCTTCAACCGGAACGGGAAACCGATGCGCACCTTCCCCACCCTGTATTCCAGGTCATCACTCGTCCTGTTAAGGTACGACACCACAGCACCACTCACCACATCCTGCACCGGCGGGATGTAGAGCAAGAGAGGCATACCTATCAGAAAAAGCAGCAGACCGATGACGATACCGCGCACCACACGTCCCGCCTTCGACTTCTTTTCCTTGGGCTGTGCTATCTGTTCCTTCTGTTCTTCCATTTTTCATGGCTCCGCAGGCTTCCTACCGTCTGCGGAGTGTTTGATTATCGGGGCAAAGATAATCGATTTTTCCTTCTCTACCAAATGTTTTGCGTTAAATCTCCCATTTTGGCACCATGTTTCCCAAATTCACAGTTATTTCAACGCAAAAAACGCCTCAGAACTCCCCTTCCACATACCGCTCCTCATCCACGTCAATCCACCATTCGTGGCTTTTGGCATAGCTGACCAGTTTGCAGAAGACGGGATCCTCGCAGATCACCTGCGGATTGCCGAACAGCAGCAGATGCTTCCGCGCACGCGTCATCGCTACGTTGAGCTTGCGGTCTATCAGCTGGCCATCTTCCTCAAAGGTGTTGTTCGAAAGGAAATTGAGCTGATAGGTGCGCTGCACCGTGAATCCGTAGAGGATATAGTCGCGCTGACTGCCCTGGAAACGTTCCACGGTGTCGATGGTGATGTCGTGAAGTTCAGGATGCCCGTAGGCATCGATGGCATTGCGCACGGCAGAAATCTGGTTTCGATAAGGCACAATGATGCCCACGGTCCGCGTCGTGTCGAAGTCTTGCCGATGAAGCAGATAGATACGTTCCACGGTGGCAGCCAGCATACGTGCCTCCACGGGATTTACCTTCTCCGAAATGATCGGTTCAGGAGCCGCTGTGGGCACAAAGCATACGCGACGCGTCAGCAGCAGCTTGTCGATGCCGTGCTTCGAATTGCAGTGCTTGGGCAGGTCCTCGATCTGATGCTCCAAGGGCACAACGTGAAGACGTCCCCCATAGAAGGCGCGGTTCGGGAAGTCGGCAATCTCCTGATGCATCCTGCCCTGGTGCGTCAGCATATAGACGAATCGCTTGTCGTCGCGATAGCGCTTCAGGAGGCGTTCGAAGAGCGAGAGACGGCAGTCCTCCAGGCCGATGGTGAGAAGCGAGGGGTCATCGACACGCGAGAAGGTGGGATGCTGCTGCACCACGGCAGGCAACTGCTTGTGGTCGCCTATCATCACGAACTTTCCGATGGCTGAAGCGCCATCCGGAGTCTTGGCTGCGAGCAGCGGCATGAGGTGGGGCTCGAGTATCTGCGAAGCCTCGTCGATGATGGCCAGGTCGAACGTCTTCAGTCGGAAGAGTTGCGTGCTGCCTGAAAGCGAAGCGGTAGTGCCCACCAGCACCCTTGTCCGTTCCACCAGGGCGCGCATCTTGGCAAGGTCGGCGCATTCCTTCAAGCGGTTTTCGAGCAGGTACGGTCGATATTCCGGCGAACAGCTATGACGACTGCCCACACGCAGGAAGTCGATACCCTCCTCCACCAGCTTGCTGCATATCTCATCCACGGCACGGTTGGTGAACGACAGGATAAGCACGTCGCTCCCCTCCTCCAACAACTGTTCCTTCAAAGTGTATAGCAAGCCATATGAGGTCTTTCCCGTGCCGGGAGGCCCGATGATGAGGAAGAAGTCCCGAGCCTGCTTCACGCGAAGCGCCAGTTCGTTGAATCGGCCATAATCGCCCTTCAGGCGCAGGCTCTCGTCCCGACGGGGCTCGCGTTGCATCATCAGGAGGTCACGCCGCTCCTGGGGAGCCATCAGGAAGGCATGCATGCCGCTGTATTGCGAACGGTAGGAAGCCTCCATGAAGTCATGCTCGATGGCCCAATGGTATTCGTCGGCCTGATAGCGCACGAAGACGTGTTTGTCGCTCTGGGGAGCACGCAGTTCAAGGGTGATGCTCTCGGCTGCAATGTCGGTGATGCTGGCGCGAAAGACCATCGTGCCACGTGCGTCGGGTTCCTCCTCATGCCGATAAGGATAGGTGATGACGATGTCGCCCACACGGAAATTCGACATGTCGCTGGCCCTGTCCTTCGCAAATCCGAACGTCAATCGCTCGACGCTTCCCTCATGGCTCGCATCGGGGCTTAGCAGGGTGAGCTGGTCGTAGATGTTGCCTGCCTGGTACTTCTCCTCCAGCGTATCGTGCCACTTGACTGCAAAGCCCGAGCACTCCTTGGTCTTGTTGCCAACCTTCGAAAGCATATGCTCACGGGACAGGAAGGTCAGGAAGCGATAGAAGTACGCACGCTCCGTTTCCGTAGCCTGGTGAATAGGATTGAGGATGTTGTCCAGCTTGGGCGCAACATAGTTGTCCCAGAAATTGTCACTGATTTCCAGCTGATGGAAATATCCGGTTGTCAGCTTGTCGAGCATCTTCATCCCTCCCCTGCAATAGCGTGCCTCAAGGCCGGCAATCTGGTTGCGCAGACTGATGGCTTCGAAGAGCAGTTGGGGTGCCGGTGTCACGCCAATCAGTCCATTGGCATACTTCGAATAGAGCAGCATCGCCTGCACCTCGCGGTTGGGGGTATTGAAGTTGTAGTTGAGGATGGCCAGGTAAAGCAGCAGCTGCACATGGTGCTGGGTCTGCTGACGCGGCGGGTCATCGGGTCGTGCCCCCCTCATATACTTTCCCTTCCCCGACTTCTGTTCTACGAGCACCTTGTAGTCGAGCTGCAGCAGGTCCATACGTCCCTGCACACCCAGCATCTCGCTGAAGAACGATGGTTCGACCATCACCTCCTCACGCCGATAGCGCCCCACGCGCTGCTGCAGTCCTTCACGCAGGGCACGACGAATATTGTCGCGCTGCACTTCCCCGTCTTTCTCGATATTGCCCAAATCGGTGGTCAAGACCTTGAACGCATTGGCACGCATGAACGTGGCATAGCTCTCTTCGTAGGGTATCTCCTTCTCGCCATGATGCACCTCCTCGTCGAGTAACTGGCTGGCCAAGTTGCCAAGCATCATGTGGACAGTATCCTCCGTCGGCATCAGTTTGTTGATCAGGTGTAGATAGGGGGAATGCGAATACTCCTCAAAACATTTGGCAATCGATGTCACATCCACCAGGTAATCGGGCTCAAGAATAATCAGCTCGGGGTAATACACACCATCCTGCAGACGCGGACGCACCAGATTAAGCTGCACATCAGGTGCTAGGAAGGGCCGAATATGCCTCCAATCTCCTCCCACATATCCCCCCGTATAATTATAGCAAACCTTCACCTCCTCAAACCTCTCAAACCCCTCAAACCCCTCAAACCTCTCAACCCCTTCAAACCCCTCAACCCCCTCCTCCGTATGCCCATACACAAACGTATCATCCCATCGCGTGACATAAAGGCGGAAATAGTCCGACACGAGGCTGCCTTGCTCGGCTTGTCGTTCATCGCTCGGGAAGAGTAGGGCAAGGTCCATCGGCGGCTGTTCTCCATAGATGGCCTCGATGAAGAGGCAGATTGCCTTCAGGTCGTACAGCTTGCAGGCAATCAGTTCATGGTCTTCGTAAGTCATGAGCTTACGCAACCGCACACGCGTATCATTGATTGATTTCACCAAGTGACGCTTCAGCTGATACTGCTTCGACAGGTAGTCAATCTTGGCAAACAGGCTGCCAAGATGCAGGTCGTCGAACGCCGTCTTCTGATCAGCGGCAATACGCAACACACGGGCATAGTCACGATACGTGTCGCGCACCTTCGGTTGGGCGAGCGCTTCGACTAAATCCTGATACAGTTGGGAGGCACTTTCTTCGTAGGTCATCTGTGTGAGGTTTTGTGTTTATTAGGCGCAAAGATAGGCATTTTCGGGCAAATCGCAAAACAAATGCGCTAATTTTTCTTCAAAAAATTTTTTATTCCAAACTTTTGTCGTATATTTGCACATCAAAACACATCGACTGCAATGAAATCCAGCGCCACTATACAATTGATAATTGTTAATTGTTCTTTGTTATTTGTTTCCTGCTTGATGCAACAGCCCACCGAGCCGAGCGTCACGCCGCCTATTGCGCAGACCGATCTCCCGTCCGTCGCACAAACCGACAAACAGACCCACTCCTATCCCGAAGGCACGCTCACCGAACTTGCTGGGACAAGACTCGACGCGAAGGAGCAGATCATCGAGCACACCGGACACATCGTCTCCTACAACAGCGTCTGGAACGAACCCAACTGGGTGGCCTGGGAACTGACCAGAGAAGAGACTCGTGCTCCCTATCGCAAACGCAACAGCGACTTCGAGCCCGACCCGCTGGTGAAAGGCAAGAAGATCACCACCCACGACTACTCCAACTCGGGTTACACGCGCGGTCACATGGCTCCTTCGGGCGACATGAAGTGGGACGAAGACGCCATGAACGAATGCTACTATACTTCGAACATCTGTCCCCAGAACAAGGAACTCAATGCCGGACTGTGGGAGGAGGTTGAGAGCCTCAGTCGCACCTGGGCACGCCGTTACGGCAAGGTATGGATATGCTGCGGTCCCATCGTCGATGACATCCATCTGATGGTAAAGAAAAAGATTGCAGTACCCTCCTCCTTCTTCAAGGTCATCTGCGCCGAACAGAACAACCGCTACCACGCCGTCGGCTTCATCTTCCCCAACGAAGACTGCAAGGGCCGTATCTGGCAGTACGCCCGTTCTGTCGATGAGATCGAGCAAATCACCGGCCACGACTTCTTCTACAACCTCCCCGACGACATCGAGGACAAGATCGAAGCCGACGACTCCTTCAACTTCTGGAAACGTCGTAATTGATGACCCACATTGGCCTGATGAGCGATCCGCACGCCCTATGGGACGATCGCTACCTGCAATACTTCGAGGCGTGCGACGAGATATGGCTTGCTGGCGATGTCGTTGATAGCAGCATCTGCGACCGCCTTGAAGCCACCGGCAAGACGTGCCGCATCGTGTGGGGCAATGCCGACGGTCAGGACATGCGCCTGCGTTATCCCAAGGACCAGCGCTTCACACTCGAAGGCGTCAGCGTCTGGATGACCCACATCGGTGGCTACCCGGGACGATGGCCACGCAACATCCTCGACCAACTGCGCGCCCAGCCCGTCACCCTCTTCGTGTGCGGACACAGCCACATCTGCCGAGCCATGTACGACCGCAGCCTCGCCACCCTCATGCTCAACCCGGGCGCTGCAGGCACCTACGGCCCGCAAGTCCATCGCACTCTCATGCGCTTCGCCCTCCACGAAGGCAAGGTGCAGGATCTCGAGGTTATTGAACTGGCATAAAAAAGAAGATGGACCAAGCAGTTCTTACTTCAATTTTTTCTGTACGCCGCAAGGTGTGATTCCCAGAACTGCAATTTCCATCTTCGTCTTTGGGGCGGAAGCTTCGCAATCGCCTTTTCTGGCTTAAGCGAATGCTTACTTCTTATGGTTTCTGCTGGTTCGATCCCAGCCCGCCCCACCAACGAGGTCCAAGAGAGACTTACTCCTTTTTTGATTTTATCTGTATAGTCTCTCAATTACCTCTTTATATTATTATGACAAACAAGACTCTTGTAAAGGTAGCCTTGCGCTACCGTGCCGTCTATCTCGACATCCGTCGCGAAGACATCGACATGCACTCCGAAGCCGCAGTGCCCGTGCTGGCGTTCCTCGCTCGTCTCAAGGAGAACGGCTTCTGCGTCAGCGAAGAGCTGCTCCATGCGCTCAATGCAGTATCCTCCGACACGCTTGCCGACATCACCGCGTGCATCAACGAAGTGATGGGCGTCGATCTCAACTGGGCACCCCTCGTCAAAGGATGGGACGTACCTACAGGCGAATCGTTTATTGACCATCTCATCACATTGTCCGCCAATCTTTTCGGTGGTGAAGCGGCAGGCTTCAAAGGCACCACGCTGCCATGCGGGCACTTCATCCCCGACGGCACCTTCCCGCTTGAGCGTTACAATGGCTGTCCGTTCTGCGGCACACCCTTCGTCACCGCCGACTTCGTGTACAAAGGACAGGCAAGCAAGCTCAAGGAACTGCGCCTGTTCACCGATGCCGACCTGCGTCACGTCTTCACCTCCCTCCTCGCATCAACCACGCCCCTCGATGCCACGCAGAAGGACTCGATCGACCAGTTACTGCGCGAATACCTGCTGCCCGCCGATGCCAACATCACCATGAAAGAGACGGCCATGCTCGTCGTCAAGCTCCTGGTCGAACAAGGCCAGGCCGGCAAAGCAACGCCGTTGCTGAAGACACCTACCGACGTGCTGCGTTATCTGTGGTACGAAAAGACGGGCTACGTGCAGATCATCGAGCCAAGGACGTTGGTGGCCCATGCGCGAAAGCTGTACTATCACATGTGGGGGCCGCTCGACAGAGGAGCCGACGCCGCAAAAGGCATGAAGCAGAAACTCATGCTGAAGTACGACCGCAGGGCCTGTCAGCGTGTGGCACAGTGGCTGAACGCCCTTCCCCTGTCAGCCCAACAGGCCGCCGAGAACATGAACCCCAAACGCGGCATGTGGGTGCGCATGATCCGTGCCCTCCGTCTCGGCGAATACTCCCGCAAGAAAGGCATGGAGCATCTCGCCGAAATCCTCGACGTCTTCTACAAGCAGGACTACACCACCTGGCAGGGCAGCGTCGATAAGGCACGTTCGGCCAACGATGCCGACCGCACCCTGAAATTGCTCAAGCAGCGTCCCGGTCTCTTCGCACGTTGTCTGTTCGCCTCCATGCTCCGTTTCGGCAGCTCGAAGGTGCTTGCCTCCTTCAACGAGATAGCCGACAAGCTGCCCGCACGTCTTCTGCTCTCGCTGGGCAATGCTGCCGACACCTACTTCGACACCAACGAGGTGCGCATCGCAAGGCCCATCACCGGAGTGACGCACAAGCTCCAGCCCAACAAACTGCTCGCCCTCTACGACGAGGCCGCACGCGAGGCCATGGTCAAGGATGTCATGGAAATCTACAAATCCTCGATGACACGTCGTTTCGCAGCAGCCGTCACCCCGCCCCTTGAAGGGGAAACAAGGAAGACCACCATCTACATCGACCCGACCTTATACAATATACCCGTCAGCGTAGGCGACCGTTCCACCACCGTGCAGGACACCTCCTGCGCCCTCATGGGAACACGATTCCCCGTCGAGGGCGATGCCGTGCGCCTCTTCATGCAGTGGGGCAAGGGGCTCCATGCACAGCATCTCGACATGGACCTGAGCTGCCGCATTGCGATGTCCGACGGCATAACCCACCACTGTTACTACGGCCACCTCACCTGCACGGGTGCAAAGCATTCGGGCGACATCCGTTCCATCCCCGAGATGGTGGGCACAGCCGAATACATCGAACTCTCGCTGCCCGAACTCGAAGCCGCCCAAGCCAGGTACGTCACCTTCACCTGCAACGCCTATTCCCATGGAGCCCTCTCCCCCAACCTCGTCGTAGGCTGGATGAATTCCGCCTATCCGATGAAGATATCCGAGGAGAAAGGCGTGGCCTACGACCCCTCGTGCGTGCAGCATGCCGTGCGCATCAGCGAAGGCAACCTCTCCAAGGGTCTCGTCTTCGGCGTCCTCGACGTAGTCAAGCGCGAGATCATCTGGCTCGAAATGCCATTCACCTCCCAGGTCATCCACGATGCCGACAGCGCCTCCATCGAAGCCCTTCTCCACCGACTCGAAAACAAGCTCTCCATCGGCGAACTGTTGGAAATGAAGGCCGATGCCCAGCACCTCTCTCTCGTCTCCTCCCCCGCCGATGCCGACGAAGCCTACACCTACGACTGGGCCCTCAACCCCGCCGAAGTCTCCTCGCTCCTCAATATCTGAAGCACATTAAGTATGTAACCAAAATTAATGATAATTATATGTGTTTTTCTTAACACGAATTATCATGAATTTTACATGAATTATTTTGAGAGATGTGTCATTTACAGATATTCATACTGAAAAATTAACGTTAATTTACGATAATTCGTGTTATAATAATACGTAATAGTTAATTCTGAATAGTTACTTATTTATAAACCCTTATGAAAAAAACCTTTCTCGTTTTATTAACTTTGATGTGTGTGTGCTGCTGTGCATCGTTCGCCGACGATGGTTCAAACCTTTGGCTGCACAAGGCAACTGGCGACAAGGCTGCGGTCACACTGCATGCCAAAAGTACCCCCACCACCGACATCGCCATCAAGGAACTCACCGACGGATGGAACGGCGGGGCTGTCAACCTGGCCATCACCAAGCAGAAGGGAATGAAACGCGACGCCTTCTCCATCAGCCGCAAGCGGGGGTTCGTCACCATCACCTCCCCTTCCGATATCGGCTTGCTCTATGGAGCCTACCGTCTGCTGCAGATGCAGACATTGGGAACCGTATCCGAGGATTTCGAACTCACCGATAGCCCCTTCCACGACATTCGTCTGCTCAACCATTGGGACAACCTCGACGGAAACAGCGAGCGCGGCTATGCCGGTAAGAGCATATTCTGGCATGTGCAGGGCTTCCCCGAGACACTCGGACAGAATGACGTGGCCGACATGCGCAACAATCCCCTCCGAAATACCACATACGCCCGTGCCAATGCCTCACTGGGCATCAATGGTGCCGTGCTCAACAATGTGAATGCCTCGCCCAAGATGCTCACTACCGAAGTGTTGCAGATGACGCAGCAGTATGCCGACGTGCTTCGCCCCTACGGCATCAAAGTCTATCTGGCTGTCAACTTCTCAAGCCCCGTCATCGTGGGAGGGCTGAAGACTGCCGATCCCTACGACAAGGAGGTGCAGCGTTGGTGGAAGCAGAAGGCCAAGGAGATCTACAACCTCATCCCCGACTTCGGCGGTTTTCTGGTCAAAGCCAACAGCGAGGGACAGCCGGGCCCCGGCGACTATGGCCGCACGCATGCCGAAGGTGCCAACCTCCTGGCAAGCGCCATCCGTCCCTATGGAGGCATCGTTATGTGGCGTGCGTTCATCAATAATCCCACCGATCCCGATCGCGCCAAGCAGGCACGCATCGAGTTCGAACACCTCGACGGACAGTTCCTCGACAATGTCATCATCCAGGTCAAGAACGGCCCCATCGACTTCCAGCCACGCGAGCCCTTCAATGCGCTTTTCGATGCCCTCAAATTGACCGCCGAGATGCCCGAGTTCCAGATTACCCAGGAATACCTCGGACAATCCAACCACCTTGCCTATCTCGGCACGATGTGGGAGGAGTTCTTCCACGAAGTGATGCCCTACGCCAACTATAAGGCCAACCAGCTGCGTGCCCGCTACAACGCCATTGCAGGTGTAGCCAACACCGGTACCGATGCCGACTGGACAGGCCATCCCCTGGCACAGTCCAACTGGTACGCCTTCGGACGCATGGCCTGGAACCCCGACCTCGATGCCGAAACCATCGCCAACGAGTGGGTTTCGCTCACCTTCCCCAAGCTCGATGCAAAGCAGCACCAGACGCTCGTCGCCATGCTCATGCGCAGTCGCGAAGCCGTAGTCGATTACGAGATGCCCATCGGACTGCACCACCAGTTCGGCGACTCGCATTATGCCCCCGGAGCATGGGACAATCGCCCCATCCGTCGCGACTGGCTCCCCGTCTTCTACAACCAGGCCGATGCTGAGGGCATAGGCTTCGACCGCACGAAGGCCACCGGCACCGATGCCACCTCGCAGTATCATCCCGACTTCGGCAATGTCATGGAGAACCTCAGCACCTGTCCCGACAAGTACCTGCTTTGGTTCCATCATGTCCCCTGGACGCATCGCTGCCAGTCGGGACGCACCGTCTGGGAAGAGCTTTGCTATCACTATCAGAATGGCGTGAACGAAGCCCGTCAGCTGCAACGCCAATGGAACAGTCTCGAAGGCGCCATCGATCCCGACATCTTCCGCGACGTGCAGATCCGACTCATGACGCAGACCCGCGATGCCGAATGGTGGAAGGACGGTTGCCTACTCTATTTCCAGTCGCTCCACGGCATGCCCTTTCCCGACTTCCTCGATCCTCCCGTCCACACCCTCGAAGAGTGCAAGCACAGTCGCCTCAACGTCGGTCTCTACCGCAGCCCGACACACGAAGAGCTCAACAAGGTGAGATAACTTAGCAAGCAAAGACACAATTAAACCAATGCCATCACTTACAATAAAGGTGTCATGTAAAGAGGAAGATAGGTGACACCATCTTCTACCTTAAAGTCGGCTGCATGTAAAATAGTAGGAGTGACCATATACTCTCCAAACTTCTTCATACACTTCGATAGGGAAGATAATGTATAGTTCTTGCCGCTCTTGACTTCTATAGGACAGATATTATGGCGGCTGGTCACTTTGCTCTTTTGGAGCAGGAAGTCGATTTCCATCCGTTCTTCGGCTTCCTCTGATGACTTACTATAGAAATAGAGATTGTTTCCGCTGGCTGTCAACATTTGTGCCACGATATTCTCAATGAGCATTCCCTCGTTCACCTCCAGCTTCCCAAAGAGCAGTTTCTGGTAAATATCAGACGAGACAATACCTTTTTCATCGAAAGCATGACTGATCAACAAGCCTGTATCGTTCATATAACACTTCAATGTCGTGCGGTCTTCGTTCATCTTTAGTCCGATGTTCGGCTCTGTCGAATTATAGCAGATGTTGACAACTCTCGCATCCTTCAGCCAGAAGAAAGCATCGTCCCAATCGCGATATTTCGCACCTGGCTTTAGGGCAGAAAGGCGGAATTTCTTTTCATGTTTAGATAACTGTGGAGGAATCTGATCAAAGATTGACACCACCTTATCGGCTATCTCACTTGCATAATTGAAAATGTCGTTACGATAAATGGCCAGCACATCGCGCTTGGCAGCATCTACAGCATCAAAGTCCTTTGTCTCAATATACTTTTTGACGGCTTGCGGCATTCCTCCAACTATCATATAGAGACGGAAAGCATCCATGGCCTGACGATGGAAATCCTGCCCCATCGGTTTCCGCTCTGCATACGTCTTCCGAATCAAGTCCATCAGCATGTCGTTGCCTGTAGCCCAAAGGAACTCTTCAAAGTCCATCGGGTACATCCGTATAGGACGTTCTTCAGAAGGGAGTACGATACCTTGAGTATTTTTCTTGATGCTTACCAAGGATCCTGTTTCAATATAGTCATACCTTCTGTCGGCCACCAGAAACTTGATGGCAGCTCTCGCTCTGGGACATAACTGTATCTCGTCGAGAATGATTAGCGACTTGCGCTCATGGAGTCTCACTTTGTAGTGCTGACTCAGATAGAGGAACAGCGTGTCAAGGTCTTCTAGATAGAGGTCAAACCAGTCTCTGACCATGTGGGGAGCCTTATTGAAGTCGATGAGAATGTATGACTCATACTCATTCTTGGCGAACTCTTCTACTATATAGCTCTTTCCGACGCGTCGCGCTCCCTCTACGAGTAGCGCCACCTCGCCGTTTCTTTTCTCCTTCCAGTCAAGGAGTTGTTGATATATTTTTCGCTTCATGATGTTGTTGTTTGCACCTTTTTGAGATTTTTGTCCTACCTCATTCTACACCTTTTTGAGATTTTTGATGCTGCAAATATACACCTTTTTGAGATTTCCTGCAAGAGTTTTGTTGAAAAAAACATAAAAACAGATTGTTTTAAGTCAAATTTTTCTCACAACACGCCACAACGACAATCATGATTCCTGAAAACGACCTTGAGGTGGCCGCTCTTTGCAAATTTCCCAATGTTTTTCCCTGCGACCGTCGAATGATTCTTCACTTCGTCAACTCCTGATACATCTCCAGAAGCTTGGCGATGCAAAAGGGTTTCATTTTGAAAGAACGCTTTAGTAGGTCTCTGTATCGCCCAAAGGAATCAGCTTAGAGTCATCACGCTTGTAAATGGGTATCGTATTCGTAGTATTGACGTCTTCCTCTGTGAGGCGGAAGAACTCCCAGCTTCCAGCGCTGTTTCTCATCATCAGGTTGCCATTGTCCTTAAGAGTGTAACGGGCAATTCCCTCCCTCATATTCTGGCCTTTTCGGGCGTTTTTCTGGAAGTCAATGGATATGGTCTTGGTCTTCTCATCGAAAGAGAAATACTTTATTTCCGTCCAGCGGCTTTTGGCAGACTTGTATCTTAACTCACCTTCGAATATGCCGAACTCATTGTCCTCGGGCAGATACACAATCATCGTAATGTAATCGTCTTGAGTAACCTTGCCTTTAAGCTCAAGAGGGACCCAGATGCCGTTAAACTGGGTCAAGTCGAAACTATCATTTTTGAACGTCACAGGAACACGAAAACCACGTTCCGGCTTGCCGTCGTCGGTGGGGACTTCGTAAGGCTTTGCTTTTGCCAGTTGCACATATCCCACAAGGTCTTTCAGATTGTTGTAGTTCGGTGCCTTTATATCCACCGAATCGGGAGCGCCATATTGCAGATAGTGGAACACTGTGCTTTTCCCCACTTTATCCTCTTTGTAGCTGGTCTTAAGGTTGAGGCAATAAGGGGCATCGGTGTCGTTCTTGGCACGGAACAACGGCGTGCGGCGACCCCTGAACTTCATCTCACACAGCAGTTTGGGATCATTTTTCTTGCTCACAGGATCATAGCCGTAATACATGGAATGAAGCACGGTCTCATCCTTTTTCAGCGACTCGTCCACAGCATAGAAATACAGTGTGGCGTTCAGCGTGGGCAGCACTTCATTCCTGATTTTCGTGCGGGCTTCCATGGCACGCTTGTGGAAGTCTTTTTCAATTATGTCATAGATGATTTTGTTGGTGTGACGCATCAGTGCCTCCATAGCGCGATGTTTATACTCTTTCCTCTGCGCGAGAATATAGTTTTCGTTGAACCGCGCTTCACCGGAAACGGAATTAAAGAGGTTTTCGCTTATTATAGAGTGAGTGGGGACCATCTTCCCACCATTGTTAAGTGCTATCACTCCCGCCTTTCGGCAGACGATATTGAAAAGACGAACATATTCATCATTATCCGACGGCAAATTTGGGACCGTATTGAAAAGATCCTCCCAAGTAATGGGATTGGGGATTCTTGCGTAAAGATTATTGCAATAATTACATATGTCTATCGAGGCTTTTTGGAGGTAAGTACGCCAAGTTACCAATTTTTGCTCTTCAGGGAGATCTGTCCAGAAATAATTCACATACTCCTCATAAAGTTGCTTTATTTGTTCACTTACATCATCTATACTTTTTGCATCAGGATTGGCTTCTCTGATGGCATTAATAGCCTCGGCCCACCCTTTTCCCAATCCATTGAGCGGAACATTGCTGTTTATACCCAGTTTCCTAAGAGGGCCAACATTGTCAAAGAACATATACTCGTGATATGCGCCCTCCTCTATGGTGATCGGTTGACCGTAAGGACATTCTTTATTTATGAAATCCTGATTGAGAGTATAAACCGTTGAAGCGGCAAAGCCTATCACACAAGCCCAGCTACATGTTGCGCCTGCAACCGATGCCCCAATCAACGACAAAGCAGTGCCGATGGTGCCGACTTTAGTCCAATAATGAGACCAGCGGTTTTCTTCTTCCACTTTCTGAGGAGAGATGCCACGCAAGGTCATATCTTTCTCGCGCTGGTCAAGTATCCACCACCCCAAAAGAGTGCATGCAGTGCCAAGCGTGTTGCCCACAGCGCCTGAAATCTTTTTCATGGAACCTGCCACGGTAAGGATTGTGGAAGAAATATCATTTCCCAATCCTAACATATCCATAGACTCGGTGACTTCGGAACCGGTGGGCACTCCGCCACCCTGGCTAAGGATTTTGTAAACGCCCTCGGAGTTCTTGGTGGTTCTGCGCAGGAATTTCTCAAATGCGTCGGTATCTATCACTCCCACCTTTTTCATAGCCTGCGGAGCATTGCCCGATGGGTCATATTCCACAAAAATAGAGCCATCAAGATAGTTTTTCACATCATAATAGAATTGTCCAAGGTCCTTATCAGAACTTTCCTCGGCGGAAAAAAGGCTGAAATGATCCACATAAGCTGTACACGACTTGCCGTCGTTGGCAACCGTATAAAACACCTCTTCCCACTTGCCTGTTGCTTCGTTGAGCCACAGCACATTCCGCAGAGAACCGCGTCCGTTGTGAATTGGTAAGGTCACCTCCACTTCGGTACCGAACTTATCCTGTCCCGATGTCAGGAAGATGTTATACGTGTGCAGTTCGTGTCCGTAGGTCGGGTCAGTCTTCACCGGCATAGTCTGTACCACCAGCGTATCGTTTGGGTTGTGCAAATTATAACCTCTCACATCCACCATCACACCTTGCTCGGAGAAAAGGATTGCCGCTGTGTCGGAGTTGATTATTCCGGCTGCAGCAGGGCTGTTAAGAAAATCCTCCTCGGTGAAACTTACGTCGATAAACTGAGGATTGCCCGGAGAATTCTCTGGGGTAGGTTTAATAACATTTTCGGATGTAGAAAGGTACAAGTCGTTCAGAGCCAAACCGACAGGCTTCGAGAAATCGTCACCACCTTCGTTGTAATAGTATTCTCCCAAAATGTAAAATCCGCCAACAGCAACAAGAAGAACAAACAGTATTCTCCATAGACAACATCCCCTTTTTTTTGTTTTAGCCATATATTACTTCTTATTTTGAATATTTTTTTTTACAAGACGTGGCAAAGATACAAATAAAATCTGAAAAAGTCACACCTTTTGGTGGATTTTTCCCATTATGGGTGCATTTGACCGATTTTTAGGCGGAATTGTTTGATTGCACTCTAGGTTTCTGCCAATTGGATCATGGCGGCTAGGCAATTTCGTCAGCATTACATGGAGTCCTACGACCTGCGACGAATTGCGGAGTGTAGGAATCCGAAGCCGGTACAAAGTTACTTATTACATCAAAATAAGTTTCAATCCACGCTCCCACGAGGGGAGCGACCCCACGGTCTTGCATTCCTTGCCGAGATTGCGGTTTCAATCCACGCTCCCACGAGGGGAGCGACAGGCTCGCTCTTGCTCACCGCTTTCGCAGCCTTGTTTCAATCCACGCCCCACGAGGGGAGCGACTTTTCTCGGTCAGCAGTCTGTAGCATTGCGTGTAGTTTCAATCCACGCTCCCACGTGGGGAGCGACGGAACAAAATAACGACAAAGGAGAAACATCAAAGTTTCAATCCACGCTCCCACGTCCTGACTTCGACGCTGCGTCACCCATTTTTAAATTTGCCATCACAATGACTTTTGGAGGATAGCCTTTATATCAAACAGCGGCCTTATTAGTTTGTGATCTTCCGTGAGGAATAGTGTTACTACCCTCTGCTCATCATTGTATGGCATGTTTACCTTGATGGTCGGAATGGTCTTGGCAATGTTCAAGACCTTGTCAGCACTTAGATCTATGCCGCCATGCAGGCTTATAATGCGTTGCAGCTCCTTATAAATCTTGTAGGCGATAAAGCAGATGCAGATGTGCGCTTCAATCCTTTTTTCCGTGAAATGGAATATGGGCCTTGCCTCCAGGTTCCCTTTCGTAATGCGAAACGCCCGCTCAACATACCAAAGGCTGTGATATTGGGCTACGATTTCCCCTGCGTCAAGGCCGGTGTTGGTGATATAGCCCTTCAGGCCGTCCCACCTGGCATCATTGGCTATCGCGGCCTCGTCAATCGACACCGTCACATCCTTGCTGATGGTCAGAAACTTGTTGTAGCCGCGCCTGTTGATGGAAGACTTGGTAAGGATGCCGCTGCCGTATGCCTTGCGCAGCTTTTCGATGCTCTTCTGCCGGTTGTGCGCGTCCTTCTTCGCACGCTGCTCTGAATAGCCGAGGACAAGCCTCTCGCCGTTCTTGCGCCTGTATTCGTGATATTTGCCGGGAATCTTGGGCTGCGAAAGGATCCACTCCATGACATCTGAAGCCTCTTTCCTGATCCTCGCCCCTAGGATATACTTGTAGCCGTCCTGACGAAGCAGCTCCACATTTGACCTGCTCAGGAGGCCAGAGTCGGCCACAATGACAAAATCATTTATCTTGAAGCGCTGTATGAAGTCATCTATGACCGGAATCATGGTAAACCCCTCGTATTGGGCCCCATTGAAGATGGAATAGGATAGCGGATAGCCGTCAGCGCTTACAAGAAGCCCCAAAACGATCTAGGACTCGGATGTCTTTCCGTCCTTCGAAAAGCCGTTCGTGCGCAACTCATCCTGCATGCCCGTCTCGAAGTACAGTGTCGTCACGTCATAGAACAGTAGGCCTATGCTGCCTCCGAGAATCTTGCGCGTATGCTCCACGCTGATCTGCTGCACCAGCTCACGCTGCCTGTCGTACAGCTTGTCCATATAGCGGTATATCTTGTCAAGGCTCACATCCTCACGGAAGTATGACTTCAGATATTCAACCGTAGCGGACTTGCTCGCCGGCTGGCAGACCCGGGCTATGACAAGATGCCTCAGGACATCGTCCTTTATCCTGTTGAATCCGATGCCGTCATATATCTGGTCCAGAATCATTTGAGGCCCGTTGAGGATGACGGACGAGATATTGCTCAGCACACGTTCAACCTCAATCCGTTCCGAATGCATCACTGCATCTCCGTCGAAGTCTATCTCCTTTTGGCCGTGGGCGGTGCGTATCCAATCCGATGCCTTGGCGTAAAGGACATCGGCTTCCTCCTCGGTCTTGGCAACACCGAAGTTCTTCACCTCCTTGTACCCGCCTCGGCTCTTGTCTATGACCACGACACTGATTGTGCCCGTAGTGTTCTTCTTTTTTCTTGGAAACATGGTGCAAAGGTAATCAAATTCTCTGAGTCACCCAAATCACCATGAGTTTTTTTGCGAAATATGGCCTACAATGTCTTAAAAACAACATTTCAGGAAAGACCGTATGGCAGAAGTGTTAAAATCGCCGAAGTCAAGAAATAATAACTCAACATTTTATATAATTTCCGCAATTTTGTTCAGTAGAAAGGCGTTTTGAGACATGAAATTGTGTTTGTAGCACTAAATCCCTTAGCCACTGCTCTCCTTTATGTCCCTTTTGTCCGTAGAGATAAAGAAAAATTTGAGAATAACCCCAAAGTACTTTCGGGAACCCGAAAGAACAATGTTTAAGGATTCCGAAAATATCCGAAAAAACGAAAAGGCCCTAAAACGATTTTTTCTGTTTGACCTATCGAAAATTCGGGAAGTTGAGAATTACAAAGTATAAGTCATGAGGGACACGGATAAGGTGCGTCAAAAGAGAAACTGATAACCCTTCTGACACACCCCAGAATTTTTAGACTCTATTGAGCGGAATTAATGCGAATAGATGATTACTTTATGAAAATAACCTTGCCATCTCGAATCATCAAGCCATTGGTCTTCTCTTCAAGATGACGACCCTGAAGGTCTATGAGCTGGACAGAATTCCGAACCACGACATTTTTAATGCCAACAGGATCAACATATTCTTGAACACGGGTTTCACCGGTATTGACATCGATGTAGCAGATATCCGAATAATAGCTGACACCATCGAATGTTGCTCGGCTTTGAATTCCTACCTCACTACACAGTGTAGTGTACATGTAGAGCGTTACAAGCATGGAGTTACCATCACAGAAGATGTCCCAACCACCCTTATCATCGCGGAATCCCGGAGGAAACCATGTCATATCCTCAGAAAGGGCATAGCCGTCTTCTTCCGTGAAGGTAAAAAGATCTTCATCAGTATATACTGCCCATTCGAGTTTATCTTTCATGATGTATTCGCCATTAACGGTCTCGTTAGGAGTATAGAAATAGAAATTCCATTGCCCATCATTCTCACCACCATAATAGAAGAAGTATGGTGTCACAGGAGCTTCAGCAACCTCGACGAATGGCTTGAACGATGCATCAAGATAGTTCGATAATACTGATGTGATGCCATAAGCACTTTTTCCGCTGACACTGATGAATGCCACATTCTCAGACACGGGAGTGATAGTCTTATTCTCAGCATCATAAACATATTCAAGAGATGGCACTGCATTGTAAATTGTCTCTTCCCAAGAGTAGCCTTCATCATGTACTACTATTTCATAATTTGCTGTCGCAGCGAACTCATAATAGTTGCCGTTGATGCCCATAAATTGGTCGGAGGCAAAGGTAACCTTATTACCATTGATGGTCCCTACAAAAGGAGCATTAAAAAGATCAAGAATGTAGATGCGATCGCCATCAATTCCCACTTTGACAAGAATTACACCCTTGGAACTCTTGCAAGTAAAGTCCTCGAATTTAACCGACTCAGGAACCGAAACGATGGTTTCCGTAAGCGGTTCGTAAACACTCTCAAAGTCACCGAAGCCCGTCCATTTTTCTGTTGCTATGTCAATAGCTGCCAAAAGGCTACTGCCGTATCCTGTCTCATTGGCCTCAGTGCCCTGTAGTCTAAGTGTGCCATTCTCGTCAATGGTAAAGACCACCTCGGTGGCCTCATAGTCGGGCACCCAAGTAACAGAACCATCGCCATTGTCAACCATATCTGACTTTACCAAGCCATAAATGCCGTCATTGGTTTCGCACAAGGTTTGATAGAGAGGCAAATGAATCTTATTGTCTTCGATGGTGCCTTTTACCCAATTGCCATAATTTAGGTTTGCAATGGGATCCTTCAGGTAAACTGTCTTTCCGTCGGGAGCCGTTACCAATTCGAGATTCATACCATTCTGCGAGCCGAAATAGATATAGCCATACCAAGCAAAAAATGAACTGCCATAACGGACATAGTTTGTGACCTCACCTTCAGGAGTTTCGCTGATGATATCAGAAAACTCGACAGTTGTAGCAGCCTTTGCCTTGCCGATGCCTGTATGGGAAATAGGTGCAATGGTAACGTTTTGTGTCAATTGGCCACGGATAGCTTCTTCGGAAGAAGCTGGACGCTGCGCATTAGCAATCAGCGTTGCTGTTGCCATCATTGAAAAGATAATAAATGTTCTCATAAAAGTTAAAAATTTAATAGTTAGTATAACGTGGTATTGTTGTTATCATTTGCCAATCATAAACCTCGCTTGGCCACCCATCACCACAATTCCCTTTTTTTGCGTAGTTCGCTGTCCACGTAGATTGTACATATATGATGGGATATCCTCGCTATGCAACTGATGTATTCCTGCAGTTAATCCATCGATAAAACGACATCGTGTGCCATTGACGATTGATCCATCAGTCATATTGAGCAGAATCGCTATAGCCTCAAGGTTGTTGCCATCTGCATATTCAGGCATATCAATGGTCAACTCGTGAGTATAAACTTCATTCTTGACTATCTTAGCCGGAAGACTACCTTC
This sequence comes from Bacteroidales bacterium, assembly GCA_017548545.1. Taxonomy (GTDB): domain Bacteria; phylum Bacteroidota; class Bacteroidia; order Bacteroidales; family UBA3663; genus Liminaster. The sequence goes on along the minus strand of JAFYZW010000083.1, from coordinate 13,280 downwards.
AGCACCTGTGGCAGAAGGCCAGATGCCACGTGCGACGTCATCGACCAGAATATCTACCCGATTAGGTTTTTCCTCAAAACCGCCCATTGGCCCCGCGTCTCCTCCAGAATATCCATTAGCTTGCGTAATGGGAAGCTGGTTTTCGATGAGGACATAAGCCAATCTATATTCATTTGATTGGTCATTAATGAGGAAGCTGGTCTCGCTGCTGAATCTAATCTGGTTGTCTTGATAAAAGGCCTGCAGTTCAACATTCGCAAAAGCAACCTTATCCATCGTTAAATAATATTCCTTCAAGGCCTGTAAATTGGGGTCATACAAACTACCATCTCGATTGATGAGACATCCAGGAAATGAAGTGATATAGTTCGAGAGATAATTTGAATACGAGCCTTCGGTCGCCAGGTTGATGTAATAAGGATCATTAACCGTGTAATAATGAACTGCGATGCCTATAAAGTCGTCTGGATATTGTTGTTTCATCTCCTCAAGCCCCACAATGCCACGTACACACCACTGACATTCATTACCAGTACCCTCCTCTACAACCATACGTCGCGAATATAGTTGTTCAACCAAGCTGATGGCAAGCTGGATACTGTTGTCAGAAATGTTCTCATCCATCGAGCCATCAGGCCAAAGAACCTCAATATCAACAATCAGGTCGCGAGCTTGTGTGTCGGCGGGGTCAAGCTGGAAAGAAAGATCGAACTCTGTTTCCTGTCTATAAGTAAGCGTGACGGGAAGGGCCTTTGACTGTTCTTTTCCCTCATAGGAAAGCCTGATAATAGGTGACTCAACCGACTGAAGGGCATTATTCCTAAGTGTGCCATGCAAGTTGATAGTCGAACCAAAAGTCACAGCACTCGATGAAAAGCATCTTAATAACGAGAGGTCATGGTATGGGACACTTGGGCCTTCAACAACGGCTTCGATAGGCAATACACCATACTGGCTAAAGTCATTCCAGTTACCATTTTTGCCCACCCAGCATGCATCCTCCACATTACACGGACCTCCTATAGCCAGCAAATTTAGTCGCTTGGGCTGCGTATAGTCAAAACCGACCCAGATGCCACTTGTCACATAATCTGCGATTTCAACAGGGGAGTCAAATTGGAGTGTCAACCATCCTCCGTGTGCATCAATAGTATAGGTTCTGATATTATCGCCATCGCGCTCGGCGCGGAGCCAACCCGTGATGTTGTCGGGATAGGTTGACAAATCGAGGGCCAAACCAATGTAAAGGGAGGTAATTTGACAATCGGTGTATGGTATTAGCATTTCTGGAGTAATCTTCAAAGCCGCAGAGATGGTAGCGCCATTGCCGCTTTGACCCATAGAAGAAGTGGGGAGTTTGCCATCACAATATCCCAAATGAATACCGTCAGCCAAAGAATAGCCTATGGTATGAATTAAGAATACAACGAATAAAAAAACTCTATTCATAGATAACCTGGAATTCGCAGCATTGTTAATAAAATATTTAATAAACATCTGGTCAACAATAAGTTGATTGCGTTGTGTCATCTCAAATATTACTCTAATCTTTGTGCTGCGATAACAAAACAGACGAAATATTTGATTTGACGTGCCAAAGATAAAAATAAAAACCAAGAAAAACAAACATTTTGCCAATATTTTCCAATAATGGACACTTTTGACAGAGTATTGTGTCAAACAATCGATTACATCCTCGACCAGAGATGCCATCCTGGGGATATCATCACAGCGAAATCATCCGTTCGGTTTCTTCAGACGTTGTCTCATCGATATTTCACACAGATCGACACAGATGGCACAGATTTCGCTACGCGCTCCGAGGTTCTTTAACACGAATTATCGCGAATGGCCATGAATTTTTTATCAAGAATTTGAGAATTTGAAAAAGAGTTTTCGGATATTTCGTCTTTTGGGGAATTTTTCGGAATACCCCCAAGTACTGTCGGGAACCCGAAAGAACAATGTTTATGGATTCCGAAAAGGTCCGAAAACACGAAAAGGCCCTAAAACGATTTTTCTGTGTGACCTTTTGATAATTCGGGATAATGAGAAGCATCACGGCTCGCCGAGATACTCGAAGATGAGTGCGGTCTGGCGGGCGGTGAAATGGTGCTGGCGTTGCTGATAGCCAGCTTCTGCCAGTTGGGCTTGAAGGTCATGGTTCCCTGTTATCCATCGCCTCAGGCGACGTATGGCAGCGTCATAGGTTAACTCAGGGAAGTAAGCTGTTGCCAGTGCGAATTTTGTATATTGTTGTATAGGCCACATGGGATAAGTGTTTATTTCTATATATCTTGTGAAAATGGCCTCGTCTCTCGCTCCAATAGCGGAGACTTGGCCCCATTCTTGGGGACGGCCTTAGCCGCAAATAAACAATCCTATTGAGCCCGCAGTCTCCTGCCATTTTCACCTTCTTAATCAATAATAATTTGTCATTCTTCTTCTCAAATCGAGGAAGCACTCTGACGCGCAACAGAATGCTTCCTCTTTTTGCGATAGCATCATGACGCGCGACAGAGTGCTTGCTCGTTTGGATAGAGCATTATGACGCGCGACAGAATGCTTGCTCGTTTGGATAGAGCATTATGACGCGCGACAGAGTGCTTCCTTCGATTGGATAGAGCATCGTGACGCGCAACAGAGTGCTTGCTCGTTTGTATAGGGCATCATGACGCGCGACAGAGTGCTTGCTCAATTGGATAGAGCATTGTGACGCGCGACAGAGTGCTTGCTCGATTGGATAGAGCATCATGGCGCGCGTCAGAGTGCTTATTTCACAAACACCAGACGAGATTTACCGCTCTGGTGAACAATATTAATTCCTGGAACGAGGGAAGACTGGCGATGTCCCATCATGTCGTATATAACATTAGGACAGGTGCTCTCTATCGTATTCAAGTGGTCTGGGTTCTGTGAGTCCTCTTCGATATCGATGATATGCCCCAGGAACAATAATTTGTCAGTCTGGTTATCTTCGATGCTGAAATAGAAAGGACGATCTATGGTCACATACTCTGGCTCTGGTACAGGTTCTAAGGAATTCTCCATTGCTATGACGGTAGCTGCCGAAGCCACCACACCTTTCTCGTCAACTGCGATATGGGTGAGCTGCTTGACCAAGGACACGGACAGCGCGTCATTTGACATGCCGCTAAAGTCTGCGCCACTCATGAACGCCTCCGACATGCCCATCTCCTGCAGAGTTTTATTCATGACGATTTCTGCATCGGTCGTGAAGCGTGGCAATCTGAGAATAATGTGCTTGTAATATTGGTCCAAAGTCTGTTTTGCCTGGGTGTAAATAGAGCTGTCGAATGTGGCATCATCCTGGGGGACGAAAAAGGTCATCGAAAACGTGTGATCCACGCCAAACCATAGACGGAGAACAAGGAAGCCATCGATCTCCATACAGTTCATGTGACCTTCAAAATACATCATGGGCACATTCTTCACTTCTCCCGAGTAGGTGTGGAAGGGCATTTCTGTGGTTTGTGTGCTATCGGCGGGAGTTTCCCAACCTGCCTTGAAATAGAGGGCATTGACCAGCAACATCATCAATTCATCACTTGGCATGATTTTCAGCGAGGGGATCGTCCCATGTGTCTTTTCATTCACCCAAGCATCGACTGCATCCATGCTTGCGGGAAGAGCAAGGTCGAGCTGGCTGTAGTCGGCACTATAGCAGAGGCTTAATGTGTCTTTGTACAGGTCGAGGCAAGTTATTGCGTCATCGGCCCAGAAACTATTGGCAAGTTCCAATACGGGCTTGGCTTTTTCGTTCTCCCAATCATCCCAATAACAGGGCTTCAGAAGGTCGTCGATCAGCTGACTGTTATAAAGGGCAAGACCACGGAAATCCTCCGGAAGACAAAGGACCTTATTTATTCCATGCAAAGTACTATTATTCGCTCCCTGTTGGAGCATACCCAAAGCGATCCATGCCGAGAGTGGAGACACCACGACATTCATGGAGCCAAGTGTTTCCGTGCAATAGTTTTCGATGTTGGTGTAAAGGTCGAACGAGAACTGCTGGTATGCAGCGGAGCAATCAGATGCCGTTGTTTCTGTGTCGTCGGCATTATTCGCAGCCAGAGGACTGGCGGCGAGGAGGGAGAGAGATAATAAAACTAATTGTTTCATAACGAGAGTTGATTAAAGGGTTTAATGTTTAATGGATGCTGCAAAGATAAAGGATTTCTGAATATGTTCCAAAAAATATTCAAATATTTTTTCGTTTTCGACGAAATACATAGCGGAAGATAGAGGGTATCATAAAAAAAGCCCAGGTTCGCGGGACGAACCTGGGCTGTTAGGGGTTCGAAAGGTTCGAAGAGTTCGATGGGGTTATGGGTTATTTGATCATAACCTTCTTGCCATTGATGATGTTCAGACCCTTGGCAGGAGCGTAGATGCGCTGACCAGCGACGTTGTAGATTACGTTCTCGCCTATGTTGGCATTGACGCTGCTGATGCCTGTGTAGAATGGAGTCTCGATCCATGCGATGTTCGACTTGCGGGCCTCGTCGCAACCGTAGTAGATGGTCTGGACACCTACCCTTGCCCATGCGTCGAAGACTTCGGCGTCGTCGTAGAAGTAGATGCTGTGGGTGCCGTCCCATGAGCTGTAATACTGGCTCCATGGCAGTTCGGAGGTATCGCCATCGAAGCCCCAGTACATGTCGGGTGAGAAGACGTAAGGCACGGTCTCGTATCCCTTGTCAATCCAGATGGTGTAGAAGAGCTTCTGCGGGTTGAGTGTCTCGCCCTCGGTGCCTTCCTGTGGGATGGTGAAGGTGATGTAGTGTGACCATTCGTCGAAGGTGAGCGAATTCATCGTCGGGTCGGCAGGTGTGGCGGCTACCTCGTTGAACTTGGTGATGGTGACACCAGTGAAGGTCTCGTAGGGATAGAGCTCGGTGAGCATAGCGTTGAGCACGAGCGTCTGGTCGGTGGTGAACTCACCCTTCTCGGCATCGTAGTCAAGCACGGCATCGACCATGTTGCCCTCGGCATCGACAGCAGTGAAGTAGCAGTCGATGGTGGACATCCAGAAGGCTACAGAGCCCATGAACTGGTTGGCGGGGATGACATACTGTCCGGCCTCGTTCTTGGTGGCCTTCACCCAAAGTTCGGCTACGCTGGAGTTGTAGTCAGCGGCCAGACCCTGGATATAGACATCGTCGCCATCAAAGCCAGCCTTTACCCAAAGGGTGAGCTCGGCGGGATCGTAATACTGCTTCTCGGAGTGAGCCCGGAAGATGTAGGTGTCGGTGGCCAAGCCTTCAGGAACCTCGACAGCTGTGGGCACATAGTCGGCTGGATAAACCTCGATGCTGTTGATCTGGGTGTTGCCGGCGATGGTGACTACCACCTTCTGGGCTTCACCTGTCCACACGTTGCCTTCGAAGGCACCCGAGTCGGCGCTGTTGCCATCGTTCCACTTGCCGTTGTTGAAGATCATCTTGGTGATCACCTTGCCCACGGGAGCTTCGAAGGTGAGGGTGCCGCTATAGACGCGCAGCTGCGGGCCGTTCTTGGTGCTCCAGAAACGATTGGGCGTGGTGGCTTCCTCGGTCTTGGGCGATACGGTGAGTGTTACACCGTTGGAGGTGAATACACGGTCCTCGGTGATGTCGCCCGAGTTGTCGTCACCCGATGAGCAAGGTTCGTCGGTCATGGCATTGAAGTCGAAGGTGGCCTTCTCGTATGGCTTGATGTCGAGCCAGAAGACTTCGGACTTGTTCTCCTCGCCGCCTCCGGTGTAGATGGTCTGCAGACCAATCTTGTTCCAGGTGTTGTAGTCGGCCTGCTTGAGGTACATGTAGTTGTAGGCGATCTCTTCGCCGCTGGTGAAGCCGTAGGGGAAGATGGTCATGGCTTCGGTGAGGCCGGAGTAGTCGGCGGGGTCGAAGGTGACATCGGTGATCTCCGTCTCGACGTCCTTGAAGAACTGGAAGAAGAGCTTGGACGAAGCCACGGCGTTGCCCTCGGTATCGACGGTTGGGATGGTGAACATGACCAGAGGTCCTGTAGTGGCATCGTAGATCTGGCTGATAGTGGGCGTAGCGGGAGTGGCTGCCTTCTCGACTACCTTGGTGAGGACGGGATCGTTATAGACATCGCCCTTGTAGTTCCTGACGGCCTCGCGGACATAGATCTCGCCCTCGGCTGTCATCTTGCCAGCTTCGGCATCGTAGGTGAAGACCACATCCTCGGGACGAAGGTAGAACTCGTAGTGGGTATAGGCATCGGCATCGTAGGGGCCAAAGTACTGGTCACCGGGGAAGGTGATGGTGTTGCCTTCGAGGGTACCCTTGATCCATGATTCAGGCAGATAGTGGCAGAAGCCCTGCATGTAGCAGTCGTTGCCGTCGAAGCCTATGTTCACGTAGCCCGAAACGGGTTCGCCGAAGTTGTTCATGGCGCTGATGGCCCATTCGTCGGTCTCCAAGCCCTCGGGTGCCTCAATGGGTCCTGAACCAGGAGCGGTCTTGCTGAACGTTGGCTTATACCAGTAGCAATAAGGGCTGACGGACGTAGCATTGCTATTCTCGAGGATGTAAACGGTCTGGGAGACAAGAGTGCCGGCTGTTGCGTCGTAATCGAAGACGATATTGTCGGCAAGCGTCTCAATATCGTTGGTGGCACAGATGTATTCGGGGCCATATTCATCCTCGCCGACAAACTGTCCACAAGGGAAGGTGGCTGTTGCCTCGCTGATCGTTCCCTTGATCCAGCCGTCGGAGAACCAATAGGCCATGCCCTGGAGGTAGATGTCGGTGCCATCAATAGCCACCTGGATTTCGGGCTGGAAAGGCACGGCGCCACTCGCGGTATTCACATAAAGAGTGCCGTCCACGGTGTACCAGGTCTCGACTGTGGCGGTGGCGGGAGGTGTCACCAGTTCATTGGCGGCAGTCATAGCTGGAGCTTTGCGGATGACGGGTTGGGATTGGCGGACAATGCCCTTGATTGTTGTACTTGGGCCTTGTGTCGTGGCCTGTTGTGCGAATGCGGTCACACCGAGCAGTGAAACCAGCATGGTTAGAAAGGTAATTTTTCTCATACGCATTTTTGTTAATAAATAATTATGATAATAAGTATAGGAAATAATTACGGCAAAGGTAGGGAATTTTGACGAAAACACCAAATAATTCTCAAAAAATCTGCAATCGCTTATGAAAATTTATAACAAAAAGAGCGGAATTAACATTTATCGTTCAAAATGTTAACTCCGCTCTTACGTTGCCCCACCGAGATTTGTACAACGAATCGCAATTTATTTGAATAACAACAAGTTATGCCAACCAATATTATGGGACAACCTTAAAATTGTCCAACATATTGTCCTGTGGGCAATGAAAGAAGCCCATTTTACAGTATTACACCCACATTGGTGTTTCTGTTTTCATTTGATTTCATCAATGATCATGCTCATCCTCGTCGAGAGCGTCTATGATCTCGCGCAGGATCTCCATCGCTTCCGGAAGGTTGTCCTCGTTAGCGCATACGTCGTTCTCGCCGTTGTCCAGGAGGATATAATTTGTTAGTCGATTGTAAACGAGCCAAAGGCTCAGTCGAAGGTGACGTGGCTTGTACTTAGCCAGGACGTCGTTGGTGATTTGTAACATAGTTGATAGTTTTAGCAAAATGTCCCCAGCTAAGGTGTTGCTTGGACTATCAGATCCATGTGACGGTTTCCCGGCTCACCACCTGCTGAGGACGAATAGGTTTTTTTCAGCCGTGATGGCTCGCGGCTGCTGATAGTTTCGCGGTGCAAATATACATATTATTATATAATAAAACAAATATTTGCGAAGAAAAGTTGGTTTTGACGTGCGAAATAGCGTCTGATAATGGTTCTTTCGCCCTATTTGTTGCACTTTGTTTTACAGACGGGTATTTGAAACGAATAAAGGGGAGAAAAGGGAGGAATGACTGCATGATCCTCTGATGTCCGTAAAACCGTCGTTTATTGGACTATGATTGGACCATGAATTGCACCAGGCAATGATCATGGCAACCATGGCGCAAGGTTGATCATTGATGTCATCACTGTCTGTTTTGCTGACTATAAAGGACAAAACAGAAACAAAGCATAAAAAAATGAAGCGGTTTTTGCAAAAAGTTCGCCCAATCTCTTGACACATTCGGATTTATTCACTATCTTTGCACTGACCTTAGCCACGGCCGCACCCTTCGAGGTGGGCAGGCCAAGCTCGGAAGCATCACTTTTACCGGTGGTGCTTTCGTTATTTTTTCTCCCCTTTTTTGAAAAGACAAGTGTAAGATAATCCGTATTGTCGTTCTTCTTGTCAAGATAATCATTCAGGATCCGCTGACCTAACCCCCAATCGGTGCTGACCTCGATACCGGCTACTTTCAATCGTTATGTTGTCAAATGCGTTTTACAAAACGACTATAGCCTTAATAAAATTATGGATGATATCAAAGAAAGTAACTAGATGCTTTGAACATTAATAGAAACACAATACCTTTGTGGAGGATATTTTTTGAGGATGAAGCCGCAAAAAATAAAAACATAGTTTGGTTTTTTGTGGCGCAACCACAAGAAAACACAGCTATGCTCTGACGAGATTACCTCCCATAGAGGGCAAGGGCTTCTGCCCTATGCAACCCGACAAGGGAGCGTACTTCTCCCTTGACCCTCCTTTCCTACACCGTCAAGAAACGGCACTAACCCGTGCCAAATGATTCAATAATACAAGGATTCATGAAAAGAGACAACACCCCCCGTTCGGCTATCCACGGGACGGCCCAGAAGACATTTGATTATGGACAGGCATACGAGAACACCCGAGACGGATGGGACAAGGACCGGTATTCGGCCAAGAACAAGGAAGACGGACATCATTACGACTTCTCAAGAAAATCATTGAACTTCGTCGTTACTGAAGACGGTATCAAGCCCCTCTCTTCCACAAACTCAAAGCAGCTCCTTGGAAAGTACATGGCCAGGCTGAAGGATCTCGGCTTCAAGGCATACGACCCGAAAGCCGCGAACCAACCCATCAGCTACATAGACTGGGTGATCAGCGGAGATCACGACGTCATGAACAAGCTGGCTTTCGGGAACCAGAAGGTTTCATTTGACCTCAGCGATGACAACAGCCACATCAAGCGAATGCAGGGGATTGAGAAATGGGCCGTCGATGTCTATAAGTTCGCCTGCAGGAAGTTCGGTAAGGAAAACGTCATCGGTGTAGAGGTGCATCTTGACGAGACAACGCCACATGCCCATGTCAACGTGATTCCCGTGGCCATGCGACAGGAGCGCGGCAGGGCTACGTGCATCTATGCCAATTCAGACGGCTCACGTATCACATCCGCAGAATACAGGAACCTTTCAAAAGAAAAAAGGAAAGCTTTCACCAAGGTCGAGGAAGTCGAGCGAAAGACCAAACAGGTCGTATCCTTCTCAGGTCTGGTAGGCGAAGACAGAAAGGAGAGGAGCCTGTGGCTGAGGAACTTCCACACGGCCTTCTACAAGGAAGTCGGATGTTGCTACGGTCTTGCTCGTGGAAGAGCCAGGAACACCCTTACCGAGGAGGAAAAGAATCGAGTCAGACACAAGACAGCGACCGAACTTGAAAAGGAGACGCTGCAGCGTATAGAAGAGCTTGAACGAATTTGCAACAAAAGATCAGATGAATTGGTGCATAATGAGAATAAGTTAGAGGAAATAGGAAAGAAGATCGCGAGGAAGCAGCAAGTAGAAAAAGACCTCGAAAATGGCATAAATGATTTAAAAAAACTACATCAGGAATGGTCGAAAGATTGCGAAGGAGACATGAGGAAAGAAGCCACGCTTGTGCATGCTGGTATCCATAAAGCGTTTTACAAACAACTAACCGAAACGTTCAAGCCTGTCCTTGACACGCTTGATCGAGACCAGAGGGAGACCCTTCATGATTCGGGTTACTACGACCTGGCCGACAAGGCCAACGATGTCATTGGCACCGCATTGCTGCTTGCCATCAACTTCGTGAACGAAGCCACGACATATGCGGAATCCCATGGTGGAGGTGGTGGCGGAAACATGACGGGATGGGGGCGAAAGCGAGACGAAGATGATGATCAATGGTGGATGCGCTGCATCAGACAGGCCACATCAATGATGAAGCCCAGTCTTGGCAGAGGGCGGAGACGATAACATCCCTCTCTCAATTTCAATCGATCGAACATGGAACTCTCATGTAGCAATTCATGGGGGCCGAGTGCCTTTTTTTGAACAATATAATCAAAAAGTTCGCCCAATCTCTTGACACATTCGGTTTTATTCACTATCTTTGCACCGACATTGGCCAAGGACGCACCCTTACGGGTGGGCAGCCCAAGCTCGGAAGCATCACTTTTACCGGTGGTGCTTTCGTTATTTTTTATCGGTGAAGTACACGACGGCCACCTGCAGTCCCTTCTTGCGAGCGAGCTCGATCATCGAGCGTGTGCCGGGGTTCTGGCCGTCCCAGAAGGCAATGAGGGCATCAGAACACGATGCCATTTCAGCATTGCGTATCGGTCCGGCAGAACGTCCATATTTCGCCCAATCGGCAGGATGAATCTCGCATGGAAGGCCGTGTTCCTCCGCGAACCTCTCTCCCAGGGCATCCGCACCTGGTGCATGGCCGGACACGATGATGACGTTATGTGTCACCATCTTCTCCTGTAGGTAATAATTGCACCGCTGCTTGAGCAGTGCATAATCGTCGAAATCCCTGCAATCCGCAATAATTACCCGGTAGTTGTTCATTTGTTTGTTCATGTTTTGAACTTCAATCCCGCTTCGTGAAGCAGCCATTCAATGTCGTAGATCGGCTTCCACTTACGTCCAAAAACATTATTTCTGCATTCTTCCTTGGTCATAAGCGTCGGATCCTCCATCTTTGGCGTTAATTTCCGGGTATACTTCATGGGCTTTGCCATCATGTTCTCTAAAAAGTTTGTTCTCTGGCTGCAAAGATAAGACGAATTTTCGAAATATGCAAAATATTGAACGAAAAAAGCCAGGCAGTGGATGGAAAAGAAAGGTAATCGGTGTCAAATCGCACTTGATACAGATAAAACTGCAAAAAAAACGATTTTTTCTTGGTTATATATAAAAAACTTCGTATCTTTGCGCCATTAAAATAATATTTTACAAAATCACAGAATTTCTAAAATCTCTTTTTAATGATAGACAAGGAAACATTACGAAAGGTGTTGGTTGGAAATCAAAGGGCAGTTGAGCAATATGCAGTCCTTTCCCGCGATATTCCTTCTGATGATTATGAGAGAATCGTACTAGTCGGCGCAAGGCGAGCCGGCAAGTCATTCATGCTCTATCAGAAGATGCAAGACCTCATGAAACGTGGCCATGGATGGGATGAAATGCTATATCTCAATTTCGAGGAAGATCGTTTGATGGGATTTTCCATTGAAGATTTTGAAAAGATTCTTGAATGTCATGCTGAAATGTACGGAAAGCGTCCCAAGCTGTTCCTTGATGAGATTCAGAATGTGGCTGGATGGGAACGTTTTGCAAGACGCATGGCAGATATGAAATATTTCATTTGGATTACAGGAAGCAATCAGCAAATGCTGTCCAAAGATATTCAGGCGCGACTTGGAGGACGATATTCCGTAAAGGAGGTCTATCCTTATTCCCTTTACGAGTATTTGAAGGCTAACGGCATAGAATATGACCATACGGCTTCATACGGAATGGAATACAAGGCAGACCTTATGCAAAAATGGAATGAATACCTTGAATGGGGAGGAATGCCGGAGATTGCTGACATTTCATCTGATAAACCTCGCAAACGTGACTATCTGCGTGATACCTTCGGCAAAATATATCTCGGCGATATAAAGGGACGCTTGGGCATTTCATCACCCAATGAAATACATCTTCGTATTCTGTTAAAGAAGATGGCTGAAAGTGTCAATCAACCCCAGACCTATACCAATTTCATGCATATTCTTTCCTCTATTGGAGGAAAAGTTACACTTCCGACCATAACCAAATATGTGGAAGGTTGTGAAGATGCCTGGTTGATCCTGAGACTTAGAAACTACTCTTCCCGTTTCAGTGAAAAAGAGACATCATGCAAATATTATTTCATCGACAACGGCTTCCTCAATCTTCAGATTGATGACAGGAAGGGAGCCTTGCTGGAGAACGCCGTTGCCCTATCATTGTTTAGGAAATACGGGCGCGAAGACCAATTGTATTTCTATAGGGACAATATAGAAGTTGACTTCTATGTGCCGGATGACAATCTTGCCATACAGGTTTCATACTCCATTCATGGCAGTATAGACACCTTCAACAGGGAGAAGGATGCCTTGACAAAATTCGCGAACTATAAGCAGGGGTGCAAACGCCTGATTGTAACGAATGATGACAATGAGATAATAACAGATGAGTTTGGTGAAATTGAAGTCATTCCTTTTTGGAAATGGAATTTGCTGAATGATCTCCAAAAGGCGAGAAAAATAGAACTAATTCCTTTGTTGCGGCAGTACATGGACTTCAAGAAGGCAATGCCAAACCTTGTTCCCCTCTTCCACGTCAGCGGCAGTTATGAGACGTATCAAGCAGATGCGGAGCTGGTGGCAAAGGTGTTGAAAATCCCCGTTCTGGAGAGTGCGACGCACATTGGTCCCGACGGCAATCCTGCAAGATATGTCGCCATTAGCGAACATGATCTGGAAGGCTGCAGGAAGATCCTTCTCGATAATAAAGTGGGCATGGCTCTTCTTGAGGATTCCAATCTTGAAAAGGATGATGTCAAGGATGATTCCTTAAAGTCTTCAGAACCCTTGTCACATGAGCGAAACGATTCTCTGGACTTGGGAAAAGACGGGTCTCACGGACGGCACAGATAAAAAAGAGGGAAGAAGATAAGAGCGAGGGAATGAATTCTTCAAGATTATCATTGCGCCATTAAAATATCATTTTACAAAATCACAGAATTTCTAAAAACAGATTTTAATTACTTGCACGGGTTAAGGACATGATAGAGGAAGTGCTCATGTATGCGAAGAAATGAGATTGGAGAGGCTGTATCTTTCCGTTTATTCCGATGATATAAAAACCGAAGGCGCGACACCATACGATGCCGCGCCTTCGGTTGTTAAACTTCATGTTATTATTTTTTTGTTGCAGCCAGCCCGTCGCAGCCATGGAAAGCATAAGAGTCAATGGAAATTCCGCTGTTTGGCATCTCAATGGCTGTAAGCCCGCTGCATCCGTAGAAGGCATATAGACCTATTTT
>JAFYZW010000082.1 GCA_017548545.1 Bacteroidales bacterium | reverse complement strand
GCGTTATAGACGCGGATCTCGATGGGTTCGGGCGTGGTCTCTTCGCCATTGGTACCGATGACCTTGAGTTCTTGTTCCTGACCATAGACATCGTGGTAGAAAGGAAGGGCGTAGTATTTCTTCATGCCCTTGGCTTCGGTGAGCAAACCTTTGACGTAAATGGTATCGACCTCGGTGCCCATGGCCAATTCGACTTCCTCGGCTATCGAGAATGCTGGTGAGCCCGAAGCGGTCTTGCCAGTGTAGAACTGCATGCCCAGACGGTCGGAGAACTTGCCGCCTTTGTTGCTGAGAACCAGCTGGAACTCGATTTCCCCATCGACCTCACAGCGTTCGGTGAGGAGCTGTGGGGCTTCGAGCAGACGGAGTGAGGCGGGAGACTCGTCGGTGAACTGTGCCGAGAAGGAGATTTCGGTGTCCATCGGACATTCGTATATTTCGTAACCCATGGGCAGGTTGTAAGCCACTAGCCGTGCTCGCCAATCGCCTGCCTGAGTGATGAGGAAGGGAATCTTGACAGTGGTGGTCCCGCCTGCAGGAATGAAGATGTGCGGGTCGGGACTGTCACAGTCGGGTATGCTGCTTTGTTTCCCGTCGGGGGTGAGGATTACGAGCGAAATAATTCCGCTGAAGGGGTCGTTGCCAACGTTATCGACGTCGATGGTTGCCACATATTCCTTTCCGATGGCGAGTTCCTGTCCTTGCAGGCTGAAGTTGCGCCCTTCGAGGCGATTGGTGCCCGAACAATTATAAACAGCGGTAATCTTTTCATCCTTGATGTTGTAGTCGAGGGATGGCGTCATGTAATAGTGGGTGGGCACCTGGTAGATGACCGTGTCGGCTCCGAAGTGCTCGAAGCAGAGGCGTGCGGTGTAGTTGCCGTCGGCCAAGCCGCTGGCGTAGGCGTAAGTGTTTGTCCACGCGAAATAATAATGGTTATGGCGACGGTCCCAGGTGGCATAGGGATAGACAGTGATGGTGTCGCCCATTTCGTAGCGCACATGTTGACCGAGGTTGTCGAACACCTCGATGCCGCACACGCCCTGCAGGGTGTCGTAGGTGGCGTTCTCCATATAGGTGCTGAGGACGAAGGCCGTCTCGTTGCTGTTGTAATAGACGCCGCTTGACTTGAGGGGGCTATAGGGACGCCCCACGCCCTTTTCGGGGCATGCCTGGATGACGGCATTCTGTCCCAGACAGAAGCCAATCTCGGTTTCGGTGGCACCGATGCCGGCCCCATAGGGATTGAGGATGCAGATATCGAAATAACCGTTGTACCAGCCGTCCCAACCCCAGTTGACGTGGTAGAGGCCGTGCGCATCGACACCATCGACGACGAAAGCATGACCTGCCTCGTCGCTGTTGGCCGAGAAGATGATGGGACGACCTGCCTCAAGTTCGCTGTTGAGCAACTCGAGCCAGCCGTCGTAGGAGTAGCTTTCGCGATAGACGAGGGCCGTGCGATCGTTGTAGTCGAAGTAATGCTTGAGGGCGTAGGGGATGTGTTCACAATAGGAGCCGCTGCCTCCGGGGCCCCACATCATATCGATGGAGACGCCGCAATGATAGCTGAGCTTGGCGGCCTCGGCCTCCTGTTCGGGTGTGGCATGTGCCGACCAGCCGTATTTGGGCAACATCAAGTCCCAATTGTACGTGGTGGCGCCGAAATCGACGGTATGAGGCGTGCCGTTGTATTCCCAGGTGTGCGAGCCGTTGCCCTGTGCGGGATGCTTCCAATAAAGCATGACCTGCGCCATGGCGGTGGCCACGCAACCTACGGGTGTACCCGAAGGACAGAGTGCGTTGTAGGGCGCACTTTGGTCCCATTCGATATCACCAAGGAGGGGACGGACGACCTTCGCGGGGGCTCGGTAGTCGCCCAGTTGGATTTCGGGATGCTGCTCGACGTAGGCGGCTCCCTGCTCGACGCATTCGAGCCAGTATTGCATGTTGGCGGGAACCTTGACATCGGCGGGCACGGGATTGTCAGTGTGGCCCATCACCTTGGCATCGACGGCGGGGGATGCGATGATGTCAAGACGACCAGAGGTCGCTACCTGCATCTCGACACGCTGGCATTGCTCGACCTTGATGTGGCTGCCTGGCGTGAAGGGGTGAGAGACTTGTGCATGAAGACTGACAATGCCTGTTCCTGCCAGAAGGAGGCTGAGGAAGTGGCAGATGTGGGTGGGATTCATAATTTCTAAGGGTAGGAATAATCAGACTGATTGGATAATTCCGAGTAATCGGAGGACTCAGAGAATTCTGAGTATTCCGAGGACTCGGAAGGTTCGATTAGAGCGACAAAGATAGGCAGAAAACATAAATCATGCAAGAATTGCGGAAAATATTTCATCTTTTTGTGAAAAAAGAGGTGTAAAATTTGGAATTTTTAAACTAAAGGTATAACTTTGCCGCTTTATGATGAAGAAAATGAATAGAATTGCCGTGCGATATACGGTTGCAGCAGTTTTTGCGCTGCTAGCACTGCCTGGGTGCGCCCAAAGCAAGACCCAAAGAGTGAATGAAGAGATAGCCAAGGCGTCGGTGCGTTTCCATGATGCGCCTCCCGTGGTCGAGGCAGGTCGACGTTATCATCTGCCTGTCGATACACGTCCCGCCTTGGCTGGCAACTATGGAGAATTACGTCCTGACCATTTCCACGCGGGACTGGACTTCAAGACCGACCAGACCATTGGACATCCGGTGTATGCCTTCTCGGACGGTTACATACGTCGTGTCGGCATCAAACCGTATGGCTATGGTTTGGCGCTCTATGTGGAGCATCCTGAACTGGGACTCACTTCGGTCTATGGCCACCTTGACACGTTCAGCAAGAAGATATGGAAGAAGGTGCGCGAGCGGCAGGTGCGCGAGGAGCTGAACAACTGCGATCTCACCTTCGGCCCCGAGGAGTTGCCGGTGAAATATGGCGAAGTGATCGCAATGAGCGGCAATACGGGCAGTTCGGGAGGCCCGCATGTCCACTTCGAGCTTCGTAACATTCCAGAAGACGACAATGACATCTGCTACGACCCGATGATGTTCTTCCTGCGTGAGTTGAAAGACACTCAGGCACCCCGCATCAGTCATGTCTATCTTTACCCGCAGCCAGGCGAGGGTTTGGCCAACGGTATGACGACGCGACAGGTGAGCCCTGTGACGGGTGTTTGTGCCACAACGGGCGGCATCGGCGGAAGCTTGACCAAACCGTTCACTGCATGGGGACGCGTAGGATTGGCCTTGAAGGCTTACGACTATATGGACGGGCAATCGAACCGTTATGGTGTGAAGCAATTGCGTCTGCTGATGCGTCTCGAAGGACAATTTGCCGACAACGGTGAGCCACTCTATCAGGAGATCTTCAGCTTCCGACAAGATGCGTTCCGCTATTCTGAGAACCGCTTCAACAACACTGTGACCGACTATGCGGCGTGGGTGGGGCAGAAGTCGATGATCATGAAATCGTTCATCGAGCCGGGCAATTTCCTGCAGCAGGTCGATCCGACGGTGGGTGACGGTATCGTGGACATCAACCAGGAGCGTGCCTACCACTTCGTGTATGAGCTCACCGATGCCCATGGCAATTTTACGTCGCTTGATTTCACTGTGCTTGGTGTGCCGCCCACTGAGCCCATCCCGGCCGTTGAACATAACGAGGCATTCTGGGCACAGGCGATGCAACCGCTCGAGATTGACACAGCAGGCTGTTACTTCCGAGCTGCGCCGGGCGTGTTCTATACTGACGTGGATTTCCGTTTCCGCATCGCCGACAAGGCACAGGCCACGCGCACGGTGGTGAAATATCGAAAGAACAAAAAGGGGCGTCGCATTGCCTACAAAGCCGAAGAGAAGTACGACGTGCCGTGCGTTTCGAAGGTCTATACCCTGGGACAGACCGATATACCTATGCATACGTGGTGCGACATGAGCATCGAGGTGCCCGACTCGGTGCTTCATCCCGAGCAGCTCTATCTGGCCAATGTCGATGGAGAGGGAGCGGTGAGGCGGTCACGCTTTGAAGCGGCGGGGAAGAAGGGCAAGCCGGCACGCGTCAGCGGACAGATTCGCGAATGCGGACGCTATGCGGTGCGCCG
>JAFYZW010000081.1 GCA_017548545.1 Bacteroidales bacterium | reverse complement strand
TCATCCCGAGCAGCTCTATCTGGCCAATGTCGATGGAGAGGGAGCGGTGAGGCGGTCACGCTTTGAAGCGGCGGGGAAGAAGGGCAAGCCGGCACGCGTCAGCGGACAGATTCGCGAATGCGGACGCTATGCGGTGCGCCGCGACAGCAAAGGTCCCGAGGTCACCCTCGGCAAGGTGGGTTATCAGAAGATACAACTCGACATTGTCGATGCGGGCTGCGGCGTCGAGAAGCACAAGGTGACCATCGACGGCAAGTTCGTGCCCTTTGCGATGGACAATACAGGGCACTATTTTGGCGAGCCTTGCAACTACGGGATTGCCCAGGGCCGCAATCATAAGATCGTGGTCTATGCCGTCGATCTGTTGGGCAACGAGACGCGGGTCCAGTGGGAGCGGAACTTTTAAAACGAAATAAAGCAATGAACAAGAGAATCATCGCAGTGGTGGTGCTTGGCGCTGCCATCATTCCAGCAACAATGGCTTGCACCAATTTGCTGGTGGGAAAGAAGGCATCGGTCAATGGTTCGACCATGATCAGCTACAATGCCGATAGTCATCAACTTTACGGAGACCTGCATTTTACGCCGGCTGCTGACCATAGGCAGGGCGAGATGCGACAGGTGATCGACTGGGATTCGCAGCGTCCCTTGGGACAGATTCCTCAGCCTGCGCACACCTATCGTGTAGTGGGAAACCAGAACGAGTGGCAGGTGACCATCGGCGAATCGACGTGGGGTGGCGACTTGAGCCTGATGGACACTACTGCTGTGGTGGATTACGGTTCGTTGATGTATATTGCCCTGGAGCGTTCGAAGACGGCACGCGAGGCCATCGATGTGATGACGCAGCTCGTCGAGGAATACGGCTATGCATCGGAGGGCGAAACCTTCTCGATAGGCGACCCGAACGAGATTTGGGTGATGGACCTCATCGGCAAGGGTGTGCCTGGAGCACCGATTTGCGAAGGTAAAGCCACTGGACAGAAGGGTGCCGTGTGGGTGGCTCGACTCATTCCCGAGGACTGCATCTCGGGTCATGCCAATCAGGCCCGTATCCATACCTTCCCGCAGGAGGATCGCAAACTCAAGAAGGTGGCCAGTGTGATCAATTATCCTGGCTATGGCATCAAGACCAAGAAATACCAGCGCTACGAGGTGGGCGATTCGTGTTACTTCAGCGCCGATCTCATCACATTTGCGCGTCAGTGTGGCAAGTATGCTGCCGACGGCACCGACCAGAACTTCGACTTCGCCATGGCCTTCGGTGAGCAGGACTACAGCTCTTATCGTGGCTGCGATGGTCGCGTTTGGGCTTGGTATAACCGATGTGCGAAGGGCATGGACCGCTATTTCCCCTTTGTGGATATGCAGGGCAAGCCCACGGCCAACGGGTACGTTAATGATAAGGGGGAACAGGTGGAAGTGCTTCCGCTCTACATCAAGCCCGACAAGAAAATCTCGCACCTCGATGTTCAGGCGGCAATGGCCGACCACTTTGAGGGCACGCCGTGGGACATGACGCAGGATGTGGGCGCAGGGCCGTTCAAGGTGCCTTACCGTTGGCGTCCGATGCATTGGAAGGTCGAAGCCGATGGGCCGAAAGATGCGCCTACCTATTTGCACGAGCGTGCCATAGGCACCCAGCAGACGGGCTTCACTTTCGTGGCCGAGATGCGTGGCTGGCTGCCGCGTGAGGTTGGTTCGAAGACATGGTTCGGAGTGGATGATGCCGCCACTGCCCTTTATGTACCTATATATAATAATGTGTCGGCTGTTCCTGAGTGTCTGCGCCCCGGCAACGGTGACCTGCTGACGTTCTCGTGGACGTCGCTCTTTTGGATGACATCGTGGGTGTCGCAACAGCGCTATACCCGCTGGTCGGACATGAGCATCGATGTGGAGGCTGTGCGCGACTCGCTTTTTGCGCGTTGGGACAGGCAGGAGGCCGAGGTCGATGCCCATGCGAAGGCGCTCATCGAGTCAGGTGACGAAGCCGAGGTTACGAGGTATCTGACGGGCTACTGTGCGACTGAAGCCAATTCCGCCACAGCATGTTACAAGGACTTGGCAGTCTATCTGCTCGTGAAATACCTCGACGGCAACATCAAGAAGGAGAAGGACGGCGAGTTCCAGCGCACCCAATGGGGTGTGCCTGTCAGCCCTATGCAGCCTCGCTACAGCGACGATTTCTATCGCGCCATTGTCAGGGAGCGTGGAGATGAGCTTCTTGTGAAGTAATATCGGTGAAAATGATGAAGGGTCGCTAACCCATCGGATTAACGGCCCTTATCTTCTAGCTCTTGGCTTCCCAGCTATAGAGTTTCGGTTCTTTTCGCGTGTCTTTCATGTTTTAAGGTAGAGATACGTCTGTCATTCTGTAAGTATAATAGCTTTTATCTTAATGCGCTGCAAAGATACGACAAATAATTGATTGCACCAAATTTTTGCGCATTAAATTGCACAAAATTGCGCATATTTAACATTTATTACCAAAAAATGGAACGAAAGAAGAAGAAATTGCCTATTCTTGAGGGTATAACAATCGAAAGATACGCTGCCGAAGGCAAGTGCGTAGCCCACTTTGATAGTGTGGGAACCAACGGTGGTATAAGCCGCGACAAGGATGGTAATCAGATTCGCAAGGTTTTGTTTGTGCCTTTTGCCGCTGAGGGAGACGTCTGTGATGTGCAGATTTTGAAATCGCGCAGTTCGTATGCCGAAGGTAAGATTGTGCGCATCGTTAAGCCGTCATCCGTGCGTGTGCAACCAGTGTGCAACTTGTTTGGCGTTTGCGGTGGCTGCAAATGGCAGCATATCCCCTATGCCGAACAATTGCGCTTCAAGCAGCAGCAGGTGATGGATGCTTTGCAGCGCATTGGCAAGGTGGAATTGCCGCCGTGTCATCCGATCGACGGCTCACGCGATACGTTGCGCTACCGCAACAAACTCGAGTTCACCTTCTCGAATAAGAAATGGATTTCTTTTGAGGAGTTGGATGAGCTGCGTGCCCAGGGCAAGGACGTGCCTATAGAACCAGGAGTGGGTTTCCACATCCCCGAGAGTTTCGACAAGGTACTGGATATTGATCATTGTTATCTGCAGGAGGAGATTTCGGATGAAGTGCGCCTTTGGGTCAAGCAATATGCCATCGAGATCGGTATGATGTTCTATGACCTGCGTCAGCGTCATGGCCTGCTACGCAATATGGTTGTGCGCACTGCTTCAACGGGCGAAAAGATGCTCATCATCGTATTCGGCGAAGAGGAGCCCGAGCAAATCCGACAGTTGATGGATGCCTTGCACAAACGGTTCCCACAATTCACTTCGCTGATGTACGTCATCAACCGGAAACTCAACGATGCTTGGAGTGACCAACCTGTTGTATGTTATTGGGGCAAAGATCACATTGTCGAAGAGATGGAAGGACTGAGGTTCAAGGTGGGTCCCAAGTCGTTCTATCAGACCAACTCGCGACAGGCCTATGAACTCTACAAGCATGCACGCCATTTTGCGGGTCTCGACGAGAAACAGGATGCGCTGGTCTATGACCTTTATACGGGCACAGGTACCATTGCCAACTTCGTGGCACGCAATGCCCGCAAGGTGGTGGGCATAGAATATGTGGCCGAGGCCATCGAGGATGCCAAGATCAATTCAGCCTTTAACGGTATTGACAATACTTTGTTCTTTGCAGGCGACATGAAAGACATCCTCACCGAGGACTTTGTTCACGAGCACGGACGCCCCGACATCATCATCACCGACCCTCCGCGAGCAGGTATGCACGAGGATGTGATCAATGTAATTCTGATGGCTGAGCCAAAGGTGATTGTCTATGTGAGCTGTAATCCTGCCACCCAGGCACGTGATCTGCAATTGCTCGACGAGAAGTATCGCGTCACCGATATCCAGCCTGTGGATATGTTCCCGCATACGCAGCATGTGGAGAATGTCGTGCGATTGGAACTGAAGAACTAATCGCTTTGCCTTTTTGAAGGGTTTGTCAATTATCAAGGGGCAGAAAATGATGAATTATCATTTTTTATCCTCGAAAATTTGGAAATGCGGTGCAAAAGTCCTATCTTTGCATCGCATTTTTTCACTTGGATGAGTACAATAGAGGAACAAATAGAGGCACTGAGGAAGAAAAGCGGTCAGGCCGACTACGATCCGACGGACGAAGGGAACATCATCGTCAAGGGTGCACGCGTGAACAATCTCAAGAACATCGACGTTGAGATTCCACGCGGCAAGTTCGTAGTTGTGACAGGCTTATCGGGTTCGGGCAAGTCGTCGCTGGCTTTCGATACCCTCTATGCCGAAGGACAACGTCGCTACGTGGAATCGCTTTCCTCGTACGCTCGTCAGTTCCTGGGCAGAATGGGTAAGCCTGAGTGTGATTATATCCTCGGTATCCCACCAGCTGTGGCGATACAACAGAAGGTTGTTGTGCGAAATCCACGAAGCACCGTGGGTACATCGACAGAGATCTACGACTACTTGCGACTGCTTTTTGCTCGCGTGGGTAAGACTTATAGCCCTGTGAGTGGGCAACTCGTAAAGAAACACACGGTGGAAGACGTCATCTCGCGTGCCAATCAGATGCCTGATGGTACCCGATTGGCCATTTTGGTTAGGGTCGATGTGCCTGACGACCGTACGTTGAAGGAGCATGTCGAGGTATTGATCAAGAGCGGTTTTTCGCGTGCTGAATCCAATGGTCGATTCATTCGACTGGAAGAGGTGGAGTCGCATCCGTTTAACCTTGTCATCGACCGTGTGATGCTGCCATTTTCCGATCAGGCTGCGCTGTCACGTTTCGCCGATTCGGTCGAGACGGCATTCTATGAGGGTGATGGGGAGTTTATCCTTAAGTCGTGGGGCAGCAAAGATGCCTCGTTCGAGGAGATCCTATTCTCCAAGCATTTCGAAGCCGATGGGATGACTTTCGAAGAACCATCGGATATGATGTTCAACTTCAACTCGCCTGCTGGTGCCTGCCCAAAGTGTGAGGGCTTCGGCAAGGTATTGGGTATTGACGAGGACTTGGTGATCCCGAACAAGGCGTTGTCGCTCTACGAGGATTGCGTCGTCCCTTGGCGTGGCGATAAGATGTCGGAGTGGAAAAAGTACTTCATCGCGAGAGCTGGTGAGGTGATTCTTAGTGACGGGCAGTCGTTTCCAGTTCACCGACCCTATTATCAGCTGACGCAGGAGCAGAAAGACCTGCTCTGGCAAGGATATCCTGCGGGTGTGATGTCGCGTAAGGAACGCGAAGAAGCAGCACGCGAGAATTCGGTCAGCGAGATTACCGGCTGGGAGGAAAGCAAGACGCTGTATGGCATCGACGACTTCTTCCAGATGGTATCGGAGAACCTCTATAAGATCCAGTATCGCGTCATGCAGGCTCGCTATCGCGGCAAAACCATTTGCCCGGTTTGTCACGGCTCACGCCTCAAGAAGGAGGCCGAATACGTGAAGGTGGGAGGAAAGTCGATTGCTGAAGTGGTGCGTATGTCGGTCAGCGATCTTATCGAGTGGTTCGATCATCTGGCCTTGCAAGAGCACGAGGCAATGATAGCCCGGCGATTACTAATCGAGATCAAGAACCGTCTGCACTTCCTCCAGGAGGTAGGCCTTTCGTATCTGACACTGGACCGCCTCTCGAACTCGTTGTCGGGTGGCGAATCGCAACGCATCAATCTGGCCACGTCCTTGGGTTCGGCACTTGTGGGGTCGATGTATATCCTCGACGAACCGTCGATCGGTCTGCATAGTCGCGACACCGACCAGTTGATCCATGTGCTCAAAGAGTTGCGCGACCAAGGGAATACGGTCATCGTGGTGGAGCATGACGAAGAGATTATCCGTTCGGCCGATTGGCTGATTGATGTGGGGCCTCGTGCAGGACGCTATGGCGGTGAGATCACTTATCAGGGTCCGCTATACGACTTGAGTAAGGGAGACAGTTATACGGCCCGATACCTTACTGGACGTGAGACGATACCCGTGCCGAAGCATACACGTCCATGGTCCTCCTATATCGAAGTACGAGGAGCCGTACATAACAACCTCAAGAACATCAACGTCAAGTTCCCTTTGGGTGTGATGACGGTGGTGACAGGTGTTTCCGGTTCGGGCAAATCGACCTTAGTACGCGACATCCTCTATCGTGGCATGTTGCGCTGGATGGGCGAAGCCAGCGATGCCCCAGGTGCATTTGCCGGATTCGAGGGGGATATTCGTCGCATACAGCACATAGAATTCATCGACCAGAACCCGATCGGAAAATCTTCGCGCTCAAATGCTGCTACCTACCTGAAGGCATACGACGAGATTCGCAAACTCTTTGCCGAGCAACCCTTGTCGAAGCAAATGGGCTTCACTGCGGCTACCTTCTCGTTCAATGTCGAAGGTGGACGATGCGAGGAATGTAAGGGAGAGGGTACCATCACTGTCGAGATGCAGTTCATGGCCGATCTGGTTATCGAATGCGAGGCCTGCCATGGAAAACGTTTCAACAGCGATGTCCTTGAGGTACGTTACAAGGATAAGGACATCTCGGACGTTCTCGATATGAGCGTCGATGAGGCCATTGAGTTCTTTGGCAATAACGGCACTAAGGAACTGCCCGGGGCAGGTTACGCTGAGAATGTGGTGCGCCGTTTACGTCCGCTCCAGAAGGTGGGCTTGGGATATATCAAGCTCGGACAGTCGTCGTCGTCGCTGTCGGGCGGCGAGAACCAGCGCGTGAAGCTCGCCTTTTATTTGGGCGATGCCGCTGATGACAGGTCACGCAATTCGCTTTCGAATATCGGTGCATCATCGTCGAACGAGGGCAAGACGCTCTTCATCTTTGATGAACCTACCACGGGTTTGCATCTTTATGATGTGCGAGTGCTTCTTGAAGCGTTCGATTTTCTCCTGCAGCGTGGTCATACCCTTGTGATCATCGAGCATAATCTGGATGTCATCAAGTGTGCCGACCATGTTATTGACTTGGGACCAGAAGGAGGCGCACATGGTGGCCATCTTGTCTTCCAGGGCGCGCCGCGAGACCTTTGTGTCTGCGACAATTCCTACACCGCTAGATATCTTCGTTCGAAATTCAACTGACAAATGACCGAACTCCCGCTTATCACCGTCATCACGGTTTGCCACAATAATGCAGACGTCATCGAGCGGACGATATGCTCCGTTCTGAACCAGCAGTATCCCAGGATGAACTATGTCATCTGGGACGGCTGTTCGACTGATGCGACATTGGATATTGTCAAGAAGTACGAGGAACGTATCTCCTATTGGGCCAGCGAGGCGAACAATGGCACCTACGATGCCATGAACAATGCGGCAAGGAAGACCATCGAGCTGGCGGACAACGACGACCAATGGCTCTTTTTCCTCTATGCTGGCGACAGGTTCGCTAACGATAGGACCCTTGCCAAGGTCTTTTCGATGGAAGGATTGGATTATCGCAACCTTAAGATGATCGGTGGCGGTGTGTTGAAGGAGAAGCTGATGGGTGGAGATGCCAGCTTGGAATCTGCCAAATCGGTTTCGGTGATCCCGAAGGAGCCGGCTTTCGGGGTGGCATCGAGTTTCATTCGTGCTGACGTTTGC
>JAFYZW010000080.1 GCA_017548545.1 Bacteroidales bacterium | reverse complement strand
GTTGAAGCCTTCATCGACAGCCTTTTCCGCATCTTTGCAGAGACGGTCGAGAGCCGTGCGTAGGTTCTCTCCAGCCTTCTCGTAGTCGGGCTCCTTGCTCAAAGACGAGATGGGGAGCGGGCAGGCCATCGGGAGTTTGATGGACCTGAATCCCTTGTATCGGATGTTGCAAAGTATATCGAGCTGGGTGTTGGTGAGTACAGGCTGGGGCAGACGCACCATCTTGCAGTTGCTGGCATCGGGTGTCAGGATGTTCGTGCCCACGGCTCCGATGTATTCGGTAAGACTCATCACCAGTTCCTCGCGAATGGGGTCGATGGCGGGATTGGTCACCTGGGCAAACTGCTGACGGAAGTAGTTGAAGAGCACCTGCGGACGATCGCTGACGACGGCCAGCGGCGTATCGTTGCCCATGGCAGCCACGGGTTCCTGTCCAGCAGTGGCCATGGGGATGATGGTGCGATCGATGTCCTCCTGTCCGAAACCGAAGGTGACGAGCTTTCGTCCAAGGTCGCTCACGCCATTATCGACGTGTCGCCCGCTCTTCAGCTTCTCCAATTGCACGCGGTTCTCGTTCAACCAGTCGCGATAAGGATGCGCCTTGGCCAATTGTTCCTTGATCTCGCCATCGTAATAGATGCGGCCCTCTTGTGTGTCGATGAGCAGGATCTTTCCGGGTTGCAGACGCCCTTTGCTCACTACATCGCCAGGTTCGAAGTCCATCACACCCACTTCACTGGCCACGACCATCATGCCACCCTTGGTGATGGTGTAGCGACTGGGACGCAGACCGTTGCGATCGAGCATGCCGCCTGCATAACGACCATCGCTGAAGAGCAATGCGGCGGGACCGTCCCACGGCTCCATCAGTATCGAGTGGTATTCGTAGAACGCCTTCAGATCGCTCGATATGGGGTTCTTGTCGTTGAAGCTCTCAGGCACGAGGATGGCCATGGCTTGTGCCAAGGACAGTCCGCTCATCGTCAGGAATTCGAACACGTTGTCGAGACTGGCCGAGTCGCTCATGCCTTCCTGCACGATGGGTCGCAGGTCGCTGATGTCGCCCAAAGCCTTACTGTTGAGCACACTCTCACGTGCCTTCATCCAACCGCGATTGCCGCGAATGGTGTTGATCTCGCCATTATGCGCCAAAAGACGGAAGGGCTGAGCCAACGACCAGGTGGGGAAGGTATTGGTGCTGAATCGTGAGTGTACCAATGCCAGTCCGCTCGTGAAATAGGGGTTTGACAGGTCGGGGTAATAACGACGCAGTTGTCCGCTTGTGAGCATTCCCTTGTAGATGATGTTCTTGCTTGACAGGGAACAGATGTAGAAGTCCTTGTCGGCTATGCGATTCTCGATCCTTTTCCTTATCTTATACAATATGCAATCGAGCGTGGGAGCTTGCTGCTCGCTCACACCTGTCACGAATATCTGCCTGATGTCGGGTTCCACCTCGCGTGCCGCTGCACCCAATGCTTCGGGGCATGTGGGTACCGTACGGACGTGCATCAGCGTGAGTCCTTCGCGTTCGGTCTCCTCGATCATCACGCTCAGGATCCTCTCCTGGGCCTGTTTATCTTTGGGCATAAACACCATTCCTGTGCCGTAGCGACCCTTTTCGGGTACTGGGATGCCCTGCAACAAGATGAACTCATGGGGGATTTGCACCATGATGCCGGCGCCGTCGCCCGTCTTGTCGCGTGTCTCAGCTCCACGGTGCTCCATGTTCTCAAGCACCCTTAGCGCATTATCGACCAGTTCGTGGCTCTTGCCGCCATGAATGTTCACCACCATGCCCACGCCACATGAGTCGTGCTCGTAGGATTTGTCGTATAAACCTTGATTCTTCATATCAGTTTCTTTAGTACCCATAACACTTTACCCATAATCCATAACCTCTAACCCATAACCCATAACCTCTAACCCATAACCCATAACCTTTACAACCTTTCTTTCATTCGTTCCAAAGCCTCTACCGTAGCTTCATGCTGACCGAAAGCCGTCAGTCGGATGTAGCCTTCGCCCGATGGGCCGAACCCTGCACCCGGGGTACAGACCACATGAGCTTTTCGGAGCAACTCGTCGAAGAATGCCCATGAGGACATGCCGCGAGGCGTTCGAACCCACAAATAGGGAGCATCCGTACCGCCAAAGACCGTAAGGCCAAGGGAAGAAAGTGTCTGGCGTATCAGTCCGGCATTCTGCATGTAGTAGTCGATGGTAGCCTGCACCTGTGCCTTGCCTTCGGGGGTGTAGATAGCCTCGGCGGCTCGCTGGCTGATGTAGCTCGTACCATTGAACTTTGTGCATTGACGACGGTTCCACAAAGGATTGAGCGCGATGCGCTCACCCGAAACCGTTCGCAGCATCAGTGTCGTGGGAACCACCGTGTAGCCGCAGCGGATGCCTGTGAAGCCTGCGGTCTTCGAATAGGAACGGAACTCCACGGCACATTGGCGTGCGCCTTCGATCTCGAAGATGCTGTGCGGCACATCGTCGCTACGGATATAAGCCTCGTAGGCAGCATCGAAGAGGATGAGTGCATCCTGCTCGATGGCGTAATCTACCCAGCGTTTCAACTGTTTGCGGGTAAGCGTTGTGCCGGTGGGGTTGTTGGGATAGCACAGATAGATGACATCCACATGCTCGCGAGGCAGATCGGGTACGAAGCCATTCTCGGCCGTGCAGGGCAGATAGACGATATTCGTCCATCGTCCGTTGGCTCCCAACGCGCCGCCTCGACCGCCCATGACGTTGGAATCCACATAGACGGGATAGACGGGATCGGTGACGGCGATGCGCACGTCCAGTCCCAACAGTTCCTGAAAGTTGCCCGTGTCACTCTTGGCACCGTCGCTAACAAAAACTTCGTCGGACGAAATGTCGATACCACGTGCACGGAAATCGTTCTCCACGATTGCCTGACGCAGGAAGTCGTAGCCACGTTCGGGACCATAACCACGGAATGAGGCCACTTGAGCCATTTCGTCGGCAGCCTTGTGGATGGCCTGCACCACAACGGGAGCCAAGGGTTGGGTGACGTCGCCGATGCCGAGACTGATGATTTCAGCCTCAGGATGCTCTGCCTTGAAAGATTTCACCCTCTGGGCTATTTCCGCAAAAAGGTATGCGCTTGGCAACTTGATGTAGTTTTCGTTGATCATATTGTTTCTTTTCTCGATTTCACTCCTCGATCTCTCCGTCGAAGACGAACTCTGCACCACCTGTCATATAGACATGACCGTCGGATTCACGCCACTCGATGTCTAGTTCGCCCCCGTCCATGATGATATGGCTTGAGCGACCGGCTCGTCCAGCCAAGGCAGCTGCCACGGTAGTAGCACAGGCACCGGTGCCGCAGGCCATGGTAATGCCACTGCCGCGCTCCCAAACTCGCACCCGAATGCCGTCAGGACGCATTTCGGCAAATTCGATGTTAGCTCGTTGGGGAAACGCAGAGTGGTGTTCCAATCGCGACCCTTCAGCAGCAACATCCATTGTCTCCACATCATCTACAAAGATGACATAATGCGGATTGCCCATCGAAACAAAGATGCCCTGGGGAAGGGGTGCTTTATCGGGCAAGAATTGCAAGTCATTTACGAGAACAGGTTCACCCATATCGACGGTCACACTGCCGACGGTGTCTTGTGGGGTAAGATGCAGGTTGAGAACCTTAACACCCGAAAGCGTATGCAATCGAATATGGGTAAGGGTGGTGAATCGCCGCTCATAAAGATACTTGCCCACGCATCGGCTGGCGTTGCCGCACATCATGGCCTCCGAACCGTCGGCATTGAAGATGCGCATCGAGAAATCGGCTTTCTCGGCAAGTGTTGCAGGCCCGATGAGCACGATGCCATCACTACCGATGCCTTTATGCCGATCGCTCCAGGCAAGGGCGGCCGCCGCTGGGTCATCTATATCATTTATATTCGTATATATATAGATGTAGTCGTTGCCGGCTCCATGCATCTTCGTAAAACGTATCTTCTTTCTCATAAAAGCTATTTTATCTTACATTTCTTAGTTTTTACGGTGCAAAGGAAAAGAATATTGTCATCAAAACCAAAATATTTTTGTCAATTTACCAAAAATGCGTGTATTTTGGTTTCTTTTTTACAGAAATATCAAATGCAGATAGCAAAATAACGCAAAAACTGTAGAATTTGTGGATAATTGCAGCTAAACTATAAAAAAATATTGCAAAAATTTTTCATTTTCTACAAAACACACTACCTTTGCCATCGAAAAAATCATTGCAATGACTAAATGGACGCTCAACAAACTAAATTCATTCGTGTATGAAAAAAATTGAAGCAATTATCCGTAAGACTAAGTTTGAAGAAGTCAAGGAAGCCCTGCTCTCGTCTGACATTGACTGGTTTGAGTATCACGATGTACATGGCATCGGACAAAGTCGACAGGAACGTATCTACCGTGGCGTTCAGTATTCAACCGACGTGATTGAACGTGTAGCGATCACCATTGTCTGTCGCGATTTCTTTCTGGAACCTACCGTCAAGGTAATCCTACGTGTGGCTCATACCGGCGAGATAGGTGACGGACGCATTTTCGTGAGTGACGTGCTTGACACCTACTCTATACGTACGGGCGAGCATGGGGACAACGTGATCAGAGACAAGAAATAGGATTACATAGCTTTTATCATAGTGCAATTACATTTTTGTTATTCCTTGCTTATTAGTCTTATTATTTTAGTTTTAGGTTTTACTATTTAAGGTATTAATGTTATGAACGAAATTGGATTATCACTCGATACTGTATGGATGCTATTGGCAGCCATGTTGGTTTTCTGGATGCAGCCGGGATTTGCTTTGTGCGAGGCGGGATTTACCCGCAGCAAGAACACGGCCAACATCCTGATGAAGAACTTTGTGGACTTCATGTTCGGCTCGTTGTTGTTTTTCTTCGTCGGCTTCGGCTTCATGTTTGGAAGCGAGGGCGCCGGTTTCATTGGTGCACCCAACTGGGGAGACCTCAGCTTCTACAAGGGCGAACTGCCTGTGGAAGGATTCCTGATCTTCGAGACCGT
>JAFYZW010000079.1 GCA_017548545.1 Bacteroidales bacterium | reverse complement strand
GTTGTGTTGGCTTCCAATTGCCAGCTGTGCTTGAAACGAAATGCATTGTTGATGTCGAAGAAGAAGATGGGCTTTGTGTAGGTTTCCTTGACCTTCCCCGTTGCTTCGCGCGGGTCGTCGAACTCCATCGTGTTCCAGAACTTCTGACCTCCTACGGTCCAGTTTGGGCTCCAGACGCCGAAGGTGGGATTGGCCGAGAGGAAGATGGCGAGGTTGCGCACGGGGTCGGACAGGTTGACGCGTTTCATGATCACCACGCCCTCGTTGTTGTAGGCGAAGGGCAACTGCGAAAGGGTGTTGTCGCGACGCTCGTAGGCCGCAAAGAGATTGACCCATTTGTAACGGGCATTGAGGCTTACTTCCTGCATTCTGGCGTTCTTCAGCGTCGGGTCACCTTGAAATAGCATATACGAGTTGATGTAGGAGATTCGGTCACTCAGGTCCTGGTAATTCGGGCGAATGGTCCTGAAGTTGTAGGCCAGCGAGGTCTGCACAGGGCCGAATGCCTTTGCCCATGAGATGTTTGGGAACAACTCGTCTTGATAGCGCTTCATATTGTTTCCGGCATCGAGATAGTCGGTATATTCGAAACCTACGTGTTCATAGCGAACGCCGGCACTGATGCTTCCAACCTTCTGAAGCTCTACGTTGTAAGCGATGAAGGCGGCTACGTTGTTCTCATTCACCTTTGAGTCGGACGATGGCAGAGGATAGTTGGTGATGCTGGAACTGTTGGAACGTGAAACGAAACTCATCTCCGTACCGGCCTCCAGTCGCCCCTTCCAGATAGGATAGGTCAGTACGAGCTTGGTAGCCCAAAGCCGCGAAGTGCTTCGATTCTCCTGAATCATGGTGTTGCGGATGGAATAATCCTTGAGTTCGTCGATGTCATTCTCGACATTCAGTTCGTTTGACACGAAATCGACGTTGAGGTCGATGCCCAGCTTGCCCGCTTGGCCATTGTAATAGGCATTGCCTTCCCAAC
The DNA here is from genome assembly GCA_017548545.1 of Bacteroidales bacterium. GTDB lineage: Bacteria > Bacteroidota > Bacteroidia > Bacteroidales > UBA3663 > Liminaster. Next base: position 10,484 of record JAFYZW010000079.1, on the reverse strand, counting down.
TGTAGGGCGTATGACGATGTTCGTGTTGGTCGGAGGCATTGTTCTCTTTCACGATATCCGATGCATTGGGATAGCGATGCTCGATATCAGTGTCCACAGTCAAATCTGTGCCAGCGTCGAATCTGTCATGGCACGTGATTCTTGCTCCCATGGAATGACCCTCGGCAATCTGCCAGTTGAATCCCAGGTTGCAGTCGATTCCGTTGTCGTGATAATGGTTTTTCGAATGGGAGTCCTGGAAGATGCTTTTGACACCATGGTCGGAAGGCAGAAAGAACGATGAGGTGTCGTAAAACCTGGTCACCTCGTCCCATTTCCAATAGTTCACCATTCCAAACAGGTCGAGGTTGTTGTGACGGTAGCGCAGGTTCAACTGGGCATTGGGGTCGCTTTGGCCGAAGGTGAGGTCCTGGCTGTTGCCGAGGCTTAAGTCGTAGCCGAAGCCATCGCCCTCGCGTCGGATGGTCTTGATTCGAACCACCGACGAAACGGTAGCGTCGTATAGTGCACCGGGATTGGTGATGACTTCCACGCTCTGAATCTCCTCCGAACGGAGTTGCTTCAGTTCATTCTTGTCCTGCATCTTCCGCCCATTGATATATATTATAGGTGTTCCTTTGCCCAGCACTTCGAGTTCTTCACCCTTGGCTGTCATGCCCGGCACCTTTGCCAGCATCTCCTGTGCTGTTCCCGATTGTCCGAGGATGGTTCCATGAACGGTGGTCACCATCGAGTTGCCGGTAAGCTTGGTCTTCGGCATCTGTCCCTTCACGATAATCTCGCTCAACATCGGCTCGTCTTCCTCCATCTGAATAGTTCCCACGTTGGCATCATTGACATCGATGTAACGTGTATGATAGCCGATGTAGGACAATCGGAGGATGCAACCCTTCACAGGGCTCTCGATGAGGAAACAACCTTTGTCATTGGTTGTAGCTCCTTGGATGTAAATGGAGTCTGCCGATAGCAACGACACGTTGACGAATTCGAGCGGATAACCATTCTGGTCGGTCACGCATCCGCCCACATCCTGTGTCGCTGCGAAAGTCATCGATGTTACCATCATCAAGGCCATCAAGGCCACATATCTTATTTTCATCTTTTTTTAATTCTTTCTACGTTTGCTATAGATATCGTCAATGATGAAGGTACTACCGATGAATATTAGGAGAATGGGGGGCGAAATAGACCGACTCGGGTTCGTTGGAGACTTTTTCGAGCCAATTCCAGTGGATTAGGTGAAACAGACTTGCCAGTTTGATCAGGCTTGCGACAATAAAGATAATACCGATGATTGATTTTGCTTTCATAACTTCAAAATTTTTGGGTTGTTCTTTTTTTTCTGCAAAGATACAGAAAAAGGCATACGCCTGCAAATATTTGGGATATAATGCAGGTGTATGTGACGAATGACATGGGAAATCATCAGTTATTTGTCCAAAATGTTCAATTCTCCCCCAGTATGGCTGATGGGGACATGGTCGGTGTCGAGGCCCTCCTCGGGCGGTCCTGCAGTGGTGCGAGCCGTGACGCTGCCGCCTGTTTGGAAATAGGTGGGCTGACCGGCTAATTCCTTGGCACGCTGGGGATCGAAATTTTTAGGAATGGAGGTTGCCCAAGGTTTGAGTTGGCCGCCGTTGATGTCGATACCGTCGTTGTGGGAACTCTTGGCATTGACGATGCCGCCATTCACAGTCATCGTCATCAGGGCGTTGATGGCATCGTCGTAGGCATCGACGTTCAGGATGCCGCCGTTGATGATGATATCCCTTTTCGATTCCAGCCCTTCTGCTCCCGGTGTGCATGTCGATAGCGTAATGTTACCTCCTTCGATGAGGATGGTTCCCTGCGCCTTGATAGCCTTGGCAGTTCCCGAAAAGTCGTAGCGCACGAAACCTGGGGGAGGAGGGGGAAGACGGTCCCCTTCGGACACATTCGGAGGGAGGCCATGGCCTTTGCCTAACCATACTGATTCAGGAAGCAATTGCATGCGTTCGGGTTGTCCGCTCGTCGTGATGGTGAGTGTCGGGTCGTCCTTGATCTTGAGATTCCCGTCGATGTTGATGCCTTTGTGCCCTGTTCCTTGTGCGATGATGGTCAGCGAACCGTCACCGCCAATGGTAAGGTCTCCACTGGCTTCGATACCCGCGTCACCGAGGGTATTCTCAGTGTCATCGGCCAGTGTGAGGATTGTCGACTTGCTGCCCTTAAAACTTAGTGCCGTGCCCAGAGGATTGTTGAGATACAGCCCCTCGAGTAGGATTTGCGTCCGCTTTTCGGCGGTCAGTTCGAAGCTTCCGTTGACGCACTCCCCGCTCAGGTGCAGTTTCAATTGCTTGCCTACGGTCTCGTTTGCAGTCATCGTGAGCGCGCCTCGGGAGATTATCCATTTAAGGCCACCTGAGCCTTCGCCTTTAATGCGCACGCGTTCGCCTTGCCACACGATGTAGATGTCCTCAGCCGTCTGGTAACGGTTGGAGAACAGGAGGATGGCAGCGATGAGTGCTGCGACAAGTGCAAGGGCGGCGATGGCTTTCTTCATTTTTCGAGTGTTTTAATCTTTCCGTCTCGTCCGATCATTAGATAATGCGAATCTGTCTCGACAAAACTCGTATTCGGGCTAAACGGTTCGTTGTATTCGGGGCCTCCAATGCAGGAGAACTCGTCGGTGCCTTCGAGCAGGGAGGTCATCGGCATCTGATAGATATACATGAAAAAGGAACCTATATAGGCAAAATAGAGGTTGTCGTTTTGGATTGGGTAGCATTGGGTGATGGGTAGGCGGGTCGAGCCGACGTAGGTGATGTCCTTTGGTTTCCCTATGGGATAGCGATAGAACTTGCCCGACTGACGGAAATAGTAATGGTCGCGGTAGGTGCCACACATCTGGCTATCCTCGGTCAGCGTCATGCCCTCGTTGTTGTCGCTCGTGTAGAGGAACACGGGTTCGTCCCAAGTGTCGGTGTCGAGGTTATAGGTGAACAGCTTGTTGTCATGGAGGGCACGGAGGGTGTTGGCGTTCTCAAACCACGTCTTGGTGGCGGGGGTGGTAAGCGAAGTGATGCTTTCCCACTTCCTTTCGACGAGGCCGTAGCGACTGAGGTAGGCTGTGCCTGAAGTCCAATACCAGACGTAGGCATACTTGTCATCGATGGCATGTATGCGTGCGCCAAGCACGTTTTTGTAAGCGTCGATTCTCGGAAGGAACTCAATCATTTTCGTTTCGAGGTTGTAGCCGTATAGCCTCTTGCCATCGGTGGAACAGAGGAAGTTGCCTACTTTGCGGACGTATGCACCGTTGCAAGTGCCCCAATTTGCCCAAGGTTCGCGAGTGATGGTAAACTCCACGTCGGTGGGGACGTCGATGCTGCGCGACTTGTCCTGGATGACTAAGGTAGTGGTGAGGTTGGTGAAACTTGCATCGACGATGATGGGCAGCAGTTCGACGCGATGCTCGTCCTGGCCGAGGGTGACGGTGGAGGTGGAGAATTTGTTCTTTGGCGTGTTGAACGCATAAACCCCACTGGGTTCGGCCTTCGAATAGTAGATGGTCAATGGCTCGCCGGCCTTGAGATTGGAGGAAGAGATGCTGTCGATACGCGGCCCCTGAACTTCCACTTCGAGCGGATAGGGTTTGCCGTATTGGTACAAAAGCAAGTGGTGAGTGCCGTAGGCTATGAGTTCGAGATTCTTTGCCACGATACTGTCCTGATAGCCATAGAGCCTTGTCCTGCGGGTGGAGATGCCGGTGCCGGAGCCATCGAGGGAGAGGGCGTCTGGGGCGGAGGAGAAGTTCTGACCGAAGATGCGCAAGGTACACGTTCGGCCTGTAGTCTGGTCGAAGCTGAAGCGCAGCGAATCAATTTCTGGGACATTAATGCCGGGGACCACCAGGGTCTGCGCATCGCTGCGGTAGGTGCCGATGCTGGTGCAAACGTATGCGTAGGATGTGTAGGTGTCGGTGGCATAGGCGTTTCGACTGTGGTCGGTATAGGTATAGGGTGCGGCGGTGTCGAGCTTGAAAATTTGGGTGATCGAAATGCTATGTACTGAATTGTTGTCGCGATAAGTCTGGACGACTCCTACTTCCTCGACGCTGACACCTGTTGGGGTTTGGACCAACACCTCGTAATGAGGACTGATCTGGTCGAGCGACATCTGAAGGCCGATTTGGACTATGGGAAATTCGGACAGTTCGGCATCGGCACATCCCATGAGGAGTGCTGCCGAGGGTAGGAGGACTGAGAGAAACCTATTTGTTTTCATACGGATGGTCTTTTAGTCAAAAATGGAGGATGTATTCTTCTTCGAAACGTTGGCTGATTAGAGGTTGTAGGAGATCTGCAACATGCCGCCAATACGGCTGATGTCGTCCAATTCCTTGACAAATCGGCAGGAGAACCAGATGGAGTGATAGCGCGAGAACTGCCATTCGAGGCCTAGGCTGGCCACCACGGCCCAAGAGGTGGCGGGGATAGACTCTTCGCCCTGCACTTCCCCGGAGAGCGGGAGGTGGGTGATGAGGTCGACATGGTCATTGAAGAAGTATTTGTACTCGAAGGAATGCTTGAGGTTGAGGGAGAATTGTGCTCCTGTCTCGAAATAGGGGAGCAGGCGCGAAGGACGATTGGCTGCCGTAAAGCGTATGAGTTGGGGCGAGGAGAGGGTGGTGACGTTATAGGCTACGTCGTTGTATTGCGTCATCTTGTATTTGACGGTGCCGTCGGCTGCATATTTCTCGAAGGCCAGCTCGGGATGATAGGAGAGGTGGTAAAAGAGCGGGATGTCGGCGAAGACACCGGGCAGGATGCTGACGACAGGATCCATGACATAATGGCTGGCGGTGAGCTTGCTGAATGCCATTGCGAGGTGGATGCCCCACTTGAAGCGTGGCAGGTGGGAGGGGTATTTGGATAGGGCCAGACGATGGGCTTCCTCGAAGTCGTCGGGCGTGGGTCGGAGCTGGTCGAAATAGGCGCGCACGTCGGGATCCTGAGCGATGGGATAACTGAGCAGTAAGGTGTGGAGGGGGGAGACGTAGCCGGAGGCGGGATCGTCTTTCATAGGATAGAGTTGCCTGTCACCGCTGATTTGCACGTAATAGATGGGATGGAGGGCGGCCTCGTCATCGAAATAGACGTAGAAGGATATGCTGTCCTTGTAGGTGCGTACGCGGCACAGGAAGAGCTGTTTCGTTTCACCGGCATACTGGAATGTTTGGCTGATGTACCAATTGCGGGAGACCTGGTAGCCGAGGGCGGTTTCGGGGGTGAGTACCAAGGGGTTGTTGTCCAACTGGTTTTTGCAGGAGACGGAGAACTGGCGCTGATAGGGGGTGGCGGCGGCAACGTCCTTGATGGGCACGCCGACGAAGTTGCCTGCCGTGTCGGGTACAAGGGCTCGCTGTGCCGAGAGAGTGGTGCACAGAGAGAAGAACAAGAGAAAGAGTCGGATTTTCATAGCGATGTCTGTAATGGTGTGATTGATTAATAACTCGGTGCAAAGATACAAGATAAATCTGAGTCCTCCAAATTATTCCCGATAATTCTAGTTCATGACTTCGTTTTTTGTTTTCACTCAATGATATTTTACAATCTTTTTGCCGAATTCGTCATCTTTTACTATTATAAAGTATGTGGATTTGATAAAAATCTATCTCAAAAGGCATCATGCCCAATCTTGGCGAAGAATGGTCATTCTTAAATCGAGGAATAACCAATCTTGGCCAAGAATGGTCATGGTTCAAACGCGGCATAACCAATCTTGGCCAAAAATGGTCATGGTCCAAACGCGGCATGACCAATCTTGGCCGAAAATGGTCATTCTCCAATCGCGGCATAACCAATCTTGGCTAAGAAAGGTCATTGTCCAAACGCGGCATAACCAATCTTGGCCGAAAATGGTTATTGTTCAAACGCAGCATACCCAATCTTGACCGAGAATGGTCATGGCTCAAACACGGCATACCCAATCTTGGCCAAAAATGGTCATGGTCCAAACGCGGCATACCCAATCTTGGCCAAAAAAGGTCATGGTCCAAACGCGGCATACCTAATCTTGGCCAAAAAAGGTCATGGCCCTACTTGAAGTAGTACTTTCACAATTCATGAGTCAAGATTTCAAACTTCATTGGTCAATTTGGCATATATTTATATTAAAAATATGTAAAAAATCAGTTTTTCCCTTTATTACATACCCGTTTATTTTGTTTTTATTATCTTTGCCTTGTCTAAGAAGATAATTTCATCAATTAGAGTCATATTATGAAGATCGCATTTTTGGTTTTATGTTCTCTCATACCATCATTCGGAGCATTGGCTTTGGATCGAAATACCAAATTCGGTAGTCCTACCCGTGAAGAGATGGCCATGACCGTTTATGAGGCTGACCCAGATGCTGCAGCTGTGTTGCTTTATAACAACACTGCTGTGAAGTTTGAGCAGGCTGGCGAGGATTTTGGTATTTTATACAAGGTAAAAAAACGTATCAAGGTCTTGAAGCCAGAAGGCATCAAGCAAGGCGATGTGGTGGTGATCTTCTACGATCCCGTCAAGGAAGCACGCAACGAACGCATTTCGCGCATCAAGGCTACTGCTTTCAACCTGGAGGATGGTAAGGTGGTCAGTTCAAAGATGACTCATGACCTGAAGGCGAAGGAGCGCATCGACGACAAGTACAGTCAGGTGAAGTTCTCGATTCCTAACGTCAAGGTGGGGACGGTGATTGAATATGAATACGAACGCCATAGCGACTATTATTATACCATCAGCGATTGGTATGCTCAGACCGAAGATATGCCGGTGTGTTATACCGAATACTTTCTTGAGATTCCCGCGTGGTTTAATTTCAATGTGGAGAACAGTGGCCTGATCTTGCTCGAACAAGCTGTTGATGTCTCGTCGTTTACATTCGTTACCACAAAAGGATCAGTTACGGTGGCTGCTGGAGTCAACAAGTTCTTCGGATCGGATTTGCCTGCAATCAAGGAAGACGATTGGGTATATTGTGTCGAGGATTTTCTGTCGAAGGTGGTACATGATCTCAACTGGATTGAGTTCCCCAACAGCGGACGCAGGCGTTTTACCACTACTTGGGAGAAAGTGGATAGTGTGCTGATGGAGAACGAAACATTCGGTAAGCTGTACAAGATGAACAACCCCTTGCGAGAGGCGCAAGCTGCCCTTCCCATTCCGGACAGTATGAGTGTGCAAGATCGTACTTCCCTCCTTCGTGACCTCTTGATGCACAACTTTACCTGGAATGGGAACTATGGAATCTATGGCATTTCGGAACGTAAGCTTCAAAAGGACAGGACTGCCAACAGTTCCACGCTGAATTTCGCTTTGATGAGTATGCTGCGTGATGCGGGCATCAAGGCTTATCCTGTGGTGATGAGCCGTCGCACTCGCGGACGATTGCCGTGGCTGCATCCCAGTGGGGAATCGCTCAATACGATGGCCCTGCAGGTACTCAATGAGGATGGCGAGCCGTTCTACGTCGATGCAGCAGCTACAAGTTGTCCCGTGGGTGTGCTTCCTGCCAATCTCCTGGTTGAACGAGCCCGTGTGATACGTGCGGCAAATTCAGCCAAGTGGGTCAATCTGAGCCATGCCAGCGATGGAGAAATGGTATCAGTTGTCACGGGCAAATTGAGCCCTGAGGGCGTATTGGAAGGTGTGCGCAATGTCAGTTATTTCGATAACGCTGCTGCTGATTTCCGCCGCCATTACCGAGCGGCGAAGGACAGTACGGTATTTGTTCAGTCGATTGCGAATCGAAATAACGTGGAGATTGAACAATATGAAGTTTCGGGTGTCTATGGCTCTGGAAAGGAGGTGAAGGAGGATCTGAAGTTCACCCGCACTATCGAATCGGACGGCGAACACATCTATTTCAATCCATTCCTTTTCGCCGGCATGGAATCGCCGTTCAAGGCCGAGACACGTGTGTTGCCCGTGGAATTCCCCTACGCTGTCGTCGAACGTCAGATTATCCAAATAAACTTGCCGGAGGGTTATGAGATCGAGGAATTGCCCAAGCCAATTCAAATCAGGATGTCGGATGATGGGTTGACTTGCCGTGTCAGGGTGAATCAGGCTGAAGGCAAGATCATCATCTTGATCAACTATAATCGTCAAAGCATGTTGTATGCCCAGGAGGATTATCCTGCATTGCGAGACTTGTTGTCAAAACTTGAATCGAAGTGCAATGAAATGATTGTTTTGAAGAAGAAGTGAATGAGCATTTGCGAAACTTTAAATTTTTTATTATGAAACAGCTATCTCTATTGTTAACGCTAATCAGTTTTGTGGGCATTGTCTTCCAGGCTGATGCCTTGGAGGTGAACAAGAAGATGGGCAAGCCCACCGACGAGGAAATGAACATGACCGTCTATGCACCCGACCCCGATGCCGAGGCCGTGAAACTCTACAGTAGCACAGACGTGCAGTTTGAGGTCAGGACCGATTTCATTGTGGTCTATCGCGTGAAGGAACGCATCAAGGTGCTCAAGCCCGAGGGGACCTCGGCTGCCGATGTTACCATCGTCTTCTTCGATCCGGTAGGTTCGTCGGCGGGTGACAAGATCTCGGGCGTGAAGGGTTCGGCCTTCAATCTGGAGGACGGCAAGGTGGTGCGCTCGAAGCTTACTGGCGACCTGAAGACGAAGGAACGCCTTGACAAATACTACAGCCAGGTGAAGTTCTCGATCCCCAATGTCAAGGTTGGCACGGTGGTCGAATACGAGTTCCAGCGCGAGAGTTCGCACATTTATGCTATCTCCGACTGGTATGCCCAAGGTCCCCGCCCCGTGTTCTTCACTGAATACGACATCACCATCCCCGAGTGGTTCAACTTCAGCACCGAACAGCGCGGCAGGGCTCAGGTCACCGGCGAGACCAAGCCTGGCGATTTCAAGGCGGTGGTGGGTGCCGATCTGCTGACTGCCCGTGCCACTATCCATCACTTCGAGGGTCGCGAACTGCCTGGGGTCAAGGACGACGAGCATATCTGGTGCGTCGAGGACTATATGACAAAGGTGGAGCACGACCTGCGTTCGATCACCATCACGGGTTCCTATTACAAGAACTTCCAGAACTCGTGGAGCGACGTCGATAAGATGCTGGTGGGCGACGAGGACTTCGGCAAGTACTACAACATGGACAATCCGCTGGCGAAGGAGCAGGCCGACCTGCACCTGGATGGGCTGAGCGTGAAGGAGATGACTGCCAAGCTGCGCGACCTGCTGATGGCCTACTATACCTGGGACAAGACCTACGGGCTTTACGGCATGTCGGCAAAGAAGCTCCAGAAGGAGGGCACAGCCAACAGTTGCACGCTCAACTTCGCGTTGATGAGCATGCTGCGCGATGCGGGCATCACGCAGGTGGCACCTGTGGTGCTGAGCCGCAGGAGCAAGGGTCGCCTGCCTTACGCCCATGCGAGCGTGGCAGCCCTCAACACGATGGTGCTTGTCGTGGGTGATCCTGCCGACAGCACGGTGTTCTATGTCGATGCTGCCGCCAAGGGCTATCCCGTCGGATCGCTGCCTGCCGACTACCTCGTCGATCGTGGACGATTGGTCAACAAGGCTGCTCAAGGACGATGGACCGACTTGCGCAAGTGTTGCGAGGGCAAGGTGGTCACACTGGCTACAGCTACGGTCAGCCCCGATGGCGAACTGAAGGGAGAATACAGTGCTGCCTATCATGACGTGTCGGCAGGACACTTTCGCGACATCTATCGTGACGTGACCGACAGCGTGGCTTTCGTGCAGCAATTCGCCTCATCGATGAATGTGGAGATCGAGTCGTACACGCTCGAGGGCATCGATAGTAACGAGGAGGATGTGAAGGAAAAGGTCACGTTTACCCGCAGCCTCGACACCGACGATGAACATATCTACCTGAACCCGTTCCTCTTCATTCCAGCGACCAACGACTTCAAGGCCGAGACGCGCGACCTGCCCGTGGAGTTCGGCTATTGGACGACCGAACGCCGCACCGTGCAGCTCACGCTGCCCGAGGGCTACGAGGTGGAGGAACTGCCGAAGTCTGCCACGCTGACGATGCCGAACGACGTGATGAGCTGTCGCGTCAGGGTGCGTCAGACAGGCAACGCCTTGGCGATAAGCTATAGTTTGGTTCGCAAGACCTTGCTCTACGACACCAACGACTATGCCAACTTGCGTGACTTCTGCGCAGGGGTTGAGTCGAAGCTTGGAGAGATGATTGTACTGAAGAAGATGCCATGAGAAGGACATTGATCATATCGCTTGTCGTCGGTTGCCTTGTCGGGCAGCCTGCGATGTCGCAGGTCGCCACGGTGCTGGAATCGGCGACAGAGTTCGAATGTACGGGTGCCAAGACGGCGACTTTGCGCGAACGTCGCGTCACCGTGATACGCAACAATCACGGCGACAGCTTCGCAGTGTTCCAGTGCTGGTGTCGCCCGGGCGACGACCTCAGCCGCTTCAGCGGCGAGAT
>JAFYZW010000078.1 GCA_017548545.1 Bacteroidales bacterium | reverse complement strand
TAGGTCACATCGAGATTCCTTCTACCATATTTTATGGAGGTAAAGAGTATCCTGTATCCCAAATCGGTAACATTGCCTTTATGAATTGTTCAGAATTGATATCAATTGATATTCCAAATAGTATTACATCGATTGGAGAATCTGCGTTTAGTAGTTCTGGACTTACTTCCATTACTATTCCGAATAGTGTAAAAACAATCGGACGATTAGCTTTCCAGGGCTGTCAAAACTTGAAAAGCATTGTTATTCCTAATGGTGTTACATCAATTAAATCTGGCACCTTTGGTTGGTGTACTGGCTTGACTTCCATAAAAATACCTCGAAGTGTAACAACAATTGAAGACAAAGCTTTCATCAAATGCACAGGATTGACTTCTGTTGATATCCCCAGCAGCGTAAAGTCCATTGGAAAGATGGCTTTTCGTAATTGTTCCAGTTTATCTACTGTAAAACTCTCCTATGGATTAATTTCAATAAGTGCTGGTGTTTTTTTCGATTGCATTGGCTTGACTTCCATTGTGATTCCGAACAGTGTAATATCAATTGGAGATGCGGCTTTCTATGGTTGTACTGGCTTGACTTCCATTAGAATCCCTCGAAATGTAAGAACGATTGGGTGCTTGGCTTTTGGCGCTTGTAGCAATCTTGCTTCTATTCGCGTTGATCCTCAAAATGCAGTATATGATTCGCGTAACAATTGCAATGCCATCATTGAGACCTCCAAGAATTGTTTGATTTTGGGCTGTAAGAACACAAAAATTCCAAACGGCGTTTTATCCATTGAAGAGCGCGCATTCGACAGCTGCACAGGGTTGACTTCCATTTATATCCCTCGCTTTGTGTCATCCATTGGAGAATCCGTATTCTGCAATTGCAACAATCTTTCTTCTATTTGTGTCGATTCCCTAAATGCTGTTTACGATTCCCGAAACGATTGCAATGCCATCATTGAAACATCTACGAATACTCTTGTTTCTGGTTGCCGAAGTTCAATAATACCATCAGATGTGATTTCTATAGCGAATCACGCATTCGAAGGTTGTTCAAGCCTTATCTCAATAAGAATTCCTAAAAGTGTAAGAACCATTGGTTATTCGGCGTTTAGAGATTGTACGGATCTTACTTCAATCGTGGCAGAAGGTGGCATTCCTGCGGCAATTAAAGGTAATACGTTCGATAATGTAGAGAAAAAGACCTGCACCCTTCAGGTACCCAATGGTCGAAAGGCTATCTACGAGAAAGAAGAATATTGGAATGAATTTGAAAAGATTGTGATGCCATCAGATAATACTCCAATAAACGAAGGTGAGCCTTCCATTTCGTTGTTTGACATAATCTGTGAACGAATATCGAATTTCTTCCTCTTTATCAAGAGTCTTGTAAAATAATGCAGACGATGTGTCATATTCAAAAACATTGAAAAAAATTTGGAAGGTATTCAGAAAAACCTTATCTTTGCAGCATCCATTTCGACCAGTCGAAAACAAAAACGAATAATAACAAGAAAAGGAGGTGAAAATGGCAGACAATCTCGGCCCAATGGCCTGGTTGTCTCCTGCCATTTTCACAAGAAATAAAAGAATAAACACATAGAAAACCCTTTAAATCAACTCTTGTTATGAAAAAATTAGTATTATTGTCTCTCTCCCTCCTCGCTGCCAGTCCTCTGGCTGCGAATATAGCCGACGACACAGAAACATCGGTAACTGATTGCTCCGCTGCATATCAGCAGTTCTCGTTCGACCTTTACACCAACATCGAAAACTATTGCACCGAAACATTCGGACCCATGAATGTCGTAGTGTCTCCTCTCTCGGCATGGATCGCCTTGGGTATGCTCCAACAGGGTGCGAATAGTAGTACTTTGCATGGAATAAACAAGGCCCTTTGTCTTCCAGAGGATTTCCGTGGCCTTGCCCTTTATAACAGTCAGCTGATCGACGACCTTTTGGAACCCTGCGGATGGTCTGATGAAGAGCAGGATGAGGAAGCCAAACCGATATTGGAACTTGCCAATAGTTACTGGGCCGATGATGCAGTAACATGCCTCGATTTATACAAAGACACATTAGCCCTCTGCTATCGTGCAGAATATAACCAGCTTGACCTTGCTCTTACCGAAAGCATGAAAGCGGTAGATGCTTGGGTGAGTGAGAAGACACATGGGACGATTCCCTCGCTGAAAATCATGCCGAGTGATGAATTGATGATGTTGCTGGTCAATGCCCTCTATTTCAAAGCAGGTTGGGGAACTCCTGCCGATAGCACACTCACCAAAATCATGCCCTTCTACACCTCCACGGGAGAAGTGAGGAACGTGCCCATGATGCATTTCGATGGTCACATGAACTGTGCAGAGATCGATGGTTTCATTGTCGTACGTCAATGGTTTGGCTTGGATCACAGGTTTTCGATGACCTTTTTCGTTCCACAGGATGATGCCACATTCGGCAGCGATATCTACACCCAGGCGAAACAGGCCTTGGATAATTATGGTCAGCGCACCATTCTCACTTTGCCACGCTTCACGACCGATGCAGAAATCGAAATGAATAAAACCCTGCAGGAGATGGGCATGTCGGAAGCATTCTCAATTGGCGCAGACTTTAGTGGTATGTCAAACAACGAGATGTTTGTGTCCTTGGTCAAGCAGCTGACACATATCGCAGTTGACGAGAAAGGAGTGGTGGCTTCAGCAGCTACCGTGATAGCGACGGAGACTTCCTTAGGTCCCGGGCCAGAGTATGTTAACATAGATCACCCATTCTATTTCAGCATAGAAGACACCCGGAGTGACAAAGTGTTGTTCCTGGGGCATATCATCGATATAGAAGAGGACCAGAACCTAAACAGCTTGAATACGGTAGAGAGCACCAGTCCTTATGTTATATACGATATGATGGGACAGCGACAGGCTTCTCTTGTTCCTGGAATAAATATTGTTCACCAGAGCGGTAAATCTCGTCTAGTGTTTGTGAAATAGGCACAATCGCAATAACCATGCAGAAACGCGTCCAACTTTGTGGCGCGTTTCCGCATTTTGTTAGGGCTTGCCCCAAGTTGAGCGAAGTTCTCACAATTTGAGATTGCTCGCCGTGGAGTTGGGGTTCATTCTGCGCATTGCTGCACGAGGAAAGGTAGTGTTTGCTGTTGGTCTTTCTGAAACTGTAGGCTTATTCCATGGCAGAGGTAGGAAATAGTCATGTTCCTGGTGTGCGTGTGTTCTGCTCGCGGTGTCCCATTCTCCCCGCTTTGGGACAGAGCGCTTGCAAAATCTGCAACACCTCATCGCTCCTCCTTCAATTCGATGATGCAGTTGTTCACATGCCTTACGTCAGCAGAAAGGCTTCTCCCTCGTTCATGGCAGATCCCGACACTCTGCACATCGAAGCCCTTCGTCTGACATTCCTTTTCTGCAGTGGTACAGAAGCATTACAATTCCTTCAAGCTCATGCTTTCGAGTAGTGACGTCTTCTACACGAAAGCAGTTGATTTGAGTAATTTCACTTCAAGATGTCAAAGATCTTACTGCAAAGATACGCATTTTTCAGGAAGAATCGCTAAAAACGAGTACTAGGCCTGCAGTTTTAACAGAAGTTTAGATAAAGTTTTGTCAATTTCTTTCTCATTTTGCGCTAGTAAACCCAAGTCAGGGGGGTTAGGTCATGAAATGGTCAACTTTTACTAGGGTTATGTCAAATACCAGTCAACTTTATTTAGGGGAGTACAGTGGATCGTACACGTCGTTTTTTTATTTTTTATTTTTTTTTTCTTTAATCACGACATCCATTGCGCGTAATATTTTATATAATAATATATATATTAATATTTTATATTACAAAAAATTTAAATTTAAACACACCCCCCTTGAACTCTATTTGTCCCCCACGCGAAAGAACGAAATAAAAAATTAAAAAATAAATATTTTAAAAAAAGATGCAGGCTGGTTCTCATGTTTGAGCTTGCAAGGTGCTGAGACACAGGGAATCGAACGAAACGTTAGAACCTGATATTCTGAAATGTTTATCAAATTGGAAACATGTCTATTTATTTAGGACGTGTGTAAATTAATACAGAAAAAATTGTTACTTTTACATTAGAAAATGTGCAGTATTTGCGGTATTCTGCGTTTTAGATGTGCAGTTTTTTCCGATTTTCTGCTTTTTTTCGTGTGAAGTTGATATATTTGCACAAAAAAGAACCGAAAAACCATGAGCAAAAAACCATTATTTGTCATCGCTTGGATGATTTTAGCTTCCCTTGTCAGTTTCGGACAAGGGGAACTCGAACGTACAGTTCGTTATGATGCAGCCTCCGGTTTCACCATCATCACCGACACCATCGGGATTGACCTGTCGAGCCTTTCAACCCCAGTTTCGAACATGGAGTTGGAATTCGTGATGGATTATCGTGGGAACAATCTGTATTTCTTCGATGCACGTAACTACACGGCATTTAATAATTTTGATTATAGGGACAAGTATCACCTTGTTTCCGTCTCACCCGGTAATGAAAGACAAACTATCATCGAAATACCACCTAAAACCAGATTTGGGTGGCTTAGTTACTTTTTGTGCTCCAAGAATAACCAATTGTATCTTTGGTATTCGCGAGAATCCAAAAACAAAAAACCAGACCTCTGTTGGGATGACAACAGTCAACGTTGGATCGAGACGGACATTTTTTCGACCACCTGCTACGAAGACGAAGACTTTGCAGTGTCGTTCGAACCACAAGGAGAATGGGGACTTTTCACCTGCTTTCATGACAAGCAGACGGGGTTGAAGCATCTCTTCGATGCCGATATGGACAAGATTGTACGATATCACGACACCTATTACATCATCAGCAAGGCGGTCATCTACGAAGTCAAGGACCCCCGCAAGGGATGGGTGATGGACAATACCCCTTATGATAAATGGGGATACCATACACCCAAGGCCAAAACATTTATCTCCTCAAAATACAAGAGTTATTGGGATTACGAGTATTATATGGGTGACGACCAGAGCCCCGACACCCTGTATTTCACAGGATTTATTCACGATGACAACTTTTACGTCCTGGCGGGTAATACGGACGAACTGTTCCTTGCCCAAGTCCGTCCTACAGGCCAACCCAAGTTTCAAAAGGTCCTGACGCTGGAGAAAATAGGGCATGACTTGCCCTTTAGTCCATATATGTCGAACAACTGGAATCCGTATCGGTCATTGTGCATGTTCCATGGGAACTGCAATTCCGATGTGATTCTTGATATGAAGTCCGACACCATACATTTCACCTACCTTCGAACCAACTCCGACACATTGCAGTATCTTGGACCAGCTGTTTGGCCAAAGGTATTGAACTATCTGTCCGACAACATCGGGAAGGTGACGATGGACGATGTGGCACAATTTGAGAAGCAAGTTGGTGGAAAGGCCGGTAAGGGAATCAAGGAAAGCTCCATGAATCACGTCTTCCCACAATCTGGAGACAGTCTTTACGAACTGATCACCTATTACCATGCAATAGATGAAAACGATTCATTCGAAGTCGAATATTGCCGTCATAAGGAATCGAATGTCGCAGCCGCTGTTTTCATCGAGTTCGAACAAACACGATACTACCATGTGGAAAACAGATTTTTTGATGAATCAAGAACGATAACAGAAGAAACACTGTCTGAATTCATGGAGCAGTATCTTGCCTCTCCTCCCGACTCTATTAATATGGATAACACAGTTTATCCAAGGAAGTATTGGCATAGGAATGAGCACACCTATTTTCTCGTTGGGGACCGTATCACCATCTACTGAGCTCCATTCGCCAATCGATTCTCAAACCAGTATCCCCTTGATCAATGATCCATCGTGTATGAAGGTTCGGACATAAGGATGAAGCCCAATGTGATCAGGCAGAAATGGCGGAAACTAAATCCTAAGGTGTTAAAAAACAAGGCTTGCCCCGATTTAGGGCAAGCCTAAAGTGTTGACAGTTCTTGAGGGATGCAATTCAAAATGGATGTCTTAACAAAAGGATAGTATAGAACCAGCTCATCATCAATGAAGGTGAACCCGCCAATCCCCAAATAATAAATACGAGACAATTGACGATAATAAACAGCCAATCAAAGACAAGCAATAATTTCTCAGGGGTAAATAATGAGATTATAAATCGAAACAAGCAACAGATTGCCAAAAATACATGCCAGAGAATAACGCTAATGAACAACTTCATTGGTTCTTTAGTCGGTGATTTCCACCCGATGTATTGAATAATACTATAGAGGGAACACAATATGATAAATATGTAAAAGAAACTATATTTTGGTTTCTTCCTACTCTTTTTCTATAATAATATTATCGGTTATATTTCTTTTTTTTTTATGAGCGAGAAAGGGCTGACGTATTCTGTGCTTCGATGAAGGAATGGTCAAGAGATTTCATAACAAGTCGATGTCTTCCAGAGTCCAATCAAGAAAAACCTCACGTATCATTTCTGCTAAAGTATTATAAACGACCTCGGGTGTATCATTTGTGTAATCATATTCACTATCCCAAAATACAATATTGTTGTCACGAATATCAAAACAATAGTGATTTCCCCCTCCATCTGGACTAAAGGGAATCAGGTGCAAAGGCATAGGGTTACATACTTCGAAATGTTCAAATTGGTATGCATCATCTATTGAAAAATAGCGGGCATCTTTAATGGGTAAACCTAGAATTTCAGATCCCAAAAGATTTATGCCATTACATTGTTTTATAAGATGTTTATATTCACTTGGTAAAGTAACATTCCATTTGCTCTCAAAAGAGCGAATGGAATCCTCCGTAGCAGGGCCATTGATTGTAATGTATTTTTCTGGAATACTATATAGGATTTTCAAAACATCATTAATATCGTTTTCCATAATCGAAAAAACAATAGGTTTCGGGTGCAAATATAATCTGTTTTTTGGGTTTACGCAAATTTTTTATACGAAAATATCCAAAAATACGTAAATGTTTGCGTTGAAAATATCCAAAAATACGTAAATGTGACGAAAAAGGCACTTTCCAAAAGGGAAGCGCCTTACTATTTTGGGAAATCAAGTTATCAAACGAAATCATACCACACCTTGGGCCATCATGGCACGAGCAACCTTCATGAAGCCTGCCACATTGGCGCCCTTGACGTAGTTGATGTATCCATCGGGCTCCTTGCCGTAACGGATGCATTGCTGGTGGATGCCGTGCATGATTTCGTGCAGTCGCTTATCGACATCGGCAGCACTCCAGCTGATGTGTGCCGCATTCTGGCTCATCTCGAGACCTGAGGTGGCTACACCACCTGCATTGACGGCCTTTCCGGGAGCATAGAGCATCTTCTTCTCGAGGAAAAGGTCGATGGCTTCGGGTGTGCATCCCATGTTGGAGATTTCAGCCACGCACTGTACGCCATTGGCAATGAGCTGGGCAGCGTCGTCGCCATTGAGCTCGTTCTGAGTAGCGCAAGGCAGGGCGATGTCGCACTTGCGTTCCCATGGACGCTTGTCGGGGTAGAAGGTTGCCTCGGGGAACTCGTCGGCGTAGGGTGCCACGATGTCGTTGCCCGATGCACGCAGTTCGAGCATGTAGTCGATCTTCTCGCCGCTAATGCCTTCGGGATCATATACGTATCCGTCGGGACCTGAGATGGTGATGACCTTGGCACCGAGCTGTGTAGCCTTGGTGGCTGCACCCCATGCTACGTTGCCGAAGCCCGAGATGGCTACGGTCTTGCCCTTGATGTCGATGCCGGCATCCTGCAGCATCTCGTTGACGAAGTAGAGTCCGCCGAAGCCTGTGGCCTCGGGACGAACGAGCGAGCCGCCATATTCGAGGCCCTTGCCGGTGAGCACGCCGCTGAAGTCGCGCGTGATGCGCTTGTACTGTCCGAAGAGGTAGCCGATCTCGCGAGCGCCCACTCCGATATCACCTGCCGGAACGTCGATCTCGGGACCGACATAGCGATAGAGCTCGGTCATGAACGACTGGCAGAAACGCATGATTTCGGCTTCGCTCTTGCCGCGTGGCGAGAAGTCGGAGCCTCCCTTGCCGCCACCCATAGGGAGCGTGGTGAGCGAGTTCTTGAATGTCTGCTCGAAGCCGAGGAACTTGAGGATGGAGAGGTTGACCGAAGCGTGGAAACGCAGGCCTCCCTTATATGGGCCGATGGCCGAATTGAATTGCACACGATAACCGAGGTTGACCTGTGTCTTGCCACGGTCGTCCACCCAGGGCACACGGAAGATGATGATGCGTTCGGGTTCTACGAGGCGTTCGAGGAGAGAAGCGCGCTCGAATTCGGGGTGCTTGTCGTAAACGTCTTTGATGGAAATGAGAACTTCACGTACGGCCTGAAGGTATTCCTTTTCACCTGGATGCTTTTTCTCCAGATTGGCCATGAATTGTTCAATGTTCAACATAGCGTTTTTTGATTTTTGGTTTAATAGTTGATGATTTTAGTCAATAATCTATCTATTTGCAAGCAAACTGTTTTAGGCAACGGGT
Source organism: Bacteroidales bacterium (assembly GCA_017548545.1). GTDB lineage: Bacteria > Bacteroidota > Bacteroidia > Bacteroidales > UBA3663 > Liminaster. The sequence continues at coordinate 16,641 of JAFYZW010000078.1, read as the reverse complement.
GAATTTCATGGGCTCGGCTAACAATTTGCTGATGCAAAGATGAGGAAACTAAATGACACTTCCAAATTATTTTGCAAAAAAATTTTCTTTTGGTTGGAATTGTTGAAAATATGATGTATCTTTGCAGCCGTAAATTGCAAAATACCGAATGGATAAACGAAAGAAATATCTGGAGATGGCCCTATCGGTCGATGACCCCAAAGTTGTCGGCGGCAAGGGTCTGAACAAGATACCCGACCCCGAGAAGGAACCTCTCTGGAAGCGTTACCTTGAGAAGTTCAAGGACCCGCTAATCATCGTCCTCCTCGGTGCCCTCTTCCTCTCAATTCTGGTTTCGGCCTACGAGATTTACGACACGGGCAACTGGCGCCTGCTGTTCGAGCCCGTAGGAGTCCTCTTTGCCATCCTGCTTTCGACGGGTGTGGGTTTCATCTTTGAGGTGAAGGCCGACCGGGAGTTTGACGTGCTCAACCAGGTGAAGGATACACAGCCGGTGAAGGTGTTGCGCCGCCCTTGGAGGGACGCTCACCCGCAAATGTACAGCATCCCGAAGATGGATGTGGTGGTGGGCGATGTGGTGCGCATCGAGAGCGGCGACCAGCTGCCTGCCGACGGCCTGCTGGTGGTGGCCAATGCGCTGCGTGTCGATGAATCGATATTCACGGGCGAACCATATCAGGACAAGTTCACTCCCGACCAGAAGGACTATCACAAGTATTCCGAATCGGCCTATCCTGCCGACCGCGTGCTGCGTGGCAGTACGGTGATCGAGGGCAATGGCGTGTATGTGGTTGACAAGACGGCTGTGGATAGCGAGGAGGGGCGTGGCGTGGCTTTGACGCGCGAAGGGTCGGAGGTGAAGACTCCCCTCAACCGCCAGTTGGATCAGTTGGGTCGCTGGATTTCGTATGCCAGTTTTGCCATCGCCATGCTTATCGTGGTGGGACGTCTGGTTTACTATTTCGCTTTCGGCGACATGCCCGACAAGATGGAGCCGCTTGTCATCGTCGGCTTCGTCCTGCAGTCGTTGATGCTTGCCATCACGCTGATTGTGGTGGCAGTGCCCGAGGGTTTGCCCATGAGCATCACCGTGAGCCTTGCCCTGAGTATGCGTCGGATGCTGCGGGAAAACAACCTGGTGCGCAAGCTTCATGCCTGCGAGACGATGGGTGCGACGACTGTGATCTGTACCGACAAGACAGGTACGCTGACGCAGAACCGCATGTCGGTGGTCGAACATCGTTTCTTCGGCGATTATGACCTCGAGGAGCTCGCCCTGGGCATCAGCGTGAACAGTACGGCAGCCTTGACCGTGGAACGCAAGCCCATCGGTAATCCTACGGAGGGGGCACTGCTGATGTGGCTCGACACGTTGGGCTTCGATTACCAGCAGTTGCGCGATAGTGCCAGGGTGGTGGAACAGCAGCCGTTTTCGACTCAAACGAAATACATGCTCACCAGGGTGAACAAGGATGACTCCATCGTGACGTTCGTCAAGGGTGCTCCCGAACTTCTGCTGAGCCGTTGCGATGAGATTGCTGGAGGCGTGACGAAGCGGGAGGTGGAGGACCTGCTGGCTTCGTACCAGCAGCGCGCCATGCGAACCCTGGGCTTTGCCGTGCAGCGTGACGACGGCCCCAAAACATTTATCGGCGTGGTGGGCATTGCCGACCCCATCCGCCCTGACGTGGCAGAGGCCATCCATTTGTGCAAGGACGTGGCGGGCGTGAAGGTCATCATCGTCACCGGCGACACCGTGGGCACGGCCAACGAGATCGGGCGCGAGATTGGGTTGCTCGGTGAGGGCGAACTCGACAAGACCTTGCAAGGCCCCGACTTCGCCATCCGTTCGGACACCGAACTGCGCGAACTGTTGCGCGACTATCGCATCCGCATCATTGCCCGTGCACGCCCCGAGGACAAGGCGCGACTTGTGACGCTATTGCAGCAGAACCGTGAGGTGGTGGCCGTGACGGGCGATGGCACCAACGATGCACCGGCCTTGGCGAAGGCGCAGGTGGGCCTTTCGATGGGCTCGGGCACTTCGCGCGCCAAGGAGGCTTCGGACATCACCATCATCGACGACTCGTTTGCTTCGATCAACAAGGCCATCCTGTGGGGCCGCAGCATCTATTGGAACATCCGCCGATTCATCATCTTCCAGACAACCATCAATGTGTGTGCGTGCCTTGTGGTGCTGTTGGGTGCCATCACGGGCCTGGATTCGCCGCTCAACGTGACACAGATGCTGTGGGTCAACCTCATCATGGACACTTTCGCAGCAGGGGCCCTGTCGTCGCTCCCCGCCGACCCAAGGGTACTGCACGACAAGCCGCGTTCCCCCAAGGCGCACATCATCAACCATCAGATGGGTTGGCGTATCGCCCTGTGGGGACTCGGATTCTTTGTAATAATGACGGGTATTTGGCAGTTGCTCTACCACACCGAACTGAAGCAGGTGTCGGACCTCTTCAATATGGATGCGCTGGTCACCTATTTCAAGGAGTTCTTCAAAGGGCATCGGGGCAAGTTGTCCCTTTCGGCCTACGAACACGGCATCTTCTTCACCTTCTTTGTGGTGCTGCAGTTCTGGAACCTGTTCAATGTGCGCTATTTCCGCACCGATAGCAGTTTCCTGATGGAGGTGCATCACTTCTTCTCCGACCGCGAACGCTTCAAGCAGTCCTATAGCCCTGGCTTCCTGTTCGTGGCTGCAGTTATTCTGGTGGGTCAGTTCATCATCGTCAACCTCCTGCCCGAATTCTTCGAGGTAGAACCTCTCAGCCTCGAAGATTGGGGCATCATCCTACTGGTCACCTCTCCTGTCTTCATCCTCCCCGAGTTGTGGAGGACAATCAGATTAATTATCGGCAAGCGGCCGTACTGAGTCCGCGATTGCGCAGCAATGCCTCGATGCCGGGCTTGCGACCACGGAAATTGATGTACATCTTCAGACCGGTATCGATGCCGCCTGGCTCAAGACAGGTCTTGCGATAGTGGAGGGCAAGATCGGAATTGAAGATGTCGCCTGTCTCCTTGAATGCCTCGAACGCATCGCAGTCGAGCACCTCCGACCAGAGGTAGCTGTAATAGCCTGCGGTGTAGCCGCCGCCCATGGTGTGGCTGAAGTTGGTGACACGATAACGGGGGAGAATTTGACGTGGAATACCACGTTCCTGCAACTTTCTGGTCTCGAATTCGATGACATCAAGATCCTCGGGGATCTCGGTGAGGGTGTGCAGGTCCATATCGACGAGCGATGCTGCGAGATATTCGACGGTGGCAAATCCCTGGCCGTACTTGCTGCTCTCGTCGAGCTTCTTGACAAGTTCCATGGGGATGACTTCGCCGGTCTTGTAGTGCTTGGCATAGACCTTGAGCACCTCAGGCTCGGTGGCCCAATGTTCGTTGAGCTGCGAGGGGAGTTCGACGTAATCCGACTCGACATCGTAGGTGGCGTTGTAATGGACATCGTGGAGCATGAAGTGCATGGCATGACCAAACTCGTGGAACATGGTGGTGACGTTGTCGATGCTCTGGAGGGCGGCGCCTTCGGCATTTGGACGCGTCATGTTGCACACATTGATGGTGATGGGTATCTGTCGCACCTCATTGCCCAACGAATCGAGGACGTAGGTCTGGGGACGCAGGTCGGTCATCCAAGCACCTGCACCCTTGCCATCGCGCGGATAATAGTCGTTGTAGAAGATGGCCACGAGCTTCTTGTCGCGGTCATAGACCTCCCATGTCTGCGTCTCCTTGCTATAGGTGGGCACCTGTCCGGTAATCTCCTTGAAGGTCAGTCCGTGCAGTTTCTCGGCCACATAGAAGATGCCCTTGAGGACGTTGTTGATCTCGAAGTATTCGGCAATCTTCTCTTCGTCGAGGGCATATTTGGCGGCCTTGGCGCGGCTTGAGTAGAACATGTAGTCCCAGCCTTCGGGCTCGCAGGTGAGGCCGTCCTTTTTCATTTCGACACGGATGTCGGCAAGTTCCTGGTTGGCCTTTTCGACGGCAGGACCCCACACGGCGTTGAGCAGATCATAGACGTTCTCCTCGTTTTCGGCCATGCGGTATTTCAGGATCTGTTCGGCACAGTTCTTGAAGCCAAGCAACTTGGCACGTTCGAGGCGCAGCCTGACGAGCTCGGCGCAGATGGCCTTGTTGTCCCATTCGTTGTTCTGATTGCCGCGATTGTAATAGGCATCGTACACCTTACGGCGCAGCTCGCGGTTGGTGCAGTACTGGAGCACAGGGTTGCACGAAGGACGCTGCATGTTGAACATGTACTTGCCCTCCTGGCCCTGCTGTTTGGCCATCTCGGCTGCAGCCTGGATGTTGGCCTCGGGAAGTCCGTCGAGCTCGTCCTTCGAGTCAACGGTCACGTAGGTGTTGTTGGTCTCGTGCAGCAGGTTCTGGCTGAACTTGGTCTGCAGTGCGCTGATCTTGGCGTTGAGTTCGCGCAGCTGGTCCTTCTGCTCCTCGTTGAGTTCTGCACCACGTTTGGCAAACGCCTCGTAGGTCTTCTTGAGCACCGACATCTCCTCGTGGTTCAGAATCTCCTTTTCCACCTCGGGTTGCTCAATGCCCATCTTGTAGTGTTTGTCATAGACCGTTTTGACGCGTGCAAAGAGCTGCGGATTGAGGTAGATGCCATCGGAGTGGGCGGTCAGCACCGGTGAATATTTTGTTTGAAGTTCCTCAAGCTCGGGGGTGGAGTTGCTCGACGACAGGTCCTCGAAGATGAGGACTGTCTGGTTGAGCAGTTGTCCGCTCTTGTCGAGTGCGGCGATGGTGTTTTGGAAGGTGGGTTCATCGGGGTTTTCGCAGATGTCCTTCACCTCGCGCTTATGTTCCTCCATGCCCAGCTCGATGGCCTCGCTGAAATGTTGGGGCGTGATGCGGTCGTAATCGATGATGCCATATTTGGCTGTGGGTTCGTTGAGGAGCGGATTGCCGCCCTTGTTCTTCTCCCCCTGGGTCGAGCAGGAGAGAGTGATTGCACTGATAAGTGCCATGATGCTTAGTGTATTAGTTTTCATTCTTGAAGGGGTATGATGGGTACAAAAATACTCATTTTTTGGCCAACTGCCAAAAAAGAAGAGATAAAAGTGAAAAAATAGTGCAAAATCGGGTGGAAAAATTGGACTTATGGGAAAAAAGCTTTATATTTGCACCGATAATACCAATAATAATTTATACACATGAAATATCCAACCATCCTTTTGACCTTGGTCGGTCTGCTCGGCTTTACGGCCTGTGAGCAGTCGGAACCGACTGTCGAAAACAATCTGACACTTCATTACAGTCAACCGGCACAGTACTTCGAGGAAAGCCTGCCCATCGGCAATGGCAATCTCGGAGCCTTGATCTATGGTGGTGTGGCCAAAGAGCGCATTTCGCTCAACGACATCACGCTATGGTCGGGTGAGCCCGACCTCATCCCCTGGACACCCAATGCCTACAAGAACCTGCCGAAGGTGCGTGCCATGCTCGACAAGGAGGATTATCGGGCAGCAGAAAGAGAGAACATGAAGATCGAGGGACACAACAGCGAGCTCTACCAGCCGCTGGGCACCCTGCTCATCACCGACCTGAAGGCCGAGGGCGAATGCAGTTCGTACTCGCGTTCGCTTGATCTTGACAAGGCAATAGCATATGTTGCCTACGAGACGGCTGACAAGAACCGTGTGGAGCGCGAGAGCTTTGCTTCGGCTCCCGATTCGGTGATTGTGGTCAGGCTGAAGTCCTACAACACGTCGTTGAACCAACGCATTCGTCTGGCTTGCCCCCTACCGAGCGTGATCAGCGTGGAGCCCGGCAAGATCTACACCGAGGGCTACGTGGCATATAGCACGAAGCTCAAGAAGGGCGAGACCGATCGTTTCCATTACGATGCGAACCGAGGCATCCATTTCCGCACCGAACTGCGCATCCAGGCCCCCGAGGGCTGCGTAAATGTGGAGGGAGACACGGCGCTCGTGATCAGCGGCTGCGACGAAGCCATCCTGATGCTGACCAATGTGACCAGCTTCAATGGCCCATACAAGAATCCTGCCACCGAAGGTCGTGACTACCGTACGGCAGTGGCCCAGCGTCTCGACAATGCCATGTCGAAGAATTACCAGACGCTGCAGGCTCGCCACCTCGAGGACTATCAGCGCCTCTTCCATCGCGTGAAACTCGACTTGGGACAGACGGCCGACTCGATCCTTGCCCTCGACACCGACAAGCAGCTTTTGCTCAACGATGATGCCGACTATTTCAATCCCGACCTTGAGGAACTTTATTTCCAATACGGACGCTACCTGCTCATTTCGTCGAGCCGTACCGAGGGCGTGCCTGCCAACCTGCAGGGCCTTTGGAACGAGAGCATGACACCACCGTGGAGCTGCAACTATACGGTGAACATCAACGTGGAGGAGAACTACTGGCCTTCAGAGGTCGGTGCCTTGCCCGAGATGCATAACTCGATGCTGACATGGATCAAGCGCCTGCCCAAGAGCGGTGCCATCTCGGCACAGAACTATTACGGCGCTACCATCACCGAGGAGCAGGATGTGCCCACGTGGGTGGTTTGCCACAACAGCGACATCTGGTGCATGACCAATCCGGTGGGTTATCAGAACGAGAGTCCGATGTGGTGCTGCTGGCCTATCGGCGGTGCCTGGGTTTCGACCCACCTTTGGGAGCATTACATGTTCACGCAGGACCGCAAGTTCCTTGCCGAGGCCTATCCCGTGATGAAGGGTGCGGCACGATTCCTACTGCAGTGGCTTTACGAGAAGGACGGCTACCTGATGACCTATCCTTCGACCACGCCCGAGAACGAATACAAGCTGGCTGATGGCTTCGAAGGCGCCACGTTCTATGGAGGTTCGGCCGACATTGCCATGATTCGCGAGCTTCTGAACGACATACGCAGCGCTGCAAATGTGCTCTATGGCGAAGATGTGACGAAGGATGATGCCGCCTTCCTCGAACAGGTGAACAAGACCTTGGAGAAACTGCTTCCCTACAAGATTGGCGCAAAAGGCAACCTGCAGGAATGGTACTTCGATTGGGATGACAAGGATCCGCACCATCGTCACCAGTCGCATCTGTTCGGCCTGTATCCCGGACACCACATTTCGGTGGATGCCACTCCGGAACTGGCCCAGGCATGTGCCAAGACGCTCGAGATCAAGGGTGACAAGACCACAGGCTGGAGCGCCGGCTGGAGGGTGAACCTATTTGCCCGTCTGCGTGATGCCAAGGGTGCCTATCATATCTTCCGCAAGCTGATGACGTTTGTGCATCCTCAGAACTATCGAGGAGAGGATCGTCGTCGCGGAGGAGGCACTTATCCGAACCTCTTCGATGCCCATTCACCCTTCCAGATTGATGGCAACTTCGGCGGCACTGCCGGTGTGATGGAGATGCTCGTGCAGAGCCGTTGGATCAGCGAGAATGAGAGTGAGGCAATCGTGCTTCCCGCCCTGCCCGAACAGTGGAAGGCTGCCGGCCATATCAAGGGCGTGCGTCTGCGTGGTGGCTACGAGCTCAGCATGGAGTGGAAGGATGGCAAGGTGACCAAGCTTGACGTTGTGAGCCATCGTCCATCGCCTAGCAAGCTTCATGTGAAGTCTTTGGATGGCCAGAGTTGGGAGTTTTGATCCTTCGTTCTAGAATATCTAGAATATCTAGAATATCTAGATTTTTATAATATAAGAAAAAATGAAAAAGACAGTATTGATGCTTATCGTGGCAGCTCTCGCATGGGCTGCCCAGGCACAGGATTCCTTGCGCGTCACCATTTTCGGTGACAGTTATTCCACCTTCGAGGGATATTTGACTCCTGCGACCAATGAATCGTGGTATTTTACTCCCGGCAACCCTCATCAACCGAAGGGCAACGACGTGACACGCGTTGAACATACCTGGTGGTGGCAGGTCATCGACCAGATGGGGTGGAAGCTTGAGATGAACAATTCGTACAGCGGTTCGACAGTAGGTTATGCGGGCTACAACTACGACAACTACAAGCCGCGTTCGTTCAACACCCGTGTCGAGAACCTCGGTAACCCCGACATCATCCTCTCGTGCTGCATCACCAACGACTCGTGGACGGGCGAACTGGTGGGAAACTACAAGTGGGCCAACTGGACCGACGACGACCTGTGGTTCTTCCGTCCTGCCATGGCTCGCCTTTGCAGCGTCATCAAGCAGAACTATCCTTTGGCACGCATTTACTTCATCCTCAATACCGACCTCAAACCTGAGCATGCCGAGTCGATGCGCGTGATCTGCCGACACTATGATTTGCCTCTCATCGAACTGCACGACATCGACAAGCAGTTGGGTCACCCTAGCCAGGCCGGCATGAAGGCCATTGCCCAGCAGGTGATGGACTTTGTGAAGGAGGATTTGAAGAAGTGATATATAGTCACTATAGTTACTATAGCTACTATAGATAATATAAAAGAATATTATGAAGAAGATTCAAATCGCATTCATGTCTTTGCTGGCATGCCTCGTCTTCACTGCTTGTGGGGGCAAGGCTGTGCGTCAGCAGGGACAGCAGGTCACCGTCCGTGTGGAGCAGACCACAAATGACGGACCCCGACTCGTTCGCCTCGAAGTGATGGGCGAGAAGATCATCCGCGTTACCGCTACTGCCGAAGACAAGTTTGCCGACCGTCCTTCGCTCATCATCGTGCCACAGGACCAGAAGGTGAACTATGAGCTCGTCGAGAATGGCGACACCGTGCGGGTCAAGACCGCCTTCGTTGTGGCCAATGTGCTCAGAAGCAACGGCAAGGTTTGGTTCACCAACCTCAAGGGCGACATCATCCTGGCCGAACAGGCCGAGGGAAGCAAGACCTTCAGCCCCTATAGCGCTACACAGACCGTTTGGACAGCCAATGGCGATGGTCCTGCCGAAGTGCCCAATCCCACCACATGGAAGGGATGGTCCACACGTGTCGTCTTTGAGAGTCCTGCCGACGAGGCATTCTATGGCCTTGGCCAGCATCAGGCCGACGACTGGAACTATAAGGGCAAGAACGAGGAACTCTTCCAGTACAACACGAAGGTTTCCGTGCCGTTCATCGTGTCGAGCCGCAACTATGGCGTGCTCGTCGATAGCTATTCGCTGATGCGTTTCGGCAACCCCAAGGACTATAGCCAGCTGCCCGCACTCTTCGACCTCTACGACAAGGATGGCGTCGAGGGTGCTCTTACAGGTACCTATACCGCCCCGGGTGCGGAGACTTTGGTGCGTCGAGAGGACAGCATCTATTTCGAGAACCTCGCTTCGGCCAAGAACCTGCCTAAATTCCCGCTCTTCAAGGCACAGGTGACCTACGAGGGCGAGATTGTTCCCCGTGTGACCGGTGAATACAATTTCAGCCATTACTACAGCGGCTATCAGAAGATATATATCAACGACAAGAACGTCTATACCGAGGACGTGCAGGGAACTGGCGTCGAGGGTGACCAGACAATCTGGCGCACCGCGTGGAACCCCAATGCCCGCAAGTTCGCCGTCCGCATGGAGGCCGGCAAGCGCTATAAGTTCCGCCTTGAATGGGCTCCCGATGGTGGCGAAGCATATTGCGGACTGCGTGCTTTGGCTCCCGTCCTTCCCGAGGAGCAGGCCAAGCTCAGCTTCTGGAGCGAGATGGTGCAGCAGCTCGACTATTACTTCATCGCAGGTGACAACAGCGACGAGGTCATCAAGGGTTACCGCACCCTCACTGGCAAGGCGCAGATCATGCCGAAGTGGCTCTTCGGATTCTGGCAGAGCCGCGAGCGCTACAAATCGCAGCGTGAGATCCTCGATGCCCTCAAGGGCTTCCGCGACCGCAAGTTGCCTATCGACAACATCGTCATGGACTGGAACTATTGGAGCCCCGATTCTTGGGGTGCCTTCACCTTTGATACCCTTCGTTTCAGCGATCCCAAGGGCATGATCGATACCATCCATGCCCAGCATGCCAAGATCATGATCTCCTGCTGGCCCAAGTATTACCTCACTACCGACAACATGAAGGAGCTTGACCAGATGGGCAAGATCTACCAGCAAAGCATCAAGGATTCGCTCTACGACTGGCTGGGCTACAAGTATGCCTTCTACGATGCCTACGACCTCGATGCACGCAAGGTGTTCTGGCGTCAGCTTTACGAGAAACTGGGCACCATCGGCATGGATGCATGGTGGATGGATGCTTCGGAGCCGAATGTGCGTGACTGCACCGACCTGCCTTACCGCAAACTGCTTTGTGGTCCCACAGCACTGGGTTCGAGCGACGAATATTTCAATGCATATTCCATCGTTAATGCCGAGGCTATCTATGATGGTCAACGTGGCTACGAGACTGCCATCGAGCGTCAGGGCATCAAGGCCGACGATTCGGATGCCCTCCTGAAGAGTGCCAAGTGGAACCAGTATGGCTTTGGCAACGAAGATGCCTTCTCACCCGACAACAATCGCGTCTTCCTTCTCACTCGCAATGGCTTTGCTGCCGAACAACGTTTCTCTACAGCCACTTGGTCGGGCGACATCGGCACACGTTGGGAAGATATGAAGACGCAGATCACTGCAGGCCTCAACTTCTCCATTTCGGGCATTCCTTACTGGAGCCAGGACATCGGAGGTTTCTCGGTTGAAAAGCGTTACGAAGCCGCACAGTACTTCTACGATGCTACAGGTCGTGAGAACGAAGATATGCGTGATTGGCGTGAACTCAATGTGCGTTGGCATGAGTGGGGTGTCTTCACTCCCATGTACCGTGTTCACGGACAGTTCCCGTTCCGCGAGCCATGGAACATTGCCCCCGAATCGCATCCCGCCTACAAGGCCATTCGTTCCTGCATCGAGTTCCGCTATCGCATGATGCCATACATCTATTCACTGGCTGGCCAAGTCTATTTCGACGACTACACCATGCTGCGTCCTTTGGTGATGGACTTTGGCTTCGACCCCAACGCACTCAACGTGGGCTATCAGTTTATGTTCGGTCCTGCCTTCATGGTTTGTCCTGTCTATCAGTACAAGGCACGTCAGCGTGATGTCTATTTCCCCGAAGGTCGCAAGTGGTACAACTTCTACGATGGCCGCCTTACCTCGGAAGGAGGCGAGACCCGCATCTGCGCCGCACCCTACGAGCAGATACCTGTCTTCGTGCCCAGTGGTTCGATCATCCCATTCGGCCCAGCTTTGCAATATAGCGACGAGAAGCCAGCAGGCACCATTCGCCTCTATGTTTATCAGGGAGAGGACGCCGACTTCACCCTCTACGAGGACGAAGGCACCAACTATGGCTACGAGGCTGGACGTTTTGCCAACATTCACTTCAGCTACAATGATGCACAGAAGGAGCTCACCATTGCCGATCGTGAAGGCGAATTCCCCGGCATGCACCAGAAGCGCACGTTCATCGTCGTTCCCGTGGGTCCCGACCATATCCAAGGTTATGATCCCGAGGCCAAGGGCATCATAGTGCAATATGATGGCAAGGCTCAAGTCGTGAAGCTGTAATCCCCCATTTGTTGTTTGTCTAAGTTGGCAGCCAACTTGGGCTGCCAACCATAACACCTCCTAAACCCATATGTATCTTCGTCATACATTCCCCATCCTTCTGGCCACATTAGCCACTGCGGCTATGGCGCAGCAGGTAGTGATTGATCCCTATGAGGCCCAATCCACCCTTTTTATACCCACCTATTCCCTCAGTGCCCAACCCATCGAGCAGCGCGTCAAGGATGCACTCAGCCAGATGACGCTGGCCGAGAAAGTTCGTCTGTGCTATGCTCAGTCGAAGTTCTCAACCCCTGGCGTGCCACGTCTTGGCATCCCCGAGGTGCGCTACAGCGATGGCCCGCACGGTGTGCGTGCCGAAATCAATTGGAACGACTGGGGCTATGCAGGTTGGAACAGCGACTCCATCACTGCCTATCCTGCACTCACCTGCCTGGCAGCCACTTGGAATCGTGACCTTGCTTTCTCTTATGGCTTCAATGTGGGACAAGAGGCACGCTATCGCCGCAAGTCCGTCCTGCTTGGCCCGGGTGTGAACATCTATCGCACACCGCTCAATGGCCGCAACTTCGAATACATGGGCGAAGACCCGTGCCTGGCTTCGAAGATGGTGGTACCCTACATCGATGGCATTCAGCGAAACGGTGTAGCTGCCTGTGTCAAGCATTATGTCCTCAACGACCAGGAGGAGTTCCGCGGACATGTCGATGTCAAAGTGTCCGATCGTGCTCTTCACGAGATCTACCTGCCGCCCTTCAAGGCTGCCGTCGAGAAAGGCAAGGTATGGAGCATTATGGGCTCCTACAACCAGTATCTCGACCAGCATGCGTCCCACAACGAGGTGCTCATTGATGATATATTGAAAGGTGATTGGAACTTCGATGGAGTGGTCATCACCGACTGGGGTGCAGCTCATGACACCGACGAAGCAATCTTCAACGGCCTTGATGTCGAGATGGGAACCTTTACCAACGGTCTCACTACTGAGGCTGGCGATTTCGGCTATGACGATTATTACCTGGGCCGAGCCTATTACGAGAAGGCGTTGCGTGGCGAGGTGCCCGATTCGATCATCAACGACAAGGCCGCACGTATCCTGCGCATGATATTCCGCACCGAGGCCAGTGCTGTCACCGCCTATCCCAACGGGCGTGTGGCAAGTGTCGACCAGTTGGCAGCTGCCCGGAAGATTGCCACCGAAGGCATCGTCCTCCTCAAGAACAATTCTTTGAATAACCCAGCTCCAAAATCCAAGACGCATAGCTCGGCTCCGCTCTTGCCCATTCGTCCCGAACTATACAATCGCATCCTTGTGGTAGGCGAGAACGCAACTCGTAGCCTCTGCATGGGTGGAGGTTCATCGGAACTCAAGACTAAGATTGAGATTTCTCCGTTGCAAGGTATTCGCGATCGCTTTGGCGACAAGGTCACTATCGACTATGCCGAAGGCTATCGTTCGGGAGGTGCCCACTATGGTCGCATCGATGCGGTAGATAATAGTGTTTATGACGAATTGCGGGCTGAAGCTGTTGCAAAGGCTCGCGAGGCCGATCTGGTCATCTTTGTGGGTGGTTTGAACAAGAACCATTACTCCGATTGTGAAGGTGGCGATCGTCTCACTTACGACCTCGACTACCATCAGAACGAGCTCATCGATGCCCTTGCAGCTGCCAATCCCCGTCTCGTCTGCGTCATCATCTCGGGCAATGCATTCCGAATGCCTTGGCTCAGCCGTGTGCCTGCGCTCCTTCAAAGCTGGTACCTGGGGTCGATGGCCGGTACCGCACTGGCTGATATCCTGTCGGGCGACGTATGTCCTTCGGGCAAGACCATCTTCACCTATCCCGTTTCGCTTGCCGATTGCCCAGCCCATCAGTTGGGACGTATCAGCTATCCGGGTGTAAGTCCCGACGAAGTACCGCGGGCTTGGAGTTATCAACCTAACAAGAATCCTCGTTCTGCCAACCTGCTGGCCATTGCCTCCAAGAGTCCTACAGCTCTGCGTGATGCTGCCAACGGCTTTGCTCCATCGCTCAAAGTCCGCAATACCTCCAGCGATCCTTCCACCCACCGTGGAGCAGGCGACGAAGTGGAGGTTTATGCCGAGGACATCCTTGTGGGTTATCGTTGGTACGACTATCACAAGCTCAATGGCGTGGGAACCTCGAGCGTTGTCTTCCCCTTCGGCTATGGTTTGAGCTACACGAAGTTCGAGTACAGCATACCCACCATCTATGCAGGCACAGTCAGTGTTGAAGTGACCAATGTCGGCAAGGTCGAAGGCCAGGAGGTGGTGCAGTTCTACGTATCCGACAACAAGAGCTCCGTCATTCGGCCCAAGAAGGAGTTGAAGCACTTCGAGAAAGTCAACCTCAAGCCCGGCGAACGCAAAGTGGTCAGCTACATCATCCAAAACGAAGATCTCTGCTACTACGATGAGGTGAAAGGCCGGTGGTGGTTCGAATCGGGCGACTTTACGGTTTATGTAGGTTCATCTTCTGTCGATATCCGAGGAAAGATTGATATCACCCGATGAAACGGAGGCCAAATTTGAGAAATTGAGTGAAAAATTTGGAGGTTTCGAAGAAATAGTCTATCTTTGCCCCAAAAAGAAAGTTATGAAAAAGATTCTTGTATCGTTTGCCATCTTATTGATTGGCGCTACGACTATTGCTGCCCAGACCAGCGTTCAGACCAATCTCAAAGGTGTGACCATCTACAGTAATGGCGCTCAGGTAAGTCGCGAGAAGACTGTGGCTCTCAAGGCGGGTGAGCAGACCATATCATTCACTGGGCTGTCGCCTTATCTCGACAGCAAGAGCCTGCAGGTGAAGGCCAAGGGAGGTGTGACCGTGCTCGGAGTGAGTCAGCGCTACATTCGTCCGGATAGTACCCTACTTGGCGAGAAGTTGCAAGCCGCCCAGCGCAGCATCGAGGCCGCCCAACGCAAGGTGAGCGAGCTCCAGGCCCAGCGCAACGTGCTCAAGTCACAGCTCAAGATGGTTGAGGCCAACTGCAACATCGGAAGCCGTACGGCAGTTACGCCTCTCAACGACATCAAGCTGCTGAACAAATATTACTACGATGAGATGATGGACATCAACAAACGGCTCATTGCTCTCGACGACGAGGAGGAGAAGGCGCAGACCGAACTGAACCGCTTGAGCGAACAGGCCGACTCGATAGCCGCCATCAAGCTGAAGCGACTCACCGTGGTTGATGTCAAGGTCGATGCGAAGGCGCAGACCAGCACGCTCTTTACCTTGCAATACTATGTGGGAGGCGCCTCGTGGTATCCTACCTACGATGTGCGTTCGAACAGCGTCGATGAACCTCTGCAACTGACCTACAAGGCCAACATCATGCAGCATACGGGCGAAGACTGGAAGGATGTGGCTGTTACACTTTCTACAGCCAACCCAAACCGTTCGAACGTGTCACCCGACCTGCGTACCTACTGGCTCGACTATGGCCTCGCTGCCCCGACCTACAACTTCGGCATCGACAACAATCAGGTGTCGGGCACAATCTTCGACGAATCCAATGAGCCCATCATCGGCGCGTCGATCATGGTGGCTGGTACGCAGATCGGTACTGTCAGCGACGTGGATGGACACTATTCGATCACCATGCCCAACGGTAATCGTCGTCTGGTGGTCAGCTTCATCGGCTACGAGTCGCAGCAAGCCACCGTCAATGGCAATCGCAAGGACTTCCATCTCCAGGAATCCGTAAGCTACCTTCAGGATGTAACCGTGGTGGGCTATGGCACCTCGAAAAGGAGCAAGAGAGGTCTGTTCTCATCGGCCGCTGCTGTCGAACGTGAAGCTCCTGTCGAGAACGCCAAGACTACCGCTGCCGCTCCGAAGAAGGCACGTGCACTGGTTGATGAGGACGACCTTGAGGTGGCTTCGACGGCTGCCAAGTTCGGCTACGAATTCGAGGTGAAGCACCCGCTTACCATCCTTTCGGACAAGAAGCCCGTCAGCGCTCAGCTCGGTCGATACGAGTTGCCTACCACCTACGCCTACAAGGGTGTGCCCAAAATCGACAAGGACGCCTTCCTCATGGCCGATGCCACAGGTTGGGGAGAGCTTAACCTTGTGGAGGGCGAAGCCACTGTCTTCTTCGACAACAGCTATGTGGGCAAGACCATTCTCAACCCCGTCGAGGGCGACACCTTGCACCTCTCGATGGGTCGCGACAATGGAATCCGCATCGACCGCAAGCTCATGAAGGTCAACAATGCCCATAAGGTGCTCAGCACTACCCAAACCCAGCAGAAGGACTGGGAAATCACCGTTCGCAACACCCGACAGGAGAAGGTCAGCATCAAGGTGTATGACCAGATACCCGTTTCGCAGAACTCGGCCATCACTGTCACCACCGAGGAGCTCAGCGGTGGTGAGCTTGACAAGGACAAGGGTATCGTCGTCTGGACGCTCGACCTCAACCCGGGCGAAACCCGCAAGTTGCGGTTGAGCTATCAGGTAAAATATCCCAAGGGACGTCACCTCACCATAGAGTAGAAACCTTAATATTCAAAAAATACTATAACTTCACCACCTCATAATCTCACTTACACCATGGCAGTCATAACAAAAGAGGCCGCGCTCAAGTATCATGAGGCCGGCCAACCCGGTAAGATCGCAGTAGTCCCCACCAAACCGTATCGCACACAGACCGACCTTTCGCTGGCCTATTCACCCGGCGTGGCCTATCCTTGCCTTGAGATCCAGCAGAATCCCGATGATGCATTCCGTTACACCGACCGCGGCAATCTCGTAGCCGTAATATCCAACGGCACCGCAGTGCTTGGCCTTGGCAACATCGGAGCCCTGGCTGGCAAACCCGTCATGGAGGGCAAGGGCCTCCTCTTCAAGATCTATGGCGGCATTGACGTCTTCGACATCGAGATCGATGAAACCGATCCCGTGAAGTTCTGCGAGACCGTGGAGCGCATCGCCCCATCTTTCGGTGGCATCAACCTTGAGGACATCAAGGCACCCGAGTGTTTCTATATCGAAAAACGCCTGAAGGAGAACTGCGACATCCCCGTGATGCACGACGACCAGCACGGCACAGCCATCATTTCGGGTGCAGGCCTTGTGAATGCCTTG
>JAFYZW010000077.1 GCA_017548545.1 Bacteroidales bacterium | reverse complement strand
TGTCCCTATCATCAAGGGGTGTGACCTGCTCTATCACGAAGCGACCTACAGCGATGCAGATAAGGTCAAGGCTCATCAGCGAGGACACAGCACATCGGTCGAAGCTGCCAATATAGCCCGGAAGGCAGAAGTGGGACGACTTGTAATCGGACACTACTCCTCACAGATCATGACGGCTGAGCAGGAGGAGAGCCTATTGGGCGAAGCACAAGCCATCTTTCCAAACACTGTGCTGGGAAAAGAGCAGATGGTCATCGATGTATGACCGGACTTAAGGTGTGAGTATCTTCAGCACCAGGCTGTCGCGCGAGAGGTCGGCAGGATTGGTGCCGGGAGCACCTTCGGGCACTCGGATTCCGCGCTCGGCATAGAGTCGTTTCCAATAGGGTGCGATATCGCCAGAACTATCGGTGAATGACATCGGACGTGTCTTGAAGATGGGAGTGCCGTCGGGTCGCTGATAACTGAGTTGGACGAGTTCGCTGCAATAGATCTGCCTGGCGTCGGGGATGTACAGTGTGTCGTAGGGTAACCCAAGATACTGCATGGCCCTTTGTACTGAAGCGCCAAGTCCCAAGGTGTCGCGGAGTCGTCCTACGAGAATGCAGGGATTACCCTCGTCGTCATACTCTGCCTCTTCGAAGAACTTGTCAAGTGGCGTGAGCCATACGCCATGACTCGGCGTTGCCTCTAGCACCATCATCCTGCCATACTGCTCGCAGGCAATGCCCACATGAACGACTTGCGAGCCATCGACTCCTTCGGTCACAGTGGCAATGGCATCGCTCAGTCCGTCACCCGAAGGCTCCTCGATGCTGAAGAGCAGGTCGCCATGAAAGATTTCAAGCCCGTTGATGACTGATGCAGATTGTGATGGCACATCGCACGATGCCACCAGTGCCATGAGGCCTAAAAGTAATGGAAGCGAGGAGAATCGTATCATCTATTATATATATTTAAAAGGTGTCATCGGGAGTTCGAAAATTGTCGTTCTCCTAAGGTTTTGCAGCGAATTATTCACAGGAAGCTTTTGTGGTTGCAAAGATAAGGAAAATCTCCAACGTATCCAAGAAAACACTCCATAAAAAGAAAACATCACCCCATTTTCGTCTGAAAAGATGACAAATTTATGCATTTGAACATGCTATAATGCAGTTTTTAGACCAAATATTTGGAATTAATCGAAAAAAGTATTAATTTTGCGCCCTAAAAATAGTACTATATTATGAAATTTGCAGAATATAATCAATTCAATCTGTCGGAAATCAATAAAGAGGTTCTGAAGAATTGGGACGCCAACGACGTCTTTGTTAAATCGATGACCACACGTGAGGGGCATCCTTCTTTCGTGTTCTACGAGGGTCCCCCGTCAGCCAATGGTATGCCTGGCATTCACCACGTGATGGCTCGTGCGATTAAGGATATATTCTGCCGTTTCAAGACCATGCAGGGCTTCCAGGTGAAGCGCAAGGCCGGTTGGGATACTCACGGACTTCCAGTCGAGCTTGGTGTCGAGAAGATGCTTGGCATCACCAAGGAGGATATCGGAAAGAAGATCTCGGTCGATGATTATAATGCTGCCTGCCGCAAGGAGGTGATGAAATATACCAAGGAGTGGACCGACCTGACCCGCAAGATGGGCTATTGGGTAGATCTTGATGATCCGTATATCACCTACGATAACCGATATATCGAGACCTTGTGGTGGCTTCTCAAGCAACTCTATACCAAAGGCCTGCTTTACAAGGGGTACACCATCCAACCTTATTCTCCAGCAGCAGGAACGGGCCTTTCGAGCCACGAGCTCAATCAGCCAGGTTGCTATCGCGACGTGAAGGATACCACCGTAACCGCCATCTTCAAGGCCCTCGATCCAAGGCCGGAGATGACCGAGTGGGGACAGCCGGTTTTCGTTGCATGGACCACCACACCTTGGACGCTGCCTTCGAACACCGCACTCTGCGTCGGTCCGAATATCGACTACGTGGCTGCCCAGACCTTCAATCCCTATAATGGCGACAAACTCACCGTCGTAATGGCCGAGGCACGCCTCAAGGCATATTTGGCTGGCGAGGAGCTCCATACTCTCGAAGAGATGGAGGCACTTGACATCAACAAGGTTGATGGTCGCAAACTCCCTTATCGTATCGTAGGCCGTTACAAGGGCAGCGAACTATTGGGCATGAAGTACGAGCAGCTCTACCAGTGGGTAAAACCCTGTGAGCAATTGAGCGACCTTGCAGCACCCTATATCAAGGAGTATGCCGAGCAGCATCCCGAGAAGGTCTTCAACTACGGCCAGGATCAGTTTGTCGAGATTGCCGAGAAGGCGTTCCGCGTCATTCCCGGTGACTATGTGACCACCGAGGATGGTACGGGTATTGTCCACATTGCACCCACCTTTGGTGCAGATGATGCCAAGGTGGCTAAGGCTGCCGAGGTGCCGGCACTCTATATGATCAACCTGTTGGGCGAACCTCGTCCAATGGTCGATCTCACAGGTAAGTACTACAAGCGTGAGGAACTGGCCGCACCCTTTGTCGAGAAGTGCGTGGATCTCGATGCCTACAGTGTACATGAAGGCTGTTTTGTGAAGAATGCCTACGCTCCCGAGTTCAACAAGGAGGGCAAATATGATGCCGTTGCTGCCGAGAAAGCCGATGACCTCAATGTCATCATGAGCCTTGGTCTCAAGAAGACACGCCAAGCCTTCAAGATTGAGAAGCATGTGCACAACTATCCACATTGCTGGCGTACCGACAAGCCTGTGCTCTATTATCCCCTTGATTCGTGGTTCATCCGTTCCACGGCTTGTCGCGACAGGATGATCGAACTCAACAAGACCATCAACTGGAAGCCCAAATCGACGGGTACCGGACGTTTTGGTGCTTGGCTCGAGAATCTCAACGATTGGAACCTCAGCCGTTCACGCTATTGGGGCACTCCTCTGCCTATCTGGCGCAACCGCGACACCCGCGAAGAGATTTGCATCGGTTCAGTCGAGGAACTATACAACGAGATCGAAAAGGCTGTTGCCGCTGGTGTGATGGCAACGAATCCTCTCAAGGAGAAGGGCTTCGTGCCAGGTCTGATGGAGAAGGACAATTATGAGAAGATTGACCTTCATCGTCCTTACGTTGACGACATAAAGCTCGTCAGCGAGACAGGTCACGTTCTTACCCGTGAGCTGGACCTTATCGACGTCTGGTTCGATTCGGGCGCAATGCCATACGCACAGATTCACTATCCTTTCGAGAACAAGGAAGCCTTCGACAAAGGCAGCGTATATCCTGCCGACTTCATCGCCGAGGGTGTTGACCAGACCCGTGGATGGTTCTTTACCCTCCATGCCATCGCCACGATGGTGTTCGATTCGGTGTCGTATAAGGCTGTCGTATCAAATGGCCTTGTTCTTGCCAAGGATGGTCAGAAGATGTCGAAGCGTTTGGGCAATGCCATCGATCCCTTTGGCGCAATCGAGCAATATGGCTCCGATCCGCTCCGTTGGTATATGATTACCAATGCATCGCCTTGGGACAACCTCAAGTTCGATCCCGAAGGAGTGGTCGAAGTAAGCCGCAAGTTCTTTGGCACACTCTTCAACACCTATAAGCTCTTTGCACTCTATGCCAACATCGATGGCTTCACAGGTCAGGAGCCCGAGGTAGCATTGGAACAGCGTCCCGAGATCGACCGCTGGATCCTTTCTTCACTCAATACTCTAATCAAGAGTGTCGAAAGCAATCTCGAGAACTACGAACCGACTGTGGCAGGACGTCTCATCGAGACCTTCGTTTGTGATAACCTCTCCAATTGGTACGTTCGTCTGAATCGCAAGCGTTTCTGGGGTGGCGAGATGGATGATGACAAGCTTGCAGCCTACCAGACGCTTTATACCTGTCTGGAGACTGTTGCCAAGCTCATGTCGCCCATTGCTCCGTTCTACAGCGACAAGCTGTTCCTCGACCTCAACGCCGTTTCAGGTCGCGACAAGAGTAAGTCTGTTCACCTGTCCACCTTCCCGGTCGCAGGTGCCACCGATGCTGCACTTGAGCGTAAGATGCAGCTTGCCCAGACTGTCACTTCCCTTGTCCTCAGCATCCGCAAGACTTCGAAGATCAACGTGCGCCAGCCACTTCAGACAATCCTCTTCCCCGCTATCGATGCTGAGCAGGCTGCCGACATCGAGGCTGTGAAGGACCTTATCCTCAACGAGACCAACATCAAGGAGCTCAAGATTGCTGGTAGCGATAGTCATGTCCTAGTTAAGAAAGTGAAACCAAATTTCCGCGAATTGGGCAAACGTTATGGTAAGCTCATGAAGTCGCTGGCTGCAGCTCTTGGTAGCCTCGAGCAGAGCAAGATTGCCGAACTCGAGAACGAAGGAAAGCTGGCTTTGGTCATCGACGGCACTCCTGTCGAGATTACCACTGCCGATGTCGAGATCATTAGCGAGGATATGCCAGGCTGGAATGTAGCCAGCGAAGGACGTGTGACTGTGGCTCTTGATATCACCGTGACCGAAGAACTCCGCAAGGAGGGTGTGGCCCGTGAGCTTATCAAGCGTATCCAGAATTACCGCAAGACAGCAGGTTTTGAGGTTACCGATCGTATCAAAATCGTTTTCGAACCGAATGTTAATACCAACATAGTAGTCGAACAATATAAGGATTATATCGCAAGCCAGGTTCTTGCCACCAGCATCACCATCGGTGAAGTGGGCGAGGATGCCGCCGCTCTCGATATGGACGACTACATCATCAAAACGTCTATCACCAAATAAAAAACACTATTTATAAGTTATGGCAAACGAAGACAACATCAAAGTTCGTTACTCCGATGAGGAGCTAGCTGAATTCAAGGTTATCGTTGAGGATAAACTCAAGGGTGCTTTGGCTGAGTACAATGAGATCCGTGAGCGCATGCGTCATGGCGACAATGATGACCGCGACACTGCTCCTATGTTCAAGAACATGGAGGACGGTGCAGAAACCCTTTCCCGTGAGGAACTGGGCCTCAAGGCTTCGCGTCTCGAGAAGTTCATCAAGGGTTTGCAGGGCGCATTGGTTCGTATCGAGAACAAGACCTACGGCATCTGCCGTGTCACTCATCAGCTCATTCCCAAAGAGCGTCTGCGTGCTGTACCTCATGCAACGCTCAGCGTTGAGGCCAAAGAGAAGCGCACCGGTAAATAAGTCTTTTTATAGTGAGTATCCGCAAGAAGCAAAGCCTGTTGTCCGTGGGGCTCTTTCTGGCCCTCATCTTCATCGATCAGGTTATCAAGATTTATATCAAGACGCACTTCTACCTTCGTGAGTCGGTAGAAGTGACGTCGTGGTTCTATCTGTCCTTCATCGAGAACAACGGCATGGCTTATGGTATGGAGTTTGTCGATAAGTTTGTGCTTACCGGCTTCCGTATCCTCATGACTTTACTCTTCGGCTGGGTGCTCTTCAAGGCCATCGGAAGGCGTCTTGTCTCTACCGCGTTTGTCGTCGTAGTTTCAATGATCCTGGCGGGCGCTATGGGCAACATCATCGACTGCATCTTCTACGGACGTTGGTTCACCGACAGTTATGGCCATGTGGCCCAATGGGCCGACCCGAGTGCGGGACTGATGCCTCAGGGCGAATGGTTCAAGGGCAGGGTGGTCGATATGTTCTATTTCCCCCTGATCAATTTCGACTGGCCTGATTCATTCCCTGTCGCTGGGCAGGTGGTTCATTTCCTTGGCATCTCGTTCCGATACCCTTCCTGGCTACCCACCAGCGACGAACCGTTCATGTTCTTCAAACCGGTTTTCAATTTTGCGGATTCTTGCATAACGGTAGGTGTAGCCCTTCTCATCCTCTTCTTCCGAAAGGATTTTGCCCGTTTGGATGAAGCCTATAAAGCCTATAAGGAGGGAAAAAAGAAATAACCTCGCATGCGAAAGCTCCTGTATTTCGTTTTAGCATTGCTTACCCTTTCGGTCGTTGCGTCGTGTATCGACCGTCCGGATATTGTGCTCGATGAGGACCAGATGATCGATCTGTTGGTCGATGTTCATCGCGCCGAAGGCTTGTTCGAGATGCAGCAGCAACAAGGTGTGGGTTTTGGTGCCGACCTCGACACTTATCAGAAGGAGGTTATTGCGGCTGTGCTGCAGAAGCATGGTGTCTCTCGTTCGCGCTACGACACGTCGCTTATGTGGTACGCCCAGCATCTTAAACTACTCACCCGTGTCTATGGCCACGTTGATGAGCGCCTCAAGGAGGAGCATGAGATGTGGAGCCTGCAGGTCACCGAGACACGCGACTTCGTTACCAGCTTGGCGGGCGATTCCGTCGAGTTGTGGACGTTGCGTGGACATCTGATGCTCGATCGTCGTCGTTATTCCGACATCCAATTCTGGGAGATCCCTTCCGACAGCAATTTCGTCGATGGTGACACCCTTCGTTGGAGCTTCCATGTGCGTCAGCTCTTGCCTGGTCAGAAGGTACTTGCGTCCATTTCACTCACCAAGTATGAACTCAGCGAGGAGGAATTGCAACGTCAGGGGAAGCGGAAGCAAAACGAGCCTTTGGGTGCCCCGGTTGGCTTTGATGCCAAGACGATTACCGAGAATGGTGCCTATCTGTTGACGGCCCATGCTGACTCCATTCAGCCATTCCGTTCGGCCATCCTGGGCCTTGTCCTCATGACAGATTCTGGTAGGGTTTCCCCCGTCTTCGTCGATAGTATATCCCTGTTGCGAACTCATGTTAAAAATGAATAGGATAATATTTTTCTTCCTTTGTGCATTGCTTCAATTCACATTTTGTGGGGTGGGCAATGCACAAATGCGTTCGCTTCCACCCTCATTCAAGGAGTGGATTCGTTCCGATGGTATGAAGCATTCCACCGTGACGCTCGAGATTGTTCGTCTTCCGCGCACGGCTCCTCAGCAGACTCCCGACTCCCTCAATCCTGCCATCAATCGTGCCCGCGTGCTCTATAGCTACGACCCCGAGCGTCTGATGACTCCTGCTTCGGTCCTAAAGCTGGTCACGGCAGCCACTGGTTTTCGCCTGCTTGGTCCCGATTACGTCTGGCCCGACAGTGTGCCGATGGTCGATACGGTTGCCGTTCGTTTGCCGGGTCTTGAGCGATTCAATCCCGATCTGCTCGTCGAGGATATCGAGGAGTATATGCCGGGCCTCGACAATCTTTTGCCCGACAGTGGTCAGATGCTGATGGATGTGATGGACCGCACGTTGGCCGAAAGCCTCAATCTGCAGGCCGAGACGATGCTGCACCTGCTCACTCCTTCCTGCCGCCTCGATAGCGGATTGCTCACCGTTCAGAACTATTGGAGGAAGAGGGGGCTCGACATGGAGTCACTTGTGATGTATGATGGTTGCGGCATCTCGCCCAGCAATCGTGTCACAGCCCATTTCATCAATTCCCTGCTGGCCGATATGCAGTTCGACGACAAGTTCCGTAAGGCTATGGCCGACATTGCACAGGAGGGAACGGTGCGTGAATTCCTCAAGGGTACGCGTCTGGCTGGCAAGGGCCAGCTGAAGACGGGCACCCTCAAGAATGTGGTGGCCTATGCGGGTTACATCAAGGGTTCAGATGCCAGAACCTACGCGGTCACCATCTTCGTAGCCAACAACACTTGCAAACATGCCGAGGTACGCAAGGAAATCGAAAAGTTGCTGCTTTCGCTTATTCCATAATGCAATTCTTCGGTTTTCGATGTCTTTTTCTTCTTTTTTTCACCAAAGGCGACCGTTTTTTCAGGAAAAAGAGTTAACTTTGCTGCCCACACGTGCATATAATATAAAACTATGGCAAAGTTGTTTGTTGTCCCAACGCCCGTCGGCAATCTGGAGGATATGACCTTCCGTGCCATTAACGTGCTCAAGTCGGCCGACCTCATTTTGGCCGAGGACACACGTACGTCGAGCGTCCTGATGCAGCATTACGACATCCACGTGCCGATGCAGAGCCATCACAAGTTCAACGAACATGAAACGTCGGCACAGATGGCCGAGAGGATTGCAGCCGGACTGAATGTGGCCCTTGTGAGCGATGCGGGAACTCCCGGCATCAGCGACCCTGGTTTCATGTTGGTGCGCGAATGTGTCCGACTGGGTGTCGAGGTGGAGTGTCTGCCTGGAGCCACCGCTTTTGTGCCGGCACTTGTCCAAAGCGGCCTGCCCAACGAGAAGTTTTGCTTCGAAGGCTTCCTTCCGCAAAAGAAGGGACGCGAGACACGCCTTCGCGAGATTGCCGGTGAGACGCGCACCCAGATCATTTACGAGAGTCCCTATCGTCTCGTGAAGACGTTGCAGCAACTAGCCCAGGTGATGGGAGAGGACCGACCTGCAGCCGTTTGCCGTGAGATCAGCAAGCGTTTTGCCGAGACGCAGCGTGGTACCCTTGCCGAACTCATAGCCCATTTCACCGAAGTGGAGCCCAAGGGCGAAATTGTCCTTGTCGTAGGTGGCGCTTCCGAAGGGCCCAAGGAAAAGAAGATTCATAAGAACAAATACAAGAACGTTAATCAAAACGATGATCAAAATGAAGAAGATTAGTGTAATGCTTGCAGTCGCAATGGCTGTAGTGCTCACCGGTTGCAATCAGGTGAGCAAGGAACAGTATCAGCAGGCTACCAGTACCAATGACAGCCTCATGTATGTAGCCCTCCAGCAGGGTAATGAGATTTATGAACTTTCGACTACACTCAATGCTGTCAGCGAACAGCTCGATCAGATCAACGGACAGATAGCCCTCTCCAACGGCGAGGACCAGAATCTTGTGGACAAGCGTGAACGTCTGCTCCAGCAGATCGCCATGGTCAAGCAGACCATTGAAGAGAAGCAGCAGGCCCTCGACGAATTGCAGAAGAAATACAGTACCCAGCTGAGTCAGAATAAGGTGCTCAAGCAGACCATCGAGCGTCTCCAGAGCGAGGTGGCAGGCTATGAGGCCAAGATTGCCGACTTCAAGGTGGTAGTTGCCGACCATGAGCAGAGGATCGAAGGTCTCACTAATAGTTTGGAAGAGACTCAGGCTACCCTCGCTAATACTATCGAACAGAACGAGCAGAAGCAGGAGGTGATCAACACCCAGGACGAGATGCTCAACACTGGCTATTATCTCGTGGCTGGCAAGAACCGCCTCAAGGAGCTTGGCCTTCTCGAAGGCAACCTGCTCTCCAAGAAGCGCCTCACCCGTCAGGGCTTCTCTTCCGAGGGATTCACCAAGGTCGATATCCGTGAGCTCGAAGAACTGCCATTGGGTGCAAAGAAGGTCGATATCCTCTCGTCGCATCCATCCGATTCCTACGACCTCCGCGAGCAGGCCGACGGCACCCGCAAACTTGTCATCCTCGATCCGTCCAAGTTCTGGAGCAATACCCGTTATCTCGTTGTAAAGACCAAGTAAGGTAGTTAAGACCAAGTAAGAATGCCATTAATACTTCCAAAGAACCTCCCCGCCATCAACGCGCTCAAGCAGGAGAATATCTTCGTGATGGACTACGATAGGGCAGATATGCAGCAGATTCGTCCGCTGCGTATCTGTGTGCTCAATCTGATGCCCATCAAGGAGCAGACCGAAAACGACCTCATCCGTCTGTTGTCGAACACCCCGCTTCAGATCGAGATCATCTTCATGATGCTCTCCTCACATGTGTCGAAGAATACCTCTACCGAACACATGGAGCGCTTCTACACCCCTTTCAGTGAGCTTCGAAGCAGAAAGTTCGATGGCATGATCATCACCGGTGCCCCTGTCGAGCAACTTGATTACGAGCAGGTCAACTATTGGAAGGAGCTTACCGAGATTTTCGACTGGACGCGCACCAACGTGCAATCGACGATGTTCATCTGTTGGGCTGCCCAGGCAGGCCTTTACCATTTCCACAAGGTTCCCAAGTATCCGCTCGACCATAAGATGTTCGGCATCTTCAAGCATGGCAAGGCCGACCCCAAGTGTCCCATCTTCCGAGGCTTCGACGACGAGTTCTATGTGCCCCATAGCCGTCATTCCGAAGTGCGTCGTGAAGATATCCTCAAGCATCCCGAGCTCGAGATCATGGCCGAGAGCCGCGAGAGTGGAGTCTATATGGTCATGGAGCGCGAAGGTCGCGAGATCTACGTCACCGGTCACTCCGAATATGCGCCCGATACGCTCGACAAGGAGTACAAGCGTGACCTCGCCAAGGGTCTTCCCATCGACATGCCGGTCAACTATTACCGCGATGGAAATCCCAACAACGGACCTCTCGTCCGATGGCGTTCGGTGGCCAATCTTTTGTTCACCAATTGGCTCAATTACTATGTATATCAGGCCACGCCGTTCGATATCAACGAAATCCAGTAGTTAAAAATTAACAAAAAAGCGCCGATTTAACTGAAATTAAATCGGCGTTTAACATTTTTAAAATTCCACCTCTTGCATAATTCGCTGAAATAAGCTATCTTTGCACCCGATTTTATTAGTTTTCCCCCTAAAGGGGGGAATTTTGCACGTTTCCGGACGTGATCTTGGATAGATAGTAAAATTCAAAAGTAACAAAGATAAACAAAATGGAAAGAGTTGACATTCGTGAGCTTAACGAGCTCATTGAGAGCAAAAGCGCCTTTGTGGGCGTCCTGACCCAGGGAATGGATCAGGTCATTGTAGGACAGAAGCATCTTGTCGAATCATTGCTGATCGGATTGTTGGCCGATGGCCACATCCTTCTCGAGGGCGTGCCTGGTTTGGCCAAGACCCTTGCCATCAAGACCCTTGCCCAACTTATTGAAGCCAAGTACAGCCGCATCCAGTTCACTCCCGATCTGCTGCCTGCCGACGTGATCGGTACAATGGTCTATTCGCAGAAGAACGAGCAGTTCGCCGTGAAGAAGGGCCCCATCTTCGCCAACTTCGTCCTTGCCGACGAAATCAACCGCGCTCCAGCCAAGGTGCAGTCCGCACTCCTCGAAGCCATGCAGGAGCATCAGGTGACCATCGGTTCCGAGACCTTCAAGCTCGACCGTCCTTTCCTCGTGATGGCTACCCAGAACCCCATCGAGCAGGAGGGCACCTATCCGCTTCCCGAGGCACAGTGCGACCGTTTCATGCTTAAGGTCAAGATCGACTATCCCAAGAAGGAGGAGGAGATGAAGATTGTTGCCAACCATCTCATCGGCATGAAGACCGATCTCGATCCCGTGATGAGCAGCGCCGAGATTCTCGATGCCCGCAAGGTCGTCAAGCAGGTATATATCGACGAGAAGATCCAGAAGTACATCATCGACATCGTCTTCGCCACCCGTTATCCCGAGACCTACGGCATGGAGTCACTCAAGGACATGATTGCCTACGGCGCTTCGCCACGTGCATCCATCAACCTCGCCCTTGCAGCCCGTGCCTACGCATTCCTCAAGCATCGCGGCTACGTCATCCCCGAGGATGTGCGCGCCATGTGCCCCGATGTCATGCGCCATCGCATCGGTCTGTCCTACGAGGCCGAAGCCAACAACCTCACCACCGAGGAAGTTATTGCCGAAATCCTCAACAAGGTCGAAGTGCCCTAATCCTTTATGGAAACAACCGAGTTAATCAAGAAAGTCCGACAAATCGAGATCAAGTCGCGAGGCTTGAGCGCCAACATCTTTGCAGGATCCTACAAGACGGCGTTCAAGGGTCACGGCATGTCGTTTGCCGAGGTGCGCGAGTACCAATATGGCGACGATGTCCGCGACATCGACTGGAACGTCACGGCGCGCCAGAACAAGCCCCACATCAAGATCTACGAGGAGGAGCGCGAACTGACCATCATGCTCATGATCGACGTGAGCGGTAGCCGCGAGTTCGGTACCGCCACGCAGACCAAGCAGGAGCAGATCACGCAGATTGCCGCCACCTTGGCCATGTCGGGCATTCAGAACAACGATAAGATCGGTGTCATCTTCTTCTCCGACCGTATCGAGAAATACATCCCACCGCAGAAGGGCAAGAAGCACGTGCTCGCCATCATCTCCGAGATGCTCAAATTCGAGCCCGTACAGCGCGGCACCGACATCAATCGTGCCATCCAGTATGTCTCGAATGCCCAGAAGAAACGCTGCACCACCATCATCATCAGCGACTTCTTCGACCCGAAGTCATACAAGCAGTCGTTCCAGATTGCCAGCTCGAAGCACGATGTCATTGCCATCCAGGTCTATGACCCTCGCGAGACCGAGCTCCCCGATGTGGGTCTGATGAAGGTGCGCGATGCCGAGACGGGTGCCGAGCGTTGGGTCGATACCAGCTCGCGCCGTGTGCGTCAGGCCTATGCCGAATGGTGGGCAAAGACGCAGGAGCAGATGCAGGATGCCTTCCTGCATTCCCGTGTCGATAGTGTGTCGATCCGTACCGACGAGGATTTCGTTCCCGCACTCCTTTCCCTCTTCAAGCGTCGCAGCTAATATATTTTTAGTATAATGAATCGGATATTCAAAACAGCCGCCCTTGTTTTCTGCCTCCTCGGCAATGCCGCAGCCGGTCACTCGCAGCAGCCCAAGGTAAGTGTCGAGATGGACTCGACCTACGTCACCTTCGGTTGCCCGATGACGTTTCATCTGCAGGCCATCGTGCCCGAGGGACAGCAGATCATTTTCCCGCAGGATGTGCTCAGTCGTGGCGGCATTGTGGCCTACGATGATTCGGCGCAGTATCTGCTTGAGCTCGATACGTTCAAGCCCATCTCCATCGATACCTTGCAGCATGAGAGCGGCTACGTGACCCTTCGTGAGGATCTCACCGTGTTCGTCTTCGATTCGGCCACATTCTATATTCCTCCTTTCGAATTCGTGGCTCAGTCGGGCGACACGCTTCGCACCAATGTCCTTGCTCTCAAGGTCTTTGTCCCCTTCGAAAGCGTCGAGGTCGATCCGCAGAAGTTCGTGGGCATCAAGGATGTCGAGGCTCCCGAGTTCGTCTTCATGGACTACATCTGGTATTTCCTCATCCCGCACATCGTCCTGGTATTGCTTGTAGCAGCGTGGTTCGGATGGCAGTATTACAAGAGGCACAAGAAGAACGCTCCCGTCGTGGTTCCCAAGGTCAAGCCGCGCCCACCGCATGTCATTGCCATGGAGGCGCTCGACAACCTAGCTGGGAAGAAGCTTTGGCAGAATGGTCGCGACAAGGAGTTCCACACCGAGCTCACCGAGATTCTTCGCCAGTATATTGAGGCCCGTTTCGGCGTGCCTGCCATGGAGAAGACCTCCGACGAGATCCTCGACGAGCTTTATGAACTTGCCGAGAGCCAGAAGGCATCGCTTGCCAACCTCAAGCAGATACTTTCCATCGCCGACCTTGTGAAGTTCGCCAAGTATCATCCTTACGCCGACGAGAACCAGCTTTCGTTCGTCAACTCCCGGATGTTCGTCGAACAGACCAAGAAGGAAGAGGTCGAAAACCCTGAAAAGGAGGCAGCCGAAGGCTCCGAACCCGAAGCCGAAACAGTAGTCAAGGAACAGTAATAAGAATAAAAGATGCAGTTT
>JAFYZW010000076.1 GCA_017548545.1 Bacteroidales bacterium | reverse complement strand
TCTTGGCACAGTATCTGGGCAAGAAGGTCGAGGAATGGCCCTATCAGCAGATCAGCGAATGGGACTACAAGCAGAACGAGCTGGCCAAGGACCTCTATCGCCTCTATTTGCTCCACCCCGATCGCACCGACTACCTGCAACTCGCCAAGGATAACGTGGTGCGTCGCTTCGCCGACCGATTCTTCCTGCTTTACTATACGCCCGACGACACCGACAATGCCTTCGCACGTGCCGATGTGCAGCTGCGCTATCAGCTCGAGCAGGTCAACCGGATACGCAAGGATCGGAAGGACTGGACGCTGATGCCACGCAGTGTGGAAAAGGACGGACAGTTGCGCATGGTGCATCAGCCCGACTGGTGCTGCGGATTCTTCAGCGGCGAGCTGTGGCAGATGTATCAGTATTCGCACGACTCGTTCTGGCGTCAGCAGGCCGTCAGCAACACCTGGCCCATCGAACAGGTGAAGCTCCATGGTGGCAGCCACGATCTGGGCTTCATGGTCTATAACTCGTTTGGCAAAGCGTGGAAACTGACGGGCGAGCAGTCTTATCGCGATGTGGTCGTGCAGGCCGCCAAGACGCTCATCACCCGCTACGACGACACTGTGGGCTGCATCCGAAGCTGGAGTTGGGGCACACCCGACCGTTGGCAGTATGCTGTCATCATCGACAATATGCTCAACCTCGAACTGCTCTTCGAAGCATCCCGTATCACGGGCGACAAGCGCTACTACAACATTGCAGTCTCGCATGCCAACACCACGATGAAGAATCATTTCCGCGAGGATAATTCTTCCTACCATGTGGTCGATTACAATCCCGAGGATGGCAGTGTCATCAAGCGCATCACCCATCAGGGACTGTTCGACGAATCGGTGTGGAGCCGTGGACAGGGCTGGGGCCTTTATGGGTTCACTCTCTGCTATCGCTACACGCACGACAAGGCCTATCTGGAGCAGGCGCAGAAGATTGCCGAGTTCTGGCTTTCACAGCCCGATATGCCCGACGACCTCGTTCCTTATTGGGACATGCGCGACCCGGCCATCAAGACCGGCGTAGGCCCCGCTGACGATGGAGGTTGTCCGCGCGACGCTTCAGCTGCCGCCATCATCGCCTCGGCGCTCTATGAGCTGGCCACCTATTGCGAGGCCGACGTTGCTGCCCGCTATCGCAGCTATGCCGACCGTATGCTCCACTCGCTTGAGAGCAGCTATCAGCCCGAGTCACGCACCGCCCAGGGCTTCCTGCTCCTCCACGCTACGGGCAACTATCCTGCCCACGACGAGATCGACACTCCCATCAACTACGCCGACTACTATTATCTTGAGGCCCTTCACCGAAGGGACCACCTTAGATAACTCGGAAAACTCTGAGTACTCCGACCACTCCGATCACTCCGAATACTCCAATGATATCGAAACTCGCTCTATATCTCCCGATCTGTGTGCTGGCAATCCAAGCCAGCGCACAGGTCAACTTGTCCCATTGGCAGTTCGTCCGCACCGATATGGCCAATGTGTGGGAGGTGGAGCGACCGGTCAAGGCGGGTAAGCCTGAGAGCGTTCCTTTGTGGCAGGACGTCATCCTTCCTCATTGCTACAATGCCGACGATGGCGTCGATCCCGATGTGAACTACTATCAGGGTGCTGCCTGGTATCGCACGACAGTCGAAGTCGGCAACCCCTATCCGGAGGGTCATACCTTATTGGAGTTCGAAGGTGCGGGACAGAAGACGCAGGTCTATGTCGATGGTCGGTTGATGGGTTCGCATATCGGAGGCTACGATGCTTGGATGGTAGATATTACCGAAGTCGGAAATGGGAAACACTCCATCGCCGTGCGTTGCGACAATAGCCGCGACGTCGAGATGATCCCTTCCGACATGAGTGACTTCTGTCTCTATGGCGGTCTGTATCGTCCCGTCCATTTGGTCTATCAGCCCAAATATTACATTCAGGATGTTCGCATCGATGTGGAAGGCGACAGGGTGACTGTGCTTGCCTTCCCTTCAGATATTCCCGACATCAACTGCACCATCCTGGCCCCCGATGGACGCAAGGTCTATGATGGCGGCATCGGTCAACCCATTCGTATTCGCAAACCAAAGTTGTGGGACGTCGAGTCCCCTCAACTCTACACGGCCCGTATCACTTGTGGCGAGCAAATCATCGAGCGACGTTTCGGTTTCCGAAGCTATGAGTTCCGTGAGCACGGGCCATTCTTCCTGAATGATCGTCGCCTTCTCCTGCAGGGCACCCATCGCCACGAAGACAATGCTGGAGTGGGTGCAGCCATGACCGACGAGCAGATTCGTGAAGAGATGCAGCAAATCAAGGATATGGGCGCCAACTTCATCCGTCTGGGACATTATCAGCAGCGCGACTTGGTGCTCGACCTCTGCGACTCGCTCGGCATCCTTGTTTGGGAAGAGATCCCCTGGTGCCGAGGCGGCGTGGGCGGTGATGCCTACAAGGAACAGGCGCACCGTATGCTCGAAAACATGATTTCGCGCCATCGTCATCATCCCAGCATCATCCTTTGGGGCCTCGGTAACGAGAACGACTGGCCAGGCGATTTCTCCACGGTCATCGATACGGTTGCC
This sequence comes from Bacteroidales bacterium, assembly GCA_017548545.1. Taxonomy (GTDB): domain Bacteria; phylum Bacteroidota; class Bacteroidia; order Bacteroidales; family UBA3663; genus Liminaster. The sequence goes on along the minus strand of JAFYZW010000076.1, from coordinate 1,205 downwards.
GTTCGTTCGCTGATGACCTCGCTCAACGATTTTGCACACCAACTCGATCCGCTTCGCAAGACGGCTATCCGCCGTTGCGACTTCTGTGCCGACATCCCCGATGTTTATTCCCCGTCGATTTGGGCGGGTTGGTACAGCCGTCGTTTCACCGACTATCGTGAGATGACAGCCGAGGCCATTGCTCGCTATCCCCACTTCCTGCATGCCGAATGGGGAGGCGATAGCCATGCCGGGCGACATGCCGAGTCGGGCTTCGACATCGAGGTCGGTGACAAGAAAGGCGACTGGTCCGAAAGCTATATTGTTCGTCTCATCGATTGGCACCTCAAGGAGCAGGCCTCGATGCCCGACCTCACGGGGTCGGCTTTTTGGACCTTCAAGGACTTCTGCACCCCCTTGCGCCCCGACAACCCTATCCCATACGTCAACCAGAAAGGTGTCGTGCAGCGTGACGGCACCCCCAAGGAGAGCTATTTTGTGTTCCAAAGCTATTGGGCAAAACAGCCCATGTTGCACATCTATGGTCATTCTTGGCCCGTGCGTTGGGGCGAAACAGGTGAGCTGAAGGAGGTACTCGTCTATTCAAATCAGCCTGAAGTGGAGCTCTTTGTCAATGGACAGTCGGTCGGCAAGCACAAACGTGACATCACCGACTATCCTGCCCAGGGTTTCCATTGGAGTATCCCCCTGCGAAAAGGTACGAATACCATCCGTGCCGTGTCCAAAGACCTTATTGATGAAATCACCTTCGAATATCAGACCGAAAATTGGAGTACGCCCGCCGAGATTCGGCTAACACAAGTAGCTCCTGATCTGATAGAGGCCCAAATCTACGATGCAAATGGCATCCGTTGTCTCGACAGCAGCGACTGGATAGAATTCTCCATCGCAGGAGATGGCGAATTGCTCCAGAACCAGGGAACTGCTACAGGTTCCCGACGCATTCAGGCCGCCAATGGACGTGCTTCCATTCGTCTGCGCAGCCATACAGGTCCATGCGTCGTTGCGGCCAAAACTGACAATATTAATAGTTCATTGATCACATTGACAGGTATGTTGGAAAACTCTAATCCATGAATAATAGTATGTGTGTTTATGTAGGAAGCACTCTGTCGACCGACAGGGTGCTTTTTGTTTCTCAATAGGCCGTGTTATGCAGATTTTTGTCTTTTTCCTTGTCGGTAAAAAAACTTTTTTGTATCTTT
>JAFYZW010000075.1 GCA_017548545.1 Bacteroidales bacterium | reverse complement strand
CGCCGGTGTGGGCGCCTATCAGACTCTTTCGATGGCCGACACCAAGTACTATTATAACTTCGGTAATACCGTGGCCAACGGTTACGGCTATGCACTCTCGAATGGCGCACTGACCTGGGAGAAGACCAAGGAGTTCAATGTCGGTCTCGACTTCGGCTTCATCAACAACCGCATCAACGGCAGTGTTGATTTCTACGAGCGTAACTCCGAGGACCTGCTCATGGACCTCAAAACCCCTATTGAAATGGGTTCCAGCACTGGTGCCATCGTGAGCAATGTCGGTAAGGTGCGCAACCGTGGTGTCGAGATTACTCTTAACACGCTCAATGTGCAGACTCGCGACTGGCGATGGGAAACCACCTTCACTTATGGCCGCAACGTCAACAGCATCGTCGAGCTGAATGGCGGCAAAGAGGATCTTGTGGGTAACAAGTGGTTCATTGGCCATGATATTGATGTAGTCTATGGCTACAAGATTCTCGGCATCGCCGATCTCGAATATGCCAAGAAGGCTTGCACCGACAGCAGCATCCCAACAGTTCACGAAGGTGAGGTTATCTACGAGGATATCAATAGCGATGGCGTCATCAACGCCAGCGACCGTCAGATCCTTGGTCATGCCAGCCCCACATGGACCGGCTCGTTCAATACTAGCGTTACGTATAAGAACTGGGACTTCTCGATGTCGGTATATGCCAGCATGGGTGGCACCGTTTATTCTCCATTCATGCGCGAGTTCTGCCGCTACGGTTCACGTGGTACGCAGCACCTCAAGATTGATTACTACATCCCAGCAGGCGCTCCTGTGATCAAGGAACCTTCGGCCTTTGAGATTATCTCTGGCTTGAACAAGATTACCGATGCTTCGGTGACCAGTGCAGGTGTGACCACCGCAACTGAGACACATTATGGTTATTGGCCCTTCCCGACCTCTACCAACGGTAATGGTGGCGGCACAGCCTTCAACACCGACAACGATGCCAATTCGTACTACTTCGTTGACAACTCGTTTGTCCGCATCAAGAACATCACGTTGGGCTATACCTTCCCAGGCACATGGATGCAGAAGCTTCGCATCCAGAGTCTCCGCGTCTATTGCAACCTTATCAACCCGTTCACTTGGGTGAAGGACTACGAGGGCTTCGATCCTGAATGGGCCAACGCTTCGGTTACCAATGGTAAGGGCGGTGTAAGTTCGCGCACCTATCAAGTGGGTATCAACCTCAAGTTCTAATATAATTAATAAGGAAAGAATATGAACAAGAAATATATTGGTGCATTTGCACTTGCCGCCATGGCGCTGTTTTCGACGGGCTGCTCAGACTTCCTTGATCAGGATAGCCGAAGCAGTGTGTCAACCGACAGTTTCTACAAGACCAGCACCGGTTTCGAGAGCTTGACCAATTCGATGTACTCTTCGCTCCGCAAGATCTTCAATACCACGCCCCATGTATTTGTGGGTGGTACTGACCTCTTTGGCGACGGCAAGAGCGAATCGGTGGTCTATACCTATTATACCGTCAATACCGACGACGGAGCAATTTCGAACTTCTACACCAACTGCTACAAGGGCATCCAGCTCTGTAATGCAGTAATCTACTTCAGCGAGACCACCGAAACTGGCCCGAAGGTGGCACAGTATGTGGCCGAGGCTCGTGTCATTCGCGCGTGGTATTACTTCCAGCTTGTCCAGCAGTTCGGTGGAGTGCCGCTTTCCAACGAGTATTATAGTGGCGCCGTGATGGAGCATCCTCGTGCATCGTTACAAGAGTGCTACGACTTCATCATCAGCGAGCTCGAGGCTTCGGTCGGCAGTTCTGCCCTCTTGGACTATGGCGCAGCCACTTCTGCTCGTGCCAACAAGCGTGCCGCCAACTTCCTGCTTGCCAAGGCTTATTTGACCCGTGGCTGGCTTAATGGTCAGGGCGACGAGTCGATAGAGGCCAGCATCGCACAGTCGAGCGACTTCGCCAACGCTGAAAAGTATGCCAAGACTGCAATCAATGGCGAGACTCCATCTGTCTCGATTGAAGATGCTTTTGATATCGCCAATGAGTCTTGCGGAGAGTTCTTCTGGACGGTGCAGTACAGCTACGAGTCGGTTGCCAATCCCAAGAGCGATGGCTCGGTACTGATGAGCCAGTTCGGTTCCTACCTTGGTGGCGCCGAGTGTCCCAACAACAAGTCAATCGACGGCAGCTATGCCCCTCTGCTTTGGGCACATCATCAGTTTGAACGTGGCGATGGCCGTTATGAGCAGACTTTCATGTTCGAGTTCCATGGCGATGGTTCGACCACTGCCCTCACCTCTTACTTCGATTACTACAACGATCCAAGCTCCAACATCTGCTACTATTATGCACCCTGGTGGGCAACGGATGAAGACATCGAAGCATGGAAGGCCAGCAAGAGCGAGAGCCAGCTTGCCAAGTTGCGCTACGTCTCTAAGACCATCGCTGATGGCGGCATCGCACCATCCAACGGTTCGCCCGCTACCTACAAGGACCGTCGTCACATGGACCTCGGCGTGCCTTGCGTCAAGAAGTTCGATGACTATACATCGACCTCTATCGCCAACCGCAACAGCACTTGCTCAATGCACGATGTGAGCCTTTGCCGTCTCGGCGAGGCCTACCTGATTGCAGCTGAGGCCGCCCTTCAGCAGGGTAATGCCGCAGGTGCAGCTACCTATATCAACACGTTGCGCCGTCGTCCAGGAACAGTCAAGACGGGTTATGAGGATGTCATGACAGTCAATGCTTCTGATGTAAATATTGACTTCATCCTCAAGGAGCGTGCTTGCGAGCTCTTCGGTGAATGTGTTCGCTGGACCGACCTCAAGCGTACCCACAAGCTCATCGAATACGTGAAGGCTCATCAGGAGGACGACATCAACCAGAGCAACCTCTACGGCAGCGACGGCAGTCCGCGTATCCTGCGCCCCTATCCACAGAACGCCATCGACCTCAACAATGCCGATGTAGCACAGAATCCAGGCTGGTAATGCTTTTAGTATAGTCCTCTATACTCTCTATGGCTCCGACAGATTTTTATGTCTGTCGGGGCTATTTTTATATATTTGTGCGATTTCAGATGTTAATTTGAGGGGAAATACATATTTTTTATAGAAAAAATTTGGTAAAATTAAAAAAAATTTTCATCTTTGCGCCGCAGTAAACTTTATAACTAGCACACAGTATAAATTATTAACATATTACTAACTAACTATTTTCCCGAAACATGAGAAGCAGTACATGCAACACATGGCTGGGTCGATTGACAACCCTGCTGGTGGCTTTTGTTGTCAGCAGCGCACTTGTCTTTGCCCAGACCAAGACCGTGACTGGTACCGTAGTTGACGAAATGGGAGAGCCAGTCATTGGCGCGAACGTTATCGTTGTGGGAACCACCAACGGCGCTACCACCGACATCGATGGTAACTTTAGTATTCAGGATGTTCCCAATGGAGCAACCTTGAAGGTGACTTACATCGGTTACAAGGAGCAGACGATTCCTGTGGCTGGAAAGACTTCATTCAACATTGCTCTTGCCGAGGATCGCGACGAGCTCGACGAAGTGGTGGTGATTGGTTACGGTACGGTCAAGAAGCGCGACCTCACTGGTGCCGTGGCTTCGGTGAGCGGTGACAAACTGAAAGCCAACCCAGTATCGAACATCGCTCAGGCCCTGCAGGGACAGCTCCCTGGTGTTAGTGTCACCTCGCAGGACGGTCGCCCAGGAGCCTCGATGGCCATTCGCGTACGTGGTGGCGGCTCCATCACCCAGAGCAATGAGCCTCTATTCATCGTCGATGGTGTGCAGGTTTCGTCGATTGACGACATTCCCGCCGACAACATTGAGAGTATTGATGTACTGAAGGATGCCGCATCTACAGCCATCTATGGTGCCAGTGGTGCCAACGGTGTAATCCTCATCACCACTAAAGGTGCCAAAGAAGGTAAACCTGTTGTGAAATACGGCGTTTATTTCCAGTCGAAGTGGAACCCCGAGCTCATCGAGACCCAAAGCGCTTACGAGCACGTCTATAACACTTGGTCGTATATGACATTCTATGGCAAAGAGAATTACGGAGATAAGGTGGCTCAGTATTATGGTCTTGGTTCGGCCAACGGAAATCACCTTAATGACTATCGCTCTGTATCTGCCCACAATTACGTGGAGGACCTGATGCGTACAGCCAATACTTGGAATCACGACTTTAGCCTCAGCGGAGGCTCAGACAAGACCAAGGTTTACGTAGCCCTCAACTATACTGACGATGAAGGTATCCGCATCAATTCAGGGTACAACCGTATTGGAGCCAACTTTAAGATTGACCAGAAGATCAATAAGAAGCTTTCGACCGACTTCGACGTTCGTTATGCCAAGACCGAGGTGATGGGTAATCACTATGAATATGCTACCTCAGCTTATCGCTATGCTCCTATTGATGCCGATATCATCGAGCGTTATGGTACCAACGATCCTTCTCTGCTTGGCATGGGTAGCCAGAACGTTGAGGAAAGTTATAATCCATATACTGCTATTCTTCAGTATAATTATTCGAAGAAGATTTATCGCGTTCGTGCACGTGCTGGTATTAGTTGGGATATTTTCAAAGGTTTGAAATTCCGCACCGAACTTTCCGGCAACCGCAGTTGGAATGAGGCCAAAAGCTGGGATGGTGGACAAGTTGGCAGCTATAACAGCGCCAAGCTCGAAAAGATTGACGGCTATGGTGTCCGTTGGGTCAACACATTGAACTATGAGGTTCCTGGCTTGGGCAAGGATCACAGTGTGAACCTCATGGTCGGCAACGAAGTTATAAGCAGCAAGAGCAACCCCGAGAGTTACTACGGACAGGAATATCCGTTCGATGAGTATTATGCTTTCGGACAAATCACCATGAATAATCCGTCATACGCAGTCTATGATTATGACATAGGCACCCCTGTTCATTCCATGTCTTACTTTGGACGTGCAAACTACAGCTACAAGGGCCGCTATCTTGCCACCTTCACGTTCCGCGCCGATGGTTCTTCGAAATTTGCTCCCAACAATCACTGGGGTTACTTCCCAGCAGCAGCGCTTGCATGGCGCATCAGCGACGAGTCGTGGATGGAAGGCACCAGAGACTGGCTCGACAACCTAAAGCTCCGTCTCTCCTACGGCACCTCTGGTGCCGACAATATTAGCCCCTCCCTTTGGAAAGGTACTTGGCAGACTGATCAGATTACCGTTGATGGTAACAAGATTACTATCTACAAACCTGGTTCCATGAAACCCAATCCAGACTTGATGTGGGAAACCACTACCAGCCGCAACATCGGCCTCGACTTCGCTTTCTTCAATAGTCGCGTGCGAGGTAGTGTAGATTTCTACCTCAACAATACTGACGACATTCTCATGCAGGTTCCCTGTGACCCATCTACTGGCTATGACTATCAGTATGACAACGTAGGTGAGACTTCTAACAAGGGTGTTGAACTCTCGCTGGCATACGACATTGTTCATTCGAAGGATTTCAACCTTTCTGTCAGCTTGAATTACAATTTCAACAAGAACAATGTGGAGGATGTGCTCGATGGCGCCATGTGCGATACCCACAACGGATGGGCATCGTCGATGCTGTTGCCTTACTATGATTACATCGTACGTGAGGGCGAACCCGTGGGCACCATCAATGGCTACAAGTCGGCAGGCTACTTCACGGTCGATGATTTCGACTACAATGCTTCCACCGGCAAATACACGCTCAAGGATTCCCAGCGCGGCTATGCTACCATTGGCAACTATCCTTCCCAGCTCATCGCGCTCAATGCCGAGTCTGATGGCACCACAGTGCTGCCCTTCCCCGGTGCTCCCAAGTTTGTTGACGAAGACAAGGATGGCGAGGCCGACCAGCAGATTCTGGGTCATGCACGAGCCGAGCATACAGGAGGCTTCACTTTCTCAGGCAACTATAAGTCGCTCGATTTCTCCATCGGTTTCACCTATCAGATCGGTGGCAAGGTTTATAATGCAAATGCTATGAATTCCTTCAAGGGTGATAAGGATACTGCAGCTGGTGCCAACCGTCTGTACTATGCAGGCAAGGCATATCGCTACCACACCATCGACAGTTCTGGAGATCTCGTATTCGATCCATCACCAGAAGCTCTGCGTGCCATCAATCAGGATACGAAGTATAGCACCATGATGTCGGAGTACGGCGTTGTTAACTCTGAGTTCATCGAGGATGCTTCCTACCTCCGTCTCAACACCGCGACCATTGGTTACACTCTTCCTTCGAATTGGACCAAGAAAATCGGGATTAGCAACCTTCGTATTTATGCTACGGGTAACAACCTCTTCTGCCTTACGGGCTATAGTGGATTGGATCCCGACGTTACTACCTCTGCAAGTTCGGGCGGTTTCCCCACCCCGGGCTATGATTACAACTCTTACCCCAAGGCACGCTCTTTCACCGTGGGCGCTAACATCACATTCTAAATTCTGTCACGCATTATGAAAAAGTTTTTCTATACAACACTCATCGTAGCTGGAGCTGTGGCATTCGCCGCCTGCGACGATTTCCTAGAAACTTCATCTCCTTCGGTTCCGGATGCTGAGTTCGTATTTTCCAATACCACTACCGCACGTGCAGCTTTGGAGGGTGGTTACGAGGCTTGGCGTGCCACAGCCAACAGCTATGTCTTTGGTGCTGGTCTGTTCTATGCTGCCGATATCGCAGGTTCCGACATTGAGCGCCACCCAGAGGCTTATACTAACCAGATTGCACGTCACGTGCCCGAAAGTTTCTATTCCAATGGCACTTTGGCCAGTACCTACGACATCGATTCGTATTCGAGCAACAACAACTCGGGCGCCTACGTCCAACTGTTTGATGTAATCGGAAAGGCCAATGCGGTCATCCAGGGCATCGAAGAGTCGTCCGTTGGTCAAGAGGCCATCGCTGCAGGCAAGCCCACTAAGATGGGTCAGATGTATGGCGAGGCTATTGCCCTGCGTGCCACAGCGTACCGCGAACTGATCAAATACTATGGCGACGTGCCTTTCGCTACCGTCTTCGGCGAAGCTACGGGTGGCTTGACATCGCGCGATTCCATCTACGACTGCATTCTCGCCGATCTCATCAGGGTTGAACCGCTGATGTATCCCGTAGGTTCTATTCCGGGAGTCGATTCCAAGGCCAAGAACTACTTCTCTCAGACTTACGTCGATGGTCTCATCGGTCGTATTGCTCTCGAAGCTGCCGGCTATCAGACTCGCCGTAGCGATATGACTTACATCGACGGCAATGGTAATACCGTTTCGTTCGAGAATCTCGGCACCCCCAATGCTAATGCTGCCAATGCCTTCTATGCACGTCGTAGCGATTATATGAATCTCTACAACATTGCCAAGACCTACTTCAAGAACGCCATCGATCATGCGGGCTCTGCGAAGTTCTATACCACCGATCCTCGTGGAACATCCAAGGCCGGACAGGTGTTCGACAATCCTCACCAGTACTTCTTCCAGCAGATGATGGACGACGATGCCGCCTACGCCGACGAGTCGATCTACGAATACCCGATGCAGTTCAACTCGTCAAGTGACGAGCGCACTTATTCAAGCGGACGTCCTGGCTCTGGTGGTTCAAAGAATGCCTATCCCTGCAAGTGCTACGGACAGGCACGCATCAATCCTGCTTTTTATTATGGTGTATTCGACCCTCGCGACAAACGTCGTGACGTGGCTGTTTGTGTCACCGGTACCTCTTCTGGGGCCGAGAAGTTGTTGCCCTTCTCCCCAGGTTCACAGGCCAATGGCGGCGGTCTGGGTATGAACAAGTGGGATGACAACCGTATGGTTACACCCAACACCCTCGCTCAGCGTAAGGCCGGTATCAACGGCCCATATATGCGCATGCCTGAAATCTATCTGGGCTATGCCGAGGCTTGTGCAATGACGGGTGACGAGGCTACAGCCAAGCAGTATCTAAAGATTGTGCGTGAGCGTTCGTTCGCCTCGGCAGCTGAGGCCAATACCGATGGTTTCATTGCTGAATGTGGTGGTGTATTCAATGCTATCATCGAGGAGCGCGGCTTCGAGTTCGCCGGCGAAGGTGATCGTCGTTTCACCCTCATCCGTACAGGTCGTCTGCCTTGGGCCATCAAGCGCATCAAGGACATGACCACCGCCATGATGAACGGCCTTGCAGCTAATGGAAGCTACACCTTCCCCAATGGCAACGTCATTAGCAACGTCATCTACACCAAGATGGTCGATGCTAAGTCGGAGCTTGGCTATCGCCTCACCACCCAGTGCACCGACGAGAGCAATCCCGTCACCTATCCCGGTTGGCGCGGCGTACATGACAACTGGGAATCCTTCGGCTGGAGTGGAAAACCTGAGACCAATATGGCCATTCAGGGACTCTTCGCACCCGTTGATGGAGCCGCTCTCATTGCCGACGGCTATGCCGAGACTGCGTGGGGTAGCGAATTGCTCAAGTATCGTGACGAGTACGACACCTACCTTTTCAAGGACTACGACTACGTTTCTGCCCCCATCTATCTCTGGCCCATCTGCCCCAATGCCGTCGCTACTGGTGGTTTCTCCAATGGCTATGGCTTCATGAATGAGTAAGTAAATTACTATCTTGTTATAATTCGCCCCGACAGGTCTGCCTGCCGGGGCGAATTTTTGTCTAGCAAAAGGGAAAAACAAACAAAAGGAAAAAAACAAAAGAATAAGTAAATGATTTGCGCGGATAAAATGCTGCTTTTTTGTAATTTTTTATGCTTTTTGGCAAAAATGTTTCGTTTTTTTGTACTTTTTTTTGAAAAAATTTGGTAAAATTAAAAATTATATTCATCTTTGCGCCGCAGAAAACAATTTTATAAGCACACAAGATAATTATTTACATATCATTTACTAATTTTTTGCAAGATGAGAAGCAGTACATGCAAGACATGGCTGGGTCGATTGGCAACTCTGTTGGTGGCATGCGTCATCAGCAGCGCACTTGTCTTTGCCCAGACCAAGACCGTGACTGGTACCGTTGTTGACGAAATGGGAGAGCCTGTAATAGGCGCCAATGTCATCGTTGCTGGTACTACCAATGGCGCTACCACCGACATCGATGGTAACTTCAGTATTCAGAATGTAGCTGATAACGCTACCCTCAATGTGTCTTTCATTGGTTACACCCCACAGAGTGTATCCGTGAATGGCAGGTCTCAAATCAAGGTAACCCTAAGCGAGGACTCCGAAATGCTTGATGACGTTGTCGTCATTGGTTACCAGACAGTACGCCGTAAGGACCTCACCGGTTCGGTGGCTTCTGTCAACAACAAGGCTCTCGCAGCCACACCAGTGTCTAATGTGGCACAAGCCCTTCAAGGTAAGCTCCCCGGTGTTAACGTCACTTCGCAGGACGGTCGCCCCGATGCCACTGTAAACATCCGTGTACGTGGTGGCGGCTCCGTTTCGCAGAGCAACGAACCTCTTATTCTTATCGATGGCATCCCCGGCACACTTAGTGACGTGCCATCCGATCAGGTCGAGAGCATCGACGTGCTTAAGGATGCCTCCTCTACCGCCATCTATGGTGCGCGTGGTGCCAATGGTGTAATTCTCGTCACCACCAAGGGCGCTAAAGAAGGCAAGGTCAATGTCAACTATCATGGTTATGCTAAGTGGAACACACCAACTGGCTACATTGATGCCATGGGTCCCTACGATTATCTCAAGTACGTATGGGCCAATGCTGCTGCCAACGATGGCTGGACAAGTGGTGATTTTACTTCGGGTGGTTATGTTACCCCGTTCATCAAACTCTTTGGTCTTGGCTCTTACGGCAATATCGAGAACTATCGCAATGTATCGAAACACGACAACCAGAAGGACATCTACAGCACATCGTTCTCCCATAGCCACGATTTCTCGGTCGGCGGTGGCACTGAAAAGACCAAGTTCTTGGTAAACTTCAACTATGTTGATGAGGAAGGCATGAAGATCCGCTCTTACAGCAAGCGTGCCAACTTGGGTGTTAAGGTCGATCAGCAGATCAACAAGGCTCTCAAGTTCAACCTCGATGCACGTTATACCGAAGTTCGTTCGATGTCTGACGAATCTACATCTTCTGGAGCAGGATCCATCCTCTCCTATGCCTACCGTTTCCGCCCAATCTCTTATGAGGATATGGATAAGTATGGCGACGTTGCAGCACTTCTTGAAGGTAACGTCGAGCACAATGGTAAGCAGTCCCTCTGGGAAACCTATCGCCCATACGCCCGCATCAACGACTATGAGCCCCTCAAGGAGCGCCAAACCCTGAGAGCCAATGGAGGCTTCACCTGGAATGTCTTCAAGGATCTCACCCTTCACACCGAGCTCTTTATGAGCCGCAGCTGGTCGCAGAACCGCTATTGGTCGGGCCCCGTTTATAACGGATACCTCGATGATTCGACAGGCGAAGTCCAGTATGCAGGCGCAGCTCAATTGTATAAGGGCGACAACTGGTCTTATCGTTGGACTAACACCATTAATTATAATAAGGAGTTCAATGAGAACAATCGCTTCAATGTGCTCCTCGGTCACGAGGTTGCCTATTCAAAGGGCAACAGCATGACCATGCGTGCTGACCACTATCCTTCGAACTTTACCAAGGATAATGCTTTT
>JAFYZW010000074.1 GCA_017548545.1 Bacteroidales bacterium | reverse complement strand
CGCCGGTGTGGGCGCCTATCAGACTCTTTCGATGGCCGACACCAAGTACTATTATAACTTCGGTAATACCGTGGCCAACGGTTACGGCTATGCACTCTCGAATGGCGCACTGACCTGGGAGAAGACCAAGGAGTTCAATGTTGGTCTTGACTTCGGCTTCATCAACAACCGCATCAACGGCAGCGTTGACTTCTACGAGCGAAACTCCGAAGACCTGCTCATGGACCTCAAGACCCCGATCGAAATGGGTTCCAGCACCGGTGCCATCGTGAGCAATGTCGGTAAGGTACGCAATCGTGGTGTCGAGATCACTCTTAACACGCTCAATGTGCAGACACGCGACTGGCGATGGGAGACCACCTTCACCTACGGTCGCAATGTCAATAGCATCGTCGAACTGAATGGCGGCAAAGAGGACCTTGTGGGCAACAAGTGGTTCATCGGCCATGATATCGACGTAGTCTATGGCTACAAGATTCTCGGCATCGCCGATCTCGAATACGCCAAGAAGGCTTGCACTAGCGACAACATCCCAAGTGTTCACGAAGGTGAGGTCATCTATGAGGACATTAACTCCGATGGTAAGATCAATGCATCCGATCGCCAGATCCTGGGTCATGCTAGCCCCACATGGACGGGCTCGTTCAACACCAGCGTAACCTACAAGAACTGGGACTTCTCGATGTCGGTATATGCCAGCATGGGCGGCACCGTTTATTCTCCATTCATGCGTGAGTTCTGCCGCTATGGTTCACGTGGTACGCAGCACCTCAAGATTGATTACTACATCCCTGCAGGTGCTCCCGTGCTGAAGGATCCTTCGGCCTTCGAGATAATTTCCGGCCTCAACAAGATCACCGACGCTTCGGTGACCAGTGCCGGTGTGACCACCGCAACTGAGACACATTATGGGTATTGGCCTTTCCCGACCTCTACCAACGGTAATGGTGGCGGCACAGCCTTCAACACCGACAACGACAACAACTCGTACTATTTCGTCGATAACTCGTTCGTGCGCATCAAGAACATCACACTCGGCTACACCTTCCCAAGTGGATGGATGCAGAAGCTTCGCATCCAGAGTCTCCGCGTCTATTGCAACGTCATCAACCCATTCACCTGGGTGAAGGATTACGAAGGCTTCGATCCCGAATGGGCCAACGCTTCGGTTACCAATGGTAAGGGTGGTGTAAGTTCTCGCACCTATCAGGTGGGTATCAATCTCAAGTTCTAATATTATTAATTAAGGAAAGAATATGAACAAGAAATATATTGGTGCATTTGCACTTGCCGCCATGGCGCTGTTATCGACGGGCTGCTCAGACTTCCTCGACCAAGATAGCCGAAGCAGTGTGTCAACCGACAGTTTCTACAAGACCAGCACTGGCTTCGAGAGCCTGACCAATTCGATGTACTCTTCGCTCCGCAAGATCTTCAATACCACACCCCATGTCTTTGTGGGTGGTACCGATCTCTATGGCGACGGCAAGAGCGAATCGGTGGTATATACCTATTATACCGTCAATACCGACGACGGAGCAATTTCGAACTTCTACACCAACTGCTACAAGGGCATCCAGCTCTGTAATGCAGTAATCTACTTCAGCGAGACCACCGAACCTGGTCCGAAGGTAGCACAGTATGTGGCTGAGGCTCGTGTCATTCGCGCGTGGTATTATTTCCAACTCGTTCAGCAGTTCGGCGGTGTGCCGCTCTCTAATGAGTATTACAGTGGCGCCGTGATGGAGCATCCACGTGCTTCTTTGCAAGAGTGTTACGACTTCATCATCAGCGAGCTTGAGGCTTCAGTCAACAGCTCTGCCCTCCTGGACTATGGCGCTGCCACATCGGCCCGTGCCAACAAGCGTGCCGCCAACTTCCTCCTTGCCAAGGCTTATTTGACCCGTGGCTGGCTCAATGGCCAGGGCGACGAGAGCATCGAGGCTAGCATTGCGCAGTCGAGCGACTTCGCCAATGCTGAGAAGTACGCCAAGGTTGCCATCAACGGCGAAACTCCATCTTTCTCTATCGAGGATGCTTTTGATATCGCCAATGAATCCTGCGGTGAGTTCTTTTGGACGGTGCAGTACAGTTACGAGTCGGTCGCTAACCCCAAGAGTGACGGCTCAGTGATGATGAGCCAGTTCGGCTCGTACCTCGGCGGTGCCGAGTGCCCTAACAACAAGGCTATCGACGGCAGCTATGCCCCACTGCTTTGGGCACATCATCAGTTTGAACGAGGCGATGGCCGTTACGAGCAGACCTTCATGTTCGAGTTCCATGGCGATGGCACGACCACAGCTCTCACATCCTACTTCGATTACTACAACGATCCCAGCTCCAACATTTGCTACTACTATGCACCTTGGTGGGCAACGGATGAAGACATCGAAGCTTGGAAGGCCACCAAGAGCGAGAGCCAGCTTGCCAAGCTGCGCTACATCTCGAAGACCATCGCTGACGGCGGCATCGCGCCATCCAACGGCTCGCCAGCCACCTACAAGGACCGTCGTCACATGGACCTTGGCGTGCCTTGCGTCAAGAAGTTCGATGACTACACATCGACTTCCATCGCCAATCGCAACGGCACTTGCTCAATGCACGATGTAAGCCTCTGCCGCCTCGGCGAGGCATACTTGATTGCTGCAGAGGCCGCCCTGCAGCAGGGCAACACCGCAGGTGCAGCCACCTACATCAACACGCTGCGTAAGCGCCCAGGCACCATCAAGGCAGGTTATGAGGCTGCGATGACTGTCAATGCTTCTGATGTGAATGTTGACTTCATTCTCAAGGAGCGCGCCTGCGAACTCTTCGGCGAATGTGTGCGCTGGACAGATCTCAAGCGCACCCACAAGCTGATCGAATATGTGAAGGCTCATCAGGAAGATGATGTAAACCACAGCAACCTTTCCGGCAGCGACGGTAGTCCGCGTATCCTACGTCCTTATCCGCAGAACGCTATCGACCTTAACAATGCCGATGTAGCTCAGAATCCAGGCTGGTAATGCCCTTCGTTTCATTCATAGTATAGTCCTCTATACTCCTTAAGGCTCCGACAGATTTAATGTCTGTCGGGGCCTTTTTTATGTGTTTGAGCGATTTCAGATGTTAATTTGAGGGGAAATACATATTTTTTATAGGAAAAATTTGGTAAAATTAAAAAAATTTTTCATCTTTGCGCCGCAGTAAAATTTATAACTAGCACACAGTATAAATTATTAACATATTACTAACTAACTATTTTCCCGAAACATGAGAAGCAGTACATGCAAAACATGGCTGGGTCGATTGACAACCCTGCTGGTGGCTTTTGTCGTCAGCAGCACACTCGTCTTTGCCCAGACCAAGACCGTGACGGGTACCGTGATCGATGAATTAGGCGACCCTGTGATTGGCGCCAATGTCATCGTCGTCGGCACAACTAACGGCGCTACCACCGACATGGATGGCAAATTTAGTATTTCGAACGTCGCCGAAAACGCGACGCTCAAGGTAACCTACATCGGCTATAGAGAACAGACGATTCCTGTAGCTGGTAAGAACAAATTCAACATTAAGATTGAGGAGGATCGTGACGAACTTGATGAAGTCGTGGTAATCGGTTACGGTACCGTCAAGAAGCGTGACCTCACCGGTTCTGTTTCTTCGGTCAATGCCAAGGAACTTGTTGCCAATCCTGTATCTGACGTTTCGCAGGCCCTGCAGGGCAAGCTTGCTGGTGTCAGTGTAGTTTCTCAGGACGGTCGTCCCGGCGGTAGCACCACCATCCGTGTACGTGGCGGCGGCTCCATTTCGCAGAGCAATGATCCGTTGTTCATCGTCGATGGTTTTCCCGCAGGATCCATCTCCGATATCCCTGCAGATCAGATTGTAAGCATCGATGTGCTGAAAGATGCTGCCTCGACGGCCATCTACGGTGCCCGTGGCGCCAATGGTGTAATTCTCGTCACCACGAAGGGCGCCGATAAGGACAAGCTCTCGATTTCTTATTCTGGCTTTATGCAGGTGAAGAATGTGACCAAGACCACTGAGGCTCTCGGAGCCCAAGATTACCTGCGTTATGTTTGGAGCTATGGTGACTCCTATGGTTCAGGTCTTGCTGACGGTATTGCCAAATATTATGGCCTTGGTGCTTTGGGCGGCAACCATTGGAATGATTATGCTAACGTAGAGGCTCACGATTGGACCGATGACCTGCTTCGTACGGCAATCCAGTGGAATCACAACGTCTCGATGTCGGGTGGCTCGGAGAGAACCAAATATACCCTCTCGCTCGGCTATACCGATGATGAAGGTACAAAAATCCGTTCTGGCTATGAGCGCTACAGCGTCAACTACAAGATGAAGCAGAAGATCAACAAGCGCCTCACCTTCGATATGGACCTGCGCTATGCCAACGTCCATGTTACGGGTCGTGAGAACATCTCGACGGGCCGTGGCACCGCGCTGTCGTCGGCCTTCGAGTTCCGTCCCATCGACAATCCTTTAGGCGACGGCCTTGTAAGCTACTTCGGACTGGGTGCCAACAACTTCGAGGAAGGTAACAACCCACTCTATGCCCTCGAGCACATGTACAACGGCTCAACTAACAACCGTCTGCGTGGCAACTTTGCCCTGAGTCTTGAGATCGTCAAGGGTCTCACCCTGCGTTCTGAACTCGCTCTCGGTGGCAACTGGAGAAAAGCCAAGTATTACGAAGATGCTGATCACACAACCGACTACACAAAGGGCTATAAGTATGCTACTCTCACCAAGACTGAGGGCCAGAACCTTCGCTCAGTGACCACTTTGAACTATGATGTGCAGGGTTTGGGCGAGAACCATAGCCTCAATATCATGCTCGGCAACGAGGAGATTAAGAACAAATCGGAACAGAGCTACATGATCGGTGCCGGTTATCCTACCGATGACATTTGGGATATGAATCGCGTATTCGGCATGATGAATATGGGCGATTCAGATACTCGTCCTACCGAGAACTATTATACCAACACCATCAGTGTACCTGAGTCCACGATGTCATGGTTCGGCCGTATTAACTACTCGCTGCTGGGACGCTACCTATTTACAGCAACTTTCCGTGCGGACGGTTCAAGCAAGTTCCCATCAAACAACCACTGGGGTTTCTTCCCCGCTGCTGCTCTTGCTTGGCGTGTCAGCGACGAGCCATTCCTGGAGAACACCAAAGATTGGCTCGACAACTTGAAACTACGTCTTTCCTACGGCGAATCTGGTGCCGACAATATCAATTCATCGCTCTGGCATGAGACTTGGTCAACTTCGACCACATCATGGAATGGCGGAACAGTCAACGTTTATTCTCCTGCTGGCATGAAGTCTAATCCCGACCTCAAGTGGGAGACCACCATCAGCCGTAATATTGGTCTTGATTATGGTTTCCTGAATCGTATCAATGGTACTTTTGATATCTATTGGAATACGACCAAGGACCTACTGATGCGTGACGAGATTGACGCTTCGACCGGTTATAATTACCAGATGAAGAACATGGGCCAGACGTCCAACAAGGGCTTCGAAATCGCTCTCAACGCCTTGCTCGTCCACACTAAGGACTTCAACTTGAACTTCTCGATGACTTACAACTTCAACAACAACAACGTTGATGAGTTGCCGAACCATACCAACATTTACTATGGATCGAGAACATTCGGTTCGGGCCAGATGCCGGGCAACGACTTTATGTTGGCCGAAGATATGCCAGTGGGTGTCGTTCAGGGCTTCAAGAAGGAGGGCGTCGGCTTCTACACTGTCGATGACTTCGACTACGTGAATGGCCAATACGTCTTGAAGTCGGGCATCCCCGATATCTCGACAGCCGTAACTGGCACCTGTAACCCCAACAAGGGCTTCCCACGTCCCGATGGACAAACAGCCTTCCCTGGCATGCTTCGCCTGCAGGACATCGATGGATCTGGCGTGGTTGACAATGCCGACGTGACCAACATTGGCGAAATCATGGCACACCACACCGGTGGCTTCAACTTCAGCGGCAACTACAAGTGGTTTGACTTCAACGCCAATTTCACCTATCAGATTGGTGGCAAGATTTATAATGCCCAACGTATGTCGCAGCTCAATGGTGGCAAGGAGACTGGTATCGGCAAGAACAAGATGACGTTCCTCAATGATATGTATCATCTCACGAAGATTGAGAATGGAGAGCTCACCCTTGTGACCGACCCCAGCGAACTCAATAGCCTGAACTCGGGCGCTAAGTATCCTGTGGCCTATATGGAGCAGAACGTAGTCTATGATGAGTTCATTGAGGATGCCTCCTACCTACGTCTCAGCAATCTCACGATTGGTTACACCATGCCCAGGAAATTGATTCAGAAGGCCAAGATCGAGCGTTTCCGCGTTTATTTTACTGCTGGCAACGTTTTCGCCATCACTGGTTACAGAGGTCTGGATCCTGACGTGAACGTGAACCCAAGTGCCAACGGCAACTATCCTACCCCAGGTCTTGACTATGGTGCCTACATGCGGCCGAAGACCTTCACATTTGGTATCAACCTAGAATTTTAATTTGCAGCATATATGAAAAAGATAATCTATAGCATCATGGGCATTGGCCTCCTTTGGGGCGCGACCTCTTGCGATGACTTTTTGGACACTTCTTCCCCTTCTGAGGCCGATGTCGATTTTGTATTCGCTTCGTCCGAGACTGCGAAAGCCGCCCTGCAGAATGCCTACAGTCTGTGGCGTAGCAGCTCCAACCTGCACTCCAATGGTGCATTCTATGATATGGTGGTAGGAAGCTCCGATACTGAAGCACAGCCCGAGTACTACGGTTCACAGATTAACCGTTGGGTAATCTCGAACTATTATGGCTATATCGACAACACAAAGAACCTCCGTGGTCCCGAGAATTATCCGAATGTGTCGAATAACGGCACCCTGAGCGGCACATGGAACAACGTCTATAAGATCATTGCCATCTGCAATACCATCATCAACAGTTTCGAGTCGGCTGCCTCGTTTGAGGAGATGATTAACCAAACCGGACCTTCTGACCTGAGCCAGATTTACGGTGAGGCCATCGCCTTGCGTGCTACGCTCTATTACGAGTTGACCCGATTCTATGGCGACGTACCCCTTCAGCTCATTGCTGGTGAAGAGGCAAAGGAACTTACCAACCGCAGCTACATCGCCGAGTATAACCTCGACCTCTTGAAGAAAGTGGAGCCGCTGATGTACCGTCCGGGTGAGGGTTCGCGCGACAAGAGCTACATGAGCCGCACTTACGTCGATGGTCTCATCGGACGTATCGCCCTTTGGGAGGCTGGCTATCAGACCCGCCGCACCGATTTTGGTGACAACTATTACACTAAGCTTGATGGCTCGACCGTGTCGTTCGACAAGCTCTATACCAGCGACAAGTACAAGTGCTTCTATGGCCGTCGCACCGACTGGCAGGAACTCTATCGTGTCGCTGAGACTTACTTGAAGAATGCTGTTGAAAATCCTGGCCCCGGCGTCGTCTTTCAGGAAACCGACCCGCGCACTAGCGGCGATGGTCTGGCTTCGAAGGCCTTCGACAACCCGTTCCAGTATGTCTTCCAGCAGATGATGGACCTTCAGTTTGCCGACGAGGATGTATATGAGATTCCCGAGACCCAGGGCGTGCAGACCGAACGTCCATACGCCTTCGGTCGCCCATCGGATGGCTCAAAGGCATACAACTATCCGTGCAAGACCTATGGACAGTGCCGCTTCAACCTAGTGTATTATTATGACGATTTCGATCCGGATGATATGCGTCGTGACGTTACCGTTACCGCATTCGGTTCGCGCGGCAATGGCCAGGAGCGCCTGATTCCGTTCTCGAAGGGTTCAACAGCTAAGGCTGGTGGTTTCGCGCTCAACAAGTGGGACGAGAACCGTATGTCTAGCCCATACGTTGTCACCCAACGTCAAGCCGGTATCAACTGTCCTTACATGCGTTTCGCAGAACTGCTGCTTATGTATGCCGAGGTTGAATGTGACCTGGGTAACACGGCAGTGGCTCGCCAGTATCTTAATAAGGTACATCAGCGTGCATTTGCTGGCACAGCCGACCTCGATGCCTTTATCGCCAAGTGCGGAGACTTGCGTCATGCCATCTACGAAGAGCGTAAGCTCGAGTTCGGTGGTGAAGGTGTCCGCAAGTGGGATGTTGTTCGTTCGGGCTATGTCGATGAGATTGTCACCAGTTTCAAGACTCGCACCAAGGCCATTCTCGATGACCTGCAGACCAAGGGCTACCATACCTTTGCCAATGGCAACCAGATGTCACTCTATATATGGATCAAGGATGTCAATCCAGCCGACTATGGCGTAAACTATCGTCTCACCACTACCTGCACCGACCGCAACAATCCAGTGCTTTGGCCAGCATGGCGCGGACAAAACGACGATTGGTATAGTGTAGGCAAATATTGGGGTGACCCCAACTTCGCAGCCCTCAAGTTCGGATTGGATGCGACTCAGTCAGCTGCAACGGGCATTGCTTCCGATCTTCGCACAAATGTGGCCGTTAAGGGCATGTTCGAATATATCGATCCCGATGGAGCCGAGGCCCAGGCTCTTGAAGCCGAGGGTTATGTCCGCACCGCTTGGGGCAAGGAGATTATCGACAAGCAGGACAATATCGATGCCTACTATACGTATGTATATAACGGCTACGAGTCGAAGACTCCTCCCATTTACATGTTCCCAATGCACGGAGACGTAATCAAGCAGAATCCGGATGTCCTGATTCAGGGCTATGGTTTCCAGTCGAAGTAAACAAGAACAAACACCTATCTTTATAATATTCTACGATGCGCCAACGGGACGAGTTCCGGTTGACGCATCTTATTGTTTTTTTCATTTCTAGCAAATCTGGCAAAAGGAAAAAACAAACAAAAGGAGAAAAACAAAAGAATAAGTAAATAATTTGCGCTAAAAAACATGGCTTTTTTGTAATTTTTTATGCTTTTAGGCAAAAATGTTTCGTTTTTTTTGCACTTTTTTTCGTAAAAATTTGGTAAAATTAAAAAATATATTCATCTTTGCGCCGCCGAAAATTATTTATAAGCACACAAGATAATCAATTAACATATCATTTACTAATTATTTCCAAGATGAGAAGCAGTACATGCAAGACATGGCTGGGTCGATTGGCAACTTTGTTGGTGGCTTGTGTCATCAGCAGCGCTCTTGTCTTTGCCCAGACCAAGACCGTGACTGGTACCGTAGTTGACGAAATGGGAGAGCCAATAATAGGCGCCAATGTTATCGTTGCTGGTACCACCAATGGCGCTACCACCGACATCGATGGTAACTTCAGTATTCAGAATGTAGCCGATAACGCTACCCTCAATGTGTCTTTCATTGGTTACACCCCACAGAGTGTATCCGTGAATGGCAGGTCTCAAATCAAGGTAACCCTAAGCGAGGATTCCGAAATGCTTGATGACGTTGTCGTCATTGGTTACCAGACTGTGCGCCGTAAGGACCTCACCGGTTCGGTGGCTTCGGTTAACAATAAGGCTCTCGCAGCCACGCCAGTGTCTAATGTGGCACAGGCCCTTCAAGGTAAGCTCCCTGGTGTTAATGTCACTTCTCAGGACGGTCGCCCCGATGCCACAATAAACATCCGTGTTCGTGGCGGTGGTTCCGTTTCACAGAGCAATGAACCTCTTATCCTCATCGATGGCATCCCCGGCACACTTAGTGATGTGCCATCCGATCAGGTAGAGAGCATCGACGTGCTGAAGGATGCCTCTTCCACCGCCATCTATGGTGCGCGTGGTGCCAATGGTGTAATCCTCGTCACCACCAAGGGCGCTAAGGAAGGCAAGGTCAACGTCAACTATCATGGCTATGCCAAGTGGAACACTCCTACTGGTTACATCGACGCCATGGGTCCCTACGATTATCTCAAGTATGTATGGGCCAATGCTGCTGCCAACGATGGCTGGACAAGTGGAGATTTTACATCGGGTGGTTATGTTACCCCGTTCATCAAACTCTTTGGTCTTGGCTCTTACGGCAATATCGAGAACTATCGCAATCTATCGAAGCATGACAACCAGAAGGACATCTACGGCACATCGTTCTCCCACAGCCACGACTTTTCGGTCGGCGGTGGTACCGAAAAGACCAAGTTCTTGGTCAACTTCAACTATGTGGATGAGGAAGGCATGAAGATCCGCTCCTACAGCAAGCGTGCCAACTTGGGTGTAAAGGTCGAACAGCAGATCAACAAGGCCCTCAAGTTCAACCTTGACGCACGTTACACCGAAGTTCGTTCGATGTCTGACGAATCTACATCTTCTGGAGCAGGATCCATCCTCTCTTATGCCTACCGTTTCCGCCCAATCTCTTACGAGGATATGGATAAGTATGGCGACGTTTCAGCACTTCTTGAAGGCAACGTCGAGCATAACGGAAAGCAGTCCCTTTGGGAAACCTATCGCCCATACGCCCGTATTAACGACTATGAGCCCCTCAAGGAGCGCCAAACCCTGCGTGCCAATGGAGGCTTCACCTGGAATGTTATCAAGGATCTCACCCTTCACACCGAGCTCTTTATGAGCCGTAGCTGGTCGCAGAATCGCTATTGGTCAGGTCCCGTTTATAACGGATACCTTGATGATTCGACGGGCGAAGTGCAGTATGCCGGTGCCGCCCAGCTCTACAAGGGCGACAGCTGGTCATATCGTTGGACCAATACCATTAATTATAATAAGGAGTTCAATGAGAACAATCGCTTCAATGTGCTCCTCGGTCACGAGGTTGCCTATTCAAAGGGCAACAGCATGACCATGCGTGCTGACCACTATCCTTCGAACTTTACCAAGGATAATGCTTTT
>JAFYZW010000073.1 GCA_017548545.1 Bacteroidales bacterium | reverse complement strand
TTTTCTAATGCAATGTCCAAAGTTCGAGGGTAGTCTTGCCAATGGTGCCTTCACGGTAGAATTGAAAGACTATATCAAAGATTCTGGAATCGACATTTGGATCTACGGGCATTCTCATTACAACGTGGACAAGGTTATCGGCAAAACCATATGCCTAACCAATCAATTGGGATATGTGTCACATAACGAGCACTCAAGTTTTGACAACGGCAAGTACATCTTGCTTTATTAAGATAGAATATGTTTCTCTTCGATATTGAAGATAATATCTTATCTTTGGCGCGAATATTTACCTATTTGATAATATAAGTATGTCTGATATACAAATTATTAAAGGAGACATCGAGAAGAAACTTGAGCTCCAATATGCAGAAGCCATCAAGGCGGGTTTCCCTTCGCCTGCACAGGACTACAGGCATGATTCACTCGACTTCAACCGTGACCTCATCAGCCACCCTGAAGCCACGTTCTACGGACGTGTGGAGGGCGACTCGATGATCGATGCGGGTATCAGTGATGGCGACATTGCTGTGATCGACCGTTCCGTACAAGCGAGGGACGGCGACGTGATCGTTGCGTTCATCAACGAGGAGTTCACCATCAAGTACCTTGACCTCACGCATCGCCAGGAGGGTTACATCGAGCTTCGTCCTGCGAATCGCAATTTCAAGCCTATACGGATTGATGCTGATGATAATTTCGAGGTTTGGGGGGTGGTGGTCTGGACGATCAAGAAGTGGAAATGATTAAATTAAGTATGTAACCAAAAATAACGATAATTATATGTGGCTTTTCTTAACACAAATTATCACGAATGATCATGAATTTTTTATCAAGAATTTGAGAATTTGAGAATTATTTCTGAGAAAGGATGAAATCTAAAATGTGCGCTTCTATATAACAACAAACAATCATTGATATTTTGGTGAAAATGGCCTCGTCTCTCGCTCCAATAGCGGAGACTCTGCCGGAAAATTTGCTGCCCCAATGGCAGCAGAAAATTGCTTCTATATAACAAATTGTTTAAGTTATGATTATGAGCAGTTTGCAAGTTCCAGTTCCATGCGTTTAAGGCGCTTTTGGAGATAAGAGACCTTGTCCTGCAGTTCGGTCCTTTTGTGAATGGTGTATATTTCCTCATCATACTCAACTTTGCGTTGCACCATGATGTAGAATACAGAGGCAAGTTTCTTGCCTGTTGCGACCATAGCCTGCAAATGACCTCCTTTGGCCCTGATGTGTCTGAAATAGTCTCCTAAAGGACACTTGGCAGCCTTTAGGCTATTTGCAGCTTGGCGGAATACCATTCCAACGGGATTCTTCTTCTTGGGCACCTTGCTAGAAAGCAATACACCACCTGAGATCTTGTTGTTCGGGACAAGGTTTGCCCAGCTTACGAAATGCTTCACGTCTGGAAACTTCATTGTGAAGTCCTGGCCTAATTCTCCGAGAAGACGCAGCAATAAGGCTCTGCTCATGCCAGGCATTCTCATAACATTGACACCCCATAGTTCAAATGCGTATTTTTCAACATCAAAACCTATCTGGTTTTTCTTGGCGTTGTATTTCGCACTGCGTAGGAGCTCTGCCTTCGGAGCATCCACCATGGCCGTGTAACGTTCTGCAATCTTATTGATTTCGGATTCGCATTCCGAAATGAGCTGCTGATAGAACTGATATAGCGCGTTACTCTGCTTCATTTCAAAAAGATGCTCCTCATCCCATGTGGCTTGGAGAGATTTCTCTATCTCTTCCACGCTGGTCCTGCAGCGCGGATCTGCAAGAGCAGAGAGTTTCTTTGGATCCCGTTCTCCGGAAAGGATTGCCTTTATGATTGCCTGACCAGACTTGCCAAGGATGTCGGAAAAGACGTTGTCTAACTTGAGATTCATCTGTTCCATAGCCTTTTGCAGGTGCAGAACTTCGCGACTGGCAGAGCGAATGAGGTTGTCACGGTGTCGGATGAGTTCGCGCATACTACGTGCAATGTTCTCTGGCTGGAAGCACCCCTTGAGCAGGCCATAGCTGTGGAGCATCATCAGCCATTCGGCATCGGATGCATCTGTCTTGCGGCCGGAATAGTTCTTCACGTCACTGGGATTTACGAGAATGACATCGAATCCCTTGTCTTTCAGTACACGGAAGATGGGAAGCCAATAGATGCCTGTTGATTCCATTGCGACGGTGTCGATGCGGCACGCCTTGAGCCATTCTGCAATATAGTGCAGATCGTCTGTGTAGACACCAAATGTGCGGTTGCAGTCTCCGTCTCTGTCCGCTGGGACACATACCTGCATCTCTTTCGGGGAAATGTCGATGCCTGCGGCATTCGGATTTACGACTTCGAATCTCAAACCCTTTGCGGTTTGCTTCCTTTTAGCTGAATTCGCCATAGTGATTGATTGGTTTTTGGAGTAAAAAATCCAAGCCCAATGTCTCTGGAACAGTAAGCTTCTATAAGGTCTCGAACGGCCAATAATTCGTCTACAGACATCGGAACCAGCCTACGCATTAGGATTTGAAGCCTATTGCAATTTGAGGCCTACTTGCTTGGTGCGCCAAAGATAAGCATTATCTTGCAAACAAGCAAATTCTCATGGCGAAAGAGCCATTTCTTGACGGAAGAGCTAACCAACAACTTTTGTTATATCTCTATTTTGTTTGCCAAATGGCAATGGGAACTACGCAAAAAATAAAGCTGGTCGATGAGTGATCAAATTTGGACAGAGCTTTATTTTATGCGCGAAGCGCAATTTTTTGCAGGTATTGGACCTGCAATTTTCCGGATTGTGAGACGGGCTATTGAAGCCCACGTCTCAAATCCATTTTCACCTCATTTTCTTGTTATATTCCGCTTTTGTTTTCGATTTGTCGAAATGGTCGCTGCAAAAATACAACACTTTTCGGACATCACCAAATGCATCTACTTCACCTTCGGACAATGCGAGAGGATGAAGTTATAGACGAAGTCGAAATCCTCATCGACATAGATCTGATTGTAGTTGAGCGGCTCGTTGACCTTGATGAGATGGCGACGACGATATGCCTTCACACTTCGTACAGACGAGAAGGTGGAATAGCTGGAGGTCTTGGTGGCCGATAACAATCCGGCACCCACCGTCGAGGGTCTCTTTGCCATGAGTCCGACCATCGCGGTGATGAATGCCAACACCTGGGCCTTCTTCACCTGTTTCTGCATCTGACGGTGCAGGATGCCATTCTCGTCCATCTCGAACAGCACCATGTATTTCCTGTTGAAGATGAGTGCGAGGAGCAGATAGGATACGATGGCGAGGAAGAGGAAGATGCCCCCGATAACGAGTACCATCTTGCCGGCGAAAACAAGGGTTTCGAGGAATCCGTTGCCGTCGTATAGACCCAGGATGAGCATGAGCAACCCTAACCCTAGGACGAGGAAGGCGAAGATCTTGAGCACGGTGAAGAGGATGCTGGGATTGCGCAACATGTCGTACTCGTATGCCCAGCGGTATTTGCCGTCGGCGCAAAGTTCAATCTTCTTCAGTTTTGTCGTCTCAGCGTTGATGACGGAGGGGTTTTGATTATCCATAGGTTTTATTTATTTTGGTGAAAATGATTTTTTAAAGGCGAAAAATACGTCTGTACCAATCTTTTAGGGATAAAATTCTGCTTGTCCAAGTTATATTATTAATGGTCATTAATGGCTAATTATACGGTCATTAATGTTAAAGAATTCTGGAAGAACAAAGATTTTCAGATTTTTCATCTTTTCAAAAAAATCTATAAGTCTTTGCCCTTCACCTTGGGACAATGCGAGAGGATGAAGTTATAGACGAAGTCGAAATCTTCATCGACATAGATCTGATTGAGGCAGAAGGGCTCGTTGACCTTGATGACGTGGAGACGACGATAGGGCTTCACGCTGCGCACTGCCGAGAAGGTGGAATAGCTGCAGGTCTTGGTGGCGGAGAGGATACCGGCGCCGATGGTCGAAGGCCGACCTGCTACCAAACCGACCAGCGCGGTGATCCATCCCATGGCCTGGGCTTTCTTGACCTGGCTCTTGAGTTGACGGTGCATGATGCCTTCATGATCCATCTCGAACAGCACTACATACTTCCAGTTGAAGCGGGCGGCGACGACGAGGTAGCCGAGGATGGTGAGCACGAAGAAGATGCCCAACATGATTGCGCCGACCTGTGCTCCTGACTTGAGCGATCCGAGGAGGTCGCCTTCCTTCAGGCCGATGATGCCGAAGATTATCACCTGGATGAGGATGAGGACTCCGAAGATGTTGAGCACCGTGAAGAAGATGGTCGGGTTCTTCAACATGTTGAATTCATACACCCAACGGTATTTGCCGTCGGTACACAGCTCGATCTGTTTCAGTCCTGGCGCCTTCTCGGTCACCTTCGCCGGCTCTAATGCATTCTCTTTTTTCATAGATTCACTTTTTTTCTTTTATTTTTGTGAAAATGGCAGCGGCTCAGGCATCAATAGCCGAGCCAGGCTGCCGGAAAATTGTGACCTTCAATAGGTCACATAAAATTGCTGACGCATAAAATAATGCGGGTCGAAATGGCGATCGTCTTGGGACCCAGTTTATTTTATGCACGAAGTGCAATTTTTTGCAGGTATTGGACCTGCAATTTTCCGGATTTAGAGACGGGCTATTGAAGCCCACGTCTCAAATCCATTTTCACCTTCTTTTCTTGATAGTATCGTTTTGTCGAAATGGATGGTGCAAAGTAACGAAAAAAGGAGGAGGATACCAAATAGAGGGGGTGGAAAAACACGGAAGCCCATCAAAACTCGTGCGTCAGCTCCATCCTTGCAAACTCGGCTTGCATTTATCGGAATATTTGGCGGAAAAAAATGTCAAATGTGGCCATAATTCTAAAAAAATCGCCATTAACCGCGTTATTCTCGGAAACTATGTGTATATTTGTCACCACAATCGAGTGAATATTACCTCAACCATTAATACATTACCAACATGGAAAAAACCTTAGTATTACTTAAGCCCAGCTGCGTACAGCGTCAGTTGATTGGCGAGATCGTGAATCGTTTTGAGCGTCGCGGACTGCGCATTGCAGGCATGAAGATGATGCAGCTCTCGGACGAGATCCTGCGCGAGCACTATGCCCACCTCGTCGATCGTCCATTCTTCCCCGCTTTGGCAGCCTCGATGCAGACCTCTCCCGTGATTGCCCTTGCCCTCGAAGGACGTGATGCCGTGCAGGTGGTACGTACGATGACCGGCTCGACCAACGGTCGCGAGGCAGCGCCCGGCACCATCCGTGGCGACTACTCGATGAGCAACCAGCAGAACATCGTTCACGCCAGCGACTCGACCTCGAACGCCGAAATCGAGCTGAAGCGATTCTTCCGCGACGATGAAATCTTCGAATACACCAGCGGAGCCTTCGCCTTCATCTATGGCGATGGCGAAGCAAAATAAATAATTTAGGGGAGTAAACGGGAGTTAACGGGAGTTAGCGGGAGTTAACGGACGTTACCTTCGCTTGTCGAAACAGGATCCAGCAGTACATTCGTCCGTTAACTCCACAGGCTGAAAGCCTGTTAACTCCAGTTTACTCCTGATAACTCCATTATTGTTTCAACGAACTTTCTTCCGTAACCTTCTACTATTAACTGCAAGGTCGGAGCTCTGCTTTCACAGGGCTCCGACCTTTCTTTGAGTTTATTGTTCGTTTACTTCTCTACTTCGACACCATTGGCGACGAACTGGATGCGCGTGGCCTCGGCGGAGAGGAAGCGCTGGAGCAGGGCCTGGACATCGGCGGCAGTGATGCTGTCGAAGGTCTCTTCCCAGTTATCGACGCTGTTGATGCCGAACTCACGCTTCGACTGCAGGTTGCTCAGCCAATAGCTGTTCTCCTTGACCTGCTCCTGATGGCTCTTGACCATGTAGTCGTGAACCTTCTGGAAGACATCGTCGCGCACGCCTTCGTTGGCAATCTTCTGGATCTCGCGATAAGCGACAGCCTCGGCATTCTCGAGCTTCTCGGCACCCGTATCGAAGAGATAGAGGAGCGTGAGCAGACCGGTATTAGCATCCATCGAGGCCTGTGCATGGGGCGAATAGACGGCACCCTCCTCCTCGCGGATGGTCTCGGTGAAGATGATGCTGACGCTCTGGCCAAGCATGCTGGCGGTGAGTCCTTCCTTGGGGGTGTAAGGTGTATCGTAGAGGTAGAAGATGTCATAGACCGAGGTCTTGGCCTGCTGCATGGGCAGGTCGAAGCGGTTCTCGCGGCTGCCGGCTACCGGGAGCACGGGATCGGGACGCTGTTCGCGCTCAGTGGTGGCGGGAAGGTTGGCGAGATATTGTTCGGACATCTGGCGCAGGCTATCCTCGTCGATGTTGCCGACGAAGTAGAAGGTGAAGTCGGCGGCATTGGCGAAGCGCTTCTTGCCAAGTTCATAGCCCTTGCGGTAGTCGAGCAGGTCGAGGTCGGCGAGCTGGGTGGGCACCATGTCGGGACGACCGGGATAGAGGGTGAGCTGCAGAGAGTCGCTCATGATCTTCTGCGGGTTGTCCTGAATCATCTCGAGCTGCGTCTTCTGACGATTGAACCATGCCTGATAAGCTTCCTCGTCGTAACGCAGGTCGGTCATGTTGAGATAGACGAGCTCGAAGAGGGTGCGCAGATCCTTGGGTGCTACCGAGCCGCTGAGACTTTCGCTCAAACCATCGACGCTGAGGTTGACTGAGACATGCTTGCCGGCGAGTACCTTGGGAAGATCGGTGCTGCTGAACTGACCGAGACCTCCGACAGTGGCCATATCCTCGATGCACTGACGCACGATGTTGGGCTGGCTCATGTCGAGGCGTGTGCCTCCCTTCGAATAGGCGCTCATGAGCACCTGGTCCTTCTTGAAGTCGGTGGGCTTATAGACCACGGTGACGCCATTGGAGAGGGTCCAAACCGTGGAACCCCAATCGCCTGCCTCCTCCTTGACCACCTTTCCGGTGCGTGCAGGTGCATTGGGAAGCAGCTCGATGCCGCTGAGTTCCTCCTCGTAGGCTGTTACCTCCTGCTGGAGCGAAGCATTGTAGGCAGCAAGGAGTTCCTCCTCGGTAGGCAGCACATTGCCTTCCTTCTGCTGACCCATGATCAAGAGGGCCACGTTGGTGGGAGTAACCACCTGCGCCATCACCTGATTGATCATCGCAGCGCTGAACATGGGAAGGAGCTGCTGTACCATCTGCCACTCCATCTCGATGCCGGGCATGGGCTCGGCGGTGAGGAAGTGACGCTGTATCTCGCGCACGATGGGACGGTTCTTTTGCTTGTCGCGCTCGTTGTAGGCATTCTCCATGCCGCTCATGATGTCGGCCTTGACGCGCTCGATCTCACTGTCGGTGAAGCCGTACTTGGCTGCCGAAAGGACAACGCCCATGGCTGCATCGAGGCCCTTCTGCCACTCGTTCTCGCGGAAGATGATATCGAGCTCGAAACACTCCTTGGTCTTGCAGACGAGGTATTTGCCGAAGTCGGCACCTGCCTGCTGGAAGGGTGCATCGGCTTTCTGGGTAAGCTCGAGCAGACGCTGGTTGAGTGCCGAAGAGATGATGTTCTTGATGATGCTGGTCATGTAGCCCACTTGCGTAAGGTTGACTTCGTCGGGCAGCGGGTCGCTCTTGTACATGACCGAAAGGAGGTTATACGACTGCTCGGGGTCGCTGGCAACGGCTACGAGGGGAGCCTCGTTGTCCTCGACAGGATAATAAACGCGCTCGGCAGCGTCCTCGGGGGTGTGGATATCGGACCAAAGGGCAGCAATCTTCTGCTCGACGGCATCGACATCGACGTCGCCAACGACGAAGATGCCCTGCAGGTCGGGACGATACCACTTGTGGTAGTAGTTGCGCAGCTCGTCGTAGGAGAAGTTATCGACCACCGACATCAGACCGATGGGCATGCGCTCGGCATAACGGTTGCCGGGGATGAGCTTGGGAAGGATGACGTCGTACATGCGCAAAGCTGCACTGTTGCGGGTGCGCCACTCCTCGTGGATGACGCCACGCTCCTTGTCGATCTCGTCGCCATCGAGGGTGAGATAGCCGCTCCAGTCGTGGAGGATGAGCAGACAGCTATCGACGATGCCTGGATGGAGCGCCTCGTCGATGGGCACGTCGGAGATGTTATAGACGGTCTCGTCGATGGAAGTGTAGGCATTGACGTTGGTGCCGAACTTCACGCCATGACGCTGCAGGTATTCGAGCAGGCCCTTGTCGGGATAGTTCTTGGTGCCATTGAACGCCATGTGCTCAAGGAAGTGGGCAAGGCCGCGCTGACTCTCCTCTTCGAGGACGGAACCGACCTTCTGGGCGATAAAGAACTCGGCATGATGCTCGGGCAGGTCGTTGTGACGGATGTAGTAAGTAAGGCCGTTGGGAAGCTTGCCATAGCGGACCTGAGGATCCATGGGCAAGGGTGGCATCTGTGGCATCTGCTGTGCCATCAAGGCGCTGCCGCAAAGGGTCAACGCCACTGCAAGTGTCGTAAGAAAATGCTTCATTTTAATTAAATTAAGAACTGACTCGAAATGGGTTCGTTGTTCATGACGCGGCGGATGGTCTCGGCAAAAAGGTTGGAGATGGTGATGGTCTTGACCTTCGGGCTGGAGCCGCGATATGGGATGGAGTCGGTGAAGACGATCTCCTTGAGCATGCTGTTATCGACACGCTCGCTGGCGGGACCCGACATGACGCAATGGCTGGCGCAAGCGCGGACGCTGCGGGCACCCATTTGCATGATGAGATCGGCAGCCTTGGTGATGGTGCCAGCGGTATCGACCATGTCGTCGACGAGCACGACATCCTTGCCGGAAACGTCGCCGATGAGGAACATCTCACCGATGGAGTTGGGCTTGTCGCGATGCTTGTCGCACATGACCATAGGTACGTTGAAGTACTTGGAGTAGGTGAACGCGCGCTTCGATCCACCAGCATCGGGCGATGCCATCACAAGGTTGTCGAGGCCTACCTCGTTGGCGATGTAAGGCATGAGGACACTGGAAGCGTAGAGATGATCGACGGGGCAATCGAAGAATCCCTGGATCTGGTCGGCATGGAGATCCATGGTGATGAGACGGTTGATGCCTGCCGTAGCCAGCATGTCGGCCACCAGCTTGGCACCGATAGCTACACGCGGCTTGTCCTTCCGATCTTGACGCGCCCATCCGAAATATGGGACGACGGCGGCAATCTGAGCAGCCGAGGCGCGCTTGGCGGCATCGATCATGAGGAGCAGCTCCATGAGGTTGTCGGCACTGGGGAATGTGCTCTGCACGAGGAATACATACTTGCCACGGATGGATTCTTCGAACGAGACGCCGAATTCACCATCGGCAAACGTCTGAATCAGCAGATTGCCAAGGGGGCAGCCCAAATTGGCACAAATCTTTTCGGCGAGGTAACGCGAAGCACGACCCGAGAAAACGAGGAAGTTGTTGTTCATATTTATATGAATATATATAATACGGTGCAAATATAACCTTTAAAACAATAGGTCGGTAAAAAAATGGGCAGAAATTGCAAATAATTTGCTATTTCTGCTCCAATTTTACTGAATTTTCATTATTATTTACCTTTTATGCGCAAAACGACGGCATCGTAGGCGGGTACTTTGACGCGCACGGGCTCGGTGGTCGAGAAGACGCCGAAGTCCCATTCGCCCGTGAGAAGGTTCTGCACATGACGACGACGACCAGGCGTGATGCCTACATAGTCCCAAGCCTCCTGCGGCACATTGACGGCGATGTCCTGTTCCTCACCCTGGAAGTTGACCACAACGAGTGCCAAGTCGTGCTTAGAGTGACGAATGAAGCTGAACGTGCGGTGGATGTTGTAGTCGGGATTGTTGTAGTTGCAATATGTGAGGTCGTAGAATTCGCCTTCGCGCAGGGCATCGCAGGAATTGGCGATATCGAACACCTTGTTGTAGTAGTCGCGCAGGTCGCGCACGCTCTTGGGCAACTGATGGCGACGCCACAGTCCCTGCTTGCCACGCCATTGGTAGATGCTTTCGACGGTCCAGTAGTCGAAGATGGAGGTGCGGCCATCGAGGTCGGAGTAACCCTCACGGTCCATGCCGCGTTCGCCGAGCTCCTGCCCGAAGTAGTTGAGGAAGGGGCAGTTGTTCATGAGCGCGCTGACAATGAGTGCGGGACGCCCCTTGATGGGATCGCCGGCGAAGAAGTCGGAGGCGAGGCGCTGCTCGTCGTGGTTCTCGAGGAAGTTGAGCATGTGCTCCTGCACCCCATTGAGGCTCTGCCATACCTGGGTGATGGCGCTGGCCGACTCGCGGCATTCGACGATGCGGCGCAGGGTGTCGTAGAGACCCACCTTGTCGTAGAGGTAGTCGAAACCGCCGTAGTTGATGTAGCTGGAGTAGAGCGCGGGCTCGTAGATCTCGGCGATGAAGATGATGTCGGGGTTGATGGCCTTGATCTGCGGGATGATCCAATGCCAGAAATCGACGGGCACCATGAAGGCCATGTCGCAGCGGAAGCCATCGACACCCTTGCGGGTCCAATATTCGAGGATGTCGCGCAGCTTAAGCCAGGTGTTGGGCAAAGGTTCGAAGTAGTCGCGCCCGCCGCCCATGTAGTCGATGCCGAAGTTGAGCTTCACGGTCTCGTACCAATCGTACTTGTCGGGCCAGGCAGTGAAGACGTCGTTGCCGGTGGCACAGGCTGGATTCTCGACATAAGGTCCCATCTCGGGATTGGGCTCCACCCCTATCCTATCGAGATGCAAGGGTTCGCTGCAGTAATAGAAATTGTTCTGGGGATTGAAGGGGTGTTCGACAATGTCGTACTCTCCGAGGTCGCTGATATTCTTGGGCTTGGTAACACTCTTGTAGTGACGGGCAACGTGGTTGGGAACGAAGTCGATGATCATCTTGAGACCCATCTTGTGGGTGCGTTCGACAAGGGCATCAAATTCCTCCATGCGGCGATCGGGATCATCGGCCAAGTCGCAGGACACGCTATAATAATCGGAAATGGCGTAGGGTGAACCCGCAATACCCTTCAGTATCTGGGGGTTCTGGCGGGGAATACCATATCTTGAATAATCGGTGGCCGATGCCTGCTGCAGCAATCCGGTGTACCAGATGTAGTTGCAGCCCAGCTTGCGTATCGAACGCAGTGCCACCTCCGAAAAGTCACTCATCTTTCCACAGCCGTTCTGTTCTATCGTGCCGTTGTATTCACGGGTCGTATTTCCATTACCGAACAGACGTACCAAAGCCTGGTAGATGATAATCTTTTTCTTCATCGGTTTGGGTTATCTTAACAAAAGAATTATGGCAGTATTCTATTGATACTAACTATAATTCGCGTATAATATCAATGACGTTATAGTATATTGGGTGCAAAGATAATGAATAAATTTTGAAAAACAAATATTTGGCTTGAAACTTTTCGTTAAAAATACGGAAAAACATATTTCGAACCATCAAAATGGGGCATTTTGCTATTTTTTGTACACAGAATTGACATTTTTCGCCCGAAAAAATTGGTTGTTTCAGAAAAAACGCGTATCTTTGCGCCCGTCAAAAACGAAATGCGACTACAACGCGCATCGTCAAGACCCCTGCCCTGATGGTGGAATCGGTAGACACGAGGGACTTAAAATCCCTTGGCCCAAAAGGCCGTGCGGGTTCGACCCCCGCTTGGGGTACGAGAGAGAGGTTAGGAAAATTTCCTAACCTCTCTCTTTCTATTTGAAATCCTTGAGGAGCACGCTGCCGCGCACCATCTTGGCGCGTTTCTTGTAGAGCATCATGCGCTTATAGACCTCGTTGACGGGTGTGGAGCGGATTTCGTCGGAATACATGACGATGATGGAGATGCTCATGATGTTGATGCGCTCGATCTGACCAGTACGATTGCGGGCTTCAATGTATCCGTTCTCCAAATCCTTTGCCTCGTAGAACTTGGAGATGCCGGCATCGAAATGGGCGATGATGCGGTCGCCTATCTCCTTGACGACATTGAGGTGCTGAAGGATCATGATGAAGTCGTCGCCGCCCACATGCCCAACGAAATCGGTCTCGGCGCCACATTCGCGCATCACATCGTAGAGCGTCCTGGCGAGGAAAGAGAGCACCTGATCACCCTTGTAGAATCCGTAGTACTCGTTGTACTCCTTGAAGTTGTCGAGGTCGATATACATCACGGCGAAATCCTTGTCGTCGGCCTTGCAGTCGCGAATCTTCAGGCCGATGACATTGTTGCCGGGCAGACCTGAAAGCGCATTCAGGTTACGGTTCGAATCGATGGAATCGATGAAGTTGCTCAGGTGATGTCCCAGAAGTGAGGGGTCAACATCCTTGGAGATGACGCTGATGACGGGAACGAGCTTCAACACATCTTCACTCAGCTCATAGCGTTTGCCGGTAGCGACGACAATAGGTGCGATGGTGAACTTGTTGCGCACGTGAAGCCCCCTCACCAACTCGGTGATATCGGCTTTCAAGCCTTCCTCGTTGACGATGATGAGATAGTCTTCGAGAAGCAACGTCTTGTCCAACTCGTCGGTATCGGAACTTGTGCGGATAAGCTGGATGGTGGGATTAACGATGAACGACAAGGTCAGGAGATGGAATAGATCGCCTCGATCGTCGATGACAACGACATTCTTTTTCTTATTCATGATAGTCGATTAATTGTGTATCGTGCGAAAATAAAGTTACAGATGCTGGCAAAGCCACGGCCCAGGACGAAGCCCCACCACATGCCAACAAGGCCCAGATTGAAGACAAAGCCCAGGAGATAGGTGGCCGACACAGCGCATATCACCTCGTTGATAATGGTCCAGGCGAGGCTGTAAGTGCCTTTACCCATACCTAAATACATGAAGGTGGAAGGCAAGCCGAGGCCCAGGAAGGGGATGCAGAAGGCCGTGATGCGAATGTAGCGGTTGATGCCATCGATGAGGGCAACGTCGTCGGACGTAAGAGCGAAGAGCTGCGAGAGCTGATGGGAAAAGAGGACCACCAGGCAGGTGATGACAAGGCCAACGGTCACGGCATAGAGCGTGCAGTAGTTGTGCGTGCGCCGCAGATTGACCATATCGCCCTTCCCGTACCATGTGCCGACAATGGCAACAGACGCAAGGCTGAGGGCCGAGACGGGCATCAGATTGAGCAGGTAGAGACGGTAGCCCGAAGAATAGACACTCACGCCATAATCGCCACCCAGGGTCTGGATGAAGGAGTAGAACATGAAGCTGGCAACGGACATCATGATCAGTTCGAGAGAAGCGGGAATGCCTGTGCTGAGGATGTCGCGGGCGATGGCCTTATCCCACTCGGGATGCAAGATGCCATGCAGACGCATACGGTAGAAGGTGTCGCGTTTGACGAACATCCAATAGAGCATAATGGCAGCGCTAAGGAACGAGGTGACGACGGTGGAGACGGCGGCACCTGCGGCTCCCATCCCAAGCGTATAGATGAAGACGGGATCGAGACAGCCATTGAGTATCAGGCCCAAGGAACAAGCATACATGGGGCGACGAGTGTCGCCTTCGGCACGCATCAGGCCTGCACAGCCGTTCTGCATAGTGAAGCCCACCAGACCGAGGAAGAGGGGTTGAGCATAGCCGATGGCTGCCTGACGTGTGGTGCCTTCGACATCGAAGTAATTCAAGTAGGGACGCAGGACAGCCATCAGGGCCACGGTGAGAATGAGGGCCCCTACGAGATAGAGGACGATGGCATGTTCGGCAGCTTTCTCGGCCAATGGCTTGTCGTGACTGCCAAGCCGACTCACTGTGCTGGTTGCGCCATGTGCCAAGCCATTGGTTACGGCCGTGATGACCATCCACAAGGGCGTGATGAGTCCGATGCCCGAAATGGCTGATTCGCCCAATCCGGCAATCCAGATGCCATCGACCACGTTGTAGAGCGAGGTGATGATCATCGTGACCATGACGGGCAATGCCAACCGTGGTATCGAACGGCGGGGATCGGCGTTGAGCAGAGCGACGTTCCTGTCACTACGATTCGCCATAGGCTACAGTTTTGAAGTATCGCACAACATCACCGAGCCACTGATCTGCTTGGCTTCGTCCTTGGCCAGCATCATCCGTTTATACACCTCGTCGGTAGAGTCGAAATGACGGGATTCGTTGCTTACCATGGCTATCGAAAGGCTGATGAGACCGAAGCGGTCTTTTTCGCCCTTACGGTTGAGCACCTCGATGTAACCTCGTTCGAGATCTTCAGGCTCATAATATTTGGAGACATTGGCATCGAACTGACGGATGATTTCGTTACCAATATCCTCGGCATAAGGATAGTCGTTGAGGATGAGTACGAAGTCGTCGCCGCCGATGTGGCCAATGAAATCATTCTTCGACCCATAATGAGCCACAGCGTTGCTGAGAATCTCGGTCAGAAAGCCAATGAGCTGTCCGGCCATATACAGGCCATAGTAGTCGGTGTAGGGTTTGAACTTATCGATGTCGATGTAAACGAGCACGAACTTATCGCCTTTTTCAATCTTGTGGCGCAACGTGGCATCGATGGCATAATTGCCGGGCAAGTGCGACACATCGTTGATGCTTCGATTGGCCGACAAGATATCGATGGCATTGAGCGCCTGCTTATGAATGACATCGACATTGAGGGGCAACGGCAAGAAACCCAGTCCCGGAATCACAGAGGTGCCCATGAAGTCGTAATCGGAAGAGAAGGCAAGCATCACGGGGCTCATGTAGTTGAGGAAGGCTGTGACGTAGGCCACCAGATTACGAAGGTCGGCTATCAGACCTTCGTGATTGATGTAGATGATGAAATAGTCATAGCCCAACTTGTTTCGAAGCTCATTGCGTGCCGACGAAGAACATACCAATTCGATGTTCTTGTCGTTAGCAAAAGCTTCACGCATCGCATTGGCTACGTTGCCGATATCGTCGATGAGCAGGATACGTTTCTGGTATTGCATTTTTGTTTGGTATTTGATGGTATAGATGCTATAGTAGCTATAGATGCTATAGTGACTAAAATCCTTTTAGAGATTGCTGAGGAGGTTACAAAGCGCATCGACATCGTCGGGCGTTGTGGCCCAGCTGGTGACGAAGCGGACCGTGGTTTCATGTTCGCCTCGAGGGCCCCAAAGTTCGAAGGACGCATGCTCGCTGAGACGGTCCATCACATCGTTGGGGAGGATGAAGAACTGCTGATTGGTGGGCGAATCGATGGCGACCTTGTAGCCCTGTTGCTGGAACGCCTGGCGAATGCGTTGTGCCAAAATATTGGCATGACTTGCGATACGGGTGTAAAGATTGTCGGTAAAGAGTGTTCCGAACTGCAATCCGAGGAGACGACCTTTGGCCAACAGGGCACCATGCTGCTTGACAAGGGGGAAGAAATGCGGCAAGCGAGCGGGATCGGCAGCAACAACGGCTTCGCCGAAGAGGGCGCCTACCTTGGTACCACCGATGTAGAACACGTCGCAGAGACGGGCGATGTCAGCCATAGTAAAGTCGGCCGCATCGGAAGCCAAGGCATAGCCAAGACGCGCGCCATCGAGAAAAAGCGGGATACCATGCTTATGACAAACGGCGCTAAGGGCTTCGAGCTCGGCGAGTGAATAGATAGTGCCATATTCGGTGGCCTGCGTGATGTAGAGCAAGCCGGGAGCAACCATGTGCTCAAAGGTGTCGTCGCGATAGAAATCGCTGACATAACGATCCACCTCATCGGCACTAACCTTTCCGTCGTGACTGGGAAGAACGAGAACCTTGTGTCCACTATGCTCGATGGCTCCACTCTCATGAACGTTGATGTGCGCCGTAGTGGCTGCCATCACACCCTCGTGACGACGCAGCAAAGCATCGATGACGGTGGCATTGGTCTGGGTGCCTCCCACGAGAAACTGCACAAGGGCTTGGGGTGCATTACATGCCTTGCGAATAAGTTGCCTGGCCTCTTCGCAATAATGATCGGCACCGTAGCCTACGGTGTGCTCGAGATTAGTCTGGATGAGGCGCTCCATCACTTCGGGATGCGCGCCCACCGTATAGTCGGAGGTGAAATAGAGCATACTCAATTATCAATTAATCCAAGTTTCGAATCTACAGAAACTATAAGGGAGTTATCGGGAGTAAAAAGGAGTTAACAGGCTTTTAGCCTGTGGAGTTAACGGACGAATGTACTGTTGGAACCATTTTTCTACAGGCGAAGGTAACGTCCGTTAACTCCCGCTAACTCCCATTAACTCCTGTTTACTCCCCTATATCAACAAGTTGAGCAAATGCGAAAATTGAGTTATCAACTATAAAGGAAGCGCTTGATGCTCTTCTTTGGAGTCTTTTCGAATTCGTGCTCGACGAGCTCGAAGGCATTGACCTGAGCGTAGGGTGGGAAGACTGCGTTGAGCTGATTGCGTCGGGAATTGAAGAACTTGAGGATATCCTCGTCGTTGTGGAGTCCTGCAGAATCAGCCACCTGACGATCGGGATAGACAAGGGCAACAAGGCGATGCTCGCGCTGTACCACTACACACTCGGCGACGTAGGGCATCGAATTGACCACAGCTTCAATCTCCTCGGGATAAACGTTCTGACCAGAGGGTGAGAGCAGCATGTTCTTGATGCGACCACGGATGAAAATGTTGCCTACCGAATCCATGACACCCATATCGCCCGTGTGGAGCCAGCCATCGGCATCGATGGCCTTATGGGTGGCCTCGTCGTTCTTGTAGTAACCCAACATCACATTCATACCACGCGTGAGGATTTCGCCAGG